>NZ_JBUIOB010000018.1:0-26719 GCF_056113345.1 Candidatus Arsenophonus phytopathogenicus
TATCATCTTGATATTTAGCTGTCATTGCGGCCGACTTATGTCCAAGCAACTTTTGAGCAAAACCGCTACCCATTTTTTCAGTGTAGAGTCTAGCAGATAAACTTCTAATTTCATGAAAAGAGGGTGGCTCACCTTTCCATTTTAATTGAGAAATATCTCTAAATCGTCTAAATTCTTTTGATATCCTTTCTCCTGTAATTTTATTTCCATTATTATTAATGACAAACTCCGAATTAGTTTTACAATCTGCAACAGTCTCTGACAACTTTATTCCGTAAAGTTTAATATCAAGAGGTATTGCTATTTTTGCTCCTGTTTTTTGTTGAACTATCCATAATTTCCCATCATGAATATCTTTATATTTTATTTTGAGATGACATCAGATACTCTTTGACCTGTCACTAAAGCTAATTTCATGGCGAGAGTTAACCAATGGTGGTCATTATTTATTAAACCCAAAATAGTATTGAAATCGTCTAAAGATAATCTTGCTCTTTGTATTTTTATTTTTGGATGTCTTTGTTTGATATAACTGGATTTATTTGTATTAACGCCCAATGTATATTGCTTCTTTGAAAACAATCATTTAATAAGCTGCGCATTAGTTTCGCAGTTGTTATGTCTTATCGTTCATTGATAGATGAGCTAAAGAAAATCCGCTAATTATTCTTTGTGGTTATATTTTGTATCGGTGCATCTAGAAATCCTTTTCTGATTACTACCTATTCTACTGTCGATAGTCTTTTAATGTTTTTTCCCTTAATCCCCTTGTTTTCAATATTTCTTCATATCTATCTAAAAATTCATGAAAATAGACAGTTCCTTGTCCATCAATCCTTTCTGTCAAAGGCTTTACCTTGTCTGTATTGAGCAATAACTGATTCGCACTGATAGCCTCGTTAATTGCATAGGCTTTGTTTCTACCCAAACCGTATTCTTTCCGTGTACGCGGGTCTCTATAGGAATAATACCCGTTTCTTTTGTACAGGTTAGGGGGCAAATCCCGATTTTTTATTTTTCTGGTTCTGGTCATGACCTATCCTTCGTAATAACAAACTCTGATGGCTAATTTCGTTAAGACTGTTGACTTTGACGGCGTATTCTTCGACAAGGTATTCTCTACCGTCCTTGATGGGTGGGGGCTGAATTAGTCCATTTCTTGCCCAAATTCTGACGGTATCCATTCGGCGTGGCCTGTCCCTTCGAGCGTTCCATTCCGCTAAAGTAATCATGTTTATTTATCCTCATTCAAAAACTCACACTATTCTCAGGCGCTTCATTGCCCCACAGAAAACCAATAACGAAGAGCGAAAAGTTTATCTTCGTGCTTTGTTAGGTCAGGGCATATGATTTGTGGGGAAGAGTATTAGGATTTATTTGCTGCGCCGTTTGATGCTTTGTTTTGGTATTGCCAGGGTGGGTCTGGGAGTATCAGGTCATACTTCACTTCATCTCCTAAACATACCAGCTTTTACTTTTATGCAAGTCGTCTATTTTTTCTAATACAGTGATTTTCTTGCCGCCATTTCCGGTTAATGTTTTACTTTCTCCATCGGTATCAAATTGATATATCAACCTCTTGTTTGTTAATTTTTTCTCCTTCAATCTAATTATTTTCATCATCTCACCATGATAAATAACCTGTATACCAGCTTTTACATGATGTAACGTTGGTTTTGGTATTTTCATGGATCCGGTTATTCATTACAGTGTTTATTCCTTTTAGGTTATTGAATAGCATTGTTTCGGAGTGGACAGCCACCTGGTGTTAGCCTGCGCTGGTCGAGCAGAACATCAAGCGCAATTTCAGGACGTTGGCATGATACGTCGATGATATACCTGTAGCCATGATTCAGCAGGCCATGACTTAACCTGACCATAGCGAATATCCGGTACTTCGGTCGCTTCCACCTGGTTCTCACGACACCATCTACGAAGTGGAGCAAACTTATATTCTTTCCCTGTGGCATTCTTTACGGCTGTGATGGTGGCATGTTGAACACTTTCTCCTAGTCGTTCGGTAAGTTCTCTATTTTTACGCGTAGCCACACTAAGTTTGCCCATTGCAGAAGCTTCACGAGTGCGACTGATTTGTGATTTTGTCCGAAGTGCTTCATCTCTTTGGTCAGTAATAACCGATTTTTCCTTTTCAGAGATAACCAGGGCTTCTAATGCTTCGATGTAATTACCCGGTAATGACGGCTGTAAAATCCGTCTTTCGCATTCAATAAAATACTGTCTTGCCTGTTTCCCTTTTTTGTTACGTTCAACCATCGAAAGTTCTTTCGCCATATCGAAGGAAATATGGTAGTCTCTCATCGGACGTTGGCGAGATTTTGCACTCCCCGATTTTGGGGAGCTCAAATTTTCTACAATTATGTAGTCCTGATTTTCAACAAATCCATATTGGTTAATACGGTCTTTTATCCATGTGGTAAAATCTTTCCCGACTTCAAGGAACGCATGTAAATTACGAGCATTAACCGCCTGGATTAATTCGCCGTTGATGTTTTTTGTTTCGATGTTGATTAAATTTTGCATACAGAAGTTCCTCAATGTTAATTGATGAATGAGTATTGATGTTATTAAGTGGAATTGGTCAGTTATTCAGAGAGTTTTTTAATTAGCTCATCTTTTATGGATAATCATATAACCTGCTCGATGGCCAATTTCGAATAGGGTATCGAGTGATGCAACATATTAGTTGTCATGAATAAGGAGTGCCCCATTAAGGAGTAGGGTGAGCATAACCTTGTTCGTTGTTCCGATTACAGCGATAGAATTGCTCAGTTGAGCTTCAATGCGGTTGAATTCAGTAATGTAGGCTTCTTTGAAGGCAGCAGTTTTTGCCTGTGAAGCCTACCACTACTAGTTATTATTCACACTCGTTCGCTTGTTGCTGCTTCCATTTTAGTAGCAAGGATTTCCTGAAACCCGCTATTCTACAAGAGTCTTACCGTAAGAATCAAATTCTGTTCGAATGTTATCATCTGTAGGACGGTTACTTAGTAAAAGATTCAGTGTTATTGTATCTAAAAAACTGTGTTGTGAGGCTATATATTTTGAAGGGTTTTCATCCCAAAAATGAGAAGAATGAATATATTTATTCCCTAATTCCGCGGTAATGTTGTCAATTAAACTTTCCACAGTTTCTCCTTTAAACATTTTATCGACTTGTAATTTTGCATTTTCATTAAGTTTTTTTAAATTGTCTGGAATTCTCTCTATACTTGAATATTGCATATAGCTATCCTTCAATATTAAAATTGATGAATGGGTATTAATTAAGTGGAATAGGTTAGCTGGGTAATGACCTCTTTGTTCTGTAACTATTTCTTCAATGTGTCAAGGAAACTACCAAATCAACGATAAGTGCAGGGACTATCATCATGCCAATAACCATTATCTCTTGCCCGCTTAAATGAATATTGCCTAATTCACCACGTTTAAACCTGATTTGTGGGTCAATGAGCCAGGCATCGGTATGTGCAATGTGACCAACTACCATTCGAAGGCGAACGCTGCACTGATAAATATGCAATGTTGTGATTAATAGTTTGATGATGCTAAGTTTCATTGCTTAACCTCCGGTATAATTAGCCTTTCAGTACTTGAATAGGTTCTCGGTAACTTGAACTCTTCATTTAATTGCTTTAAAAATGAATCATTAGTAATTTGATCATCAGTTTCATATTCGTTTAGTTTATTTGTACTTTTAGTAAAATATTTTTCGGATTCAGGAATGTCTTTTTTAGTATTGTATGCATTATTTCCTGTACCATCAAAAAATACACCTATTTTTAATTTTTTCATGAGATACCTTTATTTTTAAAGTAAAATTATTTTGGAAAATGAAATAGTAGCTCCCTATGCTAGCCATATTTTTCAGATAAAATAAATAGTGTGATGAATAATTTTTTTTAAATCTAAGCAGATCAATTAGATAATTAACTAAAAAATTGCGGTATTAATTATAAAGTGTTCCCTATAGCTCAATACCTAAAAATTCGGGTGATATCCTTTGCTGACCGGATTTGTCTGTCCATTTATTTTCCTTGTAGGCGGCAGTGACACGAACAAATGTGCCTTTTTGTGCATAATTATTGATATATTCGGCTATTTTGCTTAAATGCCTTGCAATTTATCCATGTGGTCTCATCAATCCATTGGCCTCTGTCATCTTTCCTTGATTTACTGATAGCAAGAGAGAATACGGTGATGGGAATTTTATCCTGGGTATAGCGGACTTCTAATTTTCCGATGCGTCCGGTAAAGTGACACTGATTCTGGTTTGCCATGTTGCCTCCGCTTTTTGATTAATTTTGTTGATTTCTGATTTTAATTTTTCAATAAAAATTTGAACGGCCTGTTCAATCTTGTTAACTAAATCATCATCCTTGATAATTCGAATTTTGTAGTAAGCAAGGTTGGGGGGAAGTCTGTCATCATAGCTGACAAAATCGCACCAGTTTCTGCCTGTGCACATCATTTGGCCGTGCATTTGTAACAGGTATTCGTATTTAGGTTTTCCTGTAATAATGGTTTCAATGTGGGTAGTGGTGTTGGGGCATTTAATTTCGATAAGTCCATCATCATTAACCAGGCCATCAGGACTGGCGCCAAATAGCGCAATAGTCGGGTGGGGAATAAAGCCTACTTCGGTGACCGTGACATCAAACTCATTAAGGCAATATCGTGTTCTGGCTTGAGGCTCGAGGGCAATGCCTCGTTCAATCGCCTGACTGGTTTTAATTTCTTCTCGTCGTCCGGTCAGGGTTTCACAGACTAACAGCATGAGGTAGTTTCGTTGTGTTGTCCCCTTGCCTTTGGATAACACCTTGTGTAAATTGCTGGCGGTGACTTTCCCCAGTCTTGCCTGAAACCATTCGTCCGTTTTCTGCTTCATGATGAGCCTCATTTTTCATTGCAATATTGCGATAAATCGCCATTTTGTTTTCTTCGCCAATAATTTCTTTCTCTTCTAGTGTTAACTGTTGCCAATGGGTTTTCATCGACTCAACACCCCCTTTTGCTGCGGTTTTTAATTCCTTGATTAATTGCTCGTAACGGGCTTTTTGTTGTGCCTGTTCTTGTTGTATCACGACTTTTTCCTGTTCGGGTAAATCTTCACCGGCATAGATATAAAACCCTAATCCAAACATCGAAATGGCTTTAGTGAGGCAACGCATCAGCGCTTTGTTGATATCAACGGCGTTAGGGTTAGAAATCGCCTGATTCCGGTAATCCATAACGGGTAACCACATTTTGCGGGGAAATTCGTTATCACCCTGTTTAATGGTGAGGGTTAATGACACCATGGCACTGCCATCATCGTTATAGTTCATGGGTTCAATGACATAGTAAGATTCTGGGTAGTGTGCCATTAATACGCCCCACGCCCATGCCCATGAGAGATAAGAAAGTCCGTTTTTCTTTTCTATTTTTTCGTTAACATTAATGGCAGAAAGCGTTTCCCAAACTTGCTGTTGAAAACTTTTTTCTTTTTCGGTATGTTGTATTTCGCTCATAGATATTTCCTCTTAGGCGCTCGAATTGCTTTGTATCGATGAATGTGCTCATTTTTGAAATGGTCAAACAGCGCCTGCCAGATATCGTCAAAATCCTCATTACTGAGTTTTCTCATGACGGAGGAAGGTAGGCAGTCATAAACAGGCTGGACAAGTTCGCTGATTTCGTCGTCCAGTCTGTCTTCCCAATAAGCAATTTCTTGCTGTTGTTCGTACCCGTAATCTTGCATGGCGTAAGGGTTCATATCACTTCCTATCTTGCTAACAATAAAACGAGGCTTGCCAACGCGATGATTAGCAAGGTGGGGATGATTTTTATGGAATCTTTTTTAACGAAACTGTCACTATTTAAGACGTAGCGAAGCTCCTGCTGTTTAAGCTGGTTCATGTTTTTAACCCTTAATTGATATTCAGATGTGATTAATTTGTAGAATCCGGTCTTTATTCGTCCGTTTTCTTTGATTGATGCTTGAGTAGTGCCTGTGTTGCTCTGCGGTGGCGACGATGCGCGTTATAGAGTTCACGCTTTTTCTTCATTAACGCCCTATAGTGGCGATTTGTATATTTGATGACGCCTTCGTATTCCGGTTTTTCTGGGCTAAGTGAACCACAATGTGCTCTGGGGTCGCCATTTTTAATCAAATATTGACGTATGGCCGAATGATAAATATCTTTCAGCGTCACGATGGCTTTTTCACAGGCAAAAATATCTTTGGATGCGGCAATGATACGCGCGATAATAACGTCCTGATTCATTGTCATCTTAGGCCACCTGACTATATTTGTTGTGAGTGAATTCACCGTTCCAGTCTTTTTTCATGGGTAGCTTACCTTTGAGGTATTGGTGATATAGCCATGAAGCCCCCTTTTTTAGCAGAACGATTTTGTAACACTGACGTTGCCCGTAATCGTTTGTCATGATGAAGGGGGATTCGGTTAAATATTTATCTCTTGCATAAGAATGCACACGCCAGACATGAGACTTGTAGATATCCTTTTCTGCATCGTAGAGAAAATGACGCTCCTGTAGAAAAAGGTTGACTTGATTAATGTTTACGCCATTAAGCTGTTTGCAAAACTGGACAGGTGACATGCCCACCTGGAACAGGTTTTTCAAACTATCGATTTCGGTTTGCTGTTCTTTATTAACTAACGATAAGTGTTGAACCTTTTCGGCCATTTCAGCGGCAAGCCTTAGCGCTTCAGGAAGTGTTTGTGGAATAACATGGGTAGCCGTTTTTGCCTGTCTTTCACATTCAATAAAATACAGTCTGGCCTGTTTACCTTTTTCGTTACGTTCAACCATTGATAGCTCTTTGGCCATATCGAGGGAAATATGGTAGTCGCTCATCGGACGTTGGCGAGATTTTGCACTCCCCGATTTTGGGGAGCTCAAATTTTCTACAATTATGTAGTCCTGATTTTCAACAAATGCATATTGCTTTATTCTATCTTTTATCCATGTGGTAAAATCTTTACCGATTTCCAAAAACGCATGTAAATCACGGGCATTAACCGTCTGGATTAATGCGCCGTTGATGTTTTTTGTTTCGATATTAATTAAATTTTGCATAAGGGTATCCCTCAAAGTTAATTGATTAATGAATATTGGTATTTATTAATGTGGTGCACGCTTCCGTTTGAAACGGAGACGTGCTTGAGGAAAATTAAGCTATTCTGATAGTTTTTTGATTAATGCATCTTTATGAATAATCATATAACCAGCGCGACGGCCAATTTTGAACAATGACTCTAGTGAAGCGACATATTCATTATCATGAATCACTCTTGCGCTATCTACTTTGCCATTAGGAAGTAAGGTGAGCAGAACTTTATTGGTTGAACCAGTTACAGCGATTGAGTTGTTTAATTCAGCTTCCATGCGATTGAATTCAGCAATATAGGCTTCCTTAAATGCAGCTGCTTTTTTGCCCGTAAATCCCATTACCAAGAATACGAACCCATCTTTGGTCATTTCGTACATGGGAAGTTTCCGACCCGTACTATCAATATATTCGCTGAGCTGAAAATTAAGCTTAGTGAAATTCTTTGAACAATCGATAGATTCTATCTTTTGAATAACGTTTTTATGCAGCTTGCCGAAGTAAGCAGCTACGTTTAATGATGTAGTTAAAACCTTGCCATCGTTAATGAAAACACGAGGTTCCTCAGTGTATAAAGTTTCTGACAATACTGGAAGGGCCATAGTAGCCTCCGATGGTTGTTTAAAATACTCACCACCAAAAGACGCTAATCTTTGATTGGTGGTGAACTGAATGGAGTTAGCGTTACCGGATACAACCAACCGGCCAGCTTTTCAGCTGCACCATCCAGCCCACCATTGAATTGCAGCTAGATTACGACATAAAAAAACACGCTCGCGGCGTGCATTTGTCGCGGTTGTATCTCGCGGAACGCTAATCCCGACACCTGATTTATCAGATGCAGATAAACTATAGCGCATAATTTCTTCTTTCGTCAATGGTTAATGTTGAGTTATACTTACCAAAAAGGAGGATTCCCTATGGGTCAGGTTGCATTTGATACACAAGAATTTGTCAGAAACATTAGAGAATGCGGGTTTGCCAAAAGAGCAGGCTAAAGCAATTTCTATTGCTGTACGTAAGTCACATGAGGTTGCTGATGTAGCCACCAAGAGAGATTTAGAAGATGTACGTAAAGATTTAACTACTCAAATAACAGAAGTTCGTAAAGACTTATCGGTTGAGATAGCACTAGTCCGTAAAGATGTCGAACATATTGCTACTGGACTACTTTTAAAACTTGGTGGTGTAATCGTTGTGACTATTAGTGCGGCAACGGCAATACTAAAATTTTTCTAATCCCTATGTTGCAGGTTCAAGTCCTGCACAGCCCGCCAATTTCACGATGTATCTTCATTAGTCTTAAATTCTCTTTTTTAAGACGCTTATTTTCTTTTGTTAAGCACTGTATAATTTCTTTGAAAGTTTTTGTTTCCATGTCGTCATCATCACGAATATCAATGCTGCTTAAGTATATTGAGTCGCTTAAATCACGACTGCCATTAGTCACCCCAACCAGATTTCCCATATTTGGGTGCTTTGCCGTGACAATGCGTGGATTGTCCAATCTCATCATGTGTACTCCTTGTTAACATTTGCTGGAAAGGTAGGATGTGTGCCGAGTGCCTCTCGGTGTCCGATTACAGTCATCACGGACGGGTTAACGCAATCAAACTATATTTAGCTATTTGAAAGATAATTTATAGTGTGTTGACTGTCCCACGAGCGCATAGCCGCATTCACACATCCTTAAATTGATTTGATTGCCTGATTATTTTGCCACTTCAGGCGGCAGTGGTTTCTCTTGTACCCCTACAGAGAGAAATAAGCTAAAATAATCTCACCCCTACAGTGATAGAGATTATAAAATGGATTTATTATCAGGTGTGACTTTAACCAAGCAGTGTTATGACCTTCTGAAAGTTATTATTGGCAATCGAGATACAGTGATCATTAATCAAGCGGTTGGAGAACTCAGAGAAAAGATTACAGATTTACAGATGCTTAACTCACAGCTTGCAAGCCAGTCTGCTAATTATGAAATGCATAAAACTCCGGCGGGGTCGATAGTATATCGGTCTAAGCTTTCGGCTAATGATGAGGTCAATCTTCACTATCTTTGTGCACACTGCTACCAAAATAGAGTAATATCGATACTTCAACCAACGGGAGGCAAGACTAATTATAATGGAAAAATATTTTCTACCTCTATTTGTCATAGCTGTGATTCCAATTATTTAATGGATTATCTTGGTGATGATGCTATTTGTGTTCCATCATATTCTGCGTTTTAATTACTTGCCGTTACATCAACAGATTTCAGAATAGGGCGACTTTTATTATTGGTTATCTTTTGATTCTTCATGTTGCTCCAGAATATATTCAGCTAGCCTTAGAAATTGTTCTTCAGGCATCCTGATATTTGCAATAGTTTCTCTTGATAGTTGCGTTTTTTCATTATCAACCCATTCAGTTATATGCTTAAAAAATGATATTGACCCTATTCTGTTTCCTGTATCTCCAAAAGACGAATAGCCAAAGTGATCAGCGTATTGGCTAATACAATCAGAATTTTGTTTGAATGTAATTCTTTCATCTTCGCAATTGGTGGTCATTGTTTATCCTCTTAAATTTCCCATTTGAACCTGTTATTGCAATGAAAGATTGCAAATATGATTAGTTGCCTGTCTTTTCACCACATCAGGCTCGGTGGTTTCATCGTTCCCCAACGAATGAAATCATGTATAATCAATTCACCTCAACGAATTGAGAAAGTGATTTGTTATGTTTGGTGAAATTCCTGCTGCGATTGCAGCAATCAAAGAAAGTTTGGCTCTATTTAAAGTAATTAATGATGCAAAGAATCAATCTGAAATTGATAATGCTATTTACGAAATAAATAGAAAACTCCACGATATACAATCGGAAAACACAAAGTTACTTGAGGCTATTAACGAGAAACAAAAGTCTATACTTCTCCTTGAGCAATCTCTCGCTGAAGCACAAGCAAAAAATGCTGACAAAGAGAAATGGGCTTCTGAGTCTCTTGAGTATGAAGCATGGAGCCCGATGATTGGAACTATCTTCTATCGCAAGGAGCTTTCTTCCGATTCCGTTGGAAAATATTCCTATTTTTGTGCTCATTGTTATGAGTCTGGTAAGGCGTCGGTGCTTAGCATACAATCTGTTGAGGCCAAGATTGGTATTGGTCCTCGTATTGCAACCCTTGTTTGTCATATATGTAAATCCTCTTATTTGGCGCCCGTAAGTAAATTGAAACAGTAATGTTAAATTCTGGCCGTGAATTCCCCAGAAATTAGAATAGGGCTAGAATGTTTCGGTTTGACTGAATACAAAGCCACTTTAGGCAAACAGCAATTATTGAGTGCGTCATAAACTTTAGTAGGACGAATTGATATTGCTATTTCAACACGACTCATCACTTTTCTTTTTAGTGAAAGAACAGGGCGTTTGGTGTCTGGAGTTGTTTGTTGATTCGATTGCTTAGATGGGTTTAACGCTGCTTTCAATGCCATATTAAGTGCTTTGTTATATTCATAAGCTGCTTGCTTGGCTCTTCTACGCTCATGTCGACGACTACGAGCATTATCATAACCATGAAAGTTACACATATTACCTCCTGACAATGGGTTTTGGTGGTGTGTGCCGGAGGTATCCGGATTATATTTACAGTCATATTGGTAGTTCCCTGGTGTTGGTTTTTAACTTAATGACTGTATTTTGGTTATTTCACACACCCCAAAACCGACTGTTTGGGTGTTTTATGGTTCGCTTTTTCAGCGAAAGGGTGTTAAAGAGCGGTACTGCTTAACTGTCGTCACTTGCCTTCATGTTCATATGCCTCAGGCTGGCTACTTGGCAACGTCTGGCTCGGCTTAAGATAACTCGTGGTATTGTCTTGGCGTTTGCCTGTTGCAGTGAGTTGATGGATATAAGTATCACTTTAAAAGATTTAAAAGTAAACACCGCAAGAGATTATTTTATTCGGAAGAAATCTAATTTACTGATTTTAAGATAAAAAAATATATAAACTGGAGGGATAAAAAATTAACAAGCTTTCTTTTCTTTAACGGCTTTCATTTCTTCATAAAGCTGATCAAGTTCGTTTTTTCTCAAATTAATTTGACTTATAAATTTATCTTTTTCTTTTTGTGGTAACTCATTAAACATTTGCAATAAATTTTTTTCTTGTTGCGATAAATCATGGACTAAATTCATGTTTGGATCATTTACATCTACAGTTTGATACATCATAGCTATTTCTTTTGCAATAGATGGACTAAAGTCATTTACAGACACTCTTAATAATTTTGCAAGAGCAACAGCGTTGCGTGCATTAAGTGCATTAATACCATTTAGCAAAGAATTTACCGCACTTTGTACAATTCCAAGGTGATCAGCAACTACGGCCTGAGATAAACCTAATTCCTTCTTTTTCGCATTAAATAGCGCTTTTAATCGCTTAGCATCAGCTAGCTGTTCTTGATTTAATGGTTTCTTTTTCATGTAAATAATTTTATCACCTAGAGGAATAACTTCAAACCTTTAGCGGTGTTGACAATAAAATCTCTTCAGGTGATAATAAAAACAAACCAAGGGAGATTTTAATGAAACGATTATCTTTACTTGAATACGTAAAATTGCATGGACAAGGAAAAACAGCTAAAGCGCTAGGTTTATACCAAAGTGGTATAAGTAAAGCGCTCCGTATGAGAAGAAGAATTACTGTTCTTATCCATGATGACGGGAAAGTTGAAGCTGAGGAAGTGAAACCTTTTCCGTCAAGCAACATCAAGCAAAAAACGAACTAATTTATACCGCTCTTTAACAACCTGGCCTCCCTGAAATTGGGAGATTTATAAATTCCCAGCCCATCGGGAGGGATAACTATTATCTGAAACTTATGGATTCAAGTGTAGGACATCCTAAAGATATTTAAAATAATGAAGTAAGAGGAGCACACCAAACTTAGTGTGCCATTATAATCTTATTGTGAATAAACCATTTAAATTTCTATTTTTGAATAATCTACATAATATTTTTCATTGGTAATTAATCATTTTTAATGAACTCATCTTTTTTTTATCAATATCCTTGAAGATTGTCTTCAATTAAAGATGAACTAACAGAATTGAAATAAAGATTATCAAATTTATAAACTGAAAATGGTAAATTATATTCAAGTTCTAGAACTGAGAAGGGGGTATCTCAGTACTTCATTTTGGTTTCAAAAATACTTACGTGTGGCTGCAAAGGATCATCCTGTAAACGGAGATACGGACTTTCATTTAAGTCAAACGCATCATCCATATAACCCTCAGTATTTGGTCCAGTCCACATATCACTGTTATTATGCATAGATTTTTTTATTTCTTGGTGAGAATCAAAAAAGTCATATATCCATGTATTATCAGGATTACCTTTATTACAGAGATTTCCTAATCTTTCATTAAAATGAGTTTTGTCGTCATTTTGTCGGAGAAAAGGGATGAAATTATCTATAGTATTTCCGTAGGAAAATGCTCTTTCTTCCATCGCCCCTTTTATAGAGTATTTAAATGTATAATCATTACTGGCTTCATTTTTTATAATAGATGCCTGAAATTTATCTTGATGTTTTGCGGGACTAATTTCCTTCAACTTATAAAAAGCTTCTGCTTTTTGCAAAGATGATTCAATATCGGACTGATTGTCTGGGGTATGAGTCAAGTCATAAAGTAGACCCAAAACTTCATCTGTCTTTGTTCCACAAAACCAGTCTTTTATTTTAGTAAATATATCCAGATGTGTAGCATCTTCTTTTGAAGAACTATTCTCTGCTTGTTGAATATATTTATCGCCAATTTCTCTAGTAAATAAAGAATAAGAATTTAGATTGGATTGAACTGATATTGACATAATATTTCCCTATATAAATATATTTTTTAAAATTAAGTAATTACTCTGAAGTCAATATAAAAGTTTTCAGTTTACTTTTTATGCTGTTGCTATTCGTATGAAAAGTCTAAATTAACTCAAAATACTTATTAAGTCACCTTAAACTTAAGTCTAGTTTTATACTATTCATTTAGTTAGGTCTTACCATGAACTCACGTTAGGATTGCTGCAAAAACTATCAAATCATTTTGTCTGTATGAAATTTGATTTTCGGATTTTTGAGTATTTTCTTGCAGAATAGAGATAAGTATTCGATAAGCAACAGTTATCAAATGAAGGCTGAGGCTTTTTGTCTTTCAGATTGAGAGTGAGTGATACAACCGTATTAACGGTGTCATCTTGCTTGTTAAATATGGAATCAAGGATTTGCTCTGTAGAAAGGGGTTTAGGCTTCGCTTCGTATTCAGCGCGTTGTTTTCTGCATTATTTTTTGGTTATTAATCGCATTTGGAAACTTATAATATTGGAAAAATTTAAAATCACCGTTCCTTTCCCTCCTTCCGTAAATCACTACTGGTATCACGCAAAACACAAACACTTCATCACCGCAAAAGGGAGATTATACCGCCAGTCGGTAGTTGCAGAAATCCTGCATCAAAAGCTTTGTAAGCGATTATCGCAACGTTTAGGGGTTGAGATAGGGGTGTATCCACCTGACCGTCGTAAGCGAGATTTAGATAACCTGATGAAAGCACCGATTGATGCACTCTGTCATGGCGGGTTGATAATTGATGATGCTCAGATAGATGTGTTGCACGTTGAGCGAAAGGAAATCATTAAGGGCGGGAAACTGGTTATCACCATTTGGGAATTAGCGTAATCAAGAAACCAACATTCAACGCAGGGCATTAAGACCATGCCTCTATTCACATTTTGCCGGAGGGGAGATGAGCAGGCACGTAAAAGATTTACTGGAAGCATGGGGAAACTGGAGCATGACCCGCATTGGAACCGAGTACAAAGGTATGTCTACCATTGCTCCTGTTAAATTCGACGATGACAGACCCTGGTTAAGTGATGAGGAAGGTGAAATTGTTGATAAAGCAGTAGCAGGATTGAAGAAATATGACATCGATGGATACAATATCATTTGCTTACATTATCAGCATCATATTTCATGCCGGATGATAGCTAAAAACTGGAAGAAAAGACCGGATTATATCACTGCGTACATGGGTAGGGCTGAATCCTACATAGCTGGCACGGTTCACACTCTCCTTAAAGCAACAAAGTAAAATGCTTGACTGTCCGTACATCCGTACAGTATTATATGCTATAGTAGAGCAGAGCTATTGAGTTAGCGCTTAAACATATATTAGAGCCTCGCTTTTTGCGGGGTTTTCTTTTTGGTTGTGTTGTTACCCAAATAGTTATATCTTGTTTGTGCACTACTTTTTATAAGCTCGTAGGGTACATAAGGTAAATAAGGCAGTAGTGCATAGCCCCATGTGAAAGCGTGGGGTTTTTCATTTACGCCACCGCAATACTCCCAAATTAAATACCTAAAACGAGTAAGGCGGCTGGCTACCGTTCTGTTTTTAAAGAGGTCGCTCAGGCGGCCTTTTTTATGGCTTAAAAAGGGGCATACATGCACTGGAAAGAGAGACGGGAAAGTGAGCAGGTAGAAGACCGGCGGAATACCGCCGAAGCACAGGAAGAGTATACCAGTCTGGAAGAAGCCTTGAAGCGCCGGAAGAAAAAGGCAAAGAAAAAGAAAAGAAAACTTAAATATAAACCGCTGTTAGCAGAAGGTTTTGTGTTTTCACACTGGCGTTGGTGGGGGTGGGTGGTAGTTATCCTCCTGCTGTTACTGGGGGGCTATCGCTGGGCTTTTGCGGCATCTGAACAGGTGCCAGAAACGTTGCCTGTTAATCGTTTTGTAGATGAGGACGAAGCAGCCCGGTTTACTTCGGTGATACTGGCATCAACTGAAGATGCCTGGCGGAAGATTTTTGCTGAGGGAGGCGGTCATTACCGATTGCCGAAACTGGTGATATATCGGGGAGAGACAGAGACAGGCTGCGGCACGGGCTATACCCTGATAGGGCCCTTTTATTGCCCTGCTGACCGCACTATCTATATCGACCTGTCATTTTATGACGAGATGAAAAACAGACTGGGGGCAGACGGTAAATTTGCCTTTGGTTATGTGATAGCCCATGAAGTGGGGCATCATATCCAACACCTGCTGGGTGTCTTGAAAAAAGTAGACCTGGCACAGGCGAATATGTCAAGAAAATCGGCCAATAAGTTATCGGTAAAGCTGGAATTGCAGGCGGACTGCTACGCGGGGGTATGGGGGCATTTTGTGCAGCAGGAAGGCTGGCTGGAGATGGGCGATTTGGATGACGCGCTCAATGCGGCCAAAGCGATTGGGGATGACCGGCTACAGAGGGAAGGTCATGGACGGGTGGTTCCCGAGACGTTCACGCACGGGACATCGGCACAGCGTCATGACTGGTTTAAGCGGGGTTTTGATAGCGGTGACCCAAAACAATGTAATACCTTCAAGGAGATACGATGATTATCAGACAACATTGGGTAATCGGTATCCTGTGCTTGTTGAGTGTGTTAAGCACACCCGCTCAGGCGACTAAGCCGGTTAATACCCCGAAGAGTTTCAGTGAAGCGAAATGGGTTTCCCGTCAGGCCGTTTACCACGACCTCAATCAGGGTGCAGGTGGCACCCTCTATTGTGGCTGTGACTGGCAGTGGACAGGAAAAAACGGGGGTCGAATTGACCTTGAAAGTTGTGGTCAGGCGGTCAGACGGGAAGTTCACCGTCATCGTGCACAGCGGATTGAGTGGGAGCATATCGTGCCGGCGTCGGTATTCGGTCAGGCGTTTGGCTGTAAAGAAAAAGGCGGCCGAAAAGGCTGCCGTCAAGAAGACCCGGAATTTCGAAAAGCGGAAGGCGATTTGCACAATCTGGCACCGGAGTCAGGTGAAGTGAATAACGACCGGGGTAATATGCCCTATGGCGAAGCCGGGCAGGTCCCTTTTGTTTACGGGCAGTGTCAGAGCCGTCCGGATTTTAAACAGCGGGTTTTTGAACCGCGCGATGACGTCAAGGGACTCGTCGCCCGGGTCTGGTTTTATATGTCAGACCGGTATGGTTTTGTGATACCCCCTGAGCAGCAAGCAATTTTAATGCAGTGGGACAGGCAATATCCCCCCGATGCGCGTGAACGCGAACGTGACCGGCGTATTGCGGCGATTACCGGTGTGCACAATCCGTTTGTGACGGGTGAAAAGGCATGGAAAAAACGATAATGGAAAAGTTCACTGGGGCATGGGAGAGCGTTTGCGCTTTCCTGGCGTCGATTAAAGAGCAGGGCGTGGGCGCAACGCTGGCGTTTCTGATGGCGTGGCTGCGCGGGCGATATCAGGAGAAGAAATGGCGCAAGACCCTGATTGATGCCACGATATGCGCGATTATTGCGTGGTTTGCGCGTGACCTGCTGGCGCTTTTCGGGTTAAGTGCGGGTCTGGTCTATCTGGCCAGTGTCTTCATCGGTTACCTTGGCACTGATTTTCTGGGGGAGGCATTAACGGACTCACTGCCTTTTCGGGGGTTGAGGTTGTCGGTCAAAAAACCGGACACAAGGAAAAAAAATGACAACCAGCGACGCAGGGGTAAGTCGGATTAAACAGTTTGAGGGGTGTCGCCTTCGGGCTTATCGCTGTCCGGCCGGACGCTGGACGATTGGCTATGGGCATACGCAGGGGGTGACGGAACGGATGACAATTTCACCGTCACAGGCGGAACGCTTTTTAACCGATGACCTCGAGCAGACAGAGGACGTGATTAACCGGTGTGTGTGGGTCACGCTGACCCAACTCCAGTTTGATGCGCTGGTATCACTGGTCTTTAACATCGGTGAGGAAGCATTCGCGACCTCGACCCTGTTAACAAAACTCAATGCGGGCGATGTTGCGGGCGCGGCGAATGAATTTAACCGCTGGGTCTATGCGGACGGAAAAAAACTGACTGGACTGGTCAGACGGCGAGCGGCGGAACGGGAGAGGTTTTTGTCATGATGCGCGGATCACTGATTGTCCTGCTGGCCGTGATAACAGCCCTGTCGATTGGTCTGATGCATTATCGCGCAGAGTCCAGCCTCTGGCAGATGAAAGCGGAGCATGCCCGGCAACAGGCGGAAAAAACCGAACATCATATACAGACCCAACGTATTCAGCTTGACCAGCTGGCCGAGATGGACAAAAAACATTATCAGGAATTAACGCATGCGAGACAGACGATTGAGGCACTCAGGCTTGATGTTGCTCGGGGTTTTAAGCGGTTGCGGGTCAATGCCACCTGCCCCAAAGAGTCCGGTGCCGCCGGCGTGGATGATGGCACCGCCCCCCGACTTACAGCAGACGCTGAACAGGCTTATTACACCTTACGAGAACAGATTGCTACAGTCACCGCCCAAACCTTAGGGCTTCAGGGTTACGTCAACACACAGTGTCATTGAATCGGTCATTGGCACATCAAATGACCCAGGTGGTCAACTTGACCTCTTGTAATAAAAACAATGAAATATCTGTCAATCAATTGTTAATTGGCACATTCAAATCTTAATAATCACTGCGCCCTCACCGCGCATTAATCAAACACAGAACCTTACAGAAAGTCGAGCCTGAGAATTGCCGTTTAAAATGGTACTTTTCTGTGGGCGGCTTTTCTGTGTGAGCAGGTTCGATTTTCTATAAGGAACAGTACGATGAATAGCGTTTTAACTTTTAAAGAAAAAAGTATCATTCCCTTTGATAAGGGAGATAACAAAATTTGGTTTACAAGTAAACAGGTAGCTGAATTGCTGGCTTATTCGAAGACTAAATCGGTAACGAATTTATACAATGCTAATGCTGATGAATTTACTTCTGCGATGACCGAGGTCATCGCAACAGTGACCTCGAATAAATCAAAGCGAGGGGCCAATCTTCAAACTAAAGTACGTTTATTTTCTCTTCGCGGTCTTCACTTATTAGGTATGCTTGCTGATACGCCAGTTGCTAAAGAGATACGTAAATGGGTACTTAATTTGATAGAAAAAGAAGAGATTGATAAAACAACTTTAGCCTCTCTCGATATTAATGAATTGAAGGATTTAACCATTGGAGAGATGCAAAACCGTCTGGTTGCTGCGAATAAATGGTCTTTTGACAATTTTGGTAGAAAAGGCAGTGACTTAATGAATTTACGTAAGCGTCATCTGAATAAGATACGTAAAGCTGAGAAAACCATTTTGTCACTTTCTCAACTAACGCTGCCTGGATTTGAAGACCCTGCAAATGGAGAAAGTCAAGCATGACCCCCGAACAATTCATTGAAGCCAATATCAAGGCCGAGTTATTAAAGCTCGGCTTTTCTTCATCAATAGCAGCAATGGCAACAAGTGAAGCGATCCGCTATTACCGCAAACAGCCAGCTAGCAGAAGAGGCAAGATGATATCGGATTGTCTCAATCAGGCTAAACGATGGGCGAAGAGTGCGGCTAAACATAAACATTAATTTGAAACAGGTGAAATGATGAAAGAAATAACCGCAGAACAACAAATGCGCCTTGATATTTTAACATCGATTTTGTGAAAGACGAGAAGCTGAAATTTGAGATATTTAAGGATTTATGGCACGAGTCCGGCGCAGAAAGTACGCTTGTTGCCCGTGCGCAAAAGTCAATCCAAAAGGGGAAAGAAGCTTTACTCCTTTTCCAGTAAACCTGGCGAGTAAATTATGGTGAGTAAAAAGAAAATTGGACGCCCAAGTAAATTAGTCGTCAGTCTTGAAAAAGCTAAACACTATTTAAATGGTGAATATAAAACGGTAGGCGATGTGGTACCCAGCGTAGCTGGCCTAGCCTGTTACTTAGGTATTAGCAGGTCTACCGCACAGGAATATGCTAAAGAAAATAAAGAATTTTCAGGCACGTTAGCGGCTATCAAAACTATTCAAGAAAATAGCCTGATAAATAAAGGGCTTACAGGCGAGTTTAACCCAACGATTGTTAAATTAATGTTATCCAATCATGGCTACGCAGAAAAACAAGAAACTGCCCTCATAGGTAAAGATGGCGGCGCAATTGAAACGGACAACAAAATTAGTATTGAATTTATAGGAATGACTATAAGTGAAGGTGCAAATTAGTGAAAAGTTCGCGCCAATGTTTAAACCGAAACGCATAAAAGTTTACTTTGGTGGTCGTGGCGGCATGAAAACGGTTTCTTTTGCTAAGATAGCATTAATAACAGCATCGATTAATAGGCGCAGATTTTTGTGTTTGCGTGAATTTATGAATTCTATAGAAGATTCTGTACACGCTGTTTTACAAGCAGAGGTAGAAACGCTGAGGTTACAAAATCGGTTTCGTATTCTTGATAATTGCATTAAAGGTATCAATGACTCTCTTTTCAAATACGGACAGTTAGCACGTAATATTGCTTCTATCAAGTCAAAGCACGACTTTGATGTTGCATGGGTAGAAGAGGCTGAAACAGTATCTGAAAAAAGTCTTGATATACTTATTCCAACCATCCGTAAGTCAGGTTCTGAGCTGTGGTTTTCATTTAATCCGGCAGAAGAAGATGGCGCTGTATATAAGCGTTTCGTTAAGCCTTACAAGGAAAGGATTGATGATCAAGGCTATTACGAAGACGATGAAATATATGTCGGTAAAGTGAGCTATCTGGATAACCCTTGGTTACCAGAAGAACTAAAAAATGATGCTGAGAAGATGAAACGTGAAAACTATAAAAAATGGCTTCATATTTACGGTGGAGAGTGTGATGCTAATTATGATGATGCATTAATTCAGCCTGAGTGGGTAGATGCTGCGATCGATGCACACATCAAGTTAGGACTTAGGCCAAGAGGCATTCGTGTTGTTACCTTTGATCCTGCCGATTCTGGTCAGGATGAAAAAGCATTATCAAAACGCTATGGCGTTCTTGTTGAGGATTGTGTGAGTTGGTCAGAAGGTGATGTGGCAGATGCAACTATTAGGGCTTTTGATGAAGCCTTTGACTATCGAGCTGATGATTTTATTTATGACAACATTGGTTTAGGTGCGGGTACAGTAAAAACCCATCTAAGACATAGCAATGATGGTAATAAGATGGTTGTGACTGGCTTTGGCGCTGGTGATTCTCCCGATTATCCTAATGAAATATATGTTCCAGGGAACGGAGAATATATCCCATCTTTAAATAATGATGACAGAACTAACCGCGATACGTTTAGAAATAAACGCGCTCAATATTGGGTTTATTTGGCAGACAGATTTTATAAAACATGGTGTGCAGTTGAAAAGGGAGAATATATTGATCCTGAAGAACTGATAAGTCTATCATCAAAAATAGAGAAGTTATCACAACTTAAATCTGAATTGGTTAAACAACAACGAAAACGTACACCGGGTAATCGATTAATTCAATTGAGAAGCAAAGAGGAAATGAGATCAAAAGGGATAAAGTCGCCCAATATGGCTGATACCCTCATAATGTCATTTGCTAATCCCATCCGCTTAAAAGAAGACACTGAAATATTCGTCCCCTCATCTTCTAGTTGGTAATTATGGCTGAAACATTACATAAAAGACATGAGCAAATTATGCTCAGATTTGACCGTGCGCATTCATCGCAAGAAGAAGTAAGAAGTAAATGTATTGAGGCGACAAGATTTGCGCGCGTTCCTGGTGGGCAATGGGAAGGCGCAACGGTCGCTGGCTCTGAAGTAAAAAAATATTTTGCGAAATATCCCAAATTTGAAATCAATAAAATATCTAATGAATTAAACAGAATAATTAGCGAATATCGCAATAATCGAATTACGGTGAAATTTAGGCCTGGTGACAAGGAAGCTAGCGAAGAATTAGCCAATAAATTAAATGGTTTATTTCGTGCTGATTACGAAGAAACTGACGGTGGTGAGGCATGTGATAATGCATTCGATGATGCCGCGACAGGTGGATTTGGTTGTTTCAGGCTGACGACAAATTTAGTCAATGAACTTGAACCCATGGACGAAAGACAGCGTATTTGCTTGGAGCCAATATACGATCCTGCCCGCTCCGTTTGGTTTGATCCTGACGCCAAGAAATATGATAAATCTGATGCACAGTGGGCTTTTCTGTATGTATTCACTGTCAGTTGATAAATACAAAGCACAATACAATAAAGATCCGGCGACGTTAGATGGCAGAATTGAGAAAACTTGGGATTATGACTGGTTTGATAATGATATTGTTTATATTGCCAAGTATTATGAAGTAAAAAAAGAATCCGTCGATGTTATTAGTTTTAGAAATCCCTTCACTAATGAAACAGTCACCTATGACAGTGATCAACTTCAACTTGTTCAGGATGATCTTGAAGACATAGGCTTTATTGAGGAAGCTCGGCGAACTATAAAGCGCAAACGTGTTTATGTCTCAGTGATTGATGGTGATGGATTCCTCGAGAAAGCTCAACGAATACCAGGTGATCATATTCCGTTAATTCCAGTCTATGGTAAGCGGTGGTTTATCGATGATATTGAGCGAGTTGAGGGGCATATAGCAAAAGCCATGGATGCACAACGGTTGTATAACTTACAAGTGTCGATGCTGGCAGATTCTGCGACTCAGGATACGGGTTCGATTCCGATTGTTGGTAAAAGTCAGATAAAAAAACTGGAGAAATATTGGGAAACCAGGGATAAGGACAGACCCGCTTTTTTACCATTAAATGAGATTGTTGACAAACAAGGCAATATTATTGCTCCACCAACGCCAATAGGATACACCCAACCGCAGCCACTCAATCAGGCAATGGCGGCATTATTACAACAAACCAGTAGTGATATTCAAGAAGTAACCGGTTCAAGTCAGGCCATGCAGCAGATGCCGAGTAATATAGCAAAAGAAACCGTCAATAATCTGATGCATCGATCAGATATGTCTTCATTTATCTATTTAGATAACATGGCTAAAAGCCTCAAAAGGGCGGGTGAAGTTTGGTTATCGATGGCCAGAGAAGTTTATGGTTCAGACAGAGAAGTCCGTATTATTAATGATGATGGCACTGATGATATAGCGTTAATGTCGGTGGCCATCAAAGATAAGCAGACAGGACAAGTGGTTGCGATGAATGACTTATCGACGGGTCGTTATGATGTCACCGTTGATGTGGGGCCATCTTATACCGCGAGACGTGATGCTACTGTTTCAGTTCTGACTAATCTGTTGGCTGGAATGTTACCGCAAGACCCAATGCGTGCAGTTGTTCAGGGGATTATTCTAGATAATATGGACGGGGAAGGGCTCGACGAGTTCAAAGATTACAATCGCAAGCAGTTATTAACTCAAGGCGTTGTTAAGCCTCGTAATGCAGAAGAAGCCCAAGTTGTTGATCAGGCTCAACAGCAAGCCCAACAACCTAATGCTGAACTTGTCGCCGCTCAAGGGGTATTGATGCAAGGGCAAGCTGAAGTTCAGAAAGCGAAGAACGAAGAGTTGTCTATTCAGGTTAAAGCTTTTCAGGCTCAGACTGAGGCTAGAGTAGCAGAAGCTAAAGTGGTTCAACTTCTTGCCTCTGCTGACAGTACAAAGCGCTCTGAAATTAGAGAAGCGCTAAAAATGTTACATCAATTCCAGAAAGAACAAGGCGACTCATCACGAGCGGATGCCGAGTTAATCCTAAAAGCAACCGATACGCAGCATAAAAAAAATAGGGATGTGGAGAAAACCCTTCAATCTCAACCTAACCTAAAGTCACCTGCGGATCTCTCGCAGCGTTAAGGGGTAGTAGAAAAATGGAAAATGAACTGATTATTGATGGTCAGGCGGTACCTATGTCTGAAAATCAGAAACCACAACAGCTAGAAACAACAGAACAAACAAAACAAGTTAGTGAGAGTAACACCACTGACAATGCAGAAATTGTCAATGGTGAATCATCTGATGAAGAAAAACCAGATCAGAACGTCGATCAGGAGCAAGATTACGCCTTGCAGATCGGCGATGAAGAAATCGCTTTGAGTAATGATTCTGACGAAGATAAGGCTGCCCCAAAATGGGTAAGAGATCTTCGTAGAGGGTTTGAAAAGATACAGAAAGAAAATAGCGAATTGAAACGACAGCTTGAGGAATCAACAGCCAAGCAGTCTCATCAATCGCCAGTTGATCATGATAACGTTATTCCGGCTAAACCCACCTTGGAATCGTGTGATTATGATGAAGAAGTCTATGAAAAAGCACTGACAGATTGGCATGAGAAAAAAAGCCATGCCGAACAAAAGAAACAAGTGCAGCAAAGGCAGCAACAAGAAGTTCAGGAGCGGTTTATTCAACGTTTACAATCTCATCAACAGCGCGCCGCTAAATTGCCCGTAAAAGATTATACGGCGATGGAAGAAGTTGTGCGAGCAGAGGTACCTATATTGCAGCAGGAAATTTTAATTCATGCTGCTGATGAGGGAACGGAACTTATCGCCTATGCACTTGGAAAAAACAAAGCATTACGCCAGCGGATTTCCCTGCCTTCAAAAAAATGGGCTTTGTTTCATCTCTTGATGAAGTAAAGGAACCTAAAAAAACACCTGAAAAATCTAATGAGCCTAAAAAAGAGAAGGGCACTAAAGATGACAAAACCGCTAACTAAAGGTGAGATTGCTCTGTTTGTTTTGCGCAAGGCGGGTATTGACTCAGTTGCCACTAACACAGAGTTAGCACCCCAATCGCTTGAAGATAGTATTACTGACCTTGAAGACTTAATGGCAGAGTTACAAATTACATTTGGGGATTTGGGCTATCAGTTTTCATTAGATGAACAACCCTCACCGAATGATGCAACAGGCCTTCCTCGCAAATATAAGCATGCCATTGGTTATCAATTGATGCTGCGAATGTTATCGGATTATGGCATTGAGCCTACCCCGAGACAAGAAGCGTCGGCCGCCGCATCCTATGATGCGCTTCTTATTGACACGCTCAGTGTTCCATCAATAGAAAGGCGGGGTGATATGCCTGTTGGTCAAGGTAATAAATACTCCTCGTTAGGAGCTGATAGCTATTATGCTGAGAGGGGATTCCATGCCAAAAATGCAGATTCCGCTCGCTAAAGGATTAGCTAAAGATATCAAGACAGCCGATTATATTGATGCCTTACCCGTGAATATGCTGGCAACACCTAAAGAGGTACTTAATGCTGCGGGTTACTTAAGATTACTCCCTGGTATTGAAAAAAGCAGGAAGTGAACGGCATATCACGTGGTGTGCAATTTAATACAAAAAACAACACGCTCTATCGAGTCTGTGGTAACAAGCTTTATCTTAATGGCATTCAAATTGCTAATATACCTGGAACTGATCGGGTTTCACTTTCTCATTCAGGAAACAGTCAGGCCGTTTGTTTTGGCGGTAAACTAAAGTTCTATCGATATAACGGAACAGAGAAGGAATTATCAAACTGGCCAAAGGATAAATACCCGCAATATGATTTAGGCGAAGTGATCGATGTCTGCCGCAATCGGGGACGTTACATCTGGCTACAAAAGGCGGTGAACGATTTGGTGTAACTGATCTGGAGGATGAATCTAAACCGGATAGATATAGACCCTTCTATCGTGCCGAATCTCAGCCCGATGGTATCGTTTCCGTCGACTCATGGCGAGATATGATTATTTGTTTTGGTTCATCAAGCATAGAGTATTTTACCTTGACTGGATCGGATGAAGCTTCTTCAACCCATCTATCAGGCTCAGCCAGCTTATATGATTCCGTCGGGTATTGCCGGTCGTGATTGCAAATGTCGTTATCAGGATAAATACGCCATCCTAAGCCAACAATCAACCGGACAACCTGCTATTTATATTATCGGCGCGGGTGAAAAAAACAAAATATCAACCGCTACCATTGATAAAATCATCAGTCATTATTCTGCTGAAGAATTATCTACATCAGTGATGGAGTCCATTAAATTTGATAACCATGAATTATTAATCCTTCACCTGCCTAAACACACACTTTGCTTTGATGCTTCGGCACATAATCAATGGTCAATCCTCAAAACAGGTTTTTATGACGATCCCTATCGTGCGATTGATTTTATGTTCTATGGAAATCAAATAACAGTGGGTGACAAAAAAGAGGGTGTTACCGGTCATTTGGTTTTTAATGCCTCAAATCAATATGAACAATCGACAGAGCACCTTTTTTATACACCCATGATAAAAGCTGACAATGCAAGATTATTTGATTTTGAACTGGAAGCCTCAACGGGTGTTGCCCAAATTGCTGACAAACTATTTCTATCTGCAACAACAGACGGTATCAATTATGGCAGAGAGCAATTGATAGGGCAAAACTCACCCTTTCGTTATGACCAGCGAATTATTTGGCGAAGAATTGGCAGAGTGAGAAAAAACATTGGTTTTAAGATACGTATTATCACTCAATCACCCGTAACATTATCTGACCTGTCAGTAAGGATGGAATAATGCCTAATCAGTCTTATGCCAACTCACGACTGGAAAATCCAATCAGTGTACAAGGTGCCTATATTGCTCCCGATATCCTGCCTCAAAATTTTAGTGAAACCTACCGTCGAATAGTATTAAGCGGTGCTGAGGATATAGGCAAGGTGGTTAATAGGGCTAATGATGCGGGCTATGAAGCCTATTCAGCCCAAATTAAAAATGAAGAGCAGGATATTATTCTTGGTCATCACGAAGAAAGAATAACAAAAACTGAGGAGGGTTTAGCAAGTCTTGAAGTTAGAGTGCTTAATATTGAAAATGATGTAAATGGACTAAAGATAAAGATACAGGATCTGATGGTAAAGTATCTGAAATCATCGTTGATTACGTCTCGTTGAGTCGAGTCACTCAGCAAAATTTATCATCATCCCTCAATGTCAACACTGCTTATTCTGTTAACGGCACAAAAGTGGTTGGTCAGCGTGTTATGGGATTTACGCCAGCTATCGGTACGCCCTTGAAGAAAAATTTTGATGCCGATCAATCCTTCTAAATTGGAAAAGATTATGACAAAGATGAAATTGATGCATTGGCTAATGCGTTAATCGCATCTCGCCAGCGAATAAAGGCATTAGAAGACGCGTTAAGATCGCACGGGTTGATTGACTGATGAAAATTAAAATTATTGACAATATCCAACAATTCCAGCGGTTTTTTACAGATAAAAGCAAGATCGGTTATGCCATGGAAAATAACGGGGATTATCAATTAAAGAACAATCAGCTTTATGTGGGTGTTTATGAAGGGTTAATGCTGGTTGGTTTTTTTTCAATAGAATTTATTCGCAACCAGTTAATTGAAATTCATCCGGTGTTTGATCCGGGTTTTCGGGGCAAATATGCATTGATAGCAACGAGAAATTTTTCAACATGGTTGGTGGATAATGTCAATTTTTCCACCGTTATTACCTATGTTCCTGAAAAAACGCCGTGGGGGAAAGCTATCTGTAAATTAATGAATATGCGAAGAGTCGGTGTGATTGACAATGCATTAACCGCGGGTAATCAACAAATCAATATGACAATGTACCAGGTCACCAAAGAGGAATTAAAAGATGGGTGGAGGCAGTGGAGATAACGGCGCTAGCGAACAGGCCAGAGCGTCACGTGAAGCAATAGACTTGCAAAGAGAGCAATGGAATCAGGTTATGCAAAATCTGGCACCTTATA
>NZ_JBUIOB010000019.1:0-583995 GCF_056113345.1 Candidatus Arsenophonus phytopathogenicus
TCGCTCAACTTGCGGTAGGTTATGTGACCACGGGTTTAGAAGCTTCCTGTTTTCCGGCTCTGTCACTAAAGTCACACGATCAAAGCAAGGCACTGAGATAGTCACCACGCTGGAAATTGCCGACGGCGGTTTTGCTTTTCGCACGGCAACGATTAGCAAAGCCGTAACCTCAAAGTCTGAGGCGGTCGATGCTGCTGTGAGTACCATGACAGGCGTGAAAAAAGGCAAAGTGACCGCGCAATTGCCGTTAAGTCGCCCCAAAATCCTGACGGGCTTTTCGTTTGATGAATTACGCAAGCTCAAAGACGAAAAGGAGCAACTCTATATTGACAACGGACAGCTTCATATTTTGAGACGAAACGAGGTGCAAAACGGGAAAGCGGAATTGATGATCATCACGGATTGATGGAAACGCCCACGCTGGACGAAGCAAAAACGTGCTGGCCTTTAAAAGCGTCCTTTAATCCCAATGTGTCAATTGGTTATCAGGTAGCGATAGACAGCAAGGTTTCCACATCTTAACGGCGTTTATCGCATTTGCGCGATTGACTACGCAGTGAAAGTGACACCGCGAGTTGGGCGATGACGTGCAAATGCCAGCAGGAAAAAAACTACGTGGTGGTGAAGGAGAGTAAGGCGTGAATATCGAACTGATGAAAACCATTGCCAATCATATCAAATCTGAGATGGGCTGTGCCTTGATTGCTAGGGTGGTTAAGGTGAACCAAACCACCGTCGATTGCCAGCCTGTCACGTTAAAGAACGTAGTGATTAATGATGAAATTCACGCAATCGAATTTCCCGGTTTTTTCCTAATGTCCCTGTCTCTTCGTCACAAGGGGGCGGCAGCTACACCGCCTATCCGGTCGCCGTGGGCGATTACTGCATTTTGCTCACCTTTGATAGTTGTCTATCGATAATTGGTCAATATGCACCGGCAACGACAACGTGCGAGGAGCAGAGAATCGGTTGCATGATTATAGCGATTCGTGCGCCCTTTTGGGGCTGTGCAATCATGACGGGGCCTTTGCGATACCGAAGGTGGCGACAACCGCAGGTGACCACGTTTTTACACACAATATTCACGTAGATCTCAACGTCACAATTAACGGCAATCTTGATGTTGTGAAAGGCGTTATCGCTGCCAACAATCGTTAACGGTAGGCAATATCGATGTCAGGCAATCATACGCACGGAGGCGTAGAAACAGGCAATGGCAGCACCGGAAAACCCAATTAACCCGAAGGTGATTTTCGTGAAAACAGCACAGTTAACCGAGCACAACGATTGGCGATTTGGGCATTCGCTTGATGATTACCTGATTGATAGCGAAGCGATCCACCAGATATTATCGAAACGCGTTTGCCAGTGTTTCAAAGCCGATTGGTGGCTAGATGTTGAGTTTGGTCTGGACTGGCTGCAACTGCTTGGCAGTCGTGGTACGGGCGAAACGTTGCGCCGTGAAATCTACAAGGTGGCATTAGGGACAAATGGCGTTGTGCGCATCGATAAGCTCAACATCACCGTTCCAGGACTTCACCGCACACGTTCAGTTGGATTATACCGATGTCTTTAACCGAACACACAACCTCGATCAGGAGGTCAGCCAGTGAATATCAAGCTCGATGAAAACGGTATCACGATTGCGACATTACCCGAACTGATTGAAACCTTGGAGTTGCCGAGTTTAAGACAATTTACGGCAGTGACATCAATGTTTCACAAGACGCCCCTGACGGGCAGCGCATTGCGATTTATAGCCGGATTGCCCACGAATGTCTGGTACTGGTGCAAAAGCTCTATCAGAACTTAAAGCCGGAACAAGCCGAAGGTCTCCACCTTGATTATTACCAGCCAGAATCAACGGGCTGTTACGCAAGGAAAACGAAAGTGATAGTGAGTTACGTCGCAGACGGTTAAAAACCTTTGAAAATGCCAGTCAAAGCACGATAGGCGGCATTGCTGCCCGTTTAGATCTGGTTAAAGGCGTGACCGATGCAGTGAGTGTACAGAAAACGCCACGCAATGAGACTGACGCGTTGAATACTTCCGCCGCATTCGATTTGGGTAATTGTTGAAGGGGGTGAAAATCAAGCAATTGTTGATTGCATCGCCCGCAACAAAACAGGCGGAACGGGCCTTAAAGGAACGATCAAAGGCGAATACACCGACAAGATAGCCAGAGCGGACGGCACGGTTTTTGAGGTGGTGCATGAGTACCGATTTGACCGACCGAAAATCATGGAAATCAAGATTAAACTGACCGCCACGCGTGAAAAAGCCAACGAGCCTGTGCCGATACAGGAGATTAAAGACGAACTGGTCAAGTCCGTTTATCGCATTGGCGGGAATATCAAGGTGACTGCGCTTTACTGTATTTTGAACCGGATTGCACGCTCTTACTATGTTTCAGACCTTTCGATTTCAAAAGACGGTAACACGTGGACGAGTGCTATTTTAAAAGCTGATGTCGACGAGAAATTCAACATCGTCAGTGACAACATCACCGTTAATGAGGTGGTCACGTGAGTCTCGAAGCCGAATATCAAAAACTGCTGATTAAGCAGTATTACACCAAACCCAAGGCAAGGGCGGAAATCTCCGCCCTTTTTAATGTGTTCGCGGATTGTTTTGATACCGTTGATGCCTTTCGGGAAGCCTTCGATCTTGAAAAAGCCCAAGGTGACCCGCTGGATATTATCGGTTCTTGGGTCAGGTATCAGTGCGCTCCAGGCCGAGTGGCGAGCTTGCGAAGGCTTTTTTGGCTTTAAAAATCACGGTAAAGCGTTGCCGTTTGGTCGAAAAGAGCGGGAAAAAACAAGGTGGCTTTCGGATCCAAATTTGCCCAGGATTTTTTGCCACTGAAATTGCCCGATAAGCAATATGGCAGCCTGATTAAGCTCAAAATCATCAAAAACACCGCCCTCGCTACCGCCACGCAAACAGGCGATGTCAGCCTGTCGTCACTCCAGCAGGCGGTGCGTTTTGTGATTGCGGGGGAGGGCTATCTGATTGACCGCCAGAACATCGAGTCGTCACTATCGTCATTACGCCCAGAGCAGACAGGGAATGGCTGGAATTCATCTTAAGGCTTGACTTACTCCCACGTCCGCGAGGCGTCGGAAATTGGCGTTCTGTAACTCAGGAACCCAAAGGCACGTTTGGATTTAAGGGGCATAAAAATGCCATTTCGTGGTACAGCCGTTTTGACGCGGATCCCGAAGCAAGACTTGGCTATTTTGCCAAGAAAACCTTTTTAACATAGGAACATAACATTGAAGATTAAAAGACCCAACATTGATATTCAACCGTTTGCAGGTGGAAGCAAAACGAGAACGAAGGCCGTATTGGTTCAAAAGAAATCACCGACAATCTTGAGAAAAATATCAATGCCGATTTTGCGCGTGGCTGGGGAATTGTGCCTGTTTCAGAATTGCCCACCATGCAGGATTTTAATGCGGTGGGATTCACAATCAGTTCTCTTGTAACCCACCTCTACCAGAACGGTATTGCTGAATATGCTGAGAAGCAAACTTACAACAAAGGCGCAGTGTGTCTGTCTGACGGCAATATCTATCTATCAAAGACCGAAAACAACGCCGGAAATCCCTTAACCGATACCACCCAGTGGCAGTCAATAAAAGACGCTATTTTTGCCGCAAATATCGTGCAGCAAACAGGTAACGCCACCAATAGAGTGCTAAGCCAAAAAGCCTGTGACGACAACTATGCCAAGAAAAATTCACAGGAAGTACTCAGAACCGGCAATATCGTTATCAAAAGTGGCAAAGACTACTCCGGCCTGATGATAGAAAGAAAAGATGGTGTTGTGTGCGCGCTTCAAACTTCTCCTAATAGTGCGTTTTTTGCCTATGGAAAAGGAATAATCGATATTCCATACAACGCGAATGGCACACTGGCATTAACCGCGGATGTTGACGCGATTAACAATTATCCGGTTGGCGCGCCGATTCCTTGGCCACACGCCACCGCACCGGATGGGTACTTTGTGTGCCGAGGTCAGACGTTCACGACAGTCGACTATCCCCAGTTAGCTCAAGCCTATCCTTCTGGGATATTGCCGAATTTGTGCGGTGAATTTATTCGAGGTCTGGATTTAGACGGACACGCTGACCCAGATAGAAAAGTACTAAGCAATCAAGGGGACGCTATACGCAATATCACCGGACGTATTGGCTATGTGCGCCGCGGGTGGAATTGGCCTCCTGTTGCCGAGGACGGCGCCTTTAGCGTAGACAAGACTTTCAGCGCAAGAGTCGCTGGCGGGGAGAATGATGATTGGGGTGCCATCACGTCTTTTGATCCTTCTCGTGTTGTCCCCACCGCACACGAAAACCGACCACGAAATATCGCATTTTTATACATAGTGAGGGCTGCATAGTGAAATACAGTACAGAAATACCCAAAGCGGAAATCGATGAAAACGGTTTCGCTAAAAACCGAGGCTGGATAAAAACCTATATGTCGAGTCATGAACCGCCGTATGAATATTTTGGCGCGACAATGGAATTAGTGTACAAAGGGGTTAGTGTCAGCCAATATTCGTATATCGATGCGCCAGAGCTTCCCGATAATGACGACATTGCTGTTGTTCGCAGTGCTGACGGCACCCAGTGGCGATACGTGCCAGACCACCGCGGCAAGACGGTATACAATACCTTCAATCGTGCTTCCTATACCGTTGATTACCCCGGCGAGATAAAAACCGGCTTCACTTTATTAGTGCCCTCAACACAATTCGATAAATGGGATGGCAAAAAATGGGTAACGGATACTCAGGCGATGAAAGCGGACCAAATCAACACCGCAAATCAAACAAAACACCAGTTAATCGACGAAGCGGAATCAAAAATCACCTTGCTTGACCGTAAAGTACGTTTAGGGATGGCGACCAATAGTGAAAAAACCGCGCTACGGGCCTGGGAAATGTACAGCGTGAAACTGAATGATATTGATACCACCACCGCGCCAGATATTGACTGGCCGAAAAAACCGGCGTAAACAAACTGCCCCATTCAAGGGGCATCCTATTAGCAGCGTTGGAGGCGATTGAACGGTAATTTCAGGCGTTTTGTCATCAATGATGCCTAAACTATCTAAAGCGATAGCAGACGCAAGCTGGGGTGAATTTGTACGCCAGTTACAGTACAAGGCGGAATGGTCAGGGCGTTCTGTAGTTGCCATAGATCAATTTTTCCCTTCGTCAAAACGCTGTCACTGTTGCGGATATACGCTACCTAAATTGACGTTAAATGTTAGGTCGTGGCACTGCCCTGAATGTGGAGCTGACCATGATCGCGATGTTAACGCCGCCAAAAATATAAAAGCTGCTGGTCTAGCAGTGTTAGCCCATGGAGAGACTATAAATCCTAAATCGCTTACTGTGGCTTAGGTTCGTCTCTGTGAAGTGGGAATCCTCGTCCTTTAGGGCAGGGAGCAGTCAATTCGGCATCAGTCAAACCCGTAAATTTCATCACAGATTGCCTGTCCATACCACTTTCTAGCATTTGGCGCGCTATTTTCATGGAAGCCTGTTTTTCCCCCTCTTGAATACCTTCAAGTTTCCCTTGTTGCATACCCTCTTGGATGCCCTCAATTTTCCCTTGTTGAATACCTCTTTGTAATCCTTTCTGTAAACCTTGCTGAATACCTTTTTTAATTCCAATTTCTTCAATTTGTTGAGCAATAGTCATAAGTGCTCCTTCGTGTTTCTCTGATTGTTTGGCTATCTCAGTGATAAATTCCATTGGTTTTTTCGAGTTGCCTTCCTGAATGAGATAGTTAAACATAGTGATAACCTGATTATCGGTATAATAATTATACGACAACAGCGTGACAATTTCATTCATAAGCTCCGTCATATCCCGTCGTCGAATGTGTTTTTGGATGAGCTCCAATAACGCCATTCGTTTATGCTGCATAATCTCACCGTCATCTAAGGTGGTGACATCAACCCGCTTAAACGGTTTGGTGTAGATTTTTTCGGCAATATCTCTGCCATTAAAGCAATCCAGCCAGTCAGTACTATACGAATGCGGACTTTTCTCACCACAATAGAACAGGATAGGAAAAACCAGCGGCAACTCTTTGTGTCCAGCCTCTAAATGCTTTTGCATAGCAGCCATACAATAACGCATAAGTCTCCATGCCATCAGTTTATCCGGCGTGGATTGGTGCTCAATCAGCAGATAGACATAACCCTGCCCTTGTTGGGTGTTGACAGAATAGAGAATATCACTCTGGTAGTTTTTCATTTCACTATCGACAAATGAGCCTGACTTCACTTTGAGGCTATCTAAATCACACAGCGTCTTAATCTCATCCGGTAGCCAGATATCAAAGAAGTCTTTAGCCGTCTCTTTCTCGCTTAAAAACTGTTTAAACACAGCATCGTGTGGTGTTGGGGTGAATTTTTTACTCATTTTTCAATCCAGCTTTAGTTTAAAACGCGCCCCTACTTGCTCAGGGGCATATTTCAATGACTCGGACTAAACCGGGATTTCTTCCGTTCTTCAAGCATCGCGCCCACCTCTTTTGCTTTTTTCTCAGCCTCAAAAAAGCCAAGCACTATTTCACCGTCTGGAAATCGCCAAGCGTCGCCTGTGCCGTTTGCTAGCCTTGCCATCCATACTTCACTATCTTTTTTGTCTGGCATTAACCGCTTTTTGGTCGCTTAGATTTCCATTAAGCATTATTCACCGCAAAAAAACAGTCCAATCCAACGGGCATCATATTACCAACGTTGGAGGAAGTTGTTAACTATTAGTTGTTGGTTGAGTGTAAGTGGTTTTTTAAAATTAGAACTCACTATAAGCCGTAAGTAATTGATTTATAGTGAGTGAAATCGCTTGTTTTTACGTGTAAATGCGTATATTAAATGAGCTATATATTTTTAAGTAATTGATATTTAAGCTTTATGTTTTTATTTGTTAGCTTATATTGTAGAAGTTTAAAAAATTAACCAAATTGAGTGGCGTATTTTGTATTAGCTAAAAGAATTGGATGAAAAACAAGTAAATTTTGGCGGCGTATAATTATGGTATGTTAACTAAAAAGTAAAACCCCGCAAGATTGCGGGCTTTAAGTATTTGGCTCCTCCAACTGGGCCCGAACCAGTGACATACGGATTAATAGTCTGCCGTTCTACCGACTACACTATGGAGGAATTAAGCTAGCTAAAAAAGCTGGCTGCATACTAACGATGTCCTGCACCACTGTCAACGTTAAAAATATAATATTTTTACTGTTTGTTTATACTGTAATCACATTGCATCAAAAACAAACTATTTATCTGATATTATATGACTTTTATATGAATTATGAGCGATTTTTTATTGAATTAGGTGGGTATGCAAGTAGATATATATCATAAAATGTTATTTTGTTTTTTTGCTTGATAAGACGTTTTAACTCGGTTTTGATTGCATTGTTGATAGTTGGCTCAGCAAGTATTTTGTTAATTGCAGTATCTGATATTTTTTCAGTAACAAACCATTGACCATTGTAACATACACGTAAATCTAGTATCCCAATATCCTTAAAGCGGTATGTTGGTTGGATATCAAACAGTAATGCAGCTGCGGGCAAAAGAAAAAATTGTATAAAACCGATTGTCCAGTACAAACCAAAGTACGAGGTATGATAGATTAGAATCGCTGTTAGCAAGTAAGTCATGACCATTCCTATACATAGGTATGGATGCGCAGTAATAAACTGCCAATTTAGATAAGGCCGATTATTACGGTTTTGCTGTTTATTTATTTGGCAGAGATTTTCATTCAGGATTACTTTTATCATATCCATGATATTTACCTTAATTGATTAGATTTATAGATGAATCTAAACCCTGAGACTAGCATATTAAATTGCTTGGGTTATCGACATACCTTTTTTCTCTTATTTTAAACAAAATTTCTATTGATTAGAAATCGCCCCAAACAGAAAAAAAATTTATATTTATGAATTTATTTAGATCATTTTGTTTTTTTTATTAATTTATTGGGTTAACGAAGAATATTCTTGAAAAAATTCGATTTTTTTCTTAAACAAAAGCATAAAACTATTGATATTATTAACTACTCGTGCGTTAATGGGAGGAAGCCTAATAAACAAATATATTTTATTTACGACATTTAAGTTAATGTGTTATGAGTAGCGTTATCCTTGATAGCCTTTCGACCGTTTCTTGCTGAGTGCTTCCATGAATTAAATAGTGATGTAGGCTTTTGTATACCTGCCGAAAGCGGCAATGTTTATTAGTTATATAGGAAAAGGCACATGTCTGACAAAATGAAGGGTCAAGTGAAGTGGTTTAACGAATCTAAAGGCTTTGGTTTCATCACTCCTTCTGATGGTAGCAAAGATGTATTCGTTCACTTCTCTGCCATTCAAGGAAATGGATTCAAAACCCTGGCTGAAGGGCAAAATGTAGAATTTACTATTGAAGATGGTTCGAAAGGCCCAGCTGCAGCGAATGTAACTGCTCTTTAAGATTAGTTAAATAAATGGATTTCTTGAAGCCTGTCGTGCAAGCGGCAGGCTTCTTTATTATTTTGTAGTAAAATTTTTTGGTACAACATTCAATTTTTTGGCATAACCGATGAAAATCAATGATAGCGTTTTAGTAAAGACTGATGGCGAGCAGATGCGAGAAGGTATTATTCGATTAATAGAGCCTTTTAATGAGGGAATAATGTATTTAATTGAGTTGCCTGAATATCCTACTGGTATTTGGTTTTTTAATGAGAATACGGCAGGTGCAGGTATTTATGTGATACCAAAAGAGATAGATTAAATATAAATTAACATCTTCCTAACCTAGTGAATTATTATTTCTGCACTGAGTATCTTTGCCATGGGTAAAGGGTTTTTAAAGCTGATTAAATTGATAATTGTTTTAATAAATAATTTATAACTAAATATGCTTTATAAGCCTATAAGACCAGGTATTATTTACTAAAAAATTACTATTTTTATATTATATTTTTAAAAATATTTCTTTTATTATTTGTATTATATATTCTAAATTTTAAATAAAAACATCTCTATTAAGAATATCTTTATTTTATAAAACATTTTTATATCAAGAATGATATATTTTTTATCGTAAAATAAGTAATTTTTTATATGCAAATATCTTCAATGTTATTTTTGGCCTAAAAATTTTATTAAATTAGATTTTTACTTATATAATATATTGAATTATATAAATTATTTTTAAATTCAATATGAGTCACTGATATTCATAAGTAAGAGAATTATTATTCATTCTCGACGTAAATAAAATTTATAAAAAATAGTTTACAATGATAAATGTCGTATTTTTGTTTTTTCCATTTGCATGAGTATTGTTTTTTTCTGATTTTTTAGCATTATAATCTGCTTGTTGTTATGTTGCATTTATTATTTCAAGTATTGCTAATTAATGGTTATTTTAATATTTATTAATTGATTACATTAATAAAATAACCTTAGTTATTATTCTATTTTTCTGAGTAGATAAATTAATAAAAAAAATTAATATTGAGTTTAATAACAAAAGCCGGCTATTTTTGATATAACATAACGTTAAATTTAAATAGCCTAAGTACAACTGAATAATCGTAAGAATCAGCTATAAAGATGCAGCTTATTCTCGTTATTAAGTGTGAATTTTTATTCAATTTACAAATATTGAAGTAAGTTATGACCATAAGACTTTGGTTTTTAAGATAGATTTATAGAGCAATTTTTAGCGGCCGAATAAAAGTAATTTAACCCATTAGATGTCATTAATGGTAAGTACTCTTATAGCAAAACACCAGCAAATTTAACTAAATAGAATAAATGAGTATAAAAATATGAACACAGCAGATTCATTGAAGCAAATTTACGATATTAATCTTTCTTATTTATTACTTGCACAACGTCTTATTAAGGAAGAAAAAGCTTCCGCTATGTTTCGACTGGGTATCACCGAGGAAACGGCAGATTCATTGATTAGTTTGACATTACCACAGTTAGTTAAGTTAGCTGAAACTAATCAATTAATATGTAATTTTAGATTTAACAATAGCGAAACGATTGAACAATTAACTAAAGAATCTCGTGTTGATAATCTACAACAAATTCACACCGGAATTTTATTATCAACTCATTTGTTCCAACAATTATCGGAAAATGATAAATCGATAAAAAGAAGAGCATAATTATGACGAGTAAAAGTATTGTTCAAGAAGCAAAAGATATCCATTTGGCTATAGATTTAATTAATTTAGTGCACGTCTTCAAATGTTGGAAAGTGAAACTCAACTCAGCCGAGGACGATTAATTAAGTTATATAAGGAATTACCGGGTAATCCACCACCTAAAGGTATGTTGCCATTCTCAACCGATTGGTTTATGACTTGGGAACAAAATATTCATTCTTCTATGTTTTATAATGCTTATCGCTTTTTATTAACCAGTGGTCATTATAGGGGAATAAATGCTGTCGTACGGGCTTATCGTTTGTATCTAGAACAATGCGGCACTGAACCTAGTAAACCACCTATACTTGCTTTGACAAGGGCATGGACGCTAGTTCGATTTGTTGATAGTGGCATGTTGCAACCATCAACTTGTCGCTGTTGTGGTGGAACTTTTATTACCCATGCACACCAACCAGTGAACATTTTTGCTTGTAGTTTATGCCAACCACCTTCAAGAGCAATCAAAAAACGTAAACATTCTTGTCAATTTGCCGATATTCATCCGCAAGTATTGGGGAAAATTCAGTAGTGGAGCAACTGGACTTATAAAATAGAGAATTATGGTTTAGGTTTACCATAACTCTCTTATAGGCCAGTATGTTAGCTTTGAATAGGGATCTCTAGTTCATCAATCAATAAAGGGAATATGAAGTGCTTGTATTCTTAGGCTATCTTGTGGTTATTGGAGCAGTATTAGCTGGTTATTTACTTGTTGGGGGGCATTTGTCTGCTCTTTATCAACCGGCTGAGTTTTTGATTATTTTAGGGGCTGGTTTAGGTGGTTTTATTGTAGCGAATAATGGCAAAGCGATTAAAACAACATTGAACGTATTACCAAAATTACTAACAAGTTCGCGATATAATAAAATAATTTACATGGATCTAATGGCGCTACAATTTTTACTACTAACAAAATCGCGCCAAGAAGGTGTTTTATCGTTGGAGAGAGATATTGAAAATCCACATCAAAGTGACATTTTTTTTCAATATCCTAAATTATTAAATGATCCGCATTTAATGAGCTTTTTAACTGACTATATGCGATTAATGATTACTGGCAATATGAATGCACATGAAATTGAAGCATTGATGGATGAAGAAATTGCCACTTTTGAACAAGAGGTTGAAATCCCTGCGGTTAGTTTAAGTATGTTAGGTGATTTATTACCTGCTTTTGGTATAGTTGCCGCGGTGATGGGGGTGGTGCATGCCCTTGCTTCCGCTGATAGACCTGCCGGCGAGATGGGAATATTAATCGGTAATGCGATGGTAGGAACTTTCCTGGGTATTTAACTGGCGTATGGTTTTATTTCACCATTAGCAAATTTGGTGCGCCAAAAGAGCCATCAACAAATTAAGATGATGGAATGTATTAAAGTCACTTTACTGTCCTCCCTTAATGGTTATGCCCCACGAATTGCGGTAGAGTTTGGTCGTAAGACGCTGTTTTTGAATGATGGGCCCTCTTTTTACGAATTAGAGGATCATGTGCGTAGTATGAAAAATCAGATCGGTACCAATTCTGTTGATGTTAAAGATTATTGATTATGAAAACAGCAAAATCTACTATCATCATCAAGAAAAAACGGCGTAGAAAAATAGGTTATCATCGCACTGACTCGTGGAAAATTGCTTATGCAGATTTTATTGACCTCTATGATGGTTTTCTTTTTAGTCATGTGGATTTTATCCATATCTAGTCCTCAGGAACTGACTCGTATTGCCGATTATTTTCGTACGCCACTGAAAACTTCATTAAATGAAGGCACTAATAGTAGTGATGTTACTAACCCTATACCTGGTGGTGGCCAAGAAATTATTTATCAAGACGGTGATACAGCAGTAGAACAGACTATTCAGCTACCAGACAGTGAACCAGAAAGGTTTAAAAAATTACAACAGGATCTGGAACAATTAATTATGAATGATCCTCGTTTGCAGGATGTAAAATCTAATTTATTAATAGATTTGATGGAGGACGGGTTACAGATACAAATTATTGATGGTGAAAGTCGGCCTATGTTTGGCATCGACAGTGCGGTAATTGACAAAAACATGCGAAACATTCTCCATATTTTAGCACCGGTATTAAATGATTATCCGAATAAAATTAGTCTTGCTGGCCATACTGATAGTACCCCATATGCTAAGGGCGGTTATGGTTATGGTTATGGTTATGGTTATGGTTATGGTTATAGTAACTGGGAATTATCGGCAGATAGGGCAAATTCTTCATGCCGGACATTAATTAGTGGTGGTTTGAAAGAATATAAAATCATCCGTGTGGTAGGCATGGCCTCAACGGTACCATTAGAAACCAATTCAGCGGCAGCCGCTAATCGTCGAATTAGTATCTTGGTGTTAAACAAAGAGCGTGAAGCCGCAATTATTCATGAAAATCAGCGGCCACAGCTTACAAAAGAGAGTAGAGAAAAAAGCAGTCAATTGAAGAATTCGTAATTGCTTTAGTACCATCAGTAACGTTATCTACCGACAATGGTAGATAATGTTACCTCAACGAAAAAATAAATAACTATTTAGACGAGTTTTATCAAATATTTTCATAAAGCAGAAGAACGTTTTGAATGAGATGGCACAAATATTGTTGTTTTTAATATTTCATAAGGTCATTATTCGTTGTGGTTATTCACTTTTTGTTAAAATTTATGCTGCAAAATCTGGCTTTTGTCAGTTATAACAATAGAACTATCTTTGTTGAAAATCTGATTAGATAGTTTTTTAGATTAAATAGTGTCAATACGCAAAGTTATATGACAAATTCTGGCTCAACAACCGAACAAGGGCGTTTTTGGTTGTGCGGCAGCGCCTTATCTTGTGCAAGAAATGATTAAAAAGTGTGATCCGTCCTATTACCCACTGAATATTGTGGTTAATAGGATGGAAGACATTATTGTTGTATCTAAAGTCGAAGCCAGCAGATATGGGGTGAAATATTTTGCTGCTGGGATTTTTGCGCAGAAAATTGAACAGATTATTCAATAAATGGCGTAAAACATAAGAATGAAGTATAAGCAAGTAGGTAACATAAAAAAGCTGAATCTTATAGCGTTAAGTTTAGAAACTGGCTGGTAGACTTGCGGTAGATAGTCCGCGGGCATTTATGGTTATTGATGATTTAGAATAGCCAACAAAAATAAAAGAGATACAAGATTATTCAAAATAAAATAAGCAATGTATCTCTTCTAAAATAATGTTCGAGTATTATTTACTTCATATTTAACGACTGCTTTATCTGCTTCATCGCATCGATGCCTTGTCGGCAAGCTTTATCTTGCTGATCTTTAGGCAGGGCAATGATCTGTTTTTTACCATCTTCAAGTTGATTTTTTATAGAATCAAGTTGTGCTTTGGTTTGTGGGTTTTCAGAAGCCTTAGTAACTAAGGAATCAACTTCAGAGAAATAAGCTTTACAGGTATCGGTTGCACCGATATAGTCGATTTTTTTTTCTTCTTCTGAACAAGCAGTGATGATAAATGTGAATAAACCCATGCTACAAATTAATAGTAATTTTCTCATAATAATCCCTAACCAAATAATATTTATCTAGTTTATAAAGTATAGATTCATTTTATAAAGATGTGAAATATTAATAGTTTTAGTCAAGTTATACATTTTCCTCATGATTGTAATTTTTACACACTGAAAAAAGCAAAATAGATAAAACGATCATTCATTGTTATATCAGCAAATTAATATCAATGGATATTAGCCATAGCTTAATGATTTTACATAGTGAAGAAATATTAACTATGTTTATCTTATTATAATTTTTCCATCTGAGCTAATAGCGAAAATAATAACTATTCTTTCTCTGTTATCTTCTTTTTAAGTTGATTTTATTATGGCAAGCTTAGCGCCTTTCCTTTGTCAAAAGAAAATTAACGGAGTAAAAGGGAGTGTCACAAGAGAGTGATTTAGAAAAAACCGAAGAACCTACTGCCCGAAAAAAGGAAAAAGCAAAGGAAGATGGCCAGGTTGTTCGTTCCCGTGAATTAAGTTTTTTTTCATGTTAATTGCCGGTGTTTCGCTATTCTGGGTTTGTGGCCATTATTGTTATCAAAAGCTCCATACACTTTTTTCACAGACTTTCTATTTTAATAAATATATTTTATACAATAGTCACCTATTGCCTAAATTAGTGTTTGACGATTAAAATCGGCCTCAACGCATTATTGCCGATTATAGCCGGATTGGTATTAATCGCTTTTGCAGCGCCTAGTTTTTTGGTTGTATACATATTAATTTTAAGTCGATTAAATTTGACTTGAAAAATTAAACCCAATCTCTGGATTGAAACGCATATTTTCAATCAATGCATTGGCGGAACTGTTTAAAGCATTATTGAAAGTTATATTAGTTTCTGTTGGTATCAGCCTTTTTGTGTGGGTCAATTTTACTCACTTTTTTCATTTAGTCACCGAACCGCGTTATCTGGCATTAACTCAGGCGACACAATTAATGATATTTGCTGCTTATATTGCCATTTTTATGCTTATTCGACTAATCGGCTTTGATCTTATTTATCAGTTGCTCAGCCATTTGAAAAAACTCAGAATGACTGGCCAAGAAATCAAGGATGAATTCAAACAGAAAGAGGGCGATCCACACATTAAAGCACGTATTCGTCAGCAACAGCGAGAGATTTCCCGCCGTAGAATGATGGCTGATGTGCCAAAGGCAGATGTTATTATTGCTAACCCGACTCACTATGTAATTGCCTTACAGTACGACAATCAAAACATGCAAGCACCTAAAGTATTGACCAAAGGGGCTGGATTAATTGCATTAAATATTAAGCAACTGGGTGAAGAAAATCGTATTCCAGTGCTGGAGGCACCACCTCTTGGCAAGAGCGCTTTATCGCCATAGCAAAGTCAGTGGTCATATTCCGGCAACACTTTATGCCGCGGTAGTAGAGGTGTTGGCCTGGGTGTATCAGCTCAGACGTTGGCAGCGAGAAGGCGGATTGAAACCAAAGAAACCAACCAATGTATCAGTACCTCAGGGACTGGATTTTGCAGGAGATAATAATACTCATGGCTAACTTCTAACTTAGCCTCACGATTGCGTTTACCTAAAGACTTAAAAGATACTCAATGGCAAATTTTAGCCGGACCAATATTGATCTTATTAATTTTGTCCATGATGGTATTGTCATTGCCGCCTTTTTTATTAGATATGTTGTTCACTTTCAATATCGCCCTCTCGATTATGGTATTATTAGTGGTCATGTTTACCAAGCGCACCCTTGAATTTGCGGCATTTCCAACAATCTTGCTGTTTTCCACTTTATTACGGCTATCACTCAATGTGGCTTCAACCCGAGTTATTTTGTTAGAGGGACATACCGGATCGGCGGCGGCAGGTAAGGTTGTTGAATCCTTTCGTCATTTTCTGGTGGGTGGTAATTTTGCGATTGGCATTGTGGTTTTTATTATCCTGATTCTGATTAACTTTATGGTGATCACCAAAGGTGCCGGTCGAATAGCAGAGGTAGGCGCCCGCTTTGTGTTAGATGGTATGCCAAATATTGTTTTTTTGCTCTTTACTTTGGTATTAGGTTTTATTGGTTGGAAATTGATGAAACGCTCGGCCAAACCGGTAATTGATGTTGAGCAACAACAAAAGTTTGAACAGCGTTACCAGGCGGTAGAGGTTAGTTGGGATGATGTTCAGCCTGAAGATCCATTGGGTATGGAGGTTGGTTACCGTTTGATCCCGTTGGTTGATCAGGGACAAAATGGCGAGCTACTTAATCGAATTGGCGGCATCCGCAAAAAATTTGCCAAAGAGATAGGTTATTTATCGCCGGTGTTACATATTCGCGATAATATGGCGCTTAAACCGGAAGTCTATCGTATTTTAATGAAAGGGGTAGAAATTGGTCGGGGGGGGGATCCTATCCAGTGCGTTGGTTGGCAATTAATCCAGGTGGTGCTATCGGGGAATTGATCGGTGATGCTACCCAAGAGCCTGCTTTTGGTTTACCGGCTATTTGGATCGATAAAGGATTACGTGAACAGGCGCAAGTGCAAGGTTATACGGTGGTTGCAGCTAGTACTGTAATCGCGACGCATTTTAATCATTTGTTAAATCGCTTTGTTAGTGAATTATTTGGTCGCCAGGAAGCGCAGCAGCTTTATGAACGGATCAGTAAAGAGTTACCGAAACTGACGCAGGATCTAATGCCTGATGTGATCAATTTAACGCTGTTTCATAAAGTATTACAAAATTTATTAAGTGAGCAGGTGCCGATACGTGATATGCGCACCATCATTGAAACCTTAGCAGAGCATGCGGCACAACAAGAAGAGGTAACGGAACTGACCAGTTTGGTTCGTATTGCGTTAGCCAGAGCGATTACGCAGCATTGGTTTGGTGATAAACTAGAGATCCTAGCGTTCGCGGGATTATGGATGATTGCGGATAGAGAAGGTCGCCTTGAAGATAAGCCCCGTAAAATAAAAGCAATGGTATTACCTTATGATGAAGCGAATTGTGAAAAGTTATTGTCCCAGTTACACAGTAAAAAATTTTATCACTCGGTATTTAGTTGATGGGAATGACTACATCCAAATTAATAATTGGAAGAAACATCAAAATCCTCATTGTAAAGAGTCACCCAGTGAAATCCCTGAATAGATGACTCAATTTGTTGATAATAAAGCAGCATCAGAAAAGCACCATACTAATACAGTGCAAGAATCTGACAAGCACTTAAAACCTAAAACCCAACAAACGAACGAACAAAATTTAAACACTTCTCATGTTGGTTATAATCAATCGACATTGACTTCTAAACAGGATGAACAGCCAAACAATTTGTCGCCGACTGTTGTTCAGGAACATGATGGATTATTTCAACCTACTGAAAATAAATAGGAAAAAGAAGAGTACCGTGCAAGTACAGTGCAAGCACAGTTTTAATCCTGCTGATTCCCTATAACACCCAAGCCGAAAAAATGGCTTGTGAGGATGAAGGGGAAGAAATATCTGCTGATGTTCATTCGATGTCAGAAAAATATGCGTTTGAGGGAAAGGTGATACGCCTCAATCACAAAGACTTCGCTGATTGGCAAAAACTTTACCCTAATCTCGATCTGCCCAGTGAATTACTGAGGCTGGATATTGAGTATCAACACGAAAAACCGAAGAAGTGGTTTATCACCACGAGTCAGAAACTGAATTACCAGAACAAACAGGCTGTAAGAAATCCTGTTCGAAAGGTTTCAGGTATGGTGACTAATTTTTCGCATTTTGATTATGGTCAAACCGAAATTCCCTCATGGGCAGAGGTTTAACATGGACTATCGAACAAAAATAGAATCATTGAAAACTCGGTTGGAAGAAACACGTCAAAAACCGAAAGTGATAGAAAATACTGTCGTGCAGGAGATAACTATCACTTGTGAGAAACACGGAGAATATCAAACCTACAAGCGAAAATTGTTGAGTTTGAGAGGGATAGAAACACAAGGTGAATGTCCTGAATGCCTGAGAGAAAAAATAACAGCGCTAGAGCAGGAGCAGCGGGCGGTTGAGCGCAAGCGAGTTCATCAGGACAAACTTGATTTACTAAGATTGTTCAATGTTCCGAAACGGTTTGATATGGCTTCTTTGGATAACTATGAACCTGTCAATAGTTACGCCAGACAGTGTTTAGCTGTTTGTAAGTCCTATGCTGCAAAATGGCCTGAAAGATTGAAACAGGGGGGCGGATTGGTTATGTGTGGTAAGCCAGGGACAGGGAAAAACCATTTGGCAATTGGAATAGGGAAATCGATTATCGAAAACTTCATGGCTTCGGTCAGGCTGACATCAGCGATTAAAATTGCCCGAAATTTTAAGGCGACGTGGGCGAAGGATTCAGAAGAACGTGAGTCAGATGTGATTGAAATGTACGCTTCACCAGACCTGCTTATCATCGATGAGGTGGGTGTCCAATTCGGTAGTGATGTAGAAAAAATGATTTTATTTGAAATTATTAACTGTCGTTATGAAAACTTAAAGCCAACGATATTAATTAGTAATTTGCCCAAGGAAGAATTAGCAACCTTTGTTGGCGAGCGAGTTATGGACAGGATGAATGACGGAGGGGGTTGTACACTCACGTTCACTTGGGAAAGCTACCGTTCACGCAAAAAAGCCGCTTAGTCTTACGCTTAAATTATTCGTATCAGGACCCCCAATGAAATACCAAATCGAAGCAACCATTGTTAAGGGTGGTGGCGAACCTGTTCATTGGTATCGCTTTAGCGACAAAGCACTATCAGAACAGGATTGCCTGAAAATGTTATCCCAGCCGCCCATGTTCAAAATGCAATTTAGCGATATAGGTCACTACTGGACAGTTGGCAATGGCAAGGCTGGAAAGCGTGGCAAATTGCCAAAAGTGTCAATAGAAAATTTCAAGTGCATAAAATGAGATAATAGGCAGGAGGCGCATCTGGAAGATAACTTACTCTTCCACGAATCAACGAAACAATCAGTCTGGCAAATCTTAAAAGCTGTTCTTGCAACAAAGCAACCGCATCAACTCATTTTAAGCCCTACAAGCAAACCAGAAGCCAGAGCGCCAGCCAGAAAGCCCAGGCATTAACGTTGGAAACTCCCGGGGTTGAGCTCAATGATGTGATGGTCGATCTGCAAAAGGCCAGTTTATCACTTCAGTTTGGCATTCAGGTGAGAAATAAGTTAGTTGGCGCCTATCAGGAAATCATGAATATGCCGGTTTAAAGGGCATTTATTAATACTAAGCCACCAATAAGTGGCTATTTTTTTTATTATATGGTACTGATAAATTCGGGTATTATAAATAATAGCAACGAAATTACTGACTGATAAAAGTGAATGATTGTAATCTATTATCACAAGTAATTAAATTTTTAAGCTGGAAATATCAAATTCTATTTGCTAATAATATTTAAAATATATCTTTCTATATTAAATATATTTATTACTGACAATTCAGTTAAAAATTAAGTTTTTTTACTTAATTTTTAACTTTATGCCAAACTCATCGTCAAGATTGAGTTGACTAAATAGAAAATGAAAAATTTATTTGATATTAACCAGCCGTTGCTTTTAATCAACGATTACTGATTATTTTTATCTTGAACCGATTGTTTAGATGAAAAATAGCAATAGTATTCATCTGGATTATCTGCAGGGCAGCATACATTACCAGGCCGTGTTGGTGTAATTTTTGGATTTAATTGACAGCCGTGATCGGTAAAAAGATCAGTAGAAACTTAGTCACTTGAAAATAAACAAAAAATCACTACGGGGCAAAAATTTTTAATCAAAGTATTCATATCGACTTAAATTATTGATAATTTGCGTAATTATTTTATGTTGATAATTATATATTTCAATCTTTTTTGTAAAAAATAAGTCATGTTGCTTATAAAATAATGTTACTAGTATTTTATATCGGCATCTTTCTACCTGGCGACAAATATTTCTGCCAATAGCGTAAGTAAAGTTGAATTTTCAATTAACATTTTTTAGCGTTATTTATCTGCTGGTCTTTAGCAATGATCAGCTAAAATTATAAATAAAAAATTTAGGCGGTTGTTGTTTATGGTAACTAATTAAATTTAAAGATAATTATATTAATCTTTGCTGGAAAAAAAACTGTTTGAATTTATAAATCGTGTTGCGTATTTTCTTTATTAAAATATGACAGACAATAAATTAAATAATTATTAATAAAATAAACAATTATGATGGTTTAAACTACTTACTAAGCATAATTACAGCGCAAAAATGTAATAAAAATTTAAATCATCAGCCAATATCAACCATAAAAGAACTTATTATTCAGGAATAAACTATAGCAACAAGCAAAGGAGATTTTTGGAGTAAGCAAGGAGCATTTGGGCTTAACTGTTTGCTAAACTGCCAATCCAAAAGCCTGCCGATTTATTATTTCCCACAGTAAAATATGTATCATTTACCTACCCTGGTATTATGTTTTGACCGCTTATAGCGGTCTTTTTTGTTTATACAGATAAAATTGACCCTTGTTGAGTGAATAAAACTGGGGCGATATTGATGATTAGCTTAATAATAAAGTTGATAATTTAAGTCACATAAACTTATTGTTCGACCGGATTATAATAGCATTGCAGCTGTTGCTATTGAGCGGTCTCTCTAATAAAGGTTGCCAGTTGATTCGTTCTGCTATGCATTAATTGCCGAATTTCACTTTCATCACGCAATATTGTTTGCAACATGTTAGTTAATTTTTGCTGTAAAGGCTCAGGCAATCCGGCAATGGCGCCTAACGCCGTCACCTGGCCAACCGCTTTTGAGATAGCACGGCTTTTTTGCTGAATATTATTTTGTTCAATATAAATTACCGCTCGTTTTAAGGCACTCAAGGCGCCATCAAATAAAATTTCTAGCTGATAAGGGGAAGCATTTAAAACCTGGCTTTCAATATCAACCTGAGCATATAAAGTTTCAGCTGCTGATGTATTCATAATTTATTTCGTCAATAAGGCTATTAAAGAGTTGCTGCTTTGTTTTATCTCGCTGATGGCTTTATCCATCGCAATCAATTTGTCCCGATGAGTTTTAAGTTTTGTTTCAATATTCTTTTGCGCACTTTCCATTTTCACATCGAGTATTTTTGTTTGTTGATTCAGTGACTCTGTGGTGAGGTGGAGTGGGCCTTCCAGGGTCCCCAGCGTCTTTTTAAGATAATTAAAGGTTTCAGTGGCAAAGCCGGTTTTTTCACCATCGCCCATAAAAAATTGTTTAACTTTCGCCGGGTTATCTTTTAGTGTTTTATCCAGTTTTTTATCATCAATAGTGAGTTTGCCTTCATGATTAAAACCGATACCAAAATGGTTCAAATGATTCATATCCGGCAGATTTTGCACATTTAAGGTCATATTTTTACTTGTGAGAAGATCATTGCTGAACTGCTATCGTTTAATAGCACGCCATTATTGGCAGAAGGCGCTTCACCTAATTTAGTTGGCTCATATTTGGTTTGTGTTTTATAAAAACTATGCAGATTATTGTAAGCATCAACCCAGTTTTTAATCGCCTTTTTAGTCGGCTCGATATCGTGAGCCACAGTGACGGTTTCTGATATTGATTGATCAGCTTTATCTTTTTCTGCCGTTTTAACCAGGGTAAATGTAATCCCTTCAGGCGCGTCTTTAATTTCATTACTATTATGCTCAATTTTGATACCATTAATGGTTACTTGAGCATTCTTTGCAGTAACGATTTGTTGCATTTTGCTATTATTTAAAACCTTATTTAGCTCGCTATCACCTTTAACTTCAATCTCCATTATCGAATCGGTGCCGGTTTTTTGGCAGTGAGTGCTAATTGGTGTTCACCCTCTTTTATTTTCACCAGGGTGGCACTGACATTGCTGTCGGTTTTATTGATGGCATCACGGATCTCAATTAGTGATGTTTGCTGCTCGCTTAATTTAATTTCCAGCGGCTGTTTTTCACTGTTTTGTTTGATAACTAATATCCGCTCTTGGCCTACAGTAACAGGGCCAGCCAATTTTTTCTTTACATCATCAACTTTAGTGGTGGCTAATGATTGGGCCTGCGCCAGTTGCTCAACTTTCACCTCATAACTACCAGCCACCGCTTTTTCGTCGCTGCTAACGGTTACCGTCTTATGATTTTACTGACTGAAGTGTCGCTAATTTTATCAAACTTCATTCATGATTCAGCGGCTTGTTGTAATTTATCCTACTGAGCCCGCAATGAACCATAAGCACTGATCTTTTGATTATATTTTTGTTGCTTCTGTTTTAACGGTCGCAATCTTTGCTTTTCATTGGCTATCCAGCAATTGATCAATTGGCATGCCTGATCCTACAACCAACGAAGTCATATTTGACATGATTTTCCCTATCCTATTTGATTAGTTAAACCTGATTACCATGATTATCGGCCTCAGTTAATAGAAGTTAAATAATCAGGCCAAATTAATTTATTGCTACAAAAAATTAAAGTATCAAACCGCTGTGACGATAATCAAAACAGCCAAACGTTTTGGCCAATTAAAAAGTTAAATTTAAATAAAGGAATTATTATGGCTCTGGTTATCAATACCAATATGTTTGCGTTAAATGCGCAAAAAGCATTAAATAAAACCCAAAATAACTTGGGCACCACTATCCAACGTCTATCTACTGGCCTGCGCATTAACAGTGCCAAAGATGATGCGGCCGGCATGTCAATTGCCAATGGTATGACTTCTAACATTATGGGTATGAAACAAGCGACGCGTAACGCCAATGATGGTATCTCGTTAGCACAAACCGCCGAAGGGTCGTTGTCACAGGTGAATGATAACTTGCAGGCGATCCGTAATTTAGCGGTGCAGGCCAGTAACGGTACTAACTCAAAAAAAGATATTGACACACTGCAAAATGAAGTAAAACAGCGTATAGAAGAAATTGGCCGTATTATTAAGCAAGCCGAGTTTAACGGCAATAAAACATTAGATACCACTGGTAAGATACTGCTGCAAACGGGTGCCAACTATGGTGAACAAATTGAGGTAGATGTAACGGCAACCACTATCGCTACTCTAGATATTAAAGATATTGATTTAAATGTATTCGCAGCAGCCGCGGTGGGAACGGCACCGTCAACGGGAACGATACCAACAGCGACAATGCAGTATAACTCAGTTGCAGCAACAGCAGCTGGACTTGATACCGACTAACTTTCACCGGAACTACTGTCACAACTGCCTTGGATGCAGCTAACGTTAAAATAACTGATGCTGGTGGTTCTAGTCTTGCGGTAGGTGATACATTAGGCTCAGGGTATGAGTTGCATCCTGGATGATTTAATTCAGGCTGGCGGTATTGGTCTGCTGGAGGCATTAGAGCGGTTTGATGCTATGCAAGGTACCGCTACCACTTATGCTGTGCAACGGGTGCGTGGCGCGATGTTAGATGAATTACGCGCCCGCGATTGAGTACCGCGTAGTGTGCGCCGTCTGGCGCGGGAAGAGGCCAAAGTGATGCAGCAGCTTGAGCAAGCGCTAGGCCGGCCGGCGAGCGAGCAGGAGATTGGTGATAAGTTGCACATCGGTCTGTCGGAGTATCAGCAGTTATTGCATGATAGCAACAATAGTCAATTATGCTCTTATGATGAGTGGCATGAAATGCATGGTGAGAGCTGAGAACCGATGATTGAGGTTGACGACGAGCGAAATCCGCTGCAAACTTTAATAGCAACTGATATTCGCAAAAATATTATAAAGGCGATAGAATGTTTGCCTGAAAGGGAAAAAATGGTTTTGACGCTCTATTATCAAGAAGATCTGAACCTGAAGGAGATAGGCGCGGTGTTGAATGTCGGGGAATCCCGCGTCAGCCAGCTACATAGCCAGGCGATAAAACGGCTACGAGCGCGCTTAAATCCAGATAAATAATATTTTTTATTTTTTTGTTTACGATTTACACACAGGGCTTATCTAATATGTCTGTTTCTAACCAAAAGAAGCGGCCGCTGAGCCGTTATATTAAAGACTATAAACATAGTCAAATTCACTGCGCACACTGTAACAAAACCCTTGATCGGATTTCATTGGTGTTTAATGATCAAATTCTGAATAAAGAAGCGATTTCAGCGATGACCGAGCTGGTTGATGGGCAAGCTTGGGCCGAGTTACAGCATAAATTTACCGCGTTATGTCGTTTTTGTAGTGAAATCTATTGTAATAGTGATATTGGCTATTTTGATATTATGTCGTTTAAACAGTATCTGTTTAAAGAGACTGAAATGAGCCATAGTACCGTACGCGAATATGTGGTGCGGCTGCGTCGGCTGGATGAGTTGTTAAGTGAAATGCAATTTCCGCTTGCTGAATTGGAGATTGAAAAAATTCAGGCTCTGATGCAGGATAAAATGACCGACTCTGCCTTTAGTAATTACAATATTGCGTTGCGTAAATATGAGCAATTCTTAGGCTGGCGGGCTGGTCACTCAGCATAAGGTTGCTATGGATAGAAACTAAATTATTTCACAGTTATTAGATAAATAAAGCCTTAGCAAATCGCTAAGGCTTTATTGTTAGAAATGAAAAATTATTCTAGTGTCATTAAACTGGCATTGCCGCCGGCCGCCGCAGTATTGACACTGACAGCTCGTTCATGGACTAAACGCTCAAGGAATAACTGCTGGTCTCCAGATTGATATCCTTGCACGGAAATAATTGGCCCGTCACGCTCAGCCACTGCCTGACAAATGGTTTGTAACTGATGGCGATCGCCATGAAAAATAACCCCATCAAATTGGCAGTCGGTTAGTTGCCAATTATCAGTTAGCCTGATCATTTGGTTGACTAAATCAGGCAACTCTGCCTGCAATTGCTGCTGGATGCCATTATTTGGCCATAGCACCTGACATCCCATAGCTAACACCGCTGCCAGTTGGATCACTGCATCCGCTTCTGTTTCCGCCAGACACAAAATCCGCCCACGGGGCACTAGCCTATAACTATTATACTCTCCGGTTGGGCCGGGCAGTTGATGGCAGATGCCGGTTGCGGTCAATGGCTGATAGTGGTCAATAAAAGCAGCAACAGTTGCATGATGGCGGTTTTTTGCCCAATCACAGAAGGCAGCAAAGGGCGTTAATGGCTGCAATGATGGTTGGCCATGTTTTACTGGATAGCGATTATCTGGTGGCGTAAGCAGTTTATCCATGATGGTAGAGGGTCTTTGGCTGAGCATTCGATAGAGATAAAGCGGGCCACCGGATTTTGGCCCGGTACCCGATAGTCTTTCTCCGCCAAAGGGTTGTACCCCAACTACCGCACCGACCATATTGCGGTTAACGTAAATATTACCTACTTTGGCTGTCTGGCAAACGTCGGCAATAGTTTTATCAATACGGCTATGCAGCCCTAAAGTTAAGCCATAACCTGAGTCATTAATTTGTTTGAACAGGCTGATTAGTTGATGGCGCTTAAAGCGTAAAATATGTAGTACTGGGCCAAAAATTTCATTTTTCAGTTCATTAAAATGGTCAATTTCAATTAAGGCGGGTCGGACAAAGGTGCCTTGTTGCCATTAATTATCATGCTGTTGGCTAGTTTGCTCAGCCTGATACAGGGTTTTTCCTTTGACGCAGCTGGGCAATGTGCTGTTCGATATTCTGCTGTGCTTCGCTATCAATGACCGGGCCAATATCGGTTGCCAGCTGGCTAGGATCACCGACTTGGTATTCGGCCATCGCGCCTTTTAACATCGTCAGTGTGCGTTCAGCGACCTCTTCCTGGATACAAGGAATACGTAGGGAAGAGCAGCGTTGACCGGTACTATCGAAGGCTGAAATGATAACGTCATTGACAACTTGCTCCGTCAGTGCGGATGAGTCAACAATCATGGCATTTAAGCCGCCGGTTTTGGCAATCAGTGGAATAGGTTGTTGCTGAGCATTGAGTCGGCCGGCAAGATTATGCTGGATCAGTTTGGCCACCTGGGTGGAACCGGTAAACATCACACCGTCCGTCCGCTTGTCACTGATCAGTTTGCTACCCACTTGCTCGCCGCTACCGGGCAGCAGCTGGAGAACATCGAGGGGGATGCCCGCCTGGTGCAGTAACTCAACCGCTAGCATGGCAATAATCGGTGTTTGCTATGCCGGTTTGGCCAATACGCTATTACCGCTAGCTAAAGCGGCAGCGATTTGGACGCTAAAAATCGCCAGTGGGAAATTCCACGGACTAATGCAAACCACCACATCTAATGGCGAATAGCTTGCATTATTGAAATTATCACTGATCTGTACGGCGTAGTAATGCAAAAAATCGATCGCTTCGCGCACTTCAGCAATGGCATTACTAAAGAGGTTTTGCCGGCTTCACGGATCAATACGCCAATTAAACGGGAGAATTGCTGCTCCATCAGGCTAGCCGCTTGTTGCAAAATGGCAGCTCGTTCTATGACGGGGATCGTCGCCCAGCGAGTAGCTGCGTCAGTAGCAATTTCCAACGCATGCTCGACGTCGGTTAGGCTTGCTTCATGGACATAGCCGACGATATCGTCCAGATTAGCCGGATTAGTGATCGGCTGTCGGGCTGAAATTTCAGCCAGCGAGGGCGGTTCTCCAGCCAGTAAAGGTTTAACCTGATAACAGAGTGGGGTGGTCAGTAGGGTCTGCGCCAGTGCCGCCAAATGATGTTCGTTAGTCAAATCAATACTGAGGCGTTTGCTGCCATATAACGCACGGAGCAGTGGGATTTGTGGATGTGGCAAACCCAGTTGGCCTGCCGTTTCAGCTGCCGCCAGCACTTGTTGCACTGGATCGGCTACCAGTTTATCTAATGAAATATTAGGATCGGCAATCTAATTAACGAATGACGTATTTGCGTCATTTTCCAGTAAACGGCGCACTAGGTAAGCCAACAAGGTTTGATGACTACCGACTGGCGAATAAATACGACAGGGACGATTAAGTTTACCTTCGGCGATGGCGCCGATAACTTGTTGATATAGCCCTTCGCCCATGCCATGTAAACATTGAAATTCATATTGGCCAGGATAATAATTTTCACCAGCCATATAATAAATCGTGGCTAAGGTATGGGCGTTATGGGTGGCAAATTGGGGATAAATCAAATTGGGCACCGACAGCAATTTACGCTCACAAGCCAGATAACTGACATCAGTATAAATTTTTCTGCTATCTGCTATAGACCGGGTAACCTTCAAGACCATCTATTTGCGCGCGTTTAATTTCACTATCCCAATAAGTGCCTTTTACCAGTCGGATCATCAAACGGTGCTGACTGCGTTGCGCTAAATCGATAAGCTCATCGATAACATAGGGGCAGCGTTTTTGATATGCCTGAATGAGAAAGCCAATTCCATCCCAGCCGGCTAGTTGCGGTTCGAAGCACAGCTTTTCTAACAGATCGAGGGAAGTTTCCAATCTATCAGCTTCTTCAGCATCAATATTAATGCTAATATCGTAATGACGTGCTTGTAAGGTTAATGTTAACAGACGAGGGTAAAGCTCAGACATCACCCGCTCATATTGAGCCCGGCAATATCTTGCATGGAGGGCAGACAGTTTAATGGAAATTCCGGCACTGGCATAAATGCTTTTGCCGTGGGAAGCTTTACCAATGGCATCAATGGCTTGTTGGTAAGCAGCCATGTAGCTTTTGGCATCTTCTTCGGTTAAGGCCGCTTCACCTAACATATCATACGAGTAGCTAAAACCTTTATTTTCCATTTTATGCGCATTACTTAGTGCTTTTGTGATGGTTTCACCAGTGACAAATTGCTCACCCATTAACCGCATTGCCATATTCACAGCTTGACGAATAATGGGTTCACCACTTTTACTAATGATCCGGTTAAGAGCACTGGTAAGTTTAGTTTCATGATGGCTGGCAACTAATTTGCCCGTAATTAGCAGACCCCAGGTGGAGGCATTAACAAATAATGATTAACTCTGTCCAATATGTGACTGCCAGTCACTACCACTAATTTTGTCGCGGATCAATATGTGACGGGTAGCGTTATCGGGGATGCGCAGCAGTGCTTCAGCCAGGCACATAAGCGCAATCCCTTCTTGCGACGAGAGAAAAAATTGCTGTAATAAACTCAGGACTAAACTAGAACGGCCAACACTATTTTTTTGCTAGCTGATAAGCCGCTTGGGTCTCAGTTTCTGGTAGCTGTGCCTGTTGCAGTAATGGAGGTAATAGCTGTGTTTCAGGTAATCGATAGGCTGCAGTGATCGCTGAGCGTTTTGCGGATTGAGGTAAAATATGCTGTGCAAAATTTAAAAAGGAGGGCTTTCCTGTTTTAGGGCATATTGCGATGTCATTAGATGAATTTTCTTTTTCATTAACTTGGGTAGCCGGGAATTGAACCATAGTTTCCTCATTATCAAAGTGTCTAAGATAATTAAATATTGCCTGTCCTGTTAACTAATCGATCTAAGTTCCAGGCGTTGTAAAGTTGTTTCAATACCTTATCTGGTTACTTTATCAACAGAAAGAATGACTGCAGTTATGCGGCGACTCATTCTTATGCTTTTGCTGATAGTTAGAAGTCGGTAATTTAACAATATCCTTTATGTTTTAATTTGGTGCAATATTGTTAACTAATGAAAGTGTGAGAAATGTGAAATCAATCTATTTTTGTATTAATTAAAATAGATTTTATTATAAGTATTGTTATATCTTGCTGAAACATAAATAAAAAAATATTAATTTAATTAATGTTATAATTATTTAACTAAATATATCACCAAACAAATTAACATTTGTGGCTAGTTTTCTGATTATTGCCCCAACAACTATTAATTTTTTGTTATTTTATGGTTTATTTATTGAGTTGATTATATTTTCATCAAAATAAAATTTCAGGAAAAATAGGAAAATAAAAAGTCAGTTTATGCGTTAAAAATAAGTCTAATTTTTGTTAATTCAAAATTATAACTTACATGCCTGCATACTAACATAACAAAACTAAAAAAGAGAAAAACGATGGAGAGGGACAGATGACATTAAGCTACCCAATGACAATTATGTTTGTGATTTATATTTTTGTGATGTTGTTAATCGGTTTTTGGGCCTATCGCTCAACAACTAGTTTTGATGATTACATTTTAGGCGGACGTCGTTTAGGTGGGGTAGTAACGGCGCTTTCTGCTGGTGCATCAGATATGAGTGGTTGGTTATTAATGGGATTACCGGGTGCTATTTTTCTAAGCGGAATAGCGGAAAGCTGGATTGCGATCGGCTTATCTTTAGGCGCTTATTTAAATTGGCGATTAGTCGCTGGGCGATTACGCGTGCAAACCGAAAATAATCATAATTCTCTTACATTACCTGACTATTTTACCAGCCGCTTTGAAGATAAAAGTAAAATGTTGCGTATCGTTTCGGCCTTGGTGATCTTGGTTTTTTTTACTATCTATTGTGCTTCCGGTGTGGTTGCCGGCGGATTACTGTTTGAAAATACTTTTGGCATAAGTTATCAGCAAGCGATGTGGCTAGGTGCATTAGCCACCATTATTTATACTTTTTGGGGCGGTTTTCTAGCCGTTAGCTGGACGGATACGGTACAAGCCACTTTGATGATTTTTACCTTATTGTTAACACCAATCATGGTGATTTTTGCTGTCGGTGGCTTGGACAGCGCGGTAACATTCATTGACAATAAAGATCCCGCATATCTAGATATGTTTAAAGGATTAAATTTTGTTGCCATTATCTCTTTATTGGGATGGGGCTTGGGCTACTTTGGCCAACCGCATATATTAGCACGTTTTATGGCAGCTGAATCAGCGCAAACTATTAACCGGGCACGGCGTATTAGTATGACCTGGATGGTACTCTGCTTAGCAGGCACGATTGCGGTTGGTTTTTTTGCCATTGCTTATTTTGATCTGCATCCCGCCGTTGCCGGTGCGGTTATGGCTAATCCTGAGCGGGTATTCATGGAATTAGCCATTATTTTATTTAATCCATGGCTGGCCGGCATATTGTTATCAGCCATTTTAGCTGCTGTGATGAGCACCTTAAGTTGTCAATTATTGGTTTGTGCCAGTGCGTTGACTGAAGATCTCTATAAACCGTTTATCAGACCTAAAGCTCGCCAGCGAGAGTTAGTTTGGGTTGGTCGTGCCATGGTGTTAGTGGTGGCGGCAATGGCTATTTTTATTGCTCGTGATCCCAATAATAAAGTATTGGTTTTGGTTAGCAACGCCTGGGCGGGCTTTGGCGCGGCCTTTGGTCCAGTGATCTTAATTTCTGTCTTGTGGCAACGTATGAATCGCTATGGTGCTTTAGCCGGTATGCTGGTCGGTGCCTTAACGGTATTGATATGGATGCAATATAAGTGGTTTGGTTTGTATGAAATTATACCCGGTTTTATTTTTGCCTCAATCGCCATTGTTGTCGTTAGCCTTTTAACTACCGCCCCTAGCCAGAGCGCAGTGAAACGCTTTATTAAAGCGGAAGCTGAGTATAAAGCCAGTCAATAAGTCGCAACTAATAGACGCGCTAAATTTATCGTTTTGCTAACTAATGCATCGACGTTGTTATATAACCCGATCAATAGTAATGATTTCATGGCTTGATGCTATTTTTAGCCACTAATTATTTTATCGGTAACTTGAAAATGGTGATTTTAGGCAAACCACCATGGTTAGATTAATTAGCAAGAAGTTTTACGTTTTTTAGCGATTTGATAACCAATTAATAACATCGCAAACCAAATGGGTACCGCCAATAGCGCCTGGCGAGTATCTTTTTCTAAGGTTAGCAATATTAAAAAAAACACAAAAAATAGTATTAAAAACAAATATATAACAATAACGCTGCCATACTCAGGCAACAGCAGGTAAAAATAATCCCTTAACTGGCACTGCTTTATTCGATAATTGACTAAATTGGCTGGGGGCATTGGCTTCCTTGGCTAGCCCACATAACATCCGGCTGGTGGAAAAGACGCCACTATTGGTAGAGGAAGCGGCTGAAGTCAGCACCACAAATTTGACAATACTGGCCGCAGCCGGTACACCAATTAAGACAAACAATTCGACGAATGGGTTCTTATCGGCAGCAATCTCACGCCAAGAGGTGACTGACATAATAACCACTAAAGAAAGGAAAAAGGCGATAAATCTAAACGGAATGGCACTGATCGCTTTTGGTAACACTCGATTTGGATCGCGCGTTTCGGCAGCGGTGGCGCCAACGATTTCAATACCAACAAAAGAGAAGATGGCTAATTGGAAACCGGCAAAAAAACCGTTAATGCCCATGGGAAAGATGCCATCATTCCACAGGTGGCTGAAGGATGCAATATGACCGGTAGGCGTTTTGAAGCCGATAATCACTAATATTACGCCAATCAAAATAAGAAAGACAATGGCAATGATTTTGATAATCGCAAACCAAAATTCTGTTTCACCAAATAAGGAAACCGAGACCAGGTTAAGGGTTAATAACTAGAGTATGCAAAGTAATAAAGTCAGCCAGGGCGGAAAATCAGGTGCCCAGTAACCAATATAGGCAGTAATAGCAACAATTTCTGCGATTGCGGTGATCACCCAACAAAACCAATAAGTCCAGCCAACGAAAAAGCCGGCCCATGGGCCTAATAGTTCAGCACAAAAATCACTAAAGGATTTATAATTTAAATTGGAAAGGAGTAGTTCCCCCATGGCCCTCATTACGAAAAACAAAACAAAGCCGATAATTAAATAAATAATAAGGGATGGGCCAGCTAAAGAGATAGCTTTGCCTGAGCCCATAAATAATCCTGTGCCTATGGCACCACCTATAGCAATTAGTTGAATATGGCGATTTTGTAAACCTCGTTTGAGTTGTCCTTGATCTATGTTTGTTGCCGATGATAATGGTTTGTCGTTCATAGATTGTCCAATGTTGTTTTATTTTATTCAGCAAGGGTTAGCGGTTTATTATTTTTAAAATATCATTATTTAACTTATGGTGACACAATTATAGCAGGGTGGAAGATAATATTGAATTAATTAGCTAGGCCTCTAATAATTAATTGCCAATTTTTTATATTCTTTAATAAATAAAATTTGTATAAATAACTTTCTTTAAATGATAAGCAAAATAACGGTTTTTTATCAGCTAATTCTAGCCATTGAAATTTTAAGCTGATTTTTTTATTAACTATCAAGATGATATAATTATTTGTATTTTGTTGCTAATTATTTTTTAACAACAGATGTTTAGCAATTGTTATACCGCTCATTTATTCTGTTTACCACTGTTTTTAACTAACTAGGACAATTTAATTTTATCGATATCATACGGTTTTCATTATTCGTTATACCCTGATATATAACGATAAAAATAATGAAAAAGGTATCAATGATGAAAAAATATATTGCCAAAATAATGGCAACGGTTGCACTTTTTTTGTTGGTCATTGGCCAAAATTGGGCGGCGGAGAATAAAGTGACCGTTTTTGCTGCCGCATCGTTAACCAATGCCTTAAATGATATCGTAACGCAATATCAAAAGGATCATAATACTAAAATTATTGCTTCTTATGCTTCCTCTTCAACGTTAGCCAGACAAATTGAACAGGGTGATCCGGCCGATATTTTTATCTCTGCTGCTCAACAGTGGATGGATTATGTGCAACAGAAACAACTTATGGTTAATGCCAGTCGCCATACTTTGTTAGGTAATAATTTAGTCCTTATTGCGCCAATAAATTCAACACTAAAACCAATCACAATTAGCCAAAAAACCGATTGGCGCACACTTGCCAATGGTGAACGAATTGCTGTCGGTGATCCTGATCATGTCCCGGTTGGTATCTATGCTAAACAGGCACTAGTTGCTTTAGGCGCCTGGAAAACCGTTGATACGATGTTAGCCAGAACCAATAATGTTCGCAGTGGTATGGCATTAGTTGAGTTGAATGAAGCACCTTTAGGCATAGTGTATGGCTCTGATGTGGGGGTGAGTAAAAAGGTTAAAGTAGTTGGCATATTTCCAGAGAACAGTTATAACGCTATCGAATACCCGATGGCGATTGTTAAAAATCATCAGACTAATCAGGTTAACGATTTTTTTGCCTATTTAAAAACGCCGGCCGTGACGGCAATATTTAAATATTATGGTTTTACTCCATTATAGGAAATTAATTCTTGCAGATGCTAAGTGAATATGAGTGGCAAGCTATTATTTTAAGCTTAAAAGTATCGAGTGTTGCGGTATTGGTCAGTCTGCCTTTAGGAATATTAATGGCCTGGATCTTGGCGCGTTGTCATTTTCCGGGCAAAACATTACTCGATAGTCTGATCCATTTACCGCTAGTATTACCGCCAGTAGTGGTAGGTTATCTGCTTTTAATGTCATTTGGTCGCCATGGGCAATGGGTGAATGGCTATACGATTGGTTTGGATTTAGTTTTACTTTTAGTTGGCGAGGTGCCGCTTTAGCTGCTGCTATCATCGCTTTTCCATTGTTGGTTAGAACAATAAGATTAGCATTGAAAGGCGTTGATAGACGCCTTGAGCAAGCCGCCCGAACATTAGGCGCTAATCCATTACGGTTTTTTTTACCATCACCTTACCGATCATCTTACCGGGAATTATTGTTGGTATGGTTTTGGCTTTTGCTCGTTCATTAGGTGAATTTGGTGTCACGATTACCTTTGTTTCTAATATTTCAGGTGAAACCAGAACCATTCCATTAGCCATGTATACTCTAATTGAAACACCAGGCGCAGAAATAGCCGCGGCTCGTTTATGTATTATTGCTATCATCTGAGCCTTGCTGTCGTTACGCTTTTCTGAATGGTTAACTCGTTGTGGCAGAAAACGCTTGGGGGCAATGTGTTAGCTTTGCGTCTGCAACAGCAGCTAGGGGATTTATCGCTCTCTGTTGATACCGCACTTTCGACTCAAGGGATCACCGCTATTTTTGGCGTTTCCGGTGTTGGCAAAACCTCCCTGATAAATCTGATAGGTGGGCTTACCAGACCTGATAAAGGACAGATTATTTTTAATGATCGGATTTTAGTCGATACGGATAAAGATCTGTTTGTACCACCAGAAAGGCGTAAAATGGGTGATGTTTTTCAATATGCGCGCCTGTTTCCACATTATAGCGTCAAAGGTAATTTGCAATATGGCATGTCTGGCGCAATGAAATCAAACTTTGATGATATTGTTCAATTGCTCGGTATTAAAACATTATTGCCGCGCTTGAATTATTATTAATGGATGAGCCATTAGCTTCGTTAGATTTACCACGCAAAAGAGAGTTACTTTCCTATTTGGAGAAGTTATCGCAAGATATCCAAATCCCTATTCTCTATGTCAGTCATAATCTGGATGAAATAGTCCGGCTGGCTGATAATGTAATTGTTATGTCAGCAGGTAAAATTGAAGCAGTCGCGCCGTTAGCTGATATTTGGTCGAGCAGTGTTTTCCGTCCCTGGTTACAAGCTGATACATTAAGTAGTATATTAAATGTTAAGGTGATCGAGCATCATAGCCTTTATACGATGACATCGGTTGCTATATAGGATCAACGATTGTGGCTTCCCCAGTTGCAATATCAATTAGGTCAATCGGTTCGGATCCGTATTGATGCCGCAGACGTTTCTTTAACCTTAGATAAGCCAACGCAAACGACTATTCGTAATATATTAAGGGTTAAAGTAGTGAGTGCATTGATGACAGCGAGCAAGTGGATGTTAAGTTAGCACTAAATAGCTACTTTATCTGGGCTAGGATCACGGGTTGGGCAAGAGATGAGCTAGAAATAAAGCCGGATAAATGGGTTTATGCCCAAATCAAGAGTCTATCGCTAACTCGTCGGCTTTAATTCTATTAATGATGCAATATTTGTGAACAAAGATTGTTAGCCAGTTGTGCAAATAGCTTTACAGCCTTTTATAGCACATATTTTTCGATCACTTGAGCGATCCCTGGCGCGCTATTTTGATCGGTAATTATATCAGCATGTTTTTTCACCTCATCACAGCTATTACCCATTGCAACGCCGAGACCTGCGGCAGTTAGCATGCTGACATCATTGAAATTATCACCAAAAGCTATCACATCTTTCATCGCTAAACCCTGAGATTCGACCCAACGTTGTAAACGCAAACCTTTGCTATTGCCTTTTTTAGCAATATCAACTTGATCAAACCATGACCACTCGCAAGCAAGCTCCAGCTCTTGTTGAATAGTTTGGCTAAAAGTACGTAATTTTTCGATATCAGGCGTACAAGTGGCAAATTTCTAAATAGCCGTAACTTGTTGGATTGCTGTATTAAAATTGTCAATTTTATGGATATTGGGACGTTGATTTTCAGGTAAAGAATCTGCTCATTTCAATGTTCGTTCAATAGCATCATTATGTTGTTGATATAGCATGGCGTCATCAACATACATCAAGTGGTTGATATCGGTACCTTGTAAATAGGCAACTACCTTAGTCGCTTCTGCTGCTGATAACGGATCCGATTCCAGCACTTTTTTAGCATGATAGTCATAGAGATAAGTACCATTGCAACAAATTGCCGGCGTATCCAAATTCAGTGCTTGATAAAATGGGTGAATAGCAGCGTGATGGCGGCCGGTAGCAATGATAACTTTGATCCCTTGGCGACGAGCTTGCTTTATAGCTGCTAAAGATTGTGGCAAGATCTGTTTTTGTGGATCCAATAGGGTACCATCGAGATCTAAAACGATGACGCGATATGACATAAATCAGCCTCATTAAATAGTGATATAGCATTTAATCTAGCTAGTAATTTTAAACAATGTAACTTAGTAAATTATTTATCTTACAGGTGCAAACCGATAAATTTTTCCGAATCTAATCATATCGAATAATAGTCGTTAACTAAACCAGAAAAAATAAATAATTACCTTAGTGGATAATAAACTAGCAACATAATTGAATATTAATAAGCAGCAAAAATTTTGGCCCGTTGAGTTAATAGATGGCCATTTTATTAATTTAATGTCAATGTTGTTAATTTTAAATCGATATTTATTGCCTTTTTTAACAATAAGTGCTTCTATCTGAACAGCTTATTTTAATATTAGTATTTAAATTTATTATGCCGATGGTTGTTAATTTTAACTGATATTTTGGTTAGATGATAAATTAGATATTAATTTATTATATTTTATAAAAATGGATTATTTATGAATTAAATTTCTTATTATTAAATATAACGAACGTTAGAATAATTTAGATAAGATTTGCTGAAATTATATTTATATCCTATTTAATATATTATTTTTATTTGTTATTTGATGGTCATTATTTTTCACATAAAGGCCAATATATTAATTTTTTTATTTTATTTATATTTAAGTGAAATGTTTTTTAAGCAAAAAATAGATTAATTAAATTGATATTTTAGTTTTATTGGCATAATAATTTAGCCAGCTGTATGTAATGTTATATAAAAATAGTGTTAATTATTAAAAGTAGAAATTATTTAAGGGATGTATTAAATGAAAAGTAAATTAATATTAGCTCCGTTAGCACTCATGTGCGCTACCAATATTGCAACTGCATCTGCAAAACCGGAACCACAGCATGGTTTTATTTTTGAACCTAAGAGCCGGGTAGTTTTATGTTGGATACATGAAAATAATAATTGTGGCGCTGTTGAATATGATCCTATTTCTACTGAAGGGCCGAAAGGTTTTCCGCAAGGCGGTGCTCGTGATGGTAAGATAGCCAGTGGTGATAATTCATCATTTTATAAACTCAACGAACAAAGTGTTGATCGCTGGAAAAAAGTACCGCTAACTTCAGGCAAAAACACCTTTCGTTGGTCGCTAACCCAGCCTCACAGAACAGAAAAATGGGAGTTTTTTATTACTAAACAGGATTGGAATCCCAATGCATCATTAACCCGTGCCTCTTTTGATTTAAAACCGTTCTGTGAGCGTTTTGACGGTGGTGAGATGCCAGCTAAAGATCAGATTTATTTTGATTGTGATGTTCCACAACGCACTGGTTATCAAGTCATTTTAGGTGTTTGGTCAATTGCTGATACGGCAAATGCTTTTTATCAAGTTGTCGATGTGGATATGCAAGCTAAATAATATTAATAGCCATTTTTAGTGTGTGAAGTAACCAATATTATAATTTCAAATCAGATTTGCAAACTTTTGTATTATGCAATATTTACTATTATTAATTGCTAGCTATTTCTACTTAGCTAGCTTTTATCAAATAATTTAGCGTAATGTGAGTTTATTGGTATTTGATATTAATCATTGGTAATTTTCATTAGCATGAATAAATTTTCACCCCTCATATTGGATAATTTTTTGCCAAATATTGGCAACATGGTTCACTTGATAAAGCGCACAATTAAGCGCATTATCTTGCGTTTTAACCATTGACAACTCATTTTGTAGATTAAAGCCACGGTTCATTCCTATATCGATAATAGTGTGTACATCACGATCATTACCGACATGCCAAAAAGGGGTTAAATTTGATCTTTCATAAGCGCCTCTTAAGACAAAATTAGCGCTTTTCCCCCAGACTTTTAAACCATCCATTCGTTCTTGTGCATTTTCGCGCGCCCAGAAATGTAATTCACGCAGAACATTATCAATTAATGGTAAACTTTTTTTGGCAATCGTTGCTCGAGCTTCATTAGATTGGCATAACCACCATTTTATGATTTCGCCATTAACTGTTCCACCGGCAGACATTGATGAAGAGAGATCGACAGCTTGATAAAAGGCAGCACCGGTTTCACCGGTTGTAGGATCAAAAAAAACCGCACCGATTGCTACAATGGCGGCGCAACTACCCATTCCCATGGTTTCTAAGTCTACCATTAAATTTTCGCGGGGTTTCATTACTATTCCTTAATTTTTTATTAACACTTAATGGTGTTAATCTGCTCATCCTGATATTTTCGGTTTATTATTTTAAAATTTTGCTCACGGCTTTCTGATGTTATTTATGACTTAATTATGCGAAACTGATAAAATCTATATAAAGCGCTTGGTCAAATAAACTCGGCTTATATGTTGCTTACAGTAAACAATAATCTGAAATTTATATTAAATATTTAATGGATGTATTGATTATATTGCGTTTTTGTTAAAAAATTTTTATTAACAAAATAAATATCTTATATATTTATATAATATTATTTTTTTACTTTTTAGCAACAGATTTTTTATAGGATTTAATTTAATTGGTGATAATCTGAATACTAAATTTAGTTGAATAAGGCTATATTCAATGGCTCTCAACAGTTGTGAAATTATTATCGGTAAATATAAACTTTAGTCACAGAGTGATAATTTATAAAAACCTGCAACATAGTGACATCAGTTAGCTGATGAATAAATTTTTTTATTAACCATTTGGCTATTTTGTCATTATTTAGCAGCAAATCGGATATGATAATTGAGGCTATTTTGTAGAATCATTTCTGAGGAGTTAAGCAATGAAACAGGTGGTGTATGTTGCCAGTCCAGAAAGCAAGCAAATTCATGTTTGGTCAATGGATGAAAAGGGCAAACTGATATTATTGCAACAGTTGACATTACCAGGTGAAGTACAGCCGATGCAGATTAGTCGTGATGGTCGACACCTTTATGTTGGTATCCGTCCTGATTTTGCGATTATTACTTATCTTATTTCAACTGCAGGAAAACTCAGCCAACAGGCCATTACCGATATTCCCGCCACGCCAACCCATATTGAAATTGATAATCAGGGTCATTGGTTATTTATTCCCTCTTACCATCAGGGTAATTTAATGGTGTTACCGGTTGATCAACAGGGGATCGCTCAATCACCAATTCAAGTTATTGGCGATTTAAAACATCCCCATGCATCGGGAGTAAGTTTTGATAATTCATACTTGTTTGTACCTTGTCTACGGGAAGATCAGATCCGCGTTTATACCATTAATGACAATGGACATTTAACCGAACAGGTTGCCTATCGGATCACAACTAATGAAGGCGCAGGGCCCCGCCATTTGGCATTTTCGCCCAACCACAACGCTTTTTATTGTTTAAATGAGCTAGATGCCACCATTAATGTATATTCTGTATTTGAACCTTATCAGCAAAAGCAAAATTGTGGCATTTTAGCTGCCGGAGCGGCATGTAAACCTTGGGCTGCCGATATCCATATTACGCCAAATGGTCGTCATCTTTATGCTAGTGAACGTTCTGCCAGTATAATACGCCACTTCGAGGTGACAGCAGAGGGGTTAGCATTAACGCCGATGGCAGCTTATGCAACCGAAACTCAACCACGTGGCTTCAATATTGATCAAAGCGGTCATTTTTTGCTGGCCGCAGGCCAAAAGTCCGATCATATTGCGGTTTATAAAATAGATGCGGTGACTGGCGTGCTACAAGCATTAGATCGGTATCCGGTTGGCAAAGGGCCGATGTGGATCACGACCCATATAATTGAAAAATAAATTATTTTTTAATTTACAGCTTGATGGCTATTTTTTTTATCGCTTGCGTTAACTTAGTCAGCTGTTCAGCGGTAATAATATAGGGTGGCATTAAATAAATTAATTTACCAAATGGCCGGATCCAGACTCCTTCAGCGACAAAATGACGTTGTAATTCAGGCACATTGACGGGGTTTTTCATTTCAACAACACCAATTGCGCCTAAAACTCGCACGTCAGCAACTTGTGGTTGATCTCGCAGTGGGTAGAGTTCAGCCATTAATTGATTTTCAATGTTTTTCACCCATTTTTGCCATGGGCTATTCCTTAGTAATGTTATGTTCGCATCAGCGATCGCGCAGGCTAGTGGGTTGCCCATAAAAGTGGGCCCATGCATAAAACAGCGGGCTTTACCTAGGCTGATAGTCTCTGCGATAGAACGGCTGGTCAGAGTGGCTGACAGAGTAACATAACCACCGGTTAGCGCTTTACCTAAACATAAAATATCCGGCGCAATGCCGCTGTGTTGACAAGCAAATAATTTGCCGGTACGGCCAAAACCGGTGGCGATTTCATCGGCAATCAGCAAAATATTATAGTGATCGCATAATTCTCTCACTGCCGTCAAATAATTAGGGTGATAAATTCGCATACCGCCCGCTCCCTGAACGATCGGCTCAACGATAATGGCAGCAATTTTGTCGGCCTGTTCGGTTAGTATTTTTTCTAATGGGATCAGAGAGTCAGCTTGCCATTGTTGATAAAAACCGCATTGAGGCGCTTGCACGAAAATATGTTCGGGTAGATAGCCGCGATAAAGACTATACATCGAGTTTTCCGGATCGCAAACTGACATAGCACCAAAGGTATCACCATGATATCCTTGTTGTAAGGCAATAAACTGGCGGCGCGCTTCGCCTCGTGCCTGCCAATATTGTAATGCCATTTTTAATGCCACCTCGACCGCAACTGAGCCGGAATCAGCCAGAAAAATACACTCTAATTTATCATTAGTTATATCGATTAATTGTCGGCACAAAGCAGTCGCTGCCGGATGTGTGATGCCGCCAAACATTACATGGGACATTTTCGTTAATTGCTCTGTAGCGGCTTGATTGAGTGCGGGATGGTTATAGCCGTGAATTGCTGCCCACCAGGAAGCCATACCATCAATCAATTTTCTGCCATCAGCTAATTCAAGTTCGACACCTGAAGCGCGCACGACAGGATAGGCTGGTATTGGTTTGGTCATTGAAGTGTATGGGTGCCAAATATGTTTCGCATCAAAATTAATATCGTCGATTTTTATTATCCATAGTAAACTAATTATATTTGTTTTAGTTGACATTATAACGCAGTTATTTAAACTGGCAATACTTTTTGTTTCATAAGAGAGAATGGTGAAGATGGAAAAACCATGGACACTTAGCCATGCACAAGCACTATTTGATTTACCTTTTTTTGCATTACTTTTTCAAGCTCAGCAAGTTCATCGTCAACATTTTGATCCGCAACAGATCCAGATTAGTACTTTACTCTCTATTAAAACCGGCGCCTGCCCGGAAGATTGCAAATATTGTCCACAAAGTGCTCGCTATAAAACCGGATTAAAAGCCGAGCGACTATTAGAAGTCCAGCAAGTGATCGAATCGGCTAAACAAGCCAAAAAAGCCGGTTCAACCCGTTTTTGTATGGGCGCTGCCTGGCGCAATCCCCATGAACGCGATATGCCTTATCTCGAAACCATGGTGAAAGAAGTCAAAGCGTTAGGCTTAGAAACTTGCATGACACTGGGTAAATTAAATTATCAGCAAGCACACCGGTTAGCGGAAGCTGGACTTGATTATTACAATCACAATTTAGACACCTCACCTGAATTTTATGGCAGCATCATTACCACTCGAACCTATCAAGAAAGGCTGGATACGATTGATGTGGTTCGTCAGGCAGGCATGAAGGTATGCTCTGGTGGAATTGTTGGTTTAGGTGAAAAGGTTACTGATCGAGCGGCGCTATTGGTTCAATTAGCTAATTTACCGCAGGCTCCTGAAAGTGTGCCGATTAATATGCTAATAAAAATAAAAGGCACTCCCCTTGAAGATAATGAAGATGTCGATCCTTTTGACTTTATTCGAACCATCGCTGTTGCCCGTATTATGATGCCAACCTCTTTTGTCCGGCTTTCTGCTGGCCGTGAACAGATGAATGAACAGATGCAAGCACTCTGTTTTATGGCCGGGGCTAACTCCCTCTTTTATGGCTGTAAGTTATTGACGGTCGCTAATTCCAAAGAAGATAAAGATCAGCAACTTTTTCGCAAGCTAAATATTAATCCTCAACCGATTGAAACCGCCTTGACTCACCACCAGCAAATTGAGCAGCTGGAAGAAGCGATGATGCAGGTGGATACGGAACAGTTTTATAACGCGGCACTATATAATGAATTGGTCAACATTTTTAACTCGTCAACTTAATAGGCGCAAGCAGCAAGCATTGTGGCGGCAGCGGCAGCTAATAAAAAAAAATGATGGGTGTACGCTAATCTTTGAACAACAGCAGTATGTCAATTTTTCAAGTAATGATTATCTGGGATTAAGTCATCATGCGGCAATTATTAAAGCCTGGCAAACAGGATTAAGCCAATATGGAACAGGTAGTGGAAGCTCTGGTCATGTTATCGGTTTTAATTGCGCTCACGCCCAATTAGAGCAACAGTTTGCCGATTGGTTAGGTTACCCCCGTGCTTTGTTATTTATTTCCGGCTATGCGGCAAATCAAAGTGTAATAACGGCCTTAATGAACAAAAATGATCATATTGTGGCCGATAAACTCAGTCATGCATCCTTACTGGAAGCCGCGATGTTATCGCCAGCTAGATTACAACGTTTTGCCCACAATCAACCTGACGCCTTAAGGCATCTTTTGGCGACCAATCATACTGGTAAAACACTGGTTGCTACTGAAGGTATATTTAGTATGGATGGAGATAGTGCCCCTTTAGCTCAATTGCAGGCAGTGACGAGGCAAGCGCAGGCGTGGTTATTAGTGGACGATGCCCATGGTATTGGCGTAAGAGGCCATGAAGGCAGAGGTAGTTGTTATCTACATAAGATAAAACCTGAACTGCTGGTGGTGACATTTGGTAAAGCTTTTGGTCTTAGTGGTGCGGCACTGCTTTGTGATGAAAAAACCGCTGACTATTTTCTGCAATATGCTCGCCATTTGATTTATAGTACTTCAATGCCTCCGGCTCAAGCAGTGGCATTAACTGAGGCGGTTAGACAAATTCGTCAAGCAGATGAATTAAGAGCCAATTTACAGCGCAATATCGATTATTTTCGTCAATTAGCTAACCACTATCAATTGCCACTATTAAATTCCGCTAGCGCAATTCAGCCACTCATTGTTGGTAGTAATCAACGCTGTTTACAGTTATCTCAATTTTTACGCCAGCAAGGATTTTGGGTGCAAGCTATTCGGCCGCCAACGGTACCAGCGGGTAGTGCAAGATTAAGGATCACCTTGATGGCAAATCATCAATTAGCCGATATTGCACAGTTAATGGAAACATTAAATGACTTCTTTAACAACGACGCCGATGAATAAGCAAGCGATTGCTCATGCTTTTGGGCGGGCGGCCAAAAATTACGACAATATTGCCTTATTTCAACAACAAAGTGGCCAACACCTGTTTGATTGCTTATCTGCAATACCTGGTAACACAGTGCTGGATGCTGGCTGTGGTACCGGCTATTTCAGTGCGCAGTGGCAGTTAGCCGGAAAACGGGTTATAGCCCTCGATTTGTCTGCATCAATGTTAGCCATTGCTCAACAAAAGCAAGCGGCTATGAGCTATATCCAGGCCGATATGGATAGGTTACCATTCGCCGATAAAAGTGTTGATCTCTGTTTTAGTCATCTTGCTATTCAGTGGTGTAGTAATTTATCTACCCCATTAAGTGAGTTATATCGTGTTACTAAAAAGGGTGGGGTTGTTGCTTTTTCTACTTTAGTCGATGGCTCATTACAAGAGCTACAACAGTGTTGGCAAAAAGTTGATAATAACCGGCACATTAATTCTTTTATGGCTTTTGAACAAATTAAGCAGGCTTGTCGTGATTGGCAGCATAGTTTAGAACAGCGTTGCTGGCATTTAACTTACCCTACATTTGCTTGTTTACTTCAATCTATAAAGGGTATTGGCGCGACTTATCTAACGGATGGGCGTCAGCAGCAGGGTCTAATGACAAAAAACCAGTTAGCTAAACTGGTTGATCATTATCCTCATATTAATCAGCAATTTCCCTTAACTTATCAACTGGTTTATGGAATATTATATCGTGAATAGATGTTTTTTTGTCACTGGAACTGATACAGATGTGGGTAAGACTGTCGTCAGCTGTGCGCTGCTACAAGCAGCTGCCGATCAGGGTTATCAAACAGCGGGCTATAAACCGGTAGCCTCAGGCAGTGAACAGTTAACCATTGGCTTAAGAAATTCAGATGCTCAGTTATTAAGAAAAAATAGTAGCGTGAAACTGAATTACCATGATGTTAATCCGATCGTTTTTGCTCAAGCAACGTCACCCCATATTGCTAGTCAACTAACAGGGGAGCTTATCGATTGGCAGATAATGCATACAGGATTAAATAAATTAAAACAATCTGCTGACTGGATTATCGTCGAAGGTGCTGGTGGATGGTATACACCGCTTTGTGCTGAACACACTTTGGCTGATTGGGTTATACAACAGCAATTGCCAGTGATATTAACAGTTGGCATTAAATTGGGTTGTATCAACCATGCAACATTAACCGCACAGGCCATTGAGCAAAGTGGCTTATTATTGGCAGGCTGGGTGGCTAATGAAATTGTTTTACCGGGTCAATATCAGCAGGATTATTTGTTAACATTACAGCAACGGCTGTCAGCGCCATGTTTAGGAGTTATTCCGCATTTGCCGAATAGGCAATCTCATTCGATTGGCAAATTTGTCAATTTAGATAACCTACTGTAATAGGAATAATTTTTCGGCTGAAGCGTTATACCGCTTTAGCCATCTTTTGCTTGAATTAGCTTAATTGCAATAAATGAAATGCTATTTTTCTTTTTTTGCTTATAAAAAAATTTTTTTGTGATTATTTTTTGGCAAAAATTTTTGCCAATGCTCAAGTGAAAATCTTACAACTATTGATGCTGAAAAGAATTTCTTGAGTTATCCACTATTCCTGTGGATAACTTTGTGTATTAAATCTAGAAAAGTTACGCTAACCGAGATGGGACGAGGCTTGGCGGGCAGTTGATGCCATTCTCTGCTCTGAATTAAAATTTTATAAATATTAACATGTTATATAAAATCAAGTCTGAAATGATATATAATAAAGTTTTACATTGGCTGATTAGCATAAAATATAATTCAAGGTAAAAAAAGCTTGGGGATAACTAAGTTATTAAAATAATAAATATATGTAAATAATTGGTTGTTTATGAAACTGTTTTTTTATCCAGTATGATAAAGAAATATTTTTAGTAGAGAGGGTTAGATGAGTAAAGTCTTCAAATTGCATGCTGAATTTCAACCTGCCGGTGATCAGCCTGCAGCGATAAAGAAATTAATCGAAGGTCTTAATGATGGATTGGCTCATCAAACCTTACTTGGTGTCACCGGATCGGGTAAAACATTCACTATCGCTAATGTTATTGAGCAAGTTAACCGCCCGGTAATGGTAATGGCTCACAATAAGACGTTGGCTGCACAATTATATAGTGAGATGAAGGATTTTTTCCCTGACAATGCGGTGGAATATTTTGTTTCTTATTATGATTATTATCAACCAGAAGCGTATGTTCCAAGCTCCGATACCTTTATTGAAAAAGATGCTTCTATTAACGAACATATTGAACAGATGCGACTCTCTGCCACTAAAGCACTGCTTGAAAGGAGTGATGTTATTGTTGTTGCTTCGGTATCAGCGATTTATGGTTTAGGTGATCCTGATAGCTATCTAAAAATGATGCTTCATTTGACCAAAGGTATGATTATTGATCAGCGAGCTATCTTACGCCGCCTGGCTGATTTGCAATATAGCCGCAATGATCAAGCATTTCAGCGAGGAACATTTAGAGTTAGGGGGGAAGTGATTGATATTTTTCCTGCCGAATCAGATCAATATGCGTTACGAGTTGAATTATTTGATGAGGAAGTAGAACGGCTAGCGCTTTTTGATCCCTTAACCGGACAGATCCAACATAATGTACCGCGATTTACCATTTATCCTAAAACCCACTATGTAACTCCACGTGAGCGTATCCTTGAAGCCATGGAGCAGATTAAAACTGAATTGGCACAAAGACGTAAATTACTACTGGAAAATAGTAAACTAGTTGAAGAGCAGCGGTTAACACAGCGTACTCAGTTTGATTTAGAGATGATGAATGAATTGGGCTATTGTTCTGGTATTGAAAATTATTCACGTTATCTTTCTGGCCGTGCAACTGGTGAACCACCACCAACATTGTTTGACTATTTACCCGCAGATGGTTTATTAGTTATTGATGAATCGCATGTCGCCATCCCACAGATTGGTGGTATGTACCGAGGTGATCGCTCGCGTAAAGAGACATTGGTAGAATATGGTTTTCGCTTACCTTCGGCGTTGGATAATCGCCCGTTACGTTTTGAGGAATTTGAAGGACTTTCCCCACAAACAATTTATATTTCTGCCACGCCAGGTAAGTATGAATTGGAAAAATCGGCAAATGAAATTATTGAGCAAGTTGTCCGGCCAACTGGCTTACTCGATCCCGAAATTGAAGTTCGTCCGGTAGCCACCCAGGTTGATGATCTGTTATCTGAAATCAATTTGCGTACAGCGGTAAATGAACGAGTGCTAGTAACAACGTTAACCAAAAGAATGGCAGAAGATTTGACCGATTATCTGCAAGAACATGACATAAAGGTTCGTTATTTGCATTCAGATATTGATACCGTTGAACGGGTCGAAATTATTCGTGATTTGCGATTAGGCTTATTTGATGTTTTAGTGGGCATCAACTTGTTGCGTGAAGGGTTGGACATGCCAGAGGTATCACTAGTTGCTATTTTAGACGCAGATAAAGAAGGATTTTTACGTTCAGAACGTTCATTAATTCAAACGATTGGGCGTGCAGCGCGTAACCTGAAAGGTAAAGCTATTTTATATGGCGATAAGGTTACTGATTCAATGGCAAAAGCGATTAAAGAAACGGAACGTCGTCGCGAAAAGCAAATCGCCTTTAATCAACAGCATGGTATTGTGCCTAAAGGTTTAAATAAAAAAGTTGGCGATATTTTACAAGTCGGTGTACCAGTATCGGCAAAAGGTAAACATAAACAACCGCAAGTATCACCGATTATCGAAGATTATCAGAAACTTTCGACCAAAGAATTGGAGCTTAAAATTCAGGCGTTAGAAGCGCAAATGTATCGTTATGCAAAAGATCTTGAATTTGAACAAGCAGCCAGTTTACGCGATCAAATTCAATTGCTACGTGAACAGTTTGTTGCTAATTCTTAAAGCATTAGACAATTTTTATCCGCAGTGCGGTGCAGCCACGCCCTCTAAGGCGGGATGGGTGCCAAGCAAGCCGTTAGCTGGCATTCGGGTATGGTGATAAGTTAAAAGGTTTAAGTTGATGAATTTTGTGTGCCATGTCTTCAATAGCCTGGCGCAATAAGTCTCGATCATGATGGTAACAGACATTTTGGTCAGCCAGTTTTCTTTGGATCACGATTCGATCTGGTAGGCTTGATGTATCGGTTACTGGACCAGGGATAACCGCATCAATTTTCTGTTGGCCAATGTGTTTTTCAATCATTGCAATTTTTTCGGTTAGTTGCATATTGGCAGCGGGTTGGTTTAGTTCTTTACCAATATTACCAATATAGATGATTGCTGCCCGGCATGCTTGTAATGCTTGCGTTAGGTCATTCATTAGAAATAAAGGCATCATGCTGGTTAAAAAGCTACCTGGGCCAATGATGATCAAATCAGCATTATGGATAGCATCGAGAGCCTCTGGCGTGCAACTTACCTGAGGAGATAACATTAATTTTTGTGGTAGTGAGGTGAGTTGATCAACATTAACTTCGCCATAGATTTCATTGCCCATCAAATCGATTGCCAGTAAATCAGCTGGTTGCTCGGACATAGGAATAAGATGCGCCTTCACTTTTAATAGACTACGGATTAAGTTGATCGCATCTAACGGCCTCACACTGAGATGATCAAGCGATTTTAGCATTAAATTACCCAGATTATGGCCACCAAGTTCACCGTTACCGGTAAAACGATATGCAAACATAGTTGATGCAATCGACGGTTCCGTAATTAATTGGTTTAAACAGTTGCGTGTATCTCCCCAGGCAATACCACCCTCAGAACGGCGAATTCGACCGGTAGAGCCACCATCATCAGTTATAGTGACAATCCCTGTTAATTGAGAATTTAGAAATGCAAGGGATGACATCACCCGACCCAAACCATGACCACCACCCAGCGCGACAACTTGCCCTAAATTATTAAGAATACTGCGATTATGCATTACTTCCCCTATTTTATTTTCCGCTAATTGATTAACTTGTTGAATTACAACCTATAGATTTGAGTGCTTAATCGCTTTTATAAATATTTAGCAATAAGATTTATAGCAATCATCATATTACGCTATTATTGTATGTGGTGTTATTAACTCCTAGCCTTTTTACCTAAGTTTGTGAACTTAACATTTAAATAGGGTATTAAGGCCGTGGCATTTATCAGCCACCAGGGTGCAAGGTAGAAATGTCTGCATCTCCCGTATTTGGAAAGGTGTTATTATGACTCAACTTATTGATACTTTTGCCCGTAAATTCTATTACTTAAGACTATCCATAACGGATGTATGTAATTTTCGCTGCACATATTGTCTACCAAATGGATATAAATCGAATGGTGATCAAGCCTTTTTATCGTTGCAGGAAATTGCTTTTTTGACTAAAGCTTTCGCTGAGCTTGGTACCGAAAAAATTCGCTTAACCGGCGGCGAACCTACCATGCGCCGTGATTTTATTGACATTGTTGCTACCATCAAACAAAACCATGCGATCAAGAAAATTGCCGTAACTACTAATGGTTATCGATTGGCCAAAAATGTTAGCCAGTGGAAAAATGCCGGTTTAACGGACATTAATGTCAGTGTTGATAGTCTTGATCCGCGACAGTCTTTAGCCATTATCGGGCAAGATAAATTTTTTCAAGTCATGGCCGGGATTGATGTTGCTTTAGAGGCAGGTTATGACAAAATAAAAGTCAATGTTGTGTTGATGAAAAACATCAATGACAGTAATTTAGCGAGTTTTATCAACTGGATCAAATTGCGGCCAATCCAACTACGATTTCTTGAATTAATGGAAACTGGCGAGAGTGATAAAATATTTTGTCGTCACCATGTCTCAGGCGAAAAGATCCGGCGGCGCTTATTAGAGCAAAATTGGCAGCAAATACCACGCTGTTGTTCTGATGGACCGGCCCAGGTTTTTAAGCACCCTGATTACTATGGTGCTTATGAGCAGAATTTTTGCCAAAGTTGTAATCGCTTACGGGTCTCTTCTATCGGTCATCTTCATCTCTGTCTGTTTGGCGAGCGCAGTATTATTTTACGCGATCTATTGGTTGATGCATCCCAATCTGAGGCATTAAAAGCACGTATTCGGGCAGAATTACAGTTAAAACGTGCAAGCCATTTTCTTCATCAAGGAGATAGTGGTATCACGTCAAATCTTTCAATTATTGGGGGATAAATGCGATTTTTAGCGATTTTAAGGAGCTTAAAATGTCTCAATTAACCCATATCAACTCAGCGGGTGAAGCGCATATGGTGGGTGTGGCTGCTAAAGCGGAAACCATACGCGAAGCGCGGGCTGAAGCATTTATAACAATGAATGCTAAGACGCTTAATATGATTATCAATGGTAGTCATCATAAAGGTGATGTTTTTGCGACTGTGGGGATTGCTGGTATTCAGGCCGCCAAAAAGACGTGGGATCTGATCCCGCTTTGCCATCCACTATACTCAGTAAAGTGGAAGTTTTACTGGAAGTACAAACAAGCAATAATCGCATTCGAATTGAGTCATATTGTCGGTTATCCGGTAAAACTGGCGTTGAAATGGAAGTGTTGACCGCTGCATCAATTGCCGCATTAACCATTTATGACATGTGTAAAGCGGTGCAGAAAGATATGCTGATTAGTGCGGTTAGATTATTGGAAAAAACGGGTGGTAAATCCGGTGATTTTAAGGTAACACCATGATTTAATTACTTTTCTTTTTCCCAAGTCCGTGAATTGACAGGCACTGATAGATTAGAGTTAGAAAATCGTTATTCTACCGTAGAAGAAATTAGGTGATGCATTAAGCCAACGCGTTGAGCGCTGGGCATTAGCACTAGAACACAAAAAGCTGCTTTTTGCGGTTAATCATACCTTTGTACAGTCAGATCATCCATTAACTGCTGGCGATGAAATCGCATTTTTTCCACCGGTAACGGGAGGATAAATGACAAATACACGATTGCTTATTCAACAAGCGAATTTTAATGTCGGTGAACAATATGAATGTTAGCACAATGTCATGATGATGGTGCGGTGGTTGTGGTTACTTTCACCGGTAAAGTGCGTAGTCACAACTTGGGTGATAGTATTAACACTCTTACTCTTGAACATTATCCAGTCATGACAGAGAAAGCGTTACAGGATATTGCCAATGAAGCGCGTGGTCGTTGGCAGTTGCAACGTATCTGTATTATTCATCGGATTGGTACTTTACAGCCGGGTGAGGAAATCGTGTTTGTTGGAGTTACTAGCGGCCATCGTAACACTGCTTTTTTAGCGGCAGAATTTATTATGGATATATGAAAACAAAAGCGCCATTTTGTAAAAAAGAGCATTTAGCGCAAGGGCAAAACAGTCGTTGGGTTGAGGCCAGAGCGAGTGATCAAGCCGCATTTCAGCGTTGGTAACACAATTTTTATTGGATTTATTTCAATTTATTGATATTTAGCTAAATAAAGTAAAAGTAATGTAAAACCTTCTCTTATTTGCGCATATCAAACCATGGTTTTAGCCAGAAATTATGATAGACTTAACTTAAGTTTACTGAGCTATTTAGTTTACTAAATGGCTTTATCTTTAACGCAAGTGATGAGGGTAATCATCATGGATCGATTTGAACATCAAAATGATTCAATCGTCCAGCGCGCTGGCGCAGGTATTCAAACCTATATGGCGCAAGTATACGGCTGGATGACGGTAGGTTTGTTATTAACTGCTTTTGTTGCTTGGTATGCGATTAATAATAGTAATATTATTATGTATCTGGCGACGCATAGTTGGGTATTGATAGGCCTTATTGTTGCTGAATTTGCATTAGTCATAGGATTATTATTTCTGTTGCCCAAATTGAGTGGCGCGCTGTCAACGGCCATGTTTATGCTCTACTCGGCGCTGACAGGCTTAACCATTTCTCTCGTATTAGTTACCTACACTGGCGCTTCGGTTGCCAGCACCTTCTTTATCACTGCTGCTATGTTTGGGGCACTGAGTTTTTATGGTTATACAACCAAATGTAGCTTAAGTGGTATGGGTAGTTTCTTATTTATGGCACTAATCGGGCTAATTATTGCTTCATTGGTCAATATTTGGCTGCAAAGTTCTGGCTTAACGTTGGTTATCACCTACGCGGGTGTATTAATTTTTGCAGGTTTGACGGCTTATGATACACAGAAACTGAAAGACATGGGCAGCCAAATTGATAGAGGTGATCAAGAAGGTATGCGTAAATACGCTATTCTTGGTGCATTGACACTCTATTTAGATTTTATTAACTTGTTCTTAATGATGTTACGTATTTTAGGCGATCGCCGTTAATTTAACCTGTTTGTTAAAAAAATCCTGCTGATAAATAATGTTAGCGGGATTTTTTATTTTACGATTTAGGCAATTTTTCGGCGAAATAACCAATAAGCCAGGCTTGTGGTAAATAATGAAATAATCAGTAATGGCCACAAGTTGTGCCATAGTACGCCCAAATCGGCATTTTTTAAATAAATTTGTTTAGTAATATCAGTAAAATGTCGAATAGGATTAATCCAGGTGACATTTTGTAACCAAACCGGCATATTTTCTATAGGTGAGACGTAACCTGATAGCAATATTGACGGCATCATAAAGACAAACACACCAATAAACGCTTGTTGCTGAGTTGAGCATATAGCGGAGATCAATAAACCAAAACCCACTAATGACAAACCATAAATTGCCATCGTAGTATAAAAAACAAACAATTAACCAGAAAATGGAATTTTGTAACAAAAAATCCCGATAATCAGCACCAATGTTGCCTGAAAGGTGGCAATAAGTAATGCCGGCACTGCTTTACCGATAAAGATCTGCCAGGTAGTCAGGGGTGAAACCAGTAACTGATCCAGTGTGCCTTATTCACTCTCACGGGCAATTGACAATGAAGTGATGACTAATTCACCAATGGTAGTAATTAATGCTACCAGGGATGGAACAATAAATCATTTATAATCAAGATTAGGGTTATACCAATGACGAATGATTAATTCGCTATTATTATGCGCTATCTGCTGGTTTGTTAATTGTTGTTGATAATTTTCAATAACCTGGCTAACTGTGTTAGCGGCGATTTGAGCACTATTAGAATTTCTACCATCAAGTATTAGTTGAACCGGCGTCGATTTTCCCTGTGCCAGCTGAGCACTAAAATTTTGTGGAAAATGTACCACTAAAAGTGCTTTACGATTATTGATTTTTTCAGCAACTTGTTGATTATTATTGAGTAGTAATACTTTAGGGAAAGTCGTCGATTTTGCCAATCGTTGTGTTAATTCAATCGAATCTTGGTCTTTATCCGTATTAAAGATAGCTATTGTTGTGTTAGTGACATCTAGAGTAGCGGCCAGTGGAAATAAGATTATTTGGAAAATAACCGCTAGGATCAATATTGCGCGGGTTTGAGGCCCTTGTAGTAGTGACTGTAATTCTTTGATAATCAGTGTATAGAGACGATGTAGCATATTCTCTCCCTAATCAAGTCTGCGACGTGTTTTTAATGCAGTGAGCCCAATAAAGATGATGGCGGTGGTGGCTAATAAAAGAAAATTGGTCAACAGGACAACATAAATGTCACCGGCCAGAAATATAGTTTGTAAACTACTAACAAAGTAACGAGCCGGGATCAAATAGGTTACCCATTGAATAACTATCGGCATACTATCAATTTGGCAGTTTCGCTAGTTGCTATTGATGAGCAAAGTTTATTAACAGCGATTGTTAAAACAGAGTATCCCGCGTATAGCGCTCGCAGGCTATGAACCTGATCCGACTATTAAGCCAGAACCAACGCCAAAAAAGAGCCCAGCAAGCAAACAACGCAGACGTAAATCGGTAACAAAAGCTTCTTATGCTAAGAGTAACCCACTAAAACAACCGACAACCAGCAACGTTAATACTAAAGCTTTAGCACCAAAGAAATCCAGGTAGCGGATAAATGCGAATATTACTCGCCCCGATGGAAGGGGCTCTCGACTCTTTGGTGCGTCATTTATTAACTGAAGTTAACGAATATGATCTTTGTATCAAGGAATTTTTACGGGTGGTGGATAGTTTATTGCCAAGCAAAACATTTTATCGAATATGCCCTGAATTATATCAAGCAAGTAAAACTGTATCAGGTACATTAGTACGTATTCAATTACTGGGTCAGCAGCCGCAATGGTTAGCTGAAAATGCGGCACGAGCAGTAGAGTTAGGCTCTTGGGGAGTGGATTTCAATTGTGGCTGCCCCTCTCCGACAGTTAATGGCCATGGCGGTGGGGCGATACTACTAAAAGGATCCTGAGCGGATATATCAGGCTGCTAAGGCGATCCGGGCGGCAGTACCTACGAATTTACCTACTTCAGTAAAAGTCAGATTAGGTTGGGATGATCGTTGTCTGGCATTTGAAATTGCCGATTCGGTGCAACAGGTTGGCACGACAGAAATTATCATTCATGGTCGAACTAAGGCAGAGGGGTATCGGGCAGAAAAAATCGATTGGCTAACCATTGGCCGGATACGCCAAAAATTAACTATACCGGTTATCGCCAATGGCGAAATCTGGGATTGGCATAGTGCAAATGAGTGCAGGACGATAACCGGCTGTGACGCGTTGATGATTGGCTGAGGTGGATTACATGTTCCTAACCTGGACTCAGGTGATCAAATATCAAGCTGAACCGCTGGTTTGGCCGCAGGTTATGCAAATTCTGTTTAAATATATTCAGCTGGAAAAACAAGGTGATAGAGGTCAATATCACGCAGCGCGTATTAAACAGTGGTTAGGTTATTTGCGTAAAAAGTATGTTGAAGCGGCTGAGTTATTTAATCAGATCAGAGTAGAGAAAAAATCAGCCGCTATTGCTAATATGATTGAACGTCATACTTTTTGTTGACTTGTCACAACATACTTAAAAAAAACAGCATAAAATACAATATATTATAAGACGCCTAATCGACTAATATAAAATGATTATCACAAATTTTTGATAAAAAATAGCTTATCTATTTGCATTTCTGGCGGTTAGGTTCTTTACTAAAAAGTGTTCATATATTTGAAATGTTAGCAAGTGAGTTTTTTAACTTATTTGATCTGTTGGATATTTCGGATGGTGTGTATGGGTATTTTGTCCTGGGTTATTTTTGGTTTGATCGCTGGTATTATTGCTAAGTGGGTCATGCCAGGTGCTTACAATATGGGGGATTCTCATGACCATTATCCTCGGTATTGTCAGCGCAGTTGTCGGCGGTTATATCAGTACCTTCTTTGGTAAAGGCAAAGTGGATGGTTTGAATTTAAGCAGTTTTATTGTTGCCGTAATCGGTACTATCGTTGTCCTTTTTATCGCCGGCATGGTCTGGTCGGTCGCCCATAGCCCACTATCTAAAGATAATAAGAATTTCTCATATAAAAAATAACTGCTAAACTGGCAATTATGTTTTTATCTTACTTCGTTTCAATCGGCCATCCATTATCTTGGCCCCATTCAGCCCATGAGCCATCATAAAGTTTGACATTTTTATTACCCAAAAGTATTAAAGCAAGTAATACTACAGCGGCAGTCATACCAGAACCACAGCTAATGACTGTGGGCTGCATAATGTCAACCTGTTGTTTGGCAAAAATAGCTTTTAACTCTGCCGGTGATTTATAACAACCTTTATTGACTAACCAATTCCAAGGGACATTTTGCTGCCTGGCAGATGTCCCATCCGTAATCCTGGGCGCGGTTCTGGCTGCTGTGCGCTGAAACGGGCAGTGGGGCGTGTATCGATAAATTGGACATTAGGTTGTTGAAGAAGGGTGATAACTTGTTGTTGGGATAAAGCTTGATCAGTAATACATTTAGCAGTGAACTGCTGTCTTTCACGTACCGCAGACATACCGGAGTCTAGCGAATAGCCTGCTTTTTTCCATCCGCATAGCCCTCCGGCTAAAATTTTGACATTATTACAGCCTAATGTTTTAAAGGTCCAGCAGGCGCGCGGGGCGGAAAATAGTGCGCCTTGATCATAAATAACAACTTGATGATGATTGTTGATGCCTAATTGCTCAACCGCTTGAGTGAAAGTTATTTCATCAGGTAACATATGAGGCAGATTATTACTTTGGTCAGCAACAATCTCCAAATTGAAAAATTGCGCACTGGGAATATGTTCTTGATAATATTGTTGCTGATAATCAGTTGGAGCGGTAGGTGGCGGCGCAGAAGCATCAACTAGGACAATATTTTCATCCGTTAAATGCCGATGAAGCCATTGCGGGCTAACAAAAAATGCTTCGTACATAATACCCTTCTATAATAAGCAAATAATTTAACTTGGGGTTGAGTGTTAACTAAAACTAGTATATCGATTTTTTGTGAGAAATTAAATCTGGATTAAATTTATATCTTATTGATAAAACACTATGATAAATTTAATATTTTTATCGTTTTATACTCATCAAAATGGTTGATATTTTTATATAAGATTTCTATGGCGCTATCTAACACAATTAAAAATCAGATAAGTCTTTGGTATAAATCGCTATCGACTTATATTGACGGCTTTATTCCACGTATTGCCCAACGGCAAATGATCGCCGAAGTAGCTAAGAGATTACCAGGTGAACAAGGCCGTCATCTGGTTATTGAAGCACCAACCGGAGTGGGGAAAACCCTATCTTATCTAATTGCGGGTATTGCTATTAGTCGCGCAAATACTATGCATCTATCAGTAATAGCCGTTAACAGTCATCGATAACGGATGTTTTATAATTAAAACTCTGTTTTATAATTATTTTATTTTTTATCTCAGTATAGAATGATTGTTTTTAGTCACCTATTATAATCCTTGTGTCATCAAATTCATGTACATATTGGTGTACATGAATTATCGTGTAATAAGTAGATTCAAGGAGAAAAAAAATATGGCGGTGAGTGATTCATGGTTGAGAGCGGTAAGTGGCAAACCGCAAGCTAAAATGGTGACTAAATCAGACAGAGAGGGTTTATCAGTTCGCCTGACTCCAAAAGGTAAAGTGATTTTTCAATATCGTTATCGCTGGCAGGGGAAAGGTGATCGGATAGACATTGGAACGTATCCGGCAATGAGTTTAAAAGATGCGCGTGATAGTGCGCTTTTTTACCGTCATGAACTGGAACAACACAGAGACCCTAAAGTAGTCAAACGCACGCGTAAACAACAGTCGATTTATGCGCACACGGTTGAATTGGTTATTCGCGACTGGTGGGATAAATCGCTAAAAAATGCACAGGTAAAAGCTGGCGAGATACTACGGTCATTTGAAATTTATGTTTTCCCCGAGATCGGCAATTTGCCTCATGACGAAACTTATCTGCATGTCTGGTTATCACTAATCGAAGAGGTGGTAAAAGTAAAACCTACGATAGGGGCACGGTTATTAATGTATGCCAAAACCGCCCATCGATGGGGGGTACGTAGGGGGATTATTTCTTCAAATCCACTTATCGATGTAACATCACAGGATTTAGGGGTAAAAGCACAACAGGGCGAAAGGGTGTTGAGCAACGATGAGCTCAGGGTACTATTTACGTTAATTGATGCGCCAGACTACAATCCAAGAAACGCTTTGATAATCAAATTAGCATTATTGTTTGGTTGCCGGATAGGCGAATTGCTAAAAGCAAAAATGAACGATTTGACTAAAGGAATATGGACAGTACCGCCCGAAAATCATAAAACAGGGCGAGAAAGCAAAAAGCCGATTATCCGTCCAATCATTCCAGCGGCAGAAAAACTAATAAAAGCTGCTCAACAGTTGAGTAATGGCAGCGATTATTTGTTTAGCGTCTCTGGGGGAAAACCATTGTGTGTCAATGGGCACATTGGTTTTATTAGTAATCTCAACAAAAAGATGGCTCGAGGGTTTGAGAACTATACTCACTGGTCAATTCATGATTTGCGCAGAACTATGCGTACGGGTGTCGCGGAGTTAACGCAGCCCCATGTTGCTGAGATCATGTTAGGTCATAAATTACCGGGAGTTTGGCAGGTATGCGATAAGCATACCTACCTGGAAGAACAGCGAGAGGCTTATGAGCGCTGGTGGAATAAAGTTAATCAAATCGTTTACCCCTCTCCCAATCCAGAATATCCTGCCGGGCGAAATTAAGCTCATCAGATCTAAATCGAGGGCGTGGAAAACCTTCCCGTCTTTGGTATCCGTTACCCGCCCACAGTCTGATAGTGTGAGTTGACACTCTGTACCTTTTTGCAAGTTCACTGGTTTTGATAAAAGGGGATTCATTCATAGGGTTTTTTTCCTTGTTTGATGCTTTGTTTTGGTATTGCCAGGGTGGGTCTGGGAGTATCAGGTCATACTTCACTTCATCTCCTAAACATACCAGCTTTTACTTTTATGCAAGTCGTCTATTTTTTCTAATACAGTGATTTTATTGCCGCCATTTCCGGTTAATGTTTTACTTTCTCCATCGGTATCAAATTGATATATCAACCCCTTGTTTGTTAATTTTTTCTCCTTCAATCTAATTATTTTCATCATCTCACCATGATAAATAACCTGTATACCAGCTTTTACATGATGTAACGTTGTTCGGTATTGATGGACGTTATTCATAGGATTTCTCCGGTTATTGATTAAATTCTGCATATAGTTATCCTTCAATATTAAAATTGATGAATGAATATGGATGTTTGTTAAGCGATATTGATCAGGGGGGATAATGCCGTTCTGGTGTGAACTACTTTTTTAGCTTAGGCCATAATATTATGATAAAAATCAATACTATATTACCTAACAGTATGAGGATGCCATCCATCTCTTTTCCGTCTAACTGTAATCCGCTCAATGCTTCATTACCCCATTTGATCTCGGGGAATATTGCCGGTGGTGTTGTATCAACATGGGCTAGATGTTCTACTATCAGCTCAAAGGCAAACGCTACACTAATAAACAATAATGTCGTGATTAATAATTTAATGATGTTAAGTTCCATAATTGAACCTCGATGAAATTAGTTTATTTCTTAACGCAAATCGCTTTGGCGTTAATATCCTTGAAAGTTTCAAATTCCTGCTCAAACTGTTTAGCAGCGAATTGACACATATTTTCTGTGTCAAATTCCTGAGTATGAACACTTGCAAAGGTACCTGATGCATAAGGGCTGGCATACATGGCCAGAATTAAAATCCACATGGTAGGGCTCCTTTAATTAAATGCTGTTATTTTCTTCTCATCGCTTCCAGCAATAAATCCTGAATTTCTCGTTTTGAATTTCGCCTTTCCATGACCACTTCATCAAGCGTATCTTTAGCGACGATATGATGGATAAAGACAGGACGATTGTGTCCGGCTTGCGCTTGACGCGTAGGGCCGATACGTTCGATAATTTGCTGGTACTGCTCCAAGTCCCACCAGTGGGAGAAAAAGACCAGAATATTACCGCCGTCCTGTAAATTTAAGCCGTGTTCACAGCTTGCAGGGTGGGCAAAAAGTAACGGGATTTTGCCATTATTCCAGTCGGTAAGGGTTTGTGGATTAGCGTCTAACATTTTTCCTTTTGGAAACGCGTTTAACAGTCTCTCGAGGTCATGTTTCCAGTGGTAAGCAACCAGTACTGGCATCCCGCCGGCTTCATTAACAACACTTTCCAGCGCCTGGATTTTGGCATCGTGTACCGCTGTCCAGTTGTGATTGTCATCGCTATAGATAGCGCCTGCTGCAATTTGCAAAGTTTTTATTGTTTTGGCAGCGGCATTTAACGCTTCAATAGCGTTATCGCCCAACTCAAGAAACAGTTCTTTTTCCATGGCCTGATAGTGTGCTCGTGCTTTTGCAGTTAGTTCAACGTTAATAACGTTGTGTATCGGCTCTTCGATATCGAACCAGTCGGATGCATCAAGGGATAACGTGACATCGCTAAGCGCTAACTGAATTTGTAGATGCGCAAACCCTAAAGGCTCAAACCGACTCAACTGTTGCCCGGGGAACTGGATACGATTAAACCAGCGAGACGTAAACGCGTTATGCGTTCTGCCCAAGCGTTCGCCCTGGTCAACAAACCACGCTTGCCCCCATAAGTCCATCAGGCCATTGGGAGAAGGCGTACCGGTCAGATTTACCCAGCGATGAACCGATTTATGCGCGATTTTGGCGAGGGCTGCGGTGCGTTTACCGCCTTTACGTAGCCGGAATGATTTTAACCGGGTGCTCTCATCGGCGATAATCGTGCCAAAAGGCCAACTGTTCCCAAGGACATCAACCAGCCAGACGAGATTGTCATAGTTAACCGTAAATACGCTGGCATGGTCATTTTTGAGTGCCGCCATCCTTGCTTTGGCGGTGCCAATGATGGGTTGCACTTCGATATTATGGAGGTGGTTCCATTTAAGCGCCTCATCCGGCCAGGTGGATTGGGCTACCCGTAAAGGGGCTAACACCAATGTGGGTTTGGTTTCACTGCCTGATAAATAGAGATTTTCTAACGCCGTCAGCGTTGCTGCTGTTTTTCCCATACCCATTCCCGTCCAGACATTTGAGCGTTTGATATCGAGCAGGTGATTGATAATAAGATTTTGGTAAGGTCGAGGGGTGAAGGTTTTCATAAATGACCTCTTGGCAGCGGTTAAAATCATTCAGCGATGTCGATACCGTGTATTTCAAGCCATGCCTCCCTCGGGTATATCACTTCACGACGGTTTTGGTCAGGATTGAAACAGGTTGGGTATCCCAGAGGTAACCGTGTCGTAAATATCGTGTTTGTCGAGCCAGGCATTTAACACTTTCCAGCCAAACATTTTTCCCGTCGCTCTCCATACTGACTGTTGAGAAGCCCAATCTTTACTTGCACCGAATCGGGAGGCCATTTTTTCACGTTCCCGTATCGCACGATTAGCGATGCGCTGGTAGGTGGAATTACGTTGAAGTGCAGTGGCTTCCCTTTTTCGGCTAATCTGGGATTTGGTACGGATAGCTTCATCTCTCTGGTCAGTAATAACAGTCTTTTCCTTTTCTGAGATAGCCAGGGCTTCAAGCGCTTCAATGTAATTAGTGGGTAATGAAGGGGTGTTTAATTTCTGTTCCAATTCTTGCCAACAATCAACCAGACGAGCCGTAAATTCAGGGCAAAGTTGAGCAACAACAATAATGCTGTCACGTTTACCTTGTTCACCTTCAAAAATAAAAACTTCAGTGTAGCGATTTTGGCTATTTGATTGTTTATTCTTAACTTTCTCAGATTGAGGAAGTTGAATAATATTACTCTTAGCCAATGTTTCGATAGTTCGTTTTACGTTGTCGTGACGTTTGTTAACTAATTCCGCGATCTCAAGGATTGACATAGTTAAACTTTGGAAAGTTATTAAATTTGACATAAAGTTATTCCTCAATAGTTAAATTGATAAAAGATTGCCCCTGTGAAAAGGGGCGTCAGGATTAATTAGTGACGTTGGAGGAAGCGATTGACGTTCGCCTGTTGCCATCTTTCAAGGGATTGAGTCATGACGCTATCGTGTTCGTGAGTACTGGCTTCTAACAGTTGTTGCATTTCACGAAGTACCGTCTCGACATTTTCCTTATGGCGGAGTAGACGACGAATAGCTTGTTTTTCAGCATCAAAAATAGCGGATTTGAGCGTACTGGTCATGCTGTAAATCCGTCTACATTCTTCTGCAATTATTGCTATTTGATTAACTTCAAAATTTTGTGGTGACTCTACGCCTGTTGCGTGAAGGAGCGCATACCAGATACCTTGTGTCCATGCTTTCTCAAATCTGAATCCATTCGCCATACTCCAGACAAGATGAGCCAGATTGCGTGTATCGTTATCGTTTAACAGTTCTGGGGCTTTGGGGTGGGGATGAGGGTGGTCATATCTGCCAGTTTTACGGATCGAGGGGGGACTTCATTAAACACCCAATCCTGAAATTGTTTTGCTTCCAGCTTATTGCTACGGAAAATCACACGATAAAGATTAGGTTCGTTTACAAAAGCAAATTGCCGTATCTGCCCTAAGGTAGATTTTTTCTACCCCAGCTTTATCTAGCTGTTTTGAAAGTAAATCACTTGAGTTTATGACTGTCAGAGCTTTACAAACATCATTAAGGCAAAACCATGGTTCAGAATTAATAATCTGAACACGCACATCGTAGATATTGTTAAAATAAAATGATCTGAGTTGAATATTCATTTTTACATCCTATATCAATTGTTCAATATCACCCATTGTTCGGATGGGCGGTCGGGTACTTGAACACCGGATATAGACGGCCAACAGTTTTCCCCAATAGGGTGTTGTATATACTGTTCGCTACCCGACCATAATAATCTATGGACGTAAAAAAACCGCATTACTTTCGGGCGCGGTATCCGCTATATCAAAAGGTGTGTTCAGCACCTAAACGAACTATAACGCATGATTTCTTCTTTCGTCAACTAACGTTAACTGGAAATATGAAATTTGTAATGTATTGTTTACGCAGCTATTATGTTTTATGTTGATAATGAAATAGATTTCTTGGGTATAAATTATGAGAGAGCGAAGTTCTTTAGTTTTTCCTTTCATAACCTTTTGTAATGAGAGGTCAATGAATGATTATTCAGCTTCAGGATATGAGATGTGGTGATCTTACGGAAGTTCAATTAAAAGATGATTTCGGATTATCATTTGTTTCTTGCAGAGTTGACCCTTACAAGAATAAAAAAAATGCATTTTTTTTGCGAGAAATAAAAGAATTTCCAATGAACAAGTTATTACCACGTTATTTGATGAGTTTCGTGCTTGGGCTAAAATATTGTCATTTGGTTCTTATTCTGATCTGATGCAAAAAATGATACTACACTTTCAAAATAATAAAGGTGATCCTTTTTGTGACCCGGTTCTAGATAAAGCCTTTAATGACTTAATCCTTAGTGAAGAAAAAAACAATAGGACTATTAATAAAATTAAATTTGTTATTAGTAAATATATTGATTGGGATAAGGGATTTTTCCCGTCTGATAAAAAAGAATATATAATTGAAAGTATTATGACTTCTAAATTACCAGAGTTCACTAGGATAAAAGATACTTTCAATGGGCTCGGCCTTGCCGTCCACGGAATCCATTCAATGTGTATTGTGATTCGTTCGATTATTGTTCAAGAAGAAAAATACTATGCTACGATTGATTTTAAGGCTCAGGATCATTTTGGATTAGATGATAATGATATCCTGGATGTTAAGTTTCATTATTTTATGATATTTCGTGTTTGGTTTATACTCCAGCGTTGGGATAAATTTGGTTTTAAGCCTTTCATGACTAATATGCAAGCAACTATTGTTATTTCAGGAGGGAAAGAAGTTATATTCAATAAACATCAAGATGCGGGTTCGATCCATGCAGCGTAGCGGATGGCCACAAGTTCATTCGCCCAGCTTCCAGATTCAAGACCACCTTTGATGATCTTGACCGAAGCTATTTTTGTAGCTTCGCTTAAAGATTGAACAAATGCGATTATTCCCTCCGATTTAAGAAAGTTTGATGGGCGTTGTGATTCTGTCGCTTTACCTTGGGCAACGGTAGCACGATGTAAATCATTCAGACAATAACGCCCGAAAGCATCTTGACGTACAACGGTATTTTCAATAACCACTAATTTAGACATAAAAATATTTCTCCGTAATGAAACGAATTAAGGTGTTAACGTGAAAGATTTTGCAGATTGCACCCTAAACCCGTTATACTTACCAAAAAGGAGGATTTCCTATGGGTCAGGTTGCATTTGATACACTGAAATTTGTTGAAACGCTTGAAGGCGCTGGTTTACCTAAAGATCAGGCTAAGGCTATTTCTCTGGCTGTCCGTGAATCACACGAAGCGGTTGATGTAGCAACCAAAAGAGATTTAGACGATGTTCGTAAAGACTTATCTGCTGAGATAGCATTAGTCCGTAAAGATGTTGAAGCGTTAACTAATAGTCTTCTGATAAAACTAAGCGGTGTCATGTTAGCTATTGTTGGTGCAGCGGCAACGATTGTAACCTTAGTTATAAAACTGGTTTAAAAAAACAAGCTCTCAGCCCGCACCGGGTAAGATGCTACTTAGATCCTGACTGTCCAGTACGATGACCTGATGACCAAGGGCAAAAAGCCGTGCGTGTTCGCGTAACTGGTAGGGGGTAGGTTTTTCGCCAGGTGCTTTGCATTCCACAAAAATAATGTTGCCATTGGGCAGTGCAACTAATCGGTCAGGCACACCCCGTCGTCCAGGTGAAACAAACTTATAGGCAATGCCGCCGATTTTTTGCACTTCACGCACCAAATGTTTTTCAATGCTCTCTTCCCTGATTAACCGCATGGATACATCCTTTTAATATGTTCCCTTTTTATTTGCATCAGGCAAAAATCGGCGCGGTTCTCACTCCAGATAGGATTATTACGATTGCGCGCCAGTCGATTTACCTGTGACCATGCGCGCGGCTTCATGGTATTGCCCTGACTGCTCAAGGTGAACTGCATCCTGCGCCGCCTTGAAATAAAGTGGCCTGTCGTTTTTCATAAAGGCCATGATGTTTATTTTATCCTGTGTGTTAGTTATTCCTTGCGATAGCGATAAGTCTCAAAGCCGGCTGCACTAAGCTGTAAATCGAAAGCCCAGTCCGGATTAAGACTTAACAGTGTGCTTAACCCCTCGGCGGAAAATTGTGGGGTATCCGGCGCTTCGCTGATAATTTCATCATGGACGGTTAAGACAATCTCATAACCTGCCTTTTCAATAGGCAGCATGTATAGGCCAGGACATCGAGTGCGGCGGCTTGACAGATATTTTCAGTGATTTTACCGCCATAGGTTTTTAACCGTTCCCATTTACGGTTGTAGGGGTTAGTCCCCGTATAGGTAATTTGTCCATTTTCTATTCGCGCAGAAGGGTAGCAAAGACTACGTCCTGATGGTAAACAAATTCTGAGCCAGCCTTTATCGCGCCGGACGCTAAGTTTACGGCACTTAAACGATATCCCCGGTGACTGAATGGCCTGTTTTACTGCCTCTTCAATGTCGTACCAGAATGATACGGTTTGCGGATGGGCATTGCGCCACATGCGCTTAAGGGAATCGCAGGTAACAAAGACCTTTTCGCTGAGGCCATAAGTTTTATCCGTTTCAACGGATTTTTGATACCAGCGCATCGCTTCTCGCTTAACACCAGGCGGTATGTTAGGTAATGCGGCTTCCGCCAGTTCATCTAAATCCAGACCGTAGGCGAGGGCGAACGTCAGAAATGCCGCAACGCCACCGCCGTAGCCCAAGCCCAGCTCCATCACCTTACCGATTTGTCGTTGAGCTTTAGTGACGTTCTCAGGTAAAAGATTAAACGCGCGCGTAGGCGAGTTTATAGAGGTCATCGCCCTTGCCGTTATCAAATTCGCTAAAAGCGTTGATTTTCCAGTTTTCACCCGCCAGCCATGCCAGCATGCGGCCTTCAATATTTGATAAATCGGAGATAACCAGCTTCTTACCGGGTGGGGCAATAATACATCCTCTAAGTGCAGAACTGGTCAGTTGCATAATGTCATCACAAATCAGCTCGGCGCAACCGGCTTTTAACGCTTCAATCCCGTCATTAATGGTGCTTGGGTCAAGCGTGGGTCTGGGGAGATTATCCGGTTGAAAAATCCGCCCCGCCCAACGTCCAGTGCGTGAGGCACCGCAGAATTGTTTTGTCCCTCGAAGTCGTCCATCTGCGCTTACCGATTTTAACAGCGCCTTATATTTACTGGTGCTGGTTGTACACGATTGCAGACGGACTGATAGTAGTTCGCGTAAAGCAGGTGGAATATCAGGGTCATTAATGCGTCGCTGTAGCGTGCTGGCTTGCATATCCGGTAATGTGATGCCAAATGCCGAAACGATATGCTGTAGCAGTGCATCGCGTTGTGTTGCGGTTTGCACGGCATTATCTGTCAATTGTCGGGTGACGGTTGATAACCTTTTTTGCTCGTTTTCAACCGCGGTCAAGGCGCTTTTCGCCAGTTCAACGTCCATACCCATTCCACGGCGATTAATCTTTTGGTCTAACTGCCATAGTTGGGTTTCATCAGCATTCATATTCCAACGCGGTAAATGTTGATAAATTTCGCGCATGGCTAAAATATCAGAACCTGCGTATTGCTTAAAACGATGCCATTCCTCTGCATGGGTTAACGCCGTGGCGCGTTGTATTTTGCTATTCTTAGGACGCGGTTTGCAAAATAACTGTATGAGCGCTTTACCTTCTTTATCTTTGGCTTTATCGTTATTGATTTTGAAAATATCGCAAAGCGAACCTAGTGCACCGGGTAAGCCATGTGCTAGTGCTTGTACCAGGGTGTCGTGAATGCGGGATAACGGTAAGTCAATATTGAACACTTTGCGTAAAATCACCGTATCAAACATCCCACCGTTGTGCCAGACAGTTAAGATGGCTGGGTCATTAAGATAAACTTTTAAATCTGTGGGCATTGTTTTATCTTGCGTCACATCCCAGACCTTGACAGGGGTGTGATTGTAAGCATACGCAAAAAGTAATATTTCGGCATTCTCAGCGTAGCGATGCGTGCCACAATTAATGGGGATATCGCAGTAGGTCTCTAAATCGCAAAACAGTAAATTTTGCATATAAAAATGCCTCAATACTTAAATTGATGAATGATTGCCCCTATAAAAAGGGGCGTTAAGATTAATTAGTGACGTTCTAGGAAGTGGGTCAGTTTACCTTCGTATCAGGAGTTGTCAGTACACGAGATGCTTTAATAAAAAGCGGTATTTATTTTTGTTTTTTTTTATAAAAAACTAAGCTTAATTATAAAAATTAAATTGTAATAGGGATATTTATGAAAACTAGCGATGTACTAACAAGCCATTTGATTTCGTTTATGGAGAAGCGATTAGAAGAAGAATGGGCTATAAAAGATATTGAATCTCGCTTTATCTTCGCCAATAAACCTGCTCTTGTTAATTCTTGTATACCCTTAAACTATAACTTAGAGGGGAAACTAAACTCTGAATGTCCAGTATCATGGAGCGAATGTGCTGATATAGTTGATGCATATGAACAAATTGTTATTCAATCTGATAAGCCAATATTTATTATATCCAATCATATCATAGGGCAAGAAAAAGCACTGCAACCTTTTTTCATTAAAAAAACCTCCTATCATAATCAGAATAAAATCGCTGGAACTATCTGTCATGGACGAAAAATATCCCCTCGATTACTATCAGAACATTTCTTTAAAAACCCAACCACGCCTTCTTTTTTAACAAATCATCCACCGAATAATTTATTTACGACTGAAGAACTTAATGTGCTATTTTTCGCGATGAAACTTATGAGTAATCAAGAAATCGCATTGCGGTTAGGTACCTATTCTTGTGTTGTAGAGCAAATAATACAACAGATATATAAAAAGATTGATATTTACACCCGAAAACAACTGAGAGATTATGGTATCGCTGAAGGTTTTGATAATTACTTTCCACCATTTTTGTTAAAGGGATTGTTATAAATTACTATCATGGGTTATTAGCTCAGTTGGTAGCCCAGAGGACTTAATACATCGGTCACAGGTTCGAGTCCTGCATAGCCCACCATTTTACCAATGGCTTTTTGCCAATCGCTTATTCTCTTTTCTCAGGTACTGGTTTTCTTCTGCCAGTAGTTGAATCATATTGATTAATGTTCTGGTTTCCTCATCGGCATTAACGGGTTGCTCCAGGTTAAGCAAATAATGGCTGTTGTTATCGGGATTAGTGAGCGTAAGGACTTCAGTCATATTATCTAATTTCATGTTTAATTCTCCTTAATGAATTTAACGTGGTGCCTGATTATTTCACTACCTCAGGCGGCGGTAGTTCCCTGGTGTTTAACTTGCCAATAACTCTTCTTCCTCAGCCATGCTCAGGTCGTCAAACTCGTCAACGGTACACTTCCACCGCTAAACGCATCACCATCACGGAAAAACTGAACGCCTCTTAATGAGACGGAGACGCCTTTACCGTTATTGTCATAGGCGTAAAACTCAATGGTGGCGTTAACGTAGCAGCCTGAGTAGGGGCGACCGTCCTGTGCGGTGAGTGGTGTGCGATTTACGTCAATGACTAGCGGCCGATCTTTGTTACTGGCGGTAATGTACATATTTCCGGCATAGCCGTCGTATTCCTTATTGTCTCCGTCGCGAAAGCAAAAACGGTTGTTGGAGTGGCAGATGCTGTTATAAATTTTTTCTACCTCTTTGGCTCCCCATTTTTCCTTAATGACGGCCTTAATCCCCGTTTTGATTTCCTCAATCAGGTCCGTACGACTTTTGGCGATAAGGAAATTTGCTCGGTATTTGAAGGCGCCCTGACCACTGACTTGTGTAGGTTCAAACAACTCAGGAAAAGCCAGACGTACGTTGCTTAATTTAATTTTCATAACGTTACCTTTTAATTAGATGGATTTGTCAACAAGTGACGCTTCGGTCACATCGTCAAAGTCGTTCAGGGGGGTATTAATAACGGCAGGTCGTGGGTCAGACTCGGGTGCGATAACGGGTTTCTCGTCTGCTCGCACAATAAGCGCTTCCAGTTTTGCACAGTGATGCGGTTTGTTCTTTTTGAGCAATTTTCAGCCTGTGGGGGGCTAATAGTTTTCTTGTGATAGATTTGTTCCTGCTTAATTTTGGCGTTTTTCAACAGCGTTTCGGCTTCACGTTCATCACCCCATGTGCGATTTCCCTGTTTGCCAGTCACCAGTTTAAAGCCCGGCACCGATTGCCCGCTATGTAATGCCTCGGCGACCCGATTTCGTAAGGCTTTGCAAAAACTCTCTATCAAATCGACATGCGGGTAGAGTTTTGCCATTTGCTCAGGGGTTAGTAGCGTAATGCGTTTTGGTGCATCACTTAGTTGGGGTGTTAAAGGCTGGGTTAAATCGACAAAATCGCCTCTGATTTCATTATGGACAAACTGCGCCTGGGCAAAACACAATCCGCCTTTTGCTTTGCAGAACTGGCATTGCTTGATGCCTGGTGAAAAGGCACTATCTGGTAGCGCATCAAGCCCTTTGTGCTCAGCGAGGCTTGCCATTTTCATGGCTTTTTGCGCCCGCAATCTAGCCAGGTCACCAAAGTCTTTTAATTCGTCAACTGACAGAGCCCACTCAGACAGATGGTTAAGTCTGGGCTGATGAATAAAAAGACGAACTGTTTTGAAATCATAAACAAGGTCAAACTGATGTAACGCCCCTAGCGCATAGAGCATGAGCTGCTCATTGTTCGGGGCATCCACTTTAACGCCTTTACCGTATTTCAGGTCATGGACTTGTAACTCATCATTGTTGACAATAATTGCATCGGCGGTACCAAACGAATTATCTACGTCAATGACGGCTGAAAAGTCAACTCGCTCCTCAACCTGTAAGATTTTCCCGTCCGCTAGTTGCCAGACAGTATCAACATAGGTCTGGACGTGCTCAATCATCTCCTCATCCACTGGTGGCGAGTTGGCTTTTAGCAACGGATAGGTGCCGATATACTCCTTTGCATCAAAACCACGTGTTCGTCTACGCCCGTCACTAAACGGGTTTTGACGCATTGTTAAGATACTTTCCGCCAAGGTATGCGCCGCACTACCTTCTTCCGCAAACGGCGATGTTTTATCGGGTAAGGTGGCTTCTACTGCGAGACTGGCGGCGCATCTTAACCAGCGACTAGATGAAGAAGGGGATAATTTTGCATGGTTAGCCATCGCTACCCTCGGCGTTATCATCGGCTAAAACGCGTTGGGCTTTCTCGATAAACTGAACCAGATTGTCATCGGTTACGTCACCCATCTTTTTAGCGTTGAAGGAGGCGAGGATATCCAGCGCTTCATTACGATATCCGCCTTTGACCAGTTGAGTAATGCAGGCCGAAGCCTCACTGCGAAGTGCCTTAAAATCAATCGGTTTGGCTTCTGCGGGGGTAGGCAATTCACGCAATAATGACAAGGCAAATTCACGACGATCGGTAATACCAAGGAGATTATCCCAATTGGCCAGTATTTTTAGGCATACGTCAAAGGCTTCGATTTTAGGAAGTGTTTGTAATTGCGTTACGCCATTTAAGGCGCAATACAGCGCATCAATCCGAAAATCCGGCAATGTGATTGCAGATTTAAATAAATCAAATGCCGAATTCTGGGCAACACGAGGGAAATAAAAAAAATGATGCAACCGTATTTATACCGGATGCCGGTTGGCATAGCCGGTGCAATCTCCCGTTACCGTGATTTAACTACCGAACCGGTGTTACTAAAATCTAAAGATGGTTTTCCCGTCTATGGCCTGGCAGGGAAATATGACGGCGATTACTTTGTGCCGCTTAGTGAGGGTGATACCGCAGACGTCATCAAAGGCATTTATATTCGCCCTTATCCAACGACGCAGACGCAGGATTTTATCCGGCAGGTGGGCACTGAGAAGAACTTTACCGGCGATGCGCTAAAACGCGGCTATGTCTTGGTGAATGTTGGCGTGGATAGTCAATAGGTTAAAAAAGGTGCCAAGGTCTATGTGCGAGTGGCAGGAGCAACGGATAAAAGCCCGCTGGGCGCTATTTTGATTGCTGAAGAAAAAACGGGGTCAGGGGCGTCAGGAAAAACCAATACTGTGATATTGGCGAATGCTGAGTTTACCGGTCAGGGTGATGCTGACGGCAACGTTGAAATCTCGTACAAAATTTAAGGAATGACTATGTTAACATATGACCAACGCACGATTGACTCAACCGGTGCTTTTTTGATTGGGGAACTCGAGCGTTTAGATCCTACGATTAATATGCCTTTGGTGCAATACACCAACAGTCGGGATGTTCAACGTCGTGAAGATGTCTCGATTGCGGATGAAATTTCGAGCTTTACCCGTACCGGATTTGCTGCAGCAGGTAGTGGCGCTAATCCTAACGGTAAAAACTGGATTAGCATAGATTCCACCGCATTAGCGGGCATCAATATCGATATTCAAAAAAAGGGTTTCCCTTTACCGCTTTGGGGAATGGAGCTTGGTTGGACGAACGTGTTAGTTGGATTACAATCCTTTGCTGAAGGTTTGGATCTTAAAGGTGATTATTTGTCGCAGGTACATATTCAAAAAATTTCTTTTCCGCCGATTACAAACCCGATTATTATTACTGAAAATGAATGGTTAAAAACATTAAATATTTATCCATTTGAAGTACAAAGTTTGCCAACTGCCTCGTTCACGTTAATTCAGCAAGTCGGTCGCTTGATTCGTAGTCATGATTGTTATGGTGAGATTGTTATCTATGATAAACGACTAAGAACCAAGCATTATGGTGCTCGTTTATTAGCTTCATTACCGGTGTTTCCGATAGTTGAACCAGAAATATCCTCGACACTTCCTAAAGAAACGGAGTAATAAGCCTTTTTATCTGCTACTTATTACTCCTTATTGAAATTAGCTGATTTTTTTCAGAAAGCAGGTTTTTAGCATTAAAGCTTTAATTCCTTCTGCATTACACTTAATTTCATCTTTATTTTGGGTTAGGCGAATTTTTTTATTGCTGTGCCTCGTTTTAGGGTTTTTGATGTTCCTTTAACTTTGAGATCTTTTATAACTTGCACACTATCCCCATCGCTTAAGTGTGCGCCATTAGCATCTTTAACGACAATATCCATGAAAATCCTTATTAATTGCAAAAAATACTAACAATTATAGTAAAAAATTGATTGATATTAAGTGGATAAATAGACATAAAAAACCACACTCCTGTGTGGCTAAATGACGACATTTTGTTTTTATATAGTTATCGAGAGATACAACGGTTATTTTTCAATATTGGCTTCGATAAACCAGAGATATTTATCCAGATCACGAGAAGCGCCAGTGAGAATATCTTCAGCATCCACTTCACTAACTTCATCAATTGCTTTACGAACATTATTGGCAACCACCGCAGCACGATCGGCCAAGGCTTTCAAATGATTCTTGTACATCGTGAATATTGTTTGGGTATGCTTTTAATGGTGTATGGCCATGAACACTCTCTATTGTGCCCATAGCTGTACCACCCATTTGTACCACGCGTTCCGCTAATTCATCTTGATGTTCTAAAATAGAGGAATTAAATTCATCTAATAATTGATGAACAGCAATAAAGTTTCTACCGCGCAGATTCCAATGTGCTTGTTTTGTCATCAATGACAGATTAATAAGTTGTGCAACTAGCGGGTTTAAAACAGAAATAGCGTGTTTTTTAGTACTATCACTAATATCATTACGGGTATAAAGTAAATCAATTTTCGGTACTTTAACTAATTTAGCTGTGCTCATTATTACGCTCCCGTTATATCAAATAATGTATTAATACTTTATCGAAACAATAACTTATTATTAATCAATAGTCTTATCATTTGATCTTATTAAATTGATAGGTAATATTGATGTAAGCGTTATTTTATTTCTTACAATTATAAATATGGTGATAAAAAATAGGAATGCAAGGGAAGGTAGCAACAAGTTACAGTGTGAATTTAGGCTTGAATTCACACTGTTTAAGCGTGAAAAACGACTTAATTGATTTCAACCGTTTCGTTTTTTGTTTTCATGGTAGATGCTGAACCAATTGATGCGCCAATTATACAAAATAGCGCGAACCACTGGGTTAATGTTAAGTGTTCATTAAGAAATATCATGCCCATAAAGGCCCCCATTGCCGGTTCCAAACTCATTAAGGTACCAAATGTTTTCGCCGGCATACGTGTTAGAGCAAACATTTCCAGCGTGTAAGGGAAGGCCGTTGACAAAATAGCCACCGCAAGTGCAATTGGTAGAATTGACAGATCAAATAACGGTTCAATGCCAACGGTAAGAAGACCGACCGGAAAAAAAATCAATGTCGAGATAAACGAACCTAAAGCCACTGTTGCTGTACCATAACCTGCCCCAGCCTGCTGACCAAAGATGATATACGTTCCCCAGCAAATACCGGCAGCTAAAGCATAAGTAATACCAACTGGATCTAAACTATTAATATTGTCTCCAAAAGGTAGTAGAAAGGCTAATCCAACAATAACCATTAATATCCAAACAAAGTCAATCGCGCGGCGAGATGAGAACATTGCTACGGCTAAAGGGCCGGTGAACTCTAATGCCACAGCGATCCCTAATGGGATCCTTTCTAGCGATAGATAAAACAGCGAATTCATTGAGCCTAAGGAGATACCATAAACAACTAAATGTTTTAATGAATGGCCGCGTAACTTTTTTCGCCAAGGCTTAAAAATTATAAAAAGAATAATCGTTGCCAAAAATAGTCTTAAAGCTGTTACGCCAAGTGCTCCGATAGTTGGAAATAGACTTTTTGCTAATGAAGCTCCACTTTGTATTGATATCATTGCACATAGCAACAACAATACGGGCAACAGCGTTTTACGCTTTTGATTTAAGACAAATGACATCTGGAGGTAACCTCAAAAATAGAGAACAAAATAAATGTTAGAAAACTAAATAATAACTCAGTAACAGCAAGATTTGCTTAATGATATTGTGTAATTATTATATAAAAGATAAGTAAACAAATATTATTTTCAATGCCGATTGTAAATAGGATATTCACTATAATAATTGTTAATTTTAAAAAAGAAATGACAGGAAAAATATTTATGCGTTTGTTAGATTTGATTAATGTCTGCTAAGGCTGACATTAGTAAATTTAAGTTAAGGAGGATAATGTGGATAAGATAAATAGTGTAACAGTTTATTGCGGATTTAGTGTAGGAGCCAGTGATATTTATCAACAGCAGGCAATTGCATTGGCATCCGAACTGGTTAACAGAAAAATAACGCTGGTTTATGGCGGTGGCCGCGTCGGTATTATGGGTGTTTTAGCTAACTCGGTATTGGATCAAGGTGGTCGAGTGGTTGGTGTAATGCCTAATTTATTAGTTAAACGTGAGATTTCTCATACTGGTCTGAGTGAAATCCATATTGTCGATACTATGCATCAACGTAAGCAGAAAATGATTGATTTGGCTGATGGGTTTATTGCGCTACCGGGGGGGATTTGGTACCCTGGAAGCATTTAGTGAAGTTTTTACTTGGGGTCAAATTGGCTTACATACAAAACCATGTGGCTTACTAAATGTTAATAATTATTGGGCACCGTTAGTTGCTATGATAGAAAAAATGGCTGATGAAAAGTTTTTACAAGAAAAATATCGACATATGGCGATTGTTGAAGATAAGGCGGCCAATTTACTTGATCGTTTTTTACACTATACGGCACCTTCAGTAAAAACTTATGATGATCTATAGCTGTGTTAAGTTTCCATCACTTGGTTAGCACTAATAAAATAAATAATTAAAAAGTGATATATTGGTTTCACAGCTATAAAAGTTAGTTCTATATGGTGGCTGCCTGATAGGCTTCAGAATTAGGATCAGGCATTAAATTAATTGTTCGAAATTTTGTTGACATAGCATCATAAAATAGCACTTTTACGCTGATAATTTTATCATAGTTAGTAAGTAATTTTAGTGTTTCGATCTCTTGCAAGCTACCAATAATACCAACCAGTGGAGACATAACGCCGGTTTCGATGCAAGAGAGATTATTTTCACCAAATAAACAACTTAAAACAGTGATAGCAGGTGGTATTATCTTGATTAGTTAATACCACCAGTTGTCCTTCCATGCGAATCTGTACCTGATACTAATGGGCGTTTTAACGTTAAACATAGGCGGTTAAGCTGTTCGCGAATAGTCACATTATCGGTACAATCAACAACTACATCTTGTTGTTTGATTAAAGTATTCAGTTCATATTTCTGCCAGTTTTCCATTAACCGTAGAAATTTCTATGTGCGGATTTATTTTATGTAATGCGGTTTTGGCCGAGTCAACTTTTGCGTTACCGATAGATTGGTCGTTATATAGGATTTGCCGTTGCAAATTTGATAGAGAGACGGTATCAAAATCCAATAGTGTTAGCTGCCCGATGCCTGCTGCGGCTAAATATTGAGCGGCGGCACAACCTAAACCACCCATTCCGACAATTAATACTTTTGCTGCTTTTAATTTTTCTTGTCCGTCAAAATCGAAATTTTGTAAAATAATTTGGCGATTATAACGGAGTAACTCTTGGTCAGATAATTCAATAGCCATATTTATTCACTTATTAATAAATGATTAAAATACTCAATATCAACTAATTCACCTGCGTTAACTGCGCCACAATTTTGCTCTAAAACGATAAAACAGTTACTTTGGTTAAAGGAACTCAAAATGTGTGAACCTTGCCGTGGAATAGGGGTTACCTCTAACTCGGCTTGAGAATTTACCCTGGCAACCCCTCGTTGGAACTCAAGGCGTCCTGGTGATGTTTTTATCAGGCTGGTGGTGCGCGCTTTTAAATAGGGCGTTCTTTGCCATTGGCTAAAAGTGGAAAGGTGATTGAGAATGGGTTGTACCAGTTGATAAAAGGTGACTATAGCGGATACAGCATTACCGGGTAAACCACAATACCAGGCAGATTTTAGTTTACCAAAGGCAAATGGTTTACCGGGTTTGATTGCCAGTTGCCAAAAATTGATGCTGCCTATTTCATTAAGGATCTGCTTGGTATAATCAGATTCCCCCACCGACACACCACCGCTGCTAATAACCAGATCGGCTTGTTGATCCGCTTGTTCAAACGCTTGATAGAGTTTGCCAGGCTCATCGGCAATAATCCCTAAATCAATCACTTGGCAGTTCATTTTTTCTAACATTAAGAGTATTGCCAGCCGATTGGTATCATAAGATCTGACCGGCAGCCAATGGCTGGCCAATAGTTTGTAGTTCATCGCCAGTAGAGAAAATAGCCACTTTCAACTGGCGAAAAACTTCAATCTCGCTGACTCCCAATGATGCAACAAGGGATATCTGAGTGGCGGAAAGTTTGCTGCCTATTGTCAAGACCGTATCACCTTGTCGAATATCTTCGCCTGCAAAACGAATATTACTAGTTGGTTTTATTGGCTGAATGAAACTAATGGCATTATCGACTAACCGGGTGTTTTCTTGCATGATGACCGTATCAACGCCAGAGGGGATCGGCGCTCCTGTCATAATGCGAATACAAGACTTTGCTGGCAGCGGATCGCGAAAAGGGGAACCAGCTAGCGCTGTACCCGCAACAACCAATGAGGCGGCATCATGCCAATCATTAAAGCGTATTGCATAACCATCCATGGCTGAATTATCGAATGGAGGGACATTAATTGGCGATATAATTTCTCTGGCAGTAATGCGATTAATTGATTCTGTTAGTGGGATAATTTCTTTTTCTGCAATTGGGGTGATTAGGGTAAATATATTATTTAATACTTCCTTTAGCGATAGTAATTGGTCGGTATGATAATGCTCCATATCTGGCTCCAAATAATACTACCGTTTTGACGATATTGGCATAATTTTGCCAAATATTTTCAGTGCATTATGACAACAATCTCACTTATTAACAAAGAAGTTATCTACTATAAAAAAATAATAAAATATTAGATAAAAAATAGGGCTGACTGATATTACACGCTTAATATTAAAATTTGCCGCAGCAAATTATTTGTATATTAGGCGTGCATCAAGCGAAAAGTTTTTTATAAATTTATTCATCAAACCGATCTGTTACAAATACGTAAGATAAAAGAGATACTGAGTCTGTTTAATTTATCACCAGAACAGTGATTAATTATGAAATATTTATCGGAAGAGGATGGAATCAATCAAACCATTATTTCTGATAAATTAATTCAATATGTGAAAAAATCAGTTATAGATCAACTGAAAAAGAAATTAATAATCTGATAGAAATACTAACAAAAATACAAAATAGTCTAAATAATGCCGATATTTTTTAAATAATTATTCAATTTCGACTATTGTTTGCGTTCTTATCGATTTTGCGCTCTTAATGATCTTATCAGCCAGTCTTTCATAACAGGAAAACCTTCACCGAACATTTTTTAATCTTTACATGCTTAAACAATAGGCTATTAAAAATCTGAACGCTATGGTTAAAATAATTTCTTTGCTGCCACCCACAATAAATAACAATATAAATATATAAAAACGACGGCGACTATTTATTGTGTTGTGATATTAAAGCAATCAATTTTGCTAGCTAACAGGCTCATCTGTTTTGATAAAATATTTAGTCGCAATTAGATGGGTTTAAAATGAGGCTATAGTCAGTAAATCGATTATTTGTAGTAATATAAATTGATGTTTTTATATAAATGAACAGAAAAAACAAAGAATAAATAGTGACTCTGATATGAAAATTAGCGCGATATAAAAAATATTTTGTTAGGATAGGCTATTGTAATGGGATAATGGTATCCATTTATTGAATGTTTAGTTAAATTAATGTTGAATTTTATTGTTGGAGAAATGCATGCCATCGCTCAGTCAAGAAGCGCATCTTGTTCGTAAAGCACTAGAAGCTCGTGGTCTTGAAAGCCCTCTTTGCGGTCAATCTCTTTCCTCAAATGCGCGTAAACAACAGATTGAAGGGCATATGAGTGAAATTATGCGTTTACTTAATCTCGATCTTAAAGATGATAGCTTAGTGGAAACACCTAAACGCGTTGCTAAAATGTATGTTGACGAAATTTTCTCAGGCCTCGATTATAATAACTTTCCTAAAATTACTTTGATCGAAAATAAAATGGACTTCGACGAAATGGTAACGGTTCGCGATATTACGTTAACGAGTGTTTGTGAGCATCATTTTGTCACTATCGATGGTAAGGCGACAGTGGCCTATATTCCAAAGGATAAAGTGATTGGTTTATCTAAAATTAATCGTATTGTTCAATTTTTCTCTCAACGGCCACAAGTTCAGGAGCGTTTGACCCAGCAGATTTTAATTGCGCTACAAACTTTATTAGGTACAAGTAATGTCGCGGTTTCAATTGATGCGGTTCATTATTGTGTGAAAGCCAGAGGCGTTCGTGATGTAAGCAGCAGCACTATGACAACCTCGCTAGGTGGTTTATTTAAATCTAGTCAAAATACCCGTCAGGAGTTTTTACGCAATATTTCTGCCTGCGTTACCGCCATTAATGTTTGTTATTAAAGCCAGACGGCAGCGGATTGAACAAATTGATCTGCTGCGTGCAAGCGCTATTTTTGCAATTTTGCTGGTTAATATTTTTGCTTTTGCGCTACCTGAATTAGCTTATGTGAATCCAGTTTATATTGCTAGCACAACAGCCGGGGATATTTGGTGCTGGGTATTTTTGAATATCTTTGTGCAGGGAAAATTTCTGGCAATTTTTAGTTTGTTATTTGGTGCAAGTTTTGAATTTTTGTCTAAGCAGGGTTTATATTGAAATCAAATTCGTCTGTTTGTATTGGCTATTATTGGTCTGCTGCATGGCATTGGGTTATGGGATGGGGATATTCTATTGCCTTATGCTTTGACGGGGCTATTGGCAATAAAATTTATTCATTTTAATAACACTAGGCAGCTCTATTATAAATCTATTGTTATTTATTTATCCGGCTTAATTATTTTTTGCAGTTTTAGTTATTTTACCAATGTTTCGTCATTTTGGTATCCAGCAGAAAATGATTTTACTAATGAGATCAACATTAAAATAGCGGGCGGATGGAAAGTGTTCTTATATCGGGCTGAATCGGTAGCACAAAGATTAATTATATTAGTGATCCATTATGGTTGGCAGTTATTGGCATTAATGATGGCTGGTGCAGCATTAGTGAGAATTGGCTGGTTAACGGGAAATTTTTCTTTGTTTCATTATCGCTATGTTGCTTATTGGACAATCCCATTGACTATTTTTATTCAACTCTGTTCTATTGCCATCCAGTATTACTATGACTGGAGTTATATTGTAACTGGGTTATTAGGTTTTATTATTAATCAGATTATTATTCCGGTTCAAGTTATTGGCTATATTGCTATTATTTATGGTTTTTGGCCACACAAATAAAAAATATCTTCATTATTAAATGGCTGCAATCAGTTGGCCGCATGGCTTTAACTAGCTACTTATTACAGACGCTGATCTGTACCACTATTTTTTATCGGTTTGGTTTTTTTGCTCAATTTGGCCGTTTAGTATTACTTAGCTTTGTGCCGCTGATTTGGTTCATTAATATTATATTTGCCATCAGCTGGTTGAAATATTTTACGCAAGGGCCTATAGAGTGGTTATGGCGTTATTTAACCAATAAATTCGCTACTTGCTAGCTGAAATTATTTCAGCTCTTCAGGTAAAACGGCAGGATATCCTTTGATGCCATCAGGCATTTTTATCGGTGCGGGAATAGATTCCTGTTGTCCCAAAAAGCGGGGTTCACTTTTTAATATATAGAGATCAATTAGGGCATTAATACGGGCAAAAACCTCGCGTAAACGAACTTTAATGATTTTTTTTGGTGAGGAAACTGCATAGCACTGTGCATCTATCCCTTTTTTCATAGCGATAAATAATGCTCTTTCACAATGGAAACGTTGGGTAATAATAGTAAAGTTGTTAGTGGCGAACACTTGGTGAGTTCGGACAACCGAATCCAATGTTCTGAAGCCTGCAAAATCTAACACAATTTTTGCCGCAGGGATACCAGCTAAGATCAGATCTCTACGCATGGTGATAGGTTCATTATAATTGTAATGGGCATTATCACCGCTAACCAGTAAGTATTTTATTTTACCGCTATTATAAGCGTTAATGGCACCTTGAATTCGATATTTATAGTACTTATTAGGTAAACCGGCAGAATAATATTTTGATGTACCTAAAATCATACCAACGCTGCGAGGTGGTAATTTTTTTACATCATCATAGATATAGTCAGCAGTTTTCCAACTAATCCAACGATTGAATGCTAGAGTAGCAAAGATTGCTGTTACTATAATGGTAAGTAAGCTATAAATAAGGAATTTCCTCATCATTTATGCCTATAGATTACAGGATAGAGAAAGTCAGCTTAATAAGGGCTATTTTACTTATTATCATGCGCGGCCACTGATTAATTCAACAGCTTATTGCTAGATAAGACTTATAATAGTCAGAAGGCAGCAAGTTTGTAAATACGATATTCAGACTAGCTGAAATTACCTCCAATTAGTTGCTTTAACACATTGTTCAAGGCTACTGTGGCAAATGGCTAGATTTGATTTAAATTTATTCAGCCAAAATAACCTAAAAATTAAAGTTACCGCCCGCCAGTGAGATTAATTTTTCTACATAAAATAGACAGAAAGTGATTACTATGTTGTTGATTCATTTTTTATAGCTAATCATTTAATGTAATAAATCGATTATTAAAGGAAAAATGAAAGGGGCAATTAATGAGGTGATTATGCCATACGTCATTAATGCGAGAGAACTATAGGCACCTTCAATGTAGTTTATCTCGGCGCTACGCGCAGTACCTACTGCATGTGAGGCTGCTCCCATCGCTAATCCTCGAGCAATAGGGTTTTTTATCCGCAAAAAATTAAACAGTAAATGCCCAAACATAGCACCAAAAATGCTAACTAAAATCACACAAGCTGCACTGATGGCTGGTATGCCGCCAATCGCTTGTGAAACGGCCATCGCAATCGGTGTTGTAACAGATTTTGGTAATATTGAAGCAGCCATTTCGACGGTTGTGCCTGTCCATAACGCAATAGCGGTTCCTGTGACCATAGCAATCAGACTCGCAATAAAACAAACACTAATAATGGATTTCCATTGGGCACGAATTTGATGTAATTGCTCGTATAATGGCAAAGCCAAGGCGATAACTGCCGGTTGTAACAAATCATTGAGAATACGGCTACCAGAGAAATAATGGCTATATGAAGTATGTGTTATTAGTAAAGTAGCAATAATGATAGTGATTGAAATTAACAGCGGATTTAAAATAGTTAATCGGTATTTTTGGGATAATTTTCTCGCTAATAAGAAAACGATAATGGTAAAAGGTAGTGACCACCAGATATGATTTAACATTGTTGTTACTCGTTATTTGGCCTATTTTTTTGCTTAATTTGTTTTTTTCTGCTGCTTACCAGCATCCGAGGTATTTATATTAGGGTCACGATGAATACAGTGTGAGTTATAAGCAACAATAATAATTAAGGTATTAATAATGCAGGAGAGTAAAATAGGGATAATTTGTTGGCTAAGCATCTCATAATAATTCATTATGCCTACCCCGATTGGAATAAATAGCAATGTCATATTTTTGAGTAGCAAATGACAGCCCGGTTGTATCCACTGGACAGGTATGATTTGGACGGTTAATAAGCTAAACAACACCAGCATGCCATATACTTCCTGGCAGAGAAAAAGGCAGTAAATTTGACATTAGGTTTCCTATTATTAGGCAGAGATAAATGAGTAAAAAAGCGCGTAAATATTGCCAATTAATATAAAGGATATTTTTGCAAAACAACATCATACCAGTCCTATAACAAAACATACTGATAATACAATTAGCCCACTTAATGTGCCAGGCTGGTGTAGTCACTGGGATTAAAATGGCGAAAATGCAATTGTCGCCATTTTAATTTAATGCTTTTTATTGTTAATCTATTTTACTTGCATACCGGGCTTGGCGCCAGCATCTGGAGTTAATAGAAAGATATCTTTGTTACCAGGACCGGCGGCTAATACCATCCCTTCTGAAACGGCAAAACGCATTTTTCGTGGTGCTAAATTAGCGACGATGATCGTTAAGCGCCCTTCAAGTACTTTCGGATCAGGATAAGCCGCGCGAATACCAGAAAAAACTTGTCGGCTGCTATCACCTAAATCTAATTGGAGTTTTAGCAGCTTATCGGAGCCTTCGACTAAATCAGCTTGCTTAATTAAAGCAACTCGTAAGTCGACTTTGTTGAAGTCATCAAAACTGATGATATCTTGGAAAGAATTTTCGCAATCTTGTTGATTAGTCATTGTTTTCGCCGTTATATTTTCGCTAGATGCCGCTAACATAGCGGTTACATTGTTCATTTCTATTCGCTGGAATAAGGTTTTAAATGGCGTAATTTCATGATTTAGCAAAGGGTCGCTAATATCATCCCAGTTGAGTGAAATATTTAAAAAAGTTTCTGCCCGGTTGGTGAGTCCCGGTAATATAGGTTTTAAATAAGTCATTAGTACGCGAAATAAATTGATACCCATCGAACAGATATCATGTAAATCTTGTTCGCGACCTTCCTGCTTAGCGACTACCCAGGGTGCTTGCTCATCGATATAACGATTGGCTAGATCGGCAAGTAACATAATTTCACGAATTGCTTTATTGTATTCACGATGACAAAATTGTTGACCAATTTTGTCTGCTGCGGCAATAAATTGCTGGTAAAGCTCAGGAGCTGCAAGTTGCGATGATAACTTACCATCAAAGCGTTTATTGATGAATCCAACATTGCGAGCTGCGAGGTTGACGACTTTATTCACGATGTCGCTATTTACCCGTTGGACAAAGTCTTCTAAGTTAAGGTCAATATCATCAATGCGGGAAGAAAGCTTAGCGGCATAATAGTAACGTAAACAATCAGTATCCAGCTGATCTAAATAGGCGCGCGCGGTAATAAATGTACCCCGTGATTTGGACATTTTTGCGCCATTTACAGTGATATAACCGTGAGCAAAGATATTGGTAGGCTTACGATAACCACTACCTTCTAATATTGCTGGCCAAAATAGGCTATGGAAGTAGACAATGTCTTTACCGATAAAGTGGTAAAGATCAGCAGTAGAATCTTTGTGCCAATAACTATCGAAATCAATATTGGGTTGTTTGTCACATAGATTTTTAAATGTCCCCATATAACCAATAGGAGCGTCTAACCAGACGTAAAAATATTTGCCATGCTCATTAGGAATTTCAAAACCGAAGTAAGGGGCATCACGAGTAATATCCCATTGCTGTAAACCCGCCTCAAACCACTCTTGCATTTTATTTGCCACTTGTGGTTGCAAAGCCCCTGAGCGTGTCCAAGTTTGCAGCATATGACTAAATGCGGGTAAATCAAAGAAAAAATGCTCTGTTTCACGCATTTCAGGAGTTGCACCAGAAATCACCGAGTGGGGATTGATAAGTTCTGTTGGGTTATAAGTTGCCCCACATACCTCACAATTATCACCGTATTGATCAGCGGCTTGGCATTTTGGGCAATCCCCTTTAACAAAGCGATCGGGTAGAAACATACCTTGCTTAGGATCATAAAGTTGCGAGATAGTTTTGTTTTTGATATAGCTACTCTTTTTTAGTGTTAAATAAATTTGTTCAGATAATGTTTTATTTTCTACACTATGAGTTGAATGGTAATTATCATAGCTAATGGCAAAGTCAGCAAGATCGTGTTGATGTTCCTGATTTACTTTACTAATCATCTCCTCAGGCGTTATACCTAATTGCTGAGCTTTTAGCATAATTGGAGTGCCATGGGCATCATCGGCACAAATAAAGTAAACCTGCTTGCCGCGCATTCGTTGATAACGAACCCAAATATCGGCCTGAATATGCTCTAACATATGGCCAAGGTGTATTGAACCGTTAGCATAAGGTAACGCACAGGTTACCAAAAGTTTTTTCGCGACTTGAGACATAGTAAGGATCTAATTCCCATAAAAATTGAACAATAATTTGATGTTAACTGATTGCGTTTTTTCCGGCTAGGCCTGAACATGAATAATCAATCATTATTTTATCGTAATTTTGCTTGATAAGCGTCGTTTTTATTATCTATTTATCTTAATTAAATTGTTCTCTGGTATGATGTAGTGATTAATTGTTGATAATTTAATACTAAATAAAAGGAGCTGCGATGAATTCAGGATCCTTCAAACAAACAAAAGCAAAAAAGTTAACTCAGCAAGTCGCTGAGGTTTTAGACACATTTTCTCATCCGACATTGCAAAGTAATCTGAGTACATTAAAGGCATTATGTCATTGTGTATTACTCGATGATGTTTTACATATTGAATTAGTCATGCCCTTTGCCTGGAAAACACCTTTTAAGTTATTAATTGAGCAGCTGACACCGCAATTACGAAAAATAACTGGCGCGCAAACAGTAGAGTGGGAATTACGTCATAATATTAATACATTACGTAGAGCGAATAATTTGCCTGGTATTAATGGAGTGCGTAATATTATCGCTGTCAGTTCAGGTAAAGGAGGGGTTGGCAAATCAACCACGACAGTGAATTTGGCGTTGGCATTAGCGCAAGAAGGAGCGAAGGTAGGTATTCTGGATGCTGATATTTATGGTCCCTCTATTCCGACTATGTTGGCAACTAAAAATCAGCGGCCCACATCACCTGATGGGCATCATATGGTACCTATAATGGCTTATTATGGGCTAGCGACTAATTCAATTGGTTATTTGATTAATGATGATAATGCGATGATATGGCGTGGTCCAATGGCTAGCAAGGCTTTGATGCAAATGTTACAGGATACCGAATGGCCAGATTTAGATTATTTAGTGGTTGATATGCCACCTGGAACTGGTGATATTCAATTAACCTTAGCACAGAATATACCCGTTACTGCGGCAATTGTCGTTACCACACCACAAGATATTGCTTTGCTTGATGCGATGAAAGGCATCGCGATGTTTGGCAAAGTGAAAGTGCAGGTATTGGGTATTGTTGAAAATATGAGTCTACATATTTGTAGTAATTGTGGCCACGTAGAGCCTATTTTTGGTTCAGGTGGAGCAGAAATATTGGCTGAAAAATACCAGTGCAAGCTGTTAGGTAAGATCCCATTACATATTTCTCTGCGTGAGGATTTAGATCAAGGTCAACCGACAGTAATGCGCGATCCTGATGGTGAGTTCGCTGATATTTATCGGGAAATAGCATCGACAATTTCTGCTCAGATGTATTGGGCAGTAGAAAAAATTCCCACTGAAATTGCTTTCCGAGCTATTTAAACTGATTAATAGCTTATTGATTGAAAATAAATATGAAGTGATAATTATTATTAGGTCTTGTTATGAAAATTAGCCAGACCTAATTTTAAATGCTGGCAGATACTACAATAACCCCTTATAATTCCGGCGCTCATAATATTTAATTATATTAATTTCTATTATTTAAACTCAGGTTATTTAAAATGGCTGATCCAGCACATAAGTGCGCTATTGTCGGTATATCAGGTGCTTCAGCATCGGGTAAAAGTCTTATTGCGAAAACGCTTTATCATGAATTACGTACTCAAGTGGGTGACCACAATATTGGTGTGATTACTGAGGATTGTTACTATCGAGATCAACATGACATTCCGATGGAAGAACGAGTGAAAGTAAATTACGACCATCCCAATTCAATGGATCATGATTTGCTTTTTCATCATCTTCAATTGTTGAAGGCAGGAAAAGGCATTGATCTGCCACAATATGATTATACTCAGCATACGCGTAAGCGAGAGACCATTTTTTTTCAGCCTAAAAAAGTGATTATTATTGAAGGTATTTTATTATTAACCGATAAGCGCTTACGTAATAATATGGATTTTGCCATTTATGTTGATACGCCACTGGATATTTGCTTAGTAAGAAGAATTAAACGGGATGTCAATGAACGAGGAAGAACATTAGATTCTGTTATTGAACAATATACTAAAACTGTTCGTCCAATGTTTCTTCAATTTATTGAGCCATCGAAACAATATGCAGATATTATTGTTCCTCGTGGCGGAAAAAATCGAGTGGCGATTGATATTCTAAAAGCTAAAATAGAGGAGTTCTGCCAATAATTATCTATAAATAGATTAGGAATTCTCGCAAGGAGATGGAAAAATGCGACTTTGTGACCGTGATATAGTTAAATGGCTTGATGAAAAGAAATTGGTTATTGAACCACGCCCATCAATCGAACGGATCAATGGGGTAACCGTTGATGTTTGTTTAGGCAATAAATTTCGAATATTTCAGGGCTATACTGCACCTTATATTGATCTTAGTGGGCCCAAAAATGAAGTTAATTCTGCATTAGATCGGGTGATGAGTGATGAAATTACCTTAAGCCATGATGATGCGTTTTTTTTGCATCCGGGTGAATTAGCATTGGCGGTCACTTTAGAATCAGTCACTTTGCCTGATAATGCTGTTGGTTGGCTTGATGGCCGTTCTTCTCTTGCCCGCTTGGGATTGATGGTGCATGTTACTGCTCACCGTATTGATCCCGGTTGGTGCGGTCAGATTGTGCTAGAGTTTTATAATTCAGGTAAACTGCCATTGGCACTACGGCCGGGTATGGTTATTGGCGCATTAAGTTTTGAAGTTTTATCCGGTTCAGCTGAGCGCCCCTATAATCGCCGTCAGGATGCAAAATATAAAAATCAACAAGGTGCGGTAGGGAGTAGAATTAGTGAAGATGATAAAAGTAATCATAAATTGTGATATTTTAAGTTAATTAATTCGGTGTTTAGCTGAAATCATGCTATAATTAAAATAATTTTATTTTCTCAGGTCACGGAAAATAAGCTATCTAAAGATGAAGTCATTAATTGTTTGTTTGAATACCATTGATGGAGACAGTGATGAAACGATTTTTGACCACATTAGCTATTCTGATGGTGGTTATTTTAGCAGGTTTAACGGCGCTAGTGTTGCTCGTTAATCCCAATGATTTTCGTCACTATTTAATTGATAAAGTTGAACAAAAAAGCGGCTATCATTTAGTTTTTCAAGGCGAAATGCGTTGGCATGTATGGCCTAGACTAAGTATTATCACTGGGCCGATTTCACTCACCGCGCCGGGCGCGACTAAGCCGGCCATTAGTGCAGATAACATTCGGCTTGATGTCTCCTTATGGCCGTTAATTTCCCACCAACTGTCTGTTGAACAGATTGTAATCAGTAATGCAGTTTTGCGCGCTACTCCAGATAGTGAAGCAAAATCAAATCCAGATGCCCCGATTGCTCCAGAAGGTCTTAACCGTATTAGTAGGAAAAATAATAATGATAGCAAATGGTTATTTGAAATTAATAAAGTAAAATTAACTGATAGTTTGTTAATTTGGCAGTTGGATAATGATACCCAGCTAAATATGCGTAATATTATGTTGTCGCTCAGAAGGGAAGATGATCATTTCATTAGCGTTAATTTTAGTAGCAATGTGAGTAAGGATCAGCAAGATCTCACTTTTTCTTTAAACAGTAAGTTAAATATTGCAGATTATCCGCGTCAGATTGCTGGGAAAATTAATCAATTAGAATATAAAATTAGTGGTATTAATTTACCAACAGATGGCATTAGCGGTAATGCAACTTTATTGTTTGATTATTTGCATGATCAGCAACCAATATTAACCCTGTCTAATTTAGCTATTGACGTCAATGATAGTAATTTAACTGGAAATTTAGTTGCTCATTTAGGTAAATCACCAGATTATGAATTAAATATTACTTCCACAAAACTGGATCTAGATAAGATTTTAGGTTGGCAATCTTTATTACAACCTTTAACAGAGACAAAGATAACGCCTCAAGTAAGTCCTAAGCCTGTTATTGCGACGGTTGAAACCGATAGTTATGATTTAAGTTATTTAAAGCAATTCTCATTTCAAGCAATAATCTCTGCCGATAAACTTATATATCGAGGTTTAGTTGTTGATAGCTTTAAGTCTAAGATAACCAATAAAAAAGCGTTATTAAATGTTAGTCAGCTAGAAGGTGGATTATTAGGTGGAAATTTTGAATTACCTATTAGTTTAAATTATCAAAATAGTCCGGTTATTGTCACGGCTAAGCCCAAATTTAATCATGTGAGGTTGGCTCCTTTGCTGCAATCCTTTGACATGCCGACCAAACTAGATGGTTCATTGATGTTAGTAGCAAATTTATCAGGGTCTGGATACGATAAATTTGCGCTGCTAAATTTTTGGTCCGGTAACGCTAATGTAATGTTATCCAAGGCACAGTTAACAGGATTAAATATAGCTTCACTGATCCAACACGCCTTTTCACGCCTTACTGATAAAATTGATACCCCGCAAAATCTTGACGGTAATACCCAAATTGAAAATTTAACCGTTGATACAAAACTTAATAAAGGCATGCTATCGTTCTCAAATCTGGTTGCTTCTTCAGACGCTATGAGTATCGATGGTAACGGTTGGCTAAATGTAGCCGGGAAATCAGCAGACGTGAAATTGCTGGTTAATATCAATAAAGGCTGGCATGGAAATGATAATTTTATTAATAAAATTAATCAATTGGCCATTCCTCTGTGTATTTATGGTAAGTGGAAAAATTTACAATATCAATTGAATATTGAAAAATTGCTGCGTGATGAGTTTCAATCGCAAGCTAAAAAAGCACTAGATAGTTGGTTAGAAAAAGAAGTTAAATCGAAAAATTAGTTTTAGCTTAATATTCAACAAATGTAACGCGCCATGATTAGCGCGTTATGTTTTATGTTAAGGTAATATTCTGTTTAACATCATTTTTAGCCAGTTTCAGGGGAGTAATCAACACTTTTTTAAGGCGGTGGCTGGTGACTTCCAACGGTTTAAAAATCCAATTTTCAATTTTGATACGTTCACCTACCACAGGCATTCGTTGTAGATGCTCCATTAATAATCCGGCAATCGTCTCATATTCACGTTTTTCATCAAGCGTAATTGGCACATACAGGATCAGATCCTCTAAAGGCATAAAGCCATTAGCAACCCAACGGCTATCCTCTAATTGTTGAATATCATGACGAGAATCCACCTCTGCTTCGCTGATTGGCATATTACCGGCAATAGTTTCCATAATATCCGTCAGCGTAACAATTCCTTCGACAGAGCCAAATTCATCAACAATAAAGGCAAAATGGGTATGAGCTTTACGAAACTGCTCTAATGCCTGAAGTAGTGATAAGCCTTCAGGGAAAATTAGTGGCTGGGTAATTAAGGCATGTAGGTTAAGTTTTTGCTTTTTTAATTGTTGATTTAATATGTCGATAACGTGTATAATCCCGACTGGTTCATCGCTTATTGATTCATTCGTAACAACAAGACGGGTATGTGGTGTTTTTTCTAGCAATGAAAGTAGCTTATCCGCAGGCTTGTTGATATCAATGTATTCAACGTCATGGCGCGAAGTCATAATACTACTAACATTACGTTGAGCGAATCCTAATAAACGAACAATCATTTGTCGTTCTTGTGGATCAAAAATATCATTATTATCAGCGATTAAATCAGAGGTGCGATGATCTAATTCAGCGCGTTCATGTTGACCATCTAAAACCCGCGATACTGCTTCAGCGGTTCTTTGCCGCATTGATTTGTTGCCTTTTAAAAAACGGCGGCGATTAAATAATGCAAATTGGTTAAGTGATTCGATCATAATAGAGAAACCAATAGCAGCGTATAAGTAGCCTTTCGGTATCAAATAACCAAATCCTTCAGCAACTAAGCTAAAACCGATCATCAGTAAGAAACTGAGACAGAGAATAACAATAGTTGGATGAGTATTAACGAATAGGGTTAATGGTCTACTAGCGATAATCATTAAGATCATAGCAATAGTGACTGCAGCAATCATAATGCCAATATGTTCAACCATACCTACGGCAGTGATTACCGAATCAAGTGAAAAAATAGCATCTAATACAATAATTTGCGCGACAACAGCCCAAAATTTAGCCGTTTTGCGTTGCTTGCCAGATCGTTCATCTTTACCTTCTAACCGTTCATTAAGCTCCATAGTGGCTTTAAAAAGCAGAAACTGCCCGCCACCAAGCATCAGAATATCCCGCGCACTAAATGGGTGACCCCAAATATTAATGATAGGATTGGTTAGTGAAACGAGTAAAGTGAGAGTAAACAATAAGATGATGCGCATAAAAAGTGCGCAGGTTAAACCAGTTATTCTTGCTTTATTACGTAATTTAGCCGGTAATTTATCAGCTAAGATAGCGATAAAGACTAAATTATCAATGCTAAGCACGATTTCGAGTACGATAAGAGTAAAAAGCCCCGCCCACATCGTCAGGATCTGCGATCCATTCCATAAAATTTATTTTACCTTCTAATATGACGGCTTATACCGACTTTTAGAATAATGGGTACTTTGAACAAAAATTTCAATATAATAACGTTTTTTTAATCGTTTTTAGCCGAAATATCCTATCCATGAAGGGATGAAATCACTATCACCAAACTATAGAGTAAGTTAATATATCAATGCGTAAAAATATATTTGCTCGTAAATTGTGGGTAATCAATTGTCAGACAGGAGTTTTTCATGTCAAAACAACAAATTGGTGTAGTTGGTATGGCTGTTATGGGACGTAATTTAGCGCTCAATATTGAAAGCCGAGGTTACTCTGTTTCTATTTTTAATCGTTCTAAAGAAAAAACCGATGAAGTGATCGCAGAAAATCCAGGTAGAAAATTAATCCCCTGTCATACAATTGAAGAATTTGTTGATTCATTAGAAAAACCACGTCGTATTTTATTAATGGTAAAAGCTGGTGAGGCGACAGATAAAACCATAGCTTCCTTAACACCCTATCTGGATAAAGGTGATATTCTAATCGATGGTGGTAATACTTATTTTCAGGATACTATTCGACGTAATCAAGAACTTTCAGCACAAGGGTTTAACTTTATTGGAACCGGAGTTTCTGGTGGTGAAGAAGGTGCATTAAAAGGGCCTTCTATGATGCTTGGTGGACAGAAACAGGCTTATGATTTAGTGGCACCTATCTTGCAACAAATTGCAGCTAAGGCCGATGGTGAGCCCTGTGTCAGCTATATTGGTCCCGATGGTGCAGGTCATTATGTAAAAATGGTGCACAATGGTATCGAGTATGGTGATATGCAGCTTATTGCTGAAGTATATTCAATACTTAAAAGCGCATTAAAATTAAATAATGAAGAATTAGCCGATTCTTTTTACTGAATGGAATAAAGGGGGATTAAGTAGTTATCTAATCGAAATTACGGCCGATATTTTTCGTAAAAAAGAAGACCAGACTGGTAATTATTTGATTGATGTCATATTGGATGAAGCCGCTAATAAAGGAACTGGGAAATGGACCAGTCAAAGTGCTTTAGACTTGGGAGTACCTGTTACGCTTATTACTGAATCAGTATTTGCGCGTTGTCTCTCTTTTTTAAAAGAGCAGCGGGTGGCAGCAGCAAAAATCCTGACTGGACCGGCTGTTAATTCATTTAAAGGTGATAAGCAGGAATTTATTGAAAAAGTTCGTCGGGCACTTTATTTAGGTAAAATTTTTTCCTATGCACAGGGTTTTCAGCAATTAAAAGCAGCATCGGATGAATATCAATGGCAGCTAAATTATGGTGAAATTGCCAGGATTTTCCGCGCTGGGTGTATTATTCGGGCGCAATTTTTGCAAAAAATTACCGATGCCTATAGCCAAAACCCATCTTTAGCAAACTTAATGTTAGCGCCTTATTTTAAGAATATTACTGATGAATATCAGCAATCATTACGGGATATTGTCTGTTTTGGTATACAAAATGGTATTCCATTACCTACGCTTACAGCAGCAATTTCTTATTATGATGGTTATCGCTCTGCTTTTTTACCGGCAAATTTAATTCAGGCACAACGTGATTATTTTGGCGCTCATACTTATAAGCGGATTGATAAAGAGGGTATCTTTCATACTGAATGGATAGAGAAATAGGTCTAGCTGAACTGATATAAAATCATATTGGATGGTCTTTATCATTAACGATAAAGACCATCTTTCTTGGCTTTGGGTTAGCACAAATGGACATATTGATTTGCTGCTTTTTTTTGACTTTAATTTTATATCTATCCAAAAAATAAATAGATTTATACATTATATTATAATATAAAATATATTATTTTTTATAAAGTAATTCTGATTAATTTTCTATATTATGAAAACCACTAATAGAAATAGTTACTAATCTATAAATTTATATAATAAGTAGTTGTATGATTTGTTAGCGTGATTTTTTAATTTATAAGTTATTAATTATTTTTTGTGTAGATATATTTCACCAATTGGATAATATAATATGGATAAATTGACCCCATTCAAACCTTTACTAACCATAATTGCTATTACAATCACTCTCATCATCTGGTTTATTATTCCTACTCCTGACGGTGTTGAGGTAAATGCTTGGCAATTATTTGCGCTTTTTATTGGGACTATAATAGCTATCATAGGTAAAGCCTTACCAATGGTGCAATCTCCATTATCGCAATTTCATTAATTGCTATTACGGGGGTAACTAATCCTAATAATCCGACGGAAGCCATTAATGATGCATTGAGCGGTTTTTCAAATCAACTTATTTGGTTGATAGGTATTTCAATAATGATTTCTGTTAGTCTAAATAAGACCGGCTTAGGTGCCCGTATTGGTTATTATTTTATTTCTTTATTTATTTGGCAAAAGACCTTAGGCATCGCTTATTCATTGGCGATTGCAGAGACAATATTAGCACCAGTTACACCAAGTAATACTGCGCGGGGTGGTGGCATTATTCATCCTATAATGTGCTCAATTGCAAAGAGTTTCGGCTCTGATCCCGAATCAGGTAGCTCACTCAAAATTGGCCGTTATATTTCATTGGTTAATTTTAATATCAATCCAATTACATCTGCGATGTTTATTACGGCTACTGCCCCTAATCCACTGATTGTTAGTTTGATTATGGAAAATACCACACCTCCATTTGAGATAAGTTGGGGAATGTGGGCAATAGCCGCTTTTATACCAGGTATTATTTCGTTATTGATTATGCCATTAATTATCTATTGGATTTATCCACCTGAAATTAAAGTAACACCCGATGCACTAAATTTCGCGAAACAAAAATTACACAAGTTAGGGCCTATTTCAGTAGCAGAAAAAATTACTTTAGCGGTATTTGCATGCTTTTGCTGATGTGGGCTGGTGTGCCTGCGCTTATTTTTGTTTTGGTAGCGCTTTTACTATTAACCCTACCGCTGCGGCATTTATCGGTCTTTCCGTTTTACTTTGTACCGGGGTATTAGCTTGGGATGATATTTTGAAAACCAAGGGGGCATAGGATACAATTACTTGGTTTGCTGCACTGGTCATGATGGCATCTTTTCTAAGTAAGCTTGGATTGATTAATTGGTTTTCTCAAACAGTTGGAAGCGCTATTGATCATCTGGGGATCGGTTGGATTGGTGGCATGTTGTTACTTATTTTAATATATGTCTATTCCCATTATTTTTTTGCCAGCCCCACAGCCCATATTATGGCAATGTTTGCAGCATTTTTTACTGCTGGATTAGCATTGGGCACGCCACCTATTTTGCTTGGTTTGATCCTGGCTTTCTCTTCATCATTAATGATGTCGTTAACCCATTATGCTACAGGTACTGCGCCGATTATTTTTGGTTCTGGTTATACAACCTTAGCTGAATGGTGGAAAGTGGGGTTTATATTAAGTGTGGTTAATCTTTTAATTTGGTTAGTCATTGGTGGTTTATGGTGGAAGTTATTGGTCTATTGGTAAGTTATAATTAACATATCTAAATTGGTGTACTATATCTGTAAGTCAAATAGGGTTTAACATTTAATAAATGCAATCTTGCTGTAAAAGTACCACTAAAATCTTCTAGCTATTACATTCGCTTTATTTAAAAACAAGTGAGGAAATATGCAATTGCGTAGGTTAGGTTCAGCTGGATTTGTTATCCCACCACTTGTTTTTGGTGGTAACGTATTTGGTTGGACTATCAATGAAAAAGAGTGTTTTACCATCTTAGATGCTCTCTATGATAACTGTTTAATTGCAATTGATACGGAAGATCTTTATTCAAGTTGGGCAGCAGGTAATCCTGGAGGAGAATCTGAAACTATCATTGGAAATTGGCTAACTAAACATTCCATTGCCAGAGATAAATTAATTATTTTTACCAAAGTGGGCGCAGATTTAGGTTCGCCTGGTAAGCGTGGGCTTTCTGCTCGCTGGATTATAAACGCGGTTGAAGATTCATCACGGCGTTTACAAACAGATTACATTGAACTCTATTTTTCTCATTGGCCTGACATCAATACACCTTATGAAGAGACGTTAAACGCTTATCAGAAGCTTTTAACAACAGGCAAAATTAGTGCTATAGGAGTTTCAAATTTGGATGCAGGGCAATTGAAAACAGCGTTAGATGTGGCGAATAGTCAGAATTTACCGCGATACCAGGTATTACAGCCAGAATATAATATTTACGATCGCGCCGCTTTTGATGATAAGTTGAAGAAACTCTGTATCAAAGAAAATATTGGGGTTGTTACTTACTATAGTTTGGTATCTGGTTTTTTAACCGGAAAATATCGTCGTCAAAGTGATTTAAATAGTAGTCTTAGAAAAAGTGATATCGATAAATATCTTAATCAAAGAGGTGAAGGAATTCTTAAGGCGTTGCAGGTAGTTGCTGATGTTCATCAAGCTACCTTAGCCGAAGTTGCCCTTGCATGGTTAATGACTTTTAATGTGATCACCGCCCCGATTGCTAGCGCAACTACTGTTGATCAGGTTGAAAGTTTTGTTAAAGCCATTAATTTAACATTGACCAAAGCGCAATTCGAATATATAGATTATGAAAGTAAATTAAATTGAAAATTTAGCTATAAAAATGGATGATTGTCTATCATCAAATGACGATTATCCAATTTCATGGTTTATGCCATTTGCTATTTTTTTATTTATATAAAACTTTAATAACAAAATAATAGAGATAATTCAATAGCCATTGAATATATTTTTTCTTATTAAACATATGCTTAGCCGCATATCGATATTGGTTGGACGTTGATGCCGCAATAAGAGGGGTCGTTTTCCAAGGAGATTTTTCTTTTATTGTAATAAACAGATCTGTACTGGGATATTCAGACCAATTATTCCATGGCTTGGTTGGGCCAATATAATGAATGAATTTTACATTATCAATGGTAGGGAATAATGTTCTATTTTTTAATTCATAATTAATACTAAATTGGGTATTAAATTTTTTCTCTAAAAATAAAACTTGATTTACCAGAGATATATTTAATGCATCCTGATCATAAAATATAAATTTTGCTTTTGTCTTATCATCAAGTAGTACATTTATCGTTTTCTCAGTTACTTTATTTTTATACCACTTATCGGTATCGATCAGCATAACGCCTGAGTTAAAGTAGCCATTAGCTATTGCTGGTGTTGCTAGCATTTCAGCCTGTTTTTTCCATAGGTATTGGTCTCGGTCAGCGACAGCTGCAATAATATGATGGCTTAAATTGATGGTGAATAATTCTGATATATCACCCGAACAAATAATGTCTGAATCTAAATATAATATTTTATTTATTTTTTGGTGAAAATAATTTGCAATGATAAAGCGAAAATAGATTGCATGAGACCACAATTTATTGGTTGGTAATTTTTTTAGCTGCAGAGTGTCGATAAGTAATATTGTTATTTTTGTATTATATATTTTTGTTAGTTCATCATATTTTTTCAGTTCATTTGCAGAAATCATATCAGTGAAGATATAAAAGTGGAAGGTATAATCTTTATTAAAATGTAGAATCGAACAGATAGAGATTGCAGTACCAAGAGAGAAATTTATATCTGCGCCGTAAACAATATAAAACTGGCAATTTTTTACCCTAGCAGATGAAAATTCATAGCTTGTTAGTATCATCTCCTTACTATTGAAATACATTAAGTTTCCTTTTGGCAAAGCTGGCATTAATTTGTTACTGATTCTAACGTTAGTGGAAAGAAAAAACCATTGCTATAACCATTATACTTTATAAAAATTGATTAATAATCATTATATTTTTTAGAAATGAAGAAAAATTTATATCTTATTGAAAGTAAATATAATATTTTTTAGTGATGAGATGTTTTAAAATGGTTTCTGATTTGTTGCGAATCAGTTTTTTTCTTATGTCAAATTAAGTCATTATTTGAAAATATAAGATGGATTAGTTTCTGTTTTGATTTTTATGATAGATAAATATCATAATGGGTAAATATAGTAATTAAATTAATATTATGTTTATGTAATATATTTAAGTGATTAAATTAATTAATTTTTTGCACAAAGTAAATAACAATTTATATTAAATTTCAACATAAAAAATTATTTTGTGTTTTTTGCAATTATTATGCTTATATTACAATAAATACTAGAATAAATGATATTATTCAGCTGATAAAATAGGTAGTAAAATAAAATTGATTAGTTATAATTTAGTTAACATATTATTAAATATAAAGTTTTGGCGGCGTTAATGTGTAAATCTTGCCCTATTTTTATTGTTTCATTAAAAAAGGATACGGATAGAAGAAGACAAATTAGTAAAGCTTTGTCGTCATAAGCTTTACTTTTCACGATAGTTGATGCCATCGAAGGTGCTAAGTTAACTCAGGGTGACATACCTTGGTTTGAATCCGCTAATTCAGGTAAGCTTGATGTGAAAGCAAGCGGAATGAATGAAATTGCTCGTAGTTTGAGCCATCAATCAATTTATCAACATATTGTAAAAAATGATATCGAATGGGCATTGATCCTAGAGGACGATGTTATCATTGATAAAAAATTATCCGCTCTAATCAAAGCGCTGGAACAGGGTAAAAGTGATTTATTAAAAAAAGATTATGTTTATTTGCTAGGTGGTCAAGAAGGGCTGAGTTCAAGAAAGCGAATTTTGTTAAGTTTTTTTAATAAAATAACCATCGCTAATGTGGCCTTTCGTCTATTAACTTATAGTCCGGATAAAATTTTTCGTGCCTGTTGTTACTTAATTCATCGTAACACCTGTAAAAGAATAATCGCTGAATTTGAAAGACAATTTTTTTGTTGCTAATTCGTGTGGCCTGTTATACAAAAAACAGGCAATTAAAGGATATTATTTAACCGAAATTATTAAGCATCCGATTGTTTCCGTTGAAAATAGCAATTTGGAGGCTGATAGAAGAAAGTATGTTATTAAAGAAAAAAGAAAAAAGAAAAAAGAAAAAAGAAAAAAGAAAAAAGAAGAACGCGAGGCAATCTTGAGTCTGCTTTAGCTTATATTTTGCTACAAATAAGGCGTGCTTTACGTTGTTTAATTTTTTGGCAAAAATAGGGTTTATGTCGTTTTGAGAGGTTGCTATCTAATATTGTTTTTGCACGGATTAATCATAATGATTAATCCGATAAATGCTATCACGCTAGAATTTTCTTAAGGGATGAATTAACTCTGTCAAAATAGCTATCTTCATAAAAATCTGAGATAGAATTTTTTATGCTAACCTGTGAGGGTAAGGTTTTATTATCAACAATACTCTGCAATATATTAACGAAACAGGGTAGATCATTAACAGGAAATAATTCTCCATTAATATCGTTTTTAATGATATCTTCCGGCCCAGCTGGGCAATCTGAACTTATTGCATAAATACCATAGGATATGGCTTCAAGAAGAACCATGCCAAGGCCTTCAATGCTGGAAGTTAGTAGTAGGGCCGAAACTGTTTTTATATTATTGCGTATATAAAACCATGGATCTGGCTGCCAGCCATGCCAGTTAATTTTTTTTCAATATTTAGTTTTATAGCTAGCTGTTTTAATTGATTGATTTCGTGCTCTTCGCCACTACCGATAATATTGAGTTGCCAGTCACCGCTGATGTTTGCCAAGCAAGTAAATAGAAAAGCCAGTTGTTTTTGTCCCGCAAAAAATATTCGCCCTAAATAGAGAAAGGCAGTTTTGTCCTCAGGTCGCGGGATAACAATGTCCTGTTTTTTATTGGATTAAATAAGGTAAAAATATTATTTTCATCGACGCCGAGGGCAACTAATTGCCTCGCTATACCTGAGCTTATCGCGTAATAGTAATCTGCTTTTAAAAGATATTCTTTTTTATAACTTCGATTAATGGCAAAGTGTGGCCAGGAAATTAGCGGTATTTGTCTGCCTAAGATAAGTTTTCTACTGATATTTGAGTTATAACAGGCATTCGGATCCAAAGAGATAATTGCGTTAATTTTTGTTCGCTAAGTAGTTGTCGTAGCTGCAAAGCATAATGAATACGTCGCAGCTTGTCGTTTTTAATATTGGAATATAATCGACTATATTTTATGTTATCTAACCAATCATCATTCGGTTGCGTTTGTTTATCATTAAAAAAGACAAAACTGACAGTTATATCTGGTCGCCGCTGTTTTAATAACAAAATAAATTCACGACAAACGGTTTCCATACCACCAAAACCACTAATGTTGTAGCTGGTTATTAATATTTTGTTTTGGATCGTCTGCTAATCTCATCAAGTTTTTGGTTAAAATAATATCTGTCAATCTTATCTATTTTAAAGAAATCCTATTTCATTAATAAAATAGTTTAAATGGTCGTTATGACGAATTTTTATCTAAATATTGCGGTTATTTCAGGGTAATATTTAAAAAATAATTGAACAATAACTTAATTTAAAAGTTGCAAAAAGATCATTGTTTTGTTAATTCACAAAATAGAGTACATATTGTAAATATATACTCTACTTCTCTTCTTATAAGCTAAAAACTTGAACCAGATTTTTTTTTAAAATAATATTTCTTCAGGAGTAGAAACTCTATTAAGAATTCCATTTCTGTGTGGATAGCGGCCAAAATGACTCAATAATTTCTTTATGCCGCATTTCAAATTCAAGTGTTATTTTATCATTTAATGCAGTAAAAAGAGGAACAGCTTGTTGATGTATCAAAGGTGATTCTGAATGCATAAATGACATTAAGATGAATTTACGTTCTTTTATTGGTAAGTGTGTATAATCTGGTTGTTTAATTGCTTCTTGAGCTAACATAAGCGCCATATTATCTTGTCAAAAAGCTTTTGCTGTATCACGCCAAATATTACGAGAAAACTGATCAAGCACGATAATTTCAGCTAATCTCCCTTTTATTGAACAACGCCAATGGGCAAGTTCACCACGACTCGCTTTTTCAGTAGTAAGTTTAAATCTATCCCGGATGATAGCGTCAAATTGTGGTTTTTTTTTCGAGCCATTGTTTATTGGTAGATTCCTTAAACCAGAAATCTAAAACTTTTTGTCATTGATTATGCATTATATTTATCTCTTTAGGTTAGCAACTTTCCCGTTGTAAACCATCTATAATTCTGAATAGTAAAATGACGATGAAAATATAATATAGCTACTTTATAAGAAAAATTCTGTTAAATGAAGCAAATTATTTTATAAATTTTCTTGATATGTGACGATAATGTAATCTTATATAATGCCATTAGTATGAAAAAAATGAATAATGTTATTTTTTTAAATTTTAATTATTATTTTTAATATGTCAAAAGTGGCAATTTTTGATAAATAATTTACTATTTTATTTTTTATTAAATATTCAATGGTGTCATTTCTATTTTAATTAAAATAAAACAATATTCTAGAAATAAAAAATAAGCCACTAAAAAGACAGTGGCTTTATTGATATATTAAATTAATTATTTTTATTACTTAGGCATTTTTGTATAAATTCTTGCCGTTCATCTTTTTTAAATTTCATTTTGTTAGCTTTTTTACTACAATTTTTCATTCTCTCATTTTGCTGGTTTTTTTTATTACGAAGGAAGGATTGCATAAAGGATTTTCTTTTTTCACCCGTTAATGATTGTTCACTAGCTTTAGAATTACAACTCCCCATTTTACGTTGTTGCACTGACATATCTTTTTGTGTCATTTTTTCGGCAGCTAAAACAGGATTTATTAATAACAGGCTGATTAATGTTATAAATAATATTTTCAATTTCATAGTAGAACTCCGAATTTACAGGATATCAATACAACAATAGCAGTAAATTATGATTTGTGGAGAAATAGTCATCAAATAGTTAGAATAATATTCTTCATAAAATAATTTCTGCTATTTTAGTGAACTAAACTATTTTGCTTTTTTGTTGTATAAGCTGGAGTACTCGCTTATATAGTAGTTATGTATATTGAATTTTGCTATTTAAGATTAGATTGGTTGAGCTAATCGTTTTTGAGCTCCTGGAGTTCTTGTTTTATTGATTCGGCTATATAGAGTGATTTTTCTTTCATTAGCACCTCGCATTCGAGCTCTAATTGTTCAATATTAGTATTTTCATTTATGTTGAGAATAATTATCATAAAACTTATTAATTTCCTTTAGTGCTATAAATAAGGCATTGTCTTTAGGACTTTCAGTAACAAAAGAATGCCTACAAAGAATTAATGCACTGAGCGCATTTGCTATCGTAAAAATCTTATCTTCTGGTAAATTTTCTGCTTTTAATTTATCTACTATGGAATAATATTCAGTATGATTTTTATCAGCTGGAGGGGTAACCTTATTGTGAGCTAATTCATAGGCAAAATTATATAAACAACAATACCAAACTTGATTTATATCGTTGTCGGTTATGTTTTGCCGTTGTTGCTCATCTAATGATAATCGACATAAATGCGAGTTCAAAAATTGATGATTATTTTTAAATATTTCTTCGGAAAGGCCAAAACTTTCCCAGTCAGTATCAGCATATTTTATGGCGACCATCCCAAATTTTATTTTTAATATTTGTAACTCTGCTATGAAATTTTCGTTGTTTTTTCACTTGATTCCAAATGACTATCATGCAATTTTTTAATTTCATTAATTAATCCTATAATTTCATTGTTAAATTCTATTTTTTGTTTCAATGATATATTCGTAGAATCATTAATTTTTTATCAAATTCTAATAATATATTATTGCAATTTTCGATATTATATTCTTTATAATTTAATTACTCAGATGGAAATGCTGGAACAGAAGTTAATGGTGATATAGGCATATTAATTTTTCTCAAGAATATAAATTAACTAAATGGGCAATTTTGCCGATTGCCAGATTATTCTTTTGAGTTTGTATTTTTATTTTTTAAAGATATTTGCTCAAGTGATGAGCAGATTATTTTTTATCAGCGGCTTTAAGATTATGCAGCTGGATTTTATTTATATATGAACAGATCTGATTTTTTATTTGACCGTTGTTTTTTAATTCTTTCGCAATTAATTATATGATGTCATCAGTTAATTTTCTGATTTTTAAACGGATAACTGCTAAATGATCATGTTGAACTATCGTTTCTGGCATGGCTAGCCGGCTAGCCAGTCTGCCTTATAGCGATATTGAATAGCTTTAGCGGCATTTATTTGGGATATTATAAAAGGCTTTATTGATTTTTTATCCAGGCCTAAAATTTCTGCTATTATTAATAGCGTTTCAAATAACTTTATTTTCTTGAGTACGAGCTTCGACTGACAGGTGTTTTTCAAATTTATACTTAGCAACATATTTCATTTAAGAAAGACGTTGCTCAATAAGAGCTGCAATTTCTTGGTATTGATTAGCCGTAGCCGTAAATGAAATGAAAAAAGCGTAGATAAAGAGTACTTCAATATAACTGCACAGGGTTTATGGCGCTTAAGCTTATTAATCATAATACATCCGGATGCTATATTGTAAAAATAACTTAAATGTATCAATCAATTAAATAATATTCAACATTATTGAATATATAATTTAATTATTTATAAAGTCTTTTTTTCTTTCAATAGCACGTTCAAGTATTTCAAGATAATCAGGTGTTTCTGTTTTAAATGATGTTTTAATATTATCACACGCTATATTCACTATTTCTGGTTCAGCTGTTGCCGGATTTCCTGATTGAAAGGGAGGTTGAGGATCATATTGGGTAAGTAGTGGCATTACCTTTGCACCAGTTTTTGATTTTATAATTGATAATATGCGCAGTCCAAAATCAATACCAGCGGTTACGCCTCCACCCGAAATTCTATTTCTATCAATGGTAACCCGTTCGTTAGAAACAGTAGCACCTAATTTTGCTAAAAATTCATTGCAACTCCAATGTATTGAAGATCTATAGTTATCTAAAAGATTTACTGCGGCTAAAAACATACTACCATTACATACACTAGTAATATACTTAGAATTTTGGCCAACTTTGTGTATCCATTTTAACATTTTAGTATCGTTAAGTGCTGGAAAAGGATTATATGAACCGGTAATGCATAAGATATCTACAGCATCTAATTCATCAAATGTTGTGGTAGGTGTGAGTGTTACACAATTAATTTCTGTCGAGATTGGTTGTTTATCATGCCAAACATATTCTATTGTAAATTCTTGATTTTGTAATAGCGTGGCAGGACCAATAATATTAATGGTGTCATTCCTGGAAAAAGAAGAAATGCAAAAACTAAATCTTTTTTTCAGTAGTAATTTTTTCTTCTTTCATATTATGACCTATTTAATTTTATAATGAAAAAGTTAAATGCCAAGTTAATACTTTTATGTTGTTAACTTAATTTATTATTATTAATCTTAAATATTTAGTTTTATTAACAGAAAAAAATAGAATTCAGCGGTATTGATAATAGCTTATTTTTGCCACTTAAAATTGATCTAATATTATTTATTATGGTTTTATTATGAGTAATATCCAGTTAATTTAAATGAGTGTTACTATTTATTGCTGTTACAACATTATTAAATTATCCGTTTATCGTAATATCTAATAGAATATTTTTACATAATCGCTCAGCAGAACCGCTTTCATCGCTTGCATGGAGAGCAATAATGCCTTTGAATGTTCCTTTACCAATTAAATTCTGATTATCCTCTGGGTAATAACAGACTCTTAAATATGATCGTCCTTCAATGTTATAATTACATTTCACATTAATTCTGCTTGGTATAGAGATATAAGGGTAGAGCTTACTTTCTGTTATGGATTTAATTCGATATGCCTGGAAAGTAACTAACTCTTTTTCAACTTTTTCATTGATAACTTGTGTTTTTAAAATTGAGTAACCATCGCTAATTTCACCAATATTTTCTGGTCCTGTCCATGGCGTAGAGTATAAAATGATAAATTAGGATTGGTTTCAGTAAATGGATGTAGAACAGTATTAGCTTGTTTGGCATCAAATATTAATGGCATGCAATCTGCTCTTTTAACATCGAATGGTATTTCGAAGATATCGTAGTTATAGCTTAATATACGTGCAATATAATTATTTACAATTTCACCATTTCGTTCCATTCGAGAAACAAACCAGCTTTTAATAACAGTATCTAGTGGATGTTGATAAGGGATAAATCGCAGAGTTACTTCACCAGTTAAGGCAGGATCATTGAAATGTGTCGCCTGATTATTAGACATAATTGCCAATACTTTATATTTTACTGGCAAAGTTGTTTTGGTTGTTAGATCTAAGCCAGCCATTTCAATAATAGAGTAACCGTCATGGTTTTCAACTAGAACCGTATCAAAAGGAATTAATTGTTCTTTGTCGCCAAATATCACTTTAATTTCAGCGTTATCTACCGGGGTGGCTTCAATGTTGAGTGACACAATATTATCTTGTGCTTTGACTTGAGTATTACTATCAGCAATAAATTCTTTAAGCTTATCGAGCAAATATGGTGATGAAATACCTTGTTGGAAAATTATAAAACGACCCCATAAAATTCCTAATATATTGTGTGTTTCTCGACCAACCAGGGGGGAGCCGGAGGATCCTGCTTCCATATCTCCATGAATGAGTAATATTACCTCTGGTACATCAGGATTTATTGATGCAAAAGGATCCATAGAATCCCTAAGTCGGGCACTAATTTGTAAAGGCTTTGCGCCACCATGTTGCGGAATATAGATGTTTTCGCGTTTTTTATTTAACGTTTCTTGCAGTTTTAAACCGCCAAATAAAATTTTAACGTGAGCATTGTGATAATCAAAATCCGCAATAGTAAATAAGGCATAATCACCAAGCCCACCATTTGATTCTCCGTGCGTCAATATTTTATCGACATCAAAATGAATAGTATCAGTTTCGGGTGATGAAAAGTCGTTGGCGATATTATGTTTGTTAACCCACATTTCACTGGATTTTATCGCTTCCGGATCAATTTGACTATTGGGACCTAAAGCGACATGGCGGTTTGTTAATACGTGATTATCTGAACCTATAAATGAGCAAGTTCCACCATAACCATTAAATGCGACAAAATGTACAGCGCGAGCTGGATTAAAAAAGGCGTATTTTTATACCACATATAGGGTTGTCGCCCATCATTACTATCTTCAAGAATTTGTGTTAGATCAAGCGGAAGTGCTTCATAATAAGCAAGCTCCATTATTTGATTATCACTATAGTGATAATTTTTTGGTAAAATAACTTTAATATCAATGCAATTAGTATAAAAAGTTACATTTAGTGTAGAACCTTCATTTAGTGGAAAGATACGTGTATGTTGTCTCTTACGATTGATAATTTCTATGTATGAACTAGATGGCATATTGGCCAAAGTAAATACCAATCGTATAAATTCAACATTTACTTCTTCAATAACAAAAGTTCTAATTAAGGAGCTTTGATTATCTTGTATAAAGTTATGATTGATATGTACTATTTTGCTATTTTCTGCATATTTTTTTATATTCATTTTTTTCCTGATTCATTCTATTTACTATATTTCTAATATGATCAAAAATATGATTAAGGATTTTAATTTCTCAACAGAATAAAATGAAACTAATTTTTATTAATATTATTAAATATATAAAAAATAAATTTTTTATATTATAAATGTTACTTTTATTTTATCTTTTTTGCTTATTACGCATTAATAAATGCATGTGATAAATTTTATATTTTATGATTTATAATGTATTATTAATGCAAAGGAGAAATAATATTAACAACTATAATTTCTTTCTACTATTTAAATGTAATAAGTCAATAATTATTATCTTTAAAACACATAATATAATAAAGTTAACATTGCATTTAAATAAAATTATCTATTTGGTAAATAAGCTGTGAATACAATATTTTATTTATCAGAATGATATAGTAGATATCCACTAAAAGTAGAATTTTAGTTCAACACTACCCTTAGTGGTAATTAAAGTGAAAAGAAAACATAGCTAGTTATAATTGAATGTCTATAATTATGGCAGTTATAAAAGTAAATTATTTTTTATCAACCTTTAAATTGAAAACTTTTTGGTATAGTAATTTTTATCCTGTACCACCCATGGATCCTAGTAAGCCCGCAACTACTAGTGCAATATAGTCACTAGAGCCATATTCCATAGCTAATAATCTAATCAATGTTTTTATAGTTTATTAGTTATATTTTTTTAGATAGAGGAAAGAATTGTTATATATTAACTTTCAAGTGAGTTATTTCACGATAGAATGAATTATTAAAGTTAAATATTTATTATGCTTCAAAAATCTATAGTATTTGGTTATGTATAGAAAATGTTTTAACTATATTCCACAGCCGTTGAGTTAGCCAAAGGATAAGTAATAAAAAATTTATATTAAGATAAGTTGAATATTAAAGCGTTGTTGAGAGTTTGGCATTTCAATAAACATAAAATTAGTATTAATAACAAGATTGTCGTCGCATTTTTTTATTTCTTATGCTTTATTATTCAATTTTCATTTAATAAACTGTATAATAAATGCCATTTTATGCGCTACATTAATTTTTTATGCAGTTAAATAATTTTATTAGTTATAAATGGCATTTGTTAATTAGTATTAGGTAGCCAATTTTAAATGTACTATTATCTATATAAAATTTTTATTTAAATTAATAAAAACAGATAGTCTTGTAAGATTCATTATATTTCACGATTGAAAGATGATATAATCCAATAATAGTGTTATTTTTTTGTTTTGAAAAAAATTGATTTTAATTTTATTTTTGATAAAACTGGTTCCTATCAATAAACTTGCCAATATTGAATACTATCTTATGCTAAAGCAAGGGACTAATCTGTGATATCCATTGGCTTTATTTATTGTAAATGCGAGCTATTGATAGATAAATTATTTATTATTTCATTTTATAAAATACGATAAAAATTTTTAGTTTTAAAGTCACTCTTGTTAAGAAAAATATTATGCTTGAGTGCTACAAAATTAGTTGTATTTGGGTTATTTCATTAAAAATACAAAATTAAGAAAAGATATATAATGAGAATGATTTTTATTATATCTTAAAAATAGTGAAATAGGGTAGTAAAGGTAATATATTCATTTGTTGTGATATAAAATAACTATTGGTTTAATCTAATAAGTCAAGTAAGGTAGCATAAATTATTCTGATTAATATTTTAATATTAGGAAAATTTATGATTTATAATTCCTTATCAATTGCTGGAACTGATCCAACGTGTGGTGCAGGTATACATGCTGATTTGAAAGTATTTTCCGCATTAGTAAATTATGGTGCAGCTGTGATAACCGCATTAGTTGCGCAAAATACTTGCGCAGTACAGTCAATTCATAATCTTCCTAGCGAAATTGTCGCTTCGCAACTTGAATCAGTATTAACTGATGTTCGAATTGATAGTGTGAAAACTGGTATGTTATCAAATGCTACAAATATATCCATAGTAGCAGCGGCACTAGAAAAATATCCATTATCTTTTACGGTACTAGATATCGTTATGCTTGCGAAAAGTGGAGTACCATTATTGGATGTTGATGCAATCGATAGTCTTATTCATATTTTGTTACCTAAAGTGTCTCTTATTACCCCAATTTGCCTGAGGCAGCAGTACTTCTTAATTGCAATATGGCTAGAGATGAACAGGAGATGGTATCTCAAGGAAGAAAACTATTATCATTTGGCTGCCCGGTTGTGCTTATGAAGGGTGGGCATCTTGATAATAAAGAAAGCCCCGATTGGCTTATTACACATAGTGGTGAATGGCGATATTCATTACCTAAAGTAAGAAAGTAAGAGCACAAAATACTCATGGTACTGGTTGTACATTATCTGCGTCCTTACTTTGACATCTGGCACGATACAATTATTGCAGCTAAAAATTATGTGCAAAATACCTTGAAGCATGCCAATAGATTAAATGTTGGAGAAGCAATTGGGCCTGTTCACCATTTTATACTTGGTGGTAATTTTTCATCTAGTAAAAAACTGTTAATAATTCTACAATTGTCAGAAACAGGATATTTATTTGATAGTATGCATTTATTGGTTATCTAGTGGATGTAAAATGAAAATTATGAATAGACAAAAGAATTATTTAAGTTTCAAAATAATCGTTATTGTCAATCGTATTTAATAATAAAAATAATCTATTTCATAAAGTTGACTAGTTGCTTTTAAGTCCTAAAGAGATTTCTAATAGGGCTTTTGGATAGAGATTATAAGTTTGAAATATTATTATCGAAAATACTTTTATCCGTTTGATGCATCAATTGGTTAGTAATTGTTCCTGCAACCATTGAGCCATTAACATTTAATGCAGTTCTTCCCATATCGCTCAATGGTTCAATCGAAATAAGTAACGCTACTAAAGTAATTGGTAATCCCAGCGCGGGTAAAACCATTAATGCAGCAAAAGTTGCTCCCCCACCTACGCCGGCCACCCCGGCAGAACTTATGGTCACAATACCAACAAGTGTAGTGATCCATATAGGATCCAGGGGATTGATTCCTACCGTTGAGGCAACCATTACAGCAAGCATTGCGGGGTAAATACCTGCGCATCCATTTTGACCAATTGTTGCGCCGAAGGATGCTGAAAAATTAGCAATTGATTCAGGAATGCCCAGTTGCTGAGTTTGCGTTTCAACGTTTAATGCAATACTGCCAGCACTTGAACGACTAGTAAATGCAAAAATTAATACAGGAATGACTTTTTTAAAAAATTTTATCGGATTAATGCCAGAGAAAGAAAGAAGTATAGCATGGACAATAAACATTAAGGATAATGCTAAATAAGAAGCAATGACAAAACTGCCAAGTTTAATAATATCTTGTAGGTTTGAATTAGCAACAACTTTAATCATTAAAGCCATTACTCCATATGGTGTAAGCCGTATAACTAGCCGAACCAGCTTCATGATCCAGGATTGAAAAATATCAATAGCAGATAATATTTTTTCACCTTTTTCGGGATTAGTTTTAGCTAATTGGAGAGCCGCTATGCCTAAAAAGGTAGAAAAAAGAACAACGCTAATAATAGATGTTGGATTAGCTCCTGCCAGATCGGCAAATGGATTTTTAGGAATAAATGATAATATTAATTGAGGTATTGTTAAATCAGAAACCTTGTGGATGTAGTTATTTTCTATTATCCCAAGTTGAATAGTTTCACTACTAGTTTGTACCAGACCTTCTGCAGTTAAGCAAAACCAATATGTAATAATAATCCCGATGAGAGCGGCAATGGCTGTTGTAAAAAGAAGGATCCCAATGGTGAAAAAACTGATTTTTCCTAATGAAGAGGTTTGATGCAAACGTGCTACCGCATTTAGTATGGAAGCAAACACCAAAGGCATAATAATCATTTGAAGTAATTTCACATACCCATTGCCTACAATATTGAACCAAGATAATGAATCATGCACTATTTGATTATTAATACCATATACTAAATGCAAAACAACACCAAAAACAGTACCAATAAGAAGACCCACAAAAACTTTTTTTGATAGACTCCATCCATCTGCGCTTATTTTGGCCAATAACAGCAATAATAGGATAAAGATAAGTACATTTAGAATTACAGGGAAATTCATACCCATTCTCCAGCTCGGTTTATTGTTCCAGGTATAAGATTCTTTGTCATTGGTGAAGTAAGATGATGAAAAACTTCCAATGAAACTCATTTTCCCTTATATATTATCAGCAATAAAAATAATTTTCTTATAACTAAATGCAATTTTATATCCATAATGTTTCATCGTGAATGGAATAAAATTAAATCGTTTAATTCATTAACTACATATGTAATGACGTTTTTTTTTCTTGTAACAGCGGTCGTAGTGGTAATTGGTAGTTCGATGGAATTAATATCGCACAAATAGCTAATAATATGGCGATAGGATGTTCTGCTCTTTGATTAGAATTATTACCTAAGATAAGAAAACAGAAAGAAATTTTTGCTGGCCATAAGAAAGGTATCCCTTTCGCGGTTAACATATCCCCGACTAAGTGACTAAAATAACCTAATAAGAATGCTTGAATCAGGGCATCAGAAAGCCAGTAACTATTGGGCAATTGAGTTGATAATAACATAATGAGCAGCCATGCGAGTAAACCACGGTGACCACATAAACGACACATTGGCACAGAAACGAAATAAGGGTCCGAGAGAAGAGGATGGATGATCTATATCCGGTAGCAATGCGCCAAGTAGCGCACCGGCTAATAAATGAAGCCAATCACCATGTGCAAACTCAGGTGTTATTCCTAGTTTATGCACAAGTATTAATGATGATACTGAAAAAAACAGATGCCCGGTGGCAGTCATAGCATATAATATCCAACTGTTTATTTATACAGTTTGCAAAGTATAATAGTTTTGGCTTAGTTTGAGTAGTGTAATCGAAAAAAATATCTTATTTATTAAATAATAAGAGCAATTTTTTGTAAGATAAGTGATATTGCATTAGTTTGGCAGTATACTGATGCATTAAATTATTGCCAATTGATCAAATTTAAACGATATGCTTAGTTGTTAATTCAGCCAGCGTATTGAGTTTGACGTCTGCTAATGTCCAACGTGGATCAGTGAAATGATCTTTTGGCGGGACAACGATACTACGCATAAGTGCAGCTTTAACCGCAATCATACCATGAAAAGAGTCTTCAAAAGCCACACAATGTGTTGGTTCTATAGCTAGCAGTTTCGCTGTTTGTAAATAAACTTCTGGATGGGGTTTACTGTAGGGTAATGGTGTCGCTGATACTACGGCTGAAAAGTAATCGCGAATATTAAACATAGTAAGTACTTTTTCTAATATGTGCTTTGGTGAAGCTGATGCTAAACCAATTTTTAAATTATGATCCCGACATAGTTGAAGTGCATGTTTAACACCTGGTAATAAAGGTCGTTGTTCTTCTATAAGTTCAATAACCCGTCTAACAATTTTTTGTTCCACCTCTTCTAATGAGGTTCCTTGCCAGGGGGCTGCTAAATGCCACAGTTGTACCACTTGATCGATACGTAATCCTAGAGTGTCGGGAAGTTGATTAGCAATTGAAGTATTAACGCCAAGTTTACTAAGAATTTCTTTTTCTGCTTGGCTCCAAAGGGGTTCAGAATTAATCAATAACCCATCCATGTCAAAAATAGCAGCTTTGATAGATAGCTCATGAGACATTAAAAGCACTCCTATTATTCATGATTTGTTGCTTAATTCTATCAATTTAAAATAAAGAAATCTTTTAATATAGGTAGGTGAGGTCTTATTTTGGTTAGTGATAAAATAACATTTATATGTTTTTAATAACATTTTATCATTTAATATAAATGGTAATATAAAAAATATGAGGAGATTTAATGAATTATCAAACAGCATTTTATATCGCTATTACAAAGTGTGTTTTAGGATGGATAATTTTTTCTTTAGCGCTGGTGTCTACTGTAGTTTCATTAGTTTTGCTAGCAGAAAAGCAAGGTTTACAAGGGGATGTCTTAAATGCTGTAGCCAATGATTTTATTAAAATTATGGCTCTTATTATACGGTAAAACACGGTCTTTTTAAATTTTTTTGGCATAATTCACCAATTACCAGTACTCATATGGGACTTTCGACAGCTAATCTTGGTTTTATTTTACTATTTTTCTTAATGTTTGTTGGTCAAGCTTTGAGTGCTTAAGGTAACAGAATGAATCGTCAATTGAAATTTATTAAAGAAAAGTATTGAAGATCATCTTATTTTTGAAAGAGCGAAAGGTACTGAAGTATCAAAAGAAGAGATAGAAGCCAAAATTACTATTCCTCGTCATACCATTTTCCAGCAGTTTTTTATTTTGTATATATTACCGATTATATTAGGAGGAATACTTTACTTCATAATGAATATTTAGGCTGGTAGTTTTCTTATATTATAATCAATTGAAAAATAATTTTCTTGAACAGTTGAATGAAGATCATCAGTAATAACTTATCTAGTAATAAAACTATTGTTTTGAATGTTATTATAGTAATTTAACAATAATAGCCTTGATATATCAATTAATGCTTATCAAAGTTGACAAGGAAATGTCAATTTCTGCGCGAGCCAGCTTTGACCAAATTCCGATTAATTATTTTTAAATCAATTAATTGGAATATTTATTTTGCTATGATTGTTAAATATATTGTTTTATAATTTAGCTTTAGTAAAGATTTTTATGATGACAAAATGTTAATTTGAATAATGAAATGAATTATTACCTATTTACATTCTAGTTATTGCATTATTCATTTCAATTCTTGAGATCATATTATGAAAATTTATAGTTAATAAATAGAATTTGTATGAAAAACTAAGGATTATCATCTGTAATAAATAAGATAATCCTAATTTTTTCTGGTTATTTTTAATATATTTCTTAGCTTAAGGATGAATTGAAATTTTATCGAAAGAAGAGCGCTTTTTTATTTTACTAATATAGCTGTGGATTAATGCAGCAATAAAATAAATTGCTTGAGTTATTACAATACAAGGCCCCGTTGCTGCATCAATATGAAAACTCAAAATAGTGCCTATTAAAGAGCATGTGGTTGAGGCGATAACTGCAATAATTAACATTCGATTGAAATTTTGACAGAGTGTAAAAGCTATAATTCCAGGGGAAATAAGCATAGCAATGACCAGAATTATTCCTACCGCTTGTAAAGATGCCACAATGGTAAGTGCCAATAAAGAGAGTAATCCATAATGTAAAAGTTTAACGGGTAAACCAATAACCTTTGCCTGATTAGGATCAAAACAATAAAGCATAAAATCTTTGCGCTTTAACAGGATAATCGCGATAGTAAAAGCTGAGATCCAAAGCGTTTGTTTAAATTCAGCTTTGGTAATGCCAAGGATATTACCAAAAAGAATATGGGTAAGATGTTGATCTGTATCGATACGGGCAAATAGTACTAATCCAAAGGCAAACATACCGGAAAAAATAATACCCATGACAGTATCTTCTTTTATACGGCTATTTTCTTTTAGATAACCGGTCGCGAATGCGCAAAAAATTCCTGATATAAAAGCACCAATTGATAAAGGAATACCAATAACAAAGGCGATAACGATGCCGGGTAATAAAGCATGAGAAATAGCATCACCCATTAAAGACCAACCTTTAAGTATCAAAAAGCAGGAAAGAATAGCGCACACTGTTCCGGTTACAAGGGCGGTAATGATAGCTTTTTGCATAAAAGGAAAAGTAAAAGGTGTTATTAATAATTCCATCAAATCATTCATTGTTGCTTACCTCTTGTTTTAACTGTTTGAGGTGTACAATTTCTTGTCGTGCTTTGCGGCGGGAAGCAAATAAACCATATTTAGGGGCAAAAAAGAAGGCATAAAGAAAAATCAGTGTTTGCAAAGTAACGATAATTCCGCCTGTCGCACCATTAATAAAATAACTGATATAAGCGCCAAGAGCACTGGAAGTAAATCCGATCAGTATGGCAATAATAAGTAACCGCTTGAATTGATCCGTGAGTAAATAAGCTGTAGCGCCTGGGGTAATAACCATTGCTATCACAAGTATGGCTCCCACAGTTTGTAAGGCAGCAACTGTACATGAGCTTAATAGGGTAAAAAAAATAATTTTTAATTTTAGTGGATTTAGTCCAATAGAACGGGCATGATTTTCATCAAAGAATACGGCAAGTAAATCTTTCCAGATAAACATAAGTATAATAAAAGAAATGGTAATAATAATTTCAACCTGTAATACATCTTCATCTGCAATACCTAAAATATTGCCAAAGATAATGGTTTGTACATTAACGGAAGTCGGATTTAATGAAAGAATTAGCAATCCTATGGCAAAGAAGGTGGAGAAAATAAAACCAATTACTGCATCTTCTTTTAGTTTTGAAATATGGCGCACCAATGTCATGGAAAGTGCGGCAAGAATACCGGTAAAAAATGCCCCTATAGAATAGGGAAGGCCAAGGGCATAGGCACCTGCGACTCCGGGAACAACTGAATGGGAAAGGGCATCGCCCATTAGCGACCACCCCTTTAACATTAGATAAGCTGACAGAAAAGCGCAGACTGCTCCAACGATAGCACTAACCCAGATTGCTTTAACCATGTAGTTATATTCAAAAGGTTGAAGTAATAGATCCAACATGATTTATTCCTTTGGTTGCTTTTTAATGACGGATGCTTGTTCATGGTTGCCATAAAAAACAGCTGCTCTTTCATCATCAGTAATAACAGTTAATGAACGAGGATCATCATCATCGTGAAGTTCTGCACCAGAGAGATTAATATGGCGTAGTACACCGCCGAAGGCGAGTTGAAGATTTTTTTGGGTAAAGGTTGTTTCGATCGGACCACTAGCCAGTATAGTTCGGTTTACTAAAATAACTTGATCGCAAAATTCAGGCACGCTTCCCAAGTTATGTGTAGAAACCAAAATTAAATAGCCATTGCTACGTAAAGAGCGTAAAAGCTCAATAATCGCATTTTCTGTTTTTACATCGACGCCGGTAAAAGGTTCATCAAGTAGTAATACTTTTCCTTCTTGTGCGAGTGCTCGCGCAAGAAAAACTCTTTTCTTTTGGCCGCCAGAAAGCTCACCTATTTGTCGTTGTTCTAAACCGGTAAGATCAACCAGCGCTAATGCTTCAGCAACAATTTGTTTATCTTGCTGGCTTGGAATACGTAAAATACCCATTTTACCGTAGCGGCCCATCATAACTACATCGGAAACTAGAACCGGAAAGTTCCAGTCAACTTCTTCAGTTTGTGGTACGTAAGCAATAATATTTTGTTTAAGCGCTGTTTTGATCGCAGCATTGTTTAATGTTACACGTCCATTTGTTGGTGTTACTAAACCCATTATTGTCTTAAACAGCGTTGATTTGCCACTACCATTAATGCCTACTAGCGCACAAATTGAACCACCAGTAATATTAAAACTGGCATCGTAAATAGCAGTATGCCCGTTACTGTATGTAACAGTAGCATTATCAACAACTAAGTTTGGTTTTTCGTAAAAAATATTGTTACTCATTATTATTGACCAAAACCTTTTGCAATAGTATCAACGGTAGTTTTTAATAATTCTATATATGTTGGAACTGGGCCATCGGGGGTAGATAAAGAGTCAACATAGAGTACACCACCATATTGAGCCCCGGTTTCTCGGCTGACTTGTTTCGCTGGTTTATCAGAAACGGTACTTTCGCTAAACACAACTGGAATATTATGTTTTTTCACAGTATCGATAACTTTACGAACTTGTTGCGGTGAACCTTGTTCTTCTGCATTAATTGGCCACAAATAAGCTTCTTTAAAACCATAATCGCTAGCCAAATAACTAAAAGCACCTTCACTGGTTGCTAGCCAACGCTTTTGCTGTGGGATTTGTGCCAGTCTTTTCCGTAGTGGTGCATCAATTTTGCTAATTTTACCCGCATATATTTTCGCATTTTGGTTATAAATATCTGCATTTTTAGGATCATATTTTACTAGTGCTGCCCGAATATTTTCAATGTAGATCAATGCATTTTGGGCAGACATCCAGGCATGAGGATTAGGATTTCCTTGATATTCCCCTTCTCGAATAGGCATCGGTTTTATTCCTTTAGTAACTGTAACGGCAGGAGTATGTTTGAAGTTTTCAAAAAAACGACTAAACCAGATTTCAAGTCCTAATCCATTCCATAAAATTAAATCAGCATTATGCGCTTTTAATATGTCTTTGGGAGTTGGTTCATATTCATGAATTTCAGCCCCCGGTTTGGTAATTGATTGGACATTGGCTGCATTACCTGCCACATTTTGCGCAATATCCTGAATAATAGTAAAAGTTGTTACAACGGTAAATTTTTTTGCGTAAGCGATTGAATTAAAAAGAAGAATAACAGAAATTATTATTGAACCAGTAAAAGTGTGCTTAGATGAAAGGTTGGATCTTTTATACATAAGTGGTTTCCCGGTAAAAAAGTAGTAAATTGCACTTTAATGAGAATGATTGTCGACTATATATGAAAGATGTCAATATGATCAATTATTGTAATTGTAATTGTAATTGTAATTGTAATGTAAGTAGCAGATATGAGAACCTCTTCACAACTCAGCGCTAAAGAGGGTAATTTTTTATTTTTATCTTATTAGGCTATGTTAAATAGATAGATCATACCACTAGAGGATTGGTGTAAGGTGAAATTTAAAAGTTGTGGAGTCGTATTTATTATTTTATTAATCGGCTGTTCAAGCAAACTATCTAATAACCCCAAAACAGTCTATCATAACGATTATCTACGCTATTTCATGGAAGAGCAAACCGAAAGTGTACCGTCAAAAACCCCCTACGATGGTGTAATTAAACAAGCGGCGCAACGCTATGCGATTGATGAAAATTTAATTAGAGCAATTATTAAAGTGGAATCTAATTTTCGGGTTAATGCTGTGAGTAAATCCAATGCAATAGGTCTAATGCAAGTTAAGGCTTCTACTGCTGGTCGTGATGCGTATCGGTTACAAGGCAAAGCGGGGCAACCTACCACGAGCCAACTTAAAGATCCGGCGATCAATATTGATGTGGGAACCGCCTATATTCGTTTTATTCAAGAAAATCATTTAGTTGGCATTCGTGATCCAAAAGTACTTTATTATGCCACTGTGGTTGCTTATGTTAATGGTGCCGGGGCATTATTACGAATTTTTGATAAAAATCGTCATGTTGCAATCGATAAAATTAATGAACTAACAGCAGAAGAGTTTTATCAACATATTCAAACAAAACACCCTAATGCGCAGGCACCACGCTATCTTTGGAAAATTAAAAACGCTTACAACTCAATAGCTATGATGGATTAATTATTGATTTATAATAAGAAAATTGATAATGACTTTTATCGTACTATATTTTTTACTAAAAATTATAGCGAACCGAACTGAATAAAATTTTAGCGATAGACTAAACTAGTTTTTTATTGCTATTTCATTGTATAATAAAAAATAAATTTAAATTAAGTTAATTAATCAAAATTTAACTAGCTGACAATTATTTTGTCACTAGTTTTTTAGCGTTTTATTCTTATTATCCCAGATTTAATCTATTAATTAGAACTGCATGATGGTAATATGCGCCGCTAAGTTAATGCAAGTACGTATTCCTTTTACTCTATTTTAGGTATTTTATCATGTACATCACTTACAAGGTGAAGTAAGAAATTGCTTTAACTCACTTTTAATAAAAATATATTTCTATACATGTGATCTTGCGTATGGGTCACCACTGTAAATTAAGGATTTTAAATGCCTGTTATTACTCTTCCTGACGGAAGTCAACGTCAATATGAGCATGCTGTTTCAGTAATGGATATTGCAAAGGATATTGGCTCAGTTCTTGCTAAAGCCTGTATAGCGGGTCGTGTTAATGGTGAACTTGTTGAGGCGAGTGATATAATTAATAATGATGCTCAATTGGCCATTATTACTAGTAAAGATCTTGATGGTTTAGGGATTATTCGTCACTCATGCGCACATTTACTTGGTCATGCGATTAAACAATTATGGCCAACGACTAAAATGGCAATTGGTCCTATCATTGAAAATGGTTTTTATTATGACGTTGATCTGGAACACTCTTTAACCCAGGAAGATTTAGGAAAACTTGAGCAGCGCATGCACGAACTCGCTGAAACGAACTATGATGTTATCAAAAAGCGGGTTAGTTGGCAGGAAGCTAGGGATACGTTTGTTACTCGAGGTGAGGATTATAAAGTTAAAATTTTGGATGAAAATATTAATAAAAATGATCACCCTGGACTTTATTATCATGAAGAATATATTGATATGTGTCGTGGGCCGCATGTCCCTAATATGCGTTTTTGTCATTACTTCAAATTACAAAAAGTGGCTGGTGCATATTGGCACGGTAATAGCGATAATAAGATGCTACAAAGGATCTATGGAACAGCCTGGGCTGATAAAAAACAATTAGCTGCTTATTTATTACGTTTAGAAGAAGCGGCTAAACGAGATCATCGTAAGATAGGTAAACAACTTGATCTTTATCATATGCAGGAAGAAGCTCCAGGTATGGCGTTTTGGCATAATGATGGTTGGGTAATATTTCGTGAATTGGAAACCTTTATCCGTACTAAATTGACTGAATATCAATACCAAGAAGTAAAAGGTCCATTAATGATGGATCGCATTCTTTGGGAAAAAACAGGTCACTGGGAAAACTATAAAGAAAACATGTTTACCACATCATCGGAAAACCGAGAATATTGTATAAAACCGATGAATTGCCCTGGGCATGTACAAATATTTAATCAAGGCTTGAAATCTTATCGTGATTTACCATTACGTATGGCAGAGTTTGGTAGTTGTCACCGTAATGAGCCATCTGGCGCTTTACATGGTTTGATGCGAGTGCGTGATTTTACTCAAGATGATGCGCATATTTTTTGTACTGAAGATCAGATTTTAACTGAAGTAAAAAGTTGCATTAAAATGATTTATGATGTGTATGCAACCTTTGGTTTTGAAAAAATTACCGTCAAATTGTCAACCCGGCCAGAAAAACGAATAGGCACTGATTCTCAATGGGATCGCGCAGAAGCCGATCTTGCCAAGGCACTAGGGGATATTGTATTTGATTATCAACCCGGTGAAGGTGCATTTTATGGGCCTAAAATTGAATTTACCCTGTATGATTGTTTGGATCGGGCTTGGCAATGTGGTACTGTACAGCTTCGATTTCTCATTACCGGGTCGTTTAGGTGCTTCCTATGTGGGTGAAAATAATGAACGTCAGGTACCGGTAATGATCCATCGTGCTGTTTTAGGATCACTTGAACGTTTTATTGGGATTGTAACTGAGCATTATGCCGGTTTCTTCCCGACCTGGTTAGCGCCATTACAAATTGTTATAATAAATATCACGGATGCACAGGCTGATTTCGTACAAAAAATAGTAGAAAAGTTGAGTAATTTTGGTATTCGTGCAAAAGCGGACTTGAGAAACGAGAAAATAGGCTTTAAAATTCGTGAGCATACTTTGCGTCGTGTTCCTTATATGCTTGTTTGTGGTGATAAAGAAGTTGAATCGGATCAGGCATCTGTTCGAACCCGTAATGGTAAAGATTTAGGAACATTTGACGTCACAGAATTTGCAGAAAGAGTGCTTGATGAAATTCGCACTCGTCATATTTATCAACTGGAGGAATAAGGTATTAAAGGCGGAAAAAGAATTCAAACGGCGCGCCCGAATCGTATTAATACGGAGATTCGTGCTTCTGAAGTTCGCTTAACTGGTTTAGATGGCGAGCAGATTGGTATTATCAGTCTAAAAGAAGCTCTTGAAAAAGCCGAGGAAGCTGGTGTTGATTTAGTCGAAATCAGTCCAAATGCCGAGCCGCCGGTTTGCCGTATCATGGATTACGGCAAGTTCCTCTATCAGAAGAGTAAATTGCTCAAAGAGCAAAAAAAGAAACAAAGAGTTATTCAGGTAAAGGAAATTAAATTCCGACCTGGTACAGATGAAGGTGATTATCAGGTCAAACTACGCAACCTGATTCGCTTTCTGGATGATGGTGATAAAGCCAAAATCACGCTACGGTTTCGTGGTCGTGAAATGGCGCACCAACAAATCGGTATTGATATGCTTAATCGTATCAAAAACGATTTGGATGAGATGTCAGTCGTCGAATCTTTTCCAAGCAAGATCGAAGGCCGTCAGATGATCATGGTACTTGCACCAAAAAAGAAATAGTTAGGCAACCAAGTAATAGCGTTCTATCTAGATGGAAAACTATTCGCCTAGCTAGTTACAATTAACAATGCGAAGTGGATATTTAAAATGCCAAAGATCAAAACAGTACGTGGTGCGGCAAAGCGTTTTAAAAAAACTGCCAGTGGTAGTTTTAAACGTAAGCACGCTAACCTTCGTCATATTCTGACTAAAAAGTCAACTAAGCGTAAGCGTCATTTACGACCAAAAACCATGGTTTCTAAAGGTGACCTGGGTTTGGTAGTGGCTTGTTTGCCATATGCATAAGTTTGAATTTTTTAGTTTAAGATTATCGAATTTAATTCGAAGTGATAGGAGGTATGTATGGCTCGCGTAAAACGTGGTGTAATAGCCCGTGCACGTCACAAAAAAATATTAAAGCAAGCGAAAGGTTACTATGGTGCTCGTTCGCGTGTTTATCGTGTTGCTTTCCAGGCGGTAATTAAAGCCGGTCAGTATGCTTATCGTGACCGTCGTCAGCGTAAGCGTCAGTTCCGCCAATTGTGGATCGCACGTATTAATGCTGCTGCTCGTCAGAATGGTTTGTCTTATAGTCGTTTTATTAATGGTTTGAAGAAAGCCTCAATTGAAATTGACCGTAAAATCTTATCTGATATTGCTGTTTTTGATAAAGTTGCATTTGCAGCATTAGTCGAGAAGGCAAAAAACGAGTTAGCTTAAATCAGTTAAATTAAGGGGGGACTTAGCTCCCTCTTTTTTATTATCGATGGCCGGTTGTATTATAAGTAAGAGTTATTTTATGAATAGCCACTTAAAGATGAAAATTGTTTTTTTTCGTTTCTTTTTTTATTTTAGCACCTAAAATTTGGGGCTTTCGCGCATTTAAGAAAAGAAACGAAAAACCGCGATAAGCCTCCAAATGGAGGCTTTTTTGCTAGTAATTGCTAAAAAATTTTATTTTCAACAATGATTAGGCCAAAGGGTCGTAAGAAGAGGGAACAATGCCACATCTCATCGAGTTGGTTGCGCAGGCAAAAGCAGCCATAGAAAAAGCTCAGGATGTTGTTGCGTTGGATTCAGTGCGTGTTGAGTTTTTAGGTAAAAAAGGCCATTTAACACTACAGATGTCAACGTTACGTGATCTACCTGCAGAAGAGCGTCCTGCAGCAGGAGCAGTTATTAATCAGGCGAAACAACAAGTTCAGAATTCATTGAATATACGTAAAGAGCAGTTAGAAAATACGATATTGAATGCTCGATTAGCGGCAGAAAAAATAGATATTTCATTGCCAGGTCGCCAGATCGAACATGGTAGTCTTCATCCAGTAACCCGTACCATTGATCGTATTGAAGAATTTTTTGCTGAACTTGGTTTTTCTGTTGTTTCCGGCCCTGAAATAGAGGATGACTATCACAATTTTGATGCTTTAAATATTCCAGCTCATCATCCTGCTCGTGCTTCACATGATACTTTTTGGTTTGATACTACGCGTCTATTACGCACACAAACTTCTGGTGTGCAAATTCGTACCATGAAGGGTAAACAACCCCCAATTCGTATTATTGCCCCTGGTCGAGTGTACCGAAATGATTATGATCAAACCCATACGCCAATGTTCCATCAGACAGAAGGCTTGATTGTTGATAAAAATATTAGTTTTACCAATTTAAAAGGTACATTGCATGACTTTTTAAATCATTTTTTTGAAGAAAAAACCGGCGTTCGTTTTCGGCCATCATATTTTCCATTCACTGAACCTTCAGCTGAAGTTGATGTGATGGATAAAAATGGTAAATGGTTAGAAGTTTTAGGTTGTGGCATGGTACATCCCAATGTATTACGTAATGTTGGCATTGATCCTGACTTATATTCTGGTTTTGCCTTTGGAATGGGAATGGAGCGTTTAACGATGTTACGCTATGGTGTGACGGATTTACGTGCTTTTTTTGAAAATGATCTTCGTTTTCTTAAACAATTTAGATAAGGCAGGATTATCACATGAAATTGAGTGAATTTTGGTTACGAGAATGGATAAATCCAGCAATAAGCAGTGAAGCCTTATCAGAACAGATGACGATGGCGGGTTTGGAGATTGCTGATGTTAAATCTGTTGCGGGTCAATTCCAGGATGTGGTAGTCGGTGAGGTTGTTGAATGTGTTCAACATCCTAATGCAGATAAGTTACGGTTAACAAAGGTCAATATTGGCACTGAACAGTTACTGAATATTGTCTGTGGAGCACCAAATTGTCGTCAAGGGTTAAAAGTCGCTGTGGCAATAATTGGCTCGGTTTTACCCGATAATTTTAAAATAAAAGCGACAAAGCTCCGCGGTGAGCTTTCTGAAGGTATGCTTTGTTCTTATTCTGAACTTGGCATTTCGGATGACCATACTGGTATTATTGAGCTACCCAAGGACGCGCCTATTGGTACCGATATTCGTAACTACTTGCAACTAGATGACCATATTTTTGATGTAAGTTTGACACCGAATCGAGCTGATTGTTTAAGTATTTTAGGTATCGCTCGCGATATTGCAGCTATCAATAACCTAGAGTTAAATACGATAGAAATTGAACCAGTTAAAGCCACTGATGCTAGTGTTTTTCCTATTCAGGTGGAAGTGCCTATGGCATGCCCACGCTTTTTAGGACGAGTAATAAAAGGCATCGATGTTACAGCGCAAACCCCTAGCTGGATGAGAGAAAAATTACGTCTAGGGGGGATCCGTAGTATTGATCCGGTGGTTGATATTACTAATTTTGTGTTGTTAGAATTAGGTCAACCCTTGCATGCTTATGATCTTGATCGCTTAAATGGCATGATCATTGTTCGAATGGCAAAACAGGATGAAACATTAGTTTTGCTCGATGACAGCAAGGTAACTTTGAAGCCAGATACTTTAGTCATTGCCGATGAGAAGAATGCCTTAGGGATTGCCGGTATTTTTGGTGGCAAGCACTCCAGCGTTAATGAAAAAACCACTAATATCCTGTTAGAGAGTGCTTTTTTCGATCCACTGGCGATTGCTGGCCGGGCACGTAATTATGGTCTCCATACTGAGGCTTCACACCGTTTTGAGAGGGGCGTTGATCCACAGCTGCAATATAAAGCGATGGAACGTGCGACTAGATTAATCGTTGAAATTTGTGGTGGCGAGGTTGGAAATATTATTGATGTTAGCCATCAAACAAACTTACCGAAAGTGGCAACAATAACCCTGACTCGGCAAAAACTGGATCGCTTGATTGGTCATTGTATTCCAGATATTAACGTTACCCAGATCCTTCAGCGTTTAGGATGCCAAGTGAATGGTGAGCAAGATAATTGGCAGGTGGTTGCTCCTTCTTGGCGTTTTGATATACAAATTGAAGAAGATCTGATTGAAGAAATAGCCCGTGTTTATGGCTACAATAGTATACCTGGTGTACCGTTACATGCAGATTTAGTTATGACCCCCCGTTGTGAGTCAGCGCTGCCATTAAAACGAGTGAAAACGTTATTAATTGATCGTGATTACAATGAAGCGATTACCTACAGTTTTGTTGATCCTAAAATTCAGCAACTACTGCTTCCAGATTCTGATGCAATGATTTTACCGGATCCTATTTCAGCAGATATGTCGGTAATGCGGCTTTCTTTATTGCCCGGCTTATTAACGACAGTAATTTACAATCAAAATCGTCAGCAAAATCGCATTCGACTGTTTGAAACTGGATTACGATTTGTGCCGGATGTAACAGCAGAGCATGGTATTCGGCAAGAATTGATGTTAGCGGGTATGATTACTGGCAATCGTTATGAAGAGCACTGGTCACAAGAAAAACGCGCTGTGGATTTTTTTGATATCAAAGGTGACGTCGAAGCAATACTGGCATTAACCGGAAAATTAGACAATATTATTTATAAGGCTCATTCTGATCCTGCACTTCATTCCGGACAAAGCGCTGGGATTTATCTGAATAATGATTATATTGGATATATAGGCGTTATTCACCCTGAACTGGAAAATAAGCTAGATTTGAATGGTCGGACACTTGTTTTTGAATTGCTGTGGGATACTGTTGCAGAGCGTGTTATTCCTAAGGCAAATATGATTTCACGTTTCCCTGCCAACCGACGGGATATTGCTGTTGTAGTACCAGAAGAGGTAGCAACAGCGGACGTATTAGCTGAATGCAAGAAAATTGGCATAAATCATATAGTTGGCATAAACTTGTTTGACGTGTACTGTGGTAAAGGTGTAGCGGAAGGTTATAAGAGCCTTGCTATTAGCTTAATCTTGCAGGATACAAATCGTACTCTGGAAGAAGAAGAGATTGCCGCAACTGTTGATAAATGTGTTGCTGCGTTAAAACGGCGATTCCAAGCATCCTTGAGGGACTAAACCTATGGCGCTTACAAAAGCTGAAATGTCAAATAATCTATTCGAAAAACTGGGTATAAGCAAATGTGATGCTAAAGACCTGGTTGAACTTTTCTTTGAAGAAGTTCGTCGTTCATTAGAAAATGGGGAGCAGGTGAAACTGTCAGGGTTTGGTAATTTTGATCTGCGTGATAAAAATCAGCGACCAGGTCGAAATCCAAAGACTGGAGAAGATATTCCCATCACTGCTCGTCGAGTGGTGACTTTTCGACCAGGGCAAAAGTTGAAAGGCCGGGTTGAAAAGATAAAGCCTCATAAATAATGAATTATTATTCTAAAAAGCCGCTTTAGCGGCTTTTTTATTATTCAATTATATCAATATAATCCTAAACAAAAATTCGTTATTTTGCTCTGTTAATCAAAAACACTTATTAACAAAATTGCACTAACATTGACTTTAAATTTACTTATTATTATTTATTCATTCACTTTCTTATTGATAAGAATTATTAGGGGTTTTATTTTGTTTTTTTAATTTACTTAACTAATATGAAATTCTCTTTAGCCAAGTATATTTAACAAATTAATCCGTTCTGATTAGTTAGATTGGAAAGTTATTGTCATGTTGATGTGTAGTTAAGCTATTTTATGATATTATAGACAACTGACTCTAAAAAAAATATTAGATGAATTGCTAGTAGGTTAATCTCATGAATGATTTTCTTCCTTTTTCTCGCCCAGCAATAGGTGACGAAGAGATCCGGGCGGTAGAAAATGTATTACGTTCTGGTTGGATCACCACCGGGCCGCAAAATCATCAACTCGAAGAAGACTTTCGCCATAAATTTGGTTGTCGGCATGCGATTGCTTTTTGTTCGGCAACAGCGGGTATGCATATAACGCTTATGGCCTTAGGAATTGGTCCTGGAGATGAAGTTATTACCCCCTCATTAACATGGGTTTCAACCATTAATATGATCACCTTGTTAGGGGCACATCCAGTCATGATTGATGTAGATCGTGACACTTTAATGGTTCAGCCTGATGTCGTTGAGAAGGCAATTACCCCTAAGACAAAAGCGATTATTCCGGTACATTACGCCGGGGCGCCATGCGATCTTGATGCGTTACGTGAGATTGCACAAAGAAACAATATCGCATTGATCGAGGATGCGGCTCATGCCGTAGGTACTCAGTATGAAAGTGAATGGATTGGTCAACAGGGCACCGCCATTTTTTCATTTCATGCGATTAAAAATATCACTTGTGCCGAAGGTGGTTTAGTCGCTACCGATGATGATGCTTTGGCCACACGTCTGCGATGTTTAAAATTTCATGGTTTAGGTGTGGATGCCTTCGATCGGCAAATACAGGGCCGTAAACCACAGGCTGAGGTTGTTGAACCCGGGTTTAAATATAATCTATCTGATATTCATGCGGCAATTGCTGTTGTTCAATTAACAAAGTTAACACAGATAAATAAACGTCGTGCAAAGCTTGTTGCTTATTATCGACAAGCGCTTGCCAATCTGCCGTTAAAAATGTTGGATGTACCCGATTATCCTCATTTACATGCCAATCATCTGTTTATGATTCGAGTCGATAAAGCTGTCTGTTGTATTGACCGTGATAGTTTTATGGAACGCTTAAAAGAGAAGAATATTGGTACTGGCCTACATTTCCGAGCGGCTCATACGCAAAAATATTATAGAGAACATTATCCATCGCTTTCTCTACCTAATTCTGAATGGAACTCGAAGACTTTATGCTCATTGCCACTATTCCCTGACATGCGTGCTCAAGATGTTGATCGCGTTGTTGCTGCTATTAATGAAATTTTTCGGAGCCGAGATAGTGTCTTTTCAAAATGATTTTGAAGAAATAAAAAAAGTTTCTATCGTTATCCCTATTTATAACGAAGAGCAAAGCTTACCCCAGTTATTGGAAAGAACATTGGCTGCTTGTCAGAGATTGAAACAGCCATATGAATTAATTTTAGTTGATGATGGTAGTGCTGATAATTCAGTTAGATTGCTGATGGATGCTGCTGAAAATCCGGCAAATCACGTTATCGTAGTGATTTTAAATCGTAACTATGGTCAACATTCTGCCATTATGGCTGGTTTTAAACAGGCAATCGGTGATCTTGTGATCACCTTAGATGCTGATTTACAAAACCCGCCTGAAGAAATTCCACATCTGGTACAGGTAGCGGAAGAAGGCTATGACGTAGTCGGGACCAGACGGATGAATCGGCAAGATTCTTGGTTTCGTAAAACAGCGTCAAAAATCATTAATGCCATGATCACCAAAGCAACTGGGCGCACCATGGGCGATTATGGCTGCATGTTGCGTGCTTATCGGCGTAATATTATTAATGCGATGCTACAGTGTCATGAACGCAGTACATTTATTCCCATTTTAGCAAATACGTTTGCTAAAAGAACGATCGAAATTGATGTTGCCCATGCAGAACGTGAGTTTGGTGATTCAAAATATAGCTTGATGAAGCTAGTAAATTTAATGTTTGATTTACTCACTTGTTTAACTACTACTCCGTTACGTTTGTTGAGTGTAGTTGGTAGTTTTATTGCGGCAAGTGGATTTTTACTGGCGGTTCTGTTAATTATTTTGCGTCTTATTTTTGGTGCAATGTGGGCTGCAGAGGGTGTTTTTACGCTGTTTGCTATTCTATTCATATTTATTGGCGCGCAATTTATTGCCATGGGACTACTCGGTGAATATATTGGCAGAATGTATAATGATGTTCGTGCCCGACCCCGTTATTTTATTCAAAAGATAGTTGGTGTTCATCTAGATACTGACGAAAATCAGGAAAAAAAGTAATGAAAGCTATTGTTTTTGCTTACCATGATATTGGTTGTTTGGGATTAAAGGCTCTACAGAAGGCGGGCTTTGAAATTCAGGCTGTTTTTACACATACAGATGACCCTAAAGAGAATCATTTCTTTTCCTCAGTTGCGCGCTTGGGGGCTGAGATGGGCTTATCTGTATTTGCGCCAGAAAATGTCAATCATTCACTTTGGATTGAGCGTATTGAGAAAATGCAACCGAATGTTATTTTCTCTTTTTACTATCGCCACATGCTTAGTCAAGAGTTATTGGCGTTAGCCCCTAGAGGTGCTTTTAACCTGCATGGTTCTTTATTGCCTAAATATCGTGGTCGTGTGCCGATTAATTGGGCTATTTTGCATGGTGAAACAGAAACGGGTGTCACATTACATAAGATGATAGCCAAGCCGGATGCGGGTGATATTGTTGCACAGAAAAAAATTTCTATTGATGCAACAGATACCGCATTAGTGTTACATGAGAAAATTCGTCAGGCGGCTGAACAGCTTTTGGCTGATACATTACCCTTAATTAAAATGGGTGATTATTCAGCAACACCACAAGATGAAAGTAAGGCAACCTATTTTGGCCGTCGTAGCGCTGAAGATGGTTTAATTGATTGGTCGAAATCTGCTACCGAAGTGAATAACTTAGTACGAGCGGTAACCGAGCCATATCCAGGTGCATTTACTTATTTGGCTGAGAGTAAAATGATTGTCTGGCGTGCCCGTGTACTAGAAAAATCACACGATAAATTACCGGGTACAATCATTTCTACCGAACCATTGCAAATAGCTTGTGGTCAAGGTGTGCTTGAAATTCTGACCGGGCAGAGTGGAGCTGGATTATACGTTGAAGGATCGCGTTTAGCGGCGGAAATGGGAATTGTCAATGGCCTGGGTGTTGGTGCTAGACCGACGACACAGGTAAAACGGCGTAAGCGTGTTTTGATCTTGGGTGTAAATGGTTTTATTGGTAATCACTTAACCGAACGTTTATTAGAAGATGGTCACTATGATATCTATGGTTTGGATATTAGTTCTTCTGCTGTTGCACGTTTTATTAATGATCCCCATTTTGGTGATGATCAGCGTTTTCATTTTGTTGAAGGCGATATCAGTATTCATACTGAGTGGATTGAATATCATATTAAAAAATGTGATATCATTTTACCACTGGTTGCTATTGCAACACCGATTGAATATACCCGCAATCCATTAAAAGTTTTCGAGTTAGATTTTGAAGAAAACTTAAAGATAGTGCGTTATTGTGTAAAATATAATAAACGTATTATTTTCCCATCAACTTCTGAAGTTTATGGGATGTGTGATGATAAAGAATTTGATGAAGATACTTCTCGTTTAATTGTCGGGCCAATTAACAAACAGCGTTGGATTTATTCTGTTTCTAAACAGCTATTAGATCGCGTTATTTGGGCATACGGTGTTAAAGAAGGGTTAAAATTCACTTTATTTAGACCGTTTAATTGGATGGGGCCACGTCTCGATAGTTTACATTCTGCCCGTATTGGTAGCTCACGAGCGATTACCCAACTAATTTTAAATCTGGTCGAAGGTTCACCGATAAAATTAGTGGATGGTGGCGCTCAAAAGCGTTGTTTCACCGATATTAAAGATGGTATTGAAGCATTATTTCGTATTATTGAAAATAAAGATGAAAAATGCGATGGTCAAATTATTAATATTGGTAATCCAACCAATGAAGCAAGCATTGCTCAATTAGCTGATATGCTACTTGACAGTTTTGAAAAACATCCGTTACGTAAACACTTTCCTCCATTTGCTGGTCTTAAAAAGATTGAAAATAGTAGTTATTATGGTAAAGGATATCAAGATGTTGAGCACCGTAGACCGAGTATTGAAAATGCGCGGCGATTGCTCGATTGGGAGCCAACTGTTGATATGAAACAGACTATTGATGAAACTTTAGATTTCTTTTTGCAAGCTGCGACGGAAGAATTAGGTAAAAAATAATGAAGAAAATTGGCTTAAGAATTGATGTGGATACCTATCAAGGTACCAAAGACGGTGTGCCACAGTTGCTTAAAGTGCTCGCTAAATATCAAATTCGAGCCAGTTTTTTTTTCAGTGTCGGTCCAGATAACATGGGGCGTCATTTATGGCGCCTGTTTCGAACCTAAATTTTTATGGAAAATGTTAAGATCGAATGCGACATCACTCTATGGTTGGGATATTTTATTAGCCGGTATAGCCTGGTCAGGTAAAAAAATAGCCAATGATCTAGGTTACTTAATGAAACAAACATTGGATGCAGGTCATGAAGTTGGGCTACATGCATGGGATCATCAAGGCTGGCAAGCTAATGTAGGTAAATGGCCAAGAACCAAATTAGTCGAACAAATTAAATTAGGCGTGGATGCGCTTGAAGACGCAACGGGCGCTACCGTGAAATGTTCAGCTGTCGCTGGTTGGCGGGCCGATGAACACGTATTAACGGCGAAAGAAAATTTTAAATTTGACTATAATAGTGATTGCCGTGGTACCCACCCTTTTCGTCCTATTTTAACGGATGGTTCGATTGGTACTGTACAAATTCCAGTAACACTACCGACTTATGATGAAGTTGTTGGCACTTTGGTTAAAGATGAAAACTTTAATGATTTTATTATTAATGCGATGCAGGAAGATGCAGGAACGCCTGTTTATACTATTCATACTGAAATTAGAAGGTATGTCTAAATCGATGCAATTTGACAGCTTACTAGCGAGAATGATTGCAGAACAAATGGTATTTTGTCCGTTGCGTGAATTAATACCTAATGATATTGATTCTTTACCACACGGAAAAATTATTCGTTCATCTTTTCCAGGTCGTGAGGGTTGGCTAGGGTGTCAACACGAGGTATAGCGCTTGATGTTAACTAAACAGTTACAAAAAACAGGTGCTTTTTTATTAGCACTTTTTTTTATTTTTACCTATTTAGTACCGTTGAATGGCCGACTGCTGTGGCAGCCAGATGAAACGCGTTACGCAGAAATTAGCCGAGAAATGTTGCAAAAAGGTGATTGGATTGTGCCTTACTTGCTTAATATTCGCTATTTTGAAAAGCCAGTGGCCGGATATTGGATAAATAATATCAGTCAAATGATATTTGGTGATACCAATTTTGCTGTTCGTTTTGGTGCTGTGTTTGCAACTATGATCAGCGCTGGCTTAATTTATTGGTTAGCGATGGTAATGTGGCGTAATCGAAATGTCGCGTTTGTTGCTACTTTGATGTATGTTTCGATGTTTTTGGTTTTTGCGGTTAGCACCTATAGCGTACTCGATCCGATGCTTACCATGTGGCTTACTGCTTGTATGCTATGTTGTTTTTGGTTATTAAAAGCATCAACGGTTGCTGCAAAGTTACTTGCCTGGGCGGTTATGGGACTTACCTGTGGTATGGCATTTATGACCAAGGGTTTTTTAGCCTTAGCTATCCCGGTTATTGTCATGCTGCCAATTATGCTGTATCAAAAACGTTTTACTGAGATGCTCAAATTTGGTGGGATAGCCATAATCAGTGCGGCATTAATAAGCCTTCCTTGGGCATTAGCTGTCAATCAATATGAACCGGATTATTGGCATTACTTTTTCTGGGTAGAACATATTCAGCGCTTCTCATCAGAGGATGCCCAACATAAAGCGCCTATTTGGTTTTATATTCCCATTATTTTACTTGGTGTAATACCTTGGTTAGGGCTTTTACCTGGTACATTATTAAAAAGTTGGCGGGAACGAAAAATCAAACCGGAGATGTTTTTTCTGCTTTGTTGGTTTATTGTCCCTTTTGTATTTTTTAGTATCGCTAAGGGTAAATTACTTACTTATATGTTGCCGGTGATGGCACCGCTTGCATTAATGATGGCAAAATATGTGGTTGATTGTGTTAAAAATCGCAATTTGACAGCCATTAAATTTAACGGTTTTACCAATATCGCTTTTGCCATATTGGCAATTATTACTTTGATTATTATGGGGTTATTTGTTGAGCATCCTTTATATACCCCGTTGGAGTGGCCAAAACTGGCATTAGGTATAACGGTTTTTTGCATTTGGCTGATTATTGGCTATTTTAGTCTGATATCCAATGCCAGGTATTGGCTGTGGGGCGCGGCATGTTCTTTAGCCTTGAGTTTATCAATAAGTTATGCATTACCGCAAGATACTATTGATTCTAAGTTACCGCAGCAATTAATTCGGCAAAATATATCTTTGTTGGAAGAAAGTAAGTTTGTGCTAGCAGATAATGTTGGATTAGGCGCAGCTTTGGCATGGGAATTACATCAAGGTGATATTTATTTATATGAAAGATCAGGTGAATTAAGATACGGCTTAAATTATCCCGATAGCCAATTTCGCTTAATCAAACAAGGAAATTTTGCTAAATGGCTTAGCTTGTCACGGAAAGAAGGACAAATTTCAGTGGTTCTTTTATTACGTAGAAATGAAGGGCTGCCTGATGATATTCCTAAGCCTAATCATGTAGTTCGCAATACAAGAATGGCAATAATGACCTATTATCAGCAACCATGACACATTTTTTCTTATTGATAATTGTTAGCCTGTTAACTTGCATTGGACAGGTTTGCCAAAAGCAAGCGGTGATATATTGGCAAAGTGGTTTGCCGGCAAAAAATAGTTTAGCCATTAAATGGCTGCTAATAGCGATTATTTTGCTTGCGTTAGGCATGCTATTTTGGCTTAAATTACTACAAATTTTACCACTTAGTATTGCTTATCCTATGTTAAGTATTAACTTTGTTATCGTTACACTGATTGGACAATTTATTTATCAAGAGAAGATCAGTATCAAACATTGGATTGGCGTATTTATTATCATGTTGGGTATAGTTTTATTAAATATATGAAAGGCTACTTTTGGGGTATCGGTAGTGTAATATTGATCACTTTAGCTCAGCTTTGTTTAAAAGCTGGAGTAACTATATTACCTGAGTTTAAATTAAATCATCAGTGGATGGATGTTAATTGGTTACTTGAAAACCTGCCGGCGTTTGGGCTGATTTTTATCGGTTTAATTGGCTATGTGCTTTCGATGGTTTGCTGGCTATTTGCCTTGAGATTTTTAGCATTAAGTAAAGCTTACCCACTGATTAGTTTAAGCTATATACTAGTTTATTTATTCGCAGTTACTTTGCCTTGGTTTAATGAATCGGCGACATTGATTAAATTTGTCGGTGTAGTATTTATTTTGCTTGGTATTTGGATTATTTCTCGGCCTAAAGTAACGCGAAAATAAAGCTAAAAAACTGAGCAGAATACTTATTTTTATAGCGAGTGTATTGCTCAAAAATAGCGATTACCGATTAATAAAAACTTGTTTTTTTATTAAACACTGATTAAAGTCTATTTAATTATCCTATTAAGCGATAAAGGTGCTTTATGCTAATAAGAATTAAACACCTGCTTTTTTTATTTTACCTTACTTTAATTGGCTGTTCTTCTTCAGTAAGCAGAACAGATCCGCCGTTAAAAAGCCAACTTTCTGATCCTATTATGACCATCGCTCAACTTAAAGAGCAACTATCACAATGGTATGGTACGCCATATCGTTATGGTGGTTTAGCATCAAGTGGAATTGATTGTTCAGGCTTTGTTTATCGAACTTTTAGTGATCGTTTTGCCATTCAATTACCGCGCACGACAATAGCTCAAACCACTTATGGCACCCGTATTAATATTAAGGATCTTATGCCGGGCGATTTGGTTTTTTTTAAAACCGGCTCAGGTGAAAATGGTCTACATGTTGGTATTTATGATATGGATAATACTTTTATTCATGCCTCAACTAGCAAAGGTGTTATTCGCTCTTCGTTAAACAATATATACTGGCGCAAGGTTTTCTGGCAGGCTCGCCGTATTTAAGTGTCATTTTTAATTATAATAACTTTTTGTTTTTTTGCTATAACAAAATGAATATAGGCTGGCAAAATTCTTATGGCTTCAATACGTCTTCTTATTTCTGAATCATTTGATCCCTGGTTTAATTTAGCTGTTGAAGGGGCTATTTTTCGCCAAATGTCAGTCAAGCAGCGGATTATGTTTCTTTGGCGCAATAATAATACTGTCGTTATTGGTCGGGCACAAAATCCATGGAAAGAGTGTAATACACGTAAAATGGCCCAAGATGGAATCAAATTAGCTCGCCGCTGCAGTGGTGGTGCGGTTTTTCATGATTTGGGAAACACCTGTTTTACCTGTATGGCGGGTAAACCAGCCTATGATAAAACTATTTCAACACAAATTATTATTGCAGGACTAGCTGAGGTTGGGATAAAGGCTTAAGTTTCAGGTCGAAATGATCTAGTTGTCCATTCCGCCCATGGTGAGCGTAAAATTTCCGGATCAGCTTATTTTGAAACACACGATCGCGGTTTTCATCATGGCACTTTACTTATTAATACAGATTTAAACCGTTTAGCCAGTTATTTAAATCCGGATCCGAAGAAATTAATTAGTAAAGGTATTACCTCCGTACGTTCTAGGGTAATGAATTTAGCTGAAATTGATGTTCAAATTAGTCATCAGGCAATTTGTAACGCCTTAGCAAACAATTTTTTTAACTATTATGATGAGGTAGTGAAGGAAGAAATAATTTCACCAACTAATTTGCCTGATTTACCCGGTTTTATTGACATTTATGCTGAACAATCTAGTTGGGAGTGGAATTTTGGTCACGTGCCAGCTTTTAGTCATATACTTGAAACCCGATTTGCCTGGGGTGGTGTTGAACTTCATTTTGATATTGATAAAGGAAAAATTTCAACTAGTAAAATTTATACGGATAGTTTAATATCCATCGCCATTAGAGCTTTTTAGTCAAAAGTTGATCGGCAAAAAATACCAACCAGCGACAATTAAGCAATTAATCGCTGATATTCAGTTTCAATATCCAAATTTTCATCAGCAGCTTATACAATTCGAAAATTGGTTAGTCAATGAAATAGCATGAATTAAATTAATGATTTTTAATTATTAGCATCCATTGCTGGAAAGAGATATATTCAAGCATAATTTTATTGCAAACAGCCGTAAAGCCAGCATTTAGACTGGCATATAATAACAAAGTCTAAAAATTAATAATTCTAGATTAGTCCATAAATTGATTAAAGTCGGGTAACTGCCCATTTTGGCGAAATTTAGCCGGTGTAGTATTAAAATGTTTTTTTAAAATGCGGGTAAAAGTTGCTTGCGAACTAAAACCGTATTGTAGGGCTATACCAAAATAGAAAATTTGTCTTTTCGTAATAACCTGGCTGCTTCCAGTAATCGACGTTTACGAACATATTCACCTAAAGTGTAACCTTTTAATTGTTTAAAGATCCGTTGTAAATGCCATTTAGAATAACCACTTTTATTAGCAATGGTATCAATCTTAATGCCTTCATTTCGTTGTAATTGGCTTTCTAGCCAATTAACAATATCATTGATTACATTTTCCGACATGTTCACCTTCCACAATCAGTGGGTAAATAACCTAACTGTAAAGAATTATTGATGTATTTATAAGTTCTATTTTATGATTTTTGATATTTATAGATAGGCAAAAAATGCCATTTGTAATTAATAAAAATTATTATCATCATTCTATAATATTATATATTTTAAAATAATGTAATCAATTATAATGGTTAGCTATTTTGTTAGTAAATATTACACATTAAAGATTTTTAATTAATAATTTTTGTTAGTAATGGTTAAAACTCTTATTGTTTAGTGTTTGTTTGCTATCATTTTTAACCTAAAAAAGCATTAAAAACATAGATGTGTATTAATTATTTAATACATTAAATGTGTTGATAAACGATACTAAATCCGATAATGATTAGTGTAACACCGCCAATCATTTCGGCTTTTTTTCTAATAATTGACCAATATAACGACTTAATAATATTCCAAGTGTTGCCATAATCATGGTCATTAGTCCGATTGTCATCGCTGTATGGATGATATTAATTTGCAAAAAGGCCAGACTGACACCAATAGCCATTGCATCCAGACTGGTTGCTAAGGCAGTAGTAATAAGGGTAAAAGAATTGTGACAGTGAATAGGTTGAGGTTTGCTATTGTTTTTTGCATGATGGTAGCTTTGATATATCATTTGGATACCCAACATGAATAATAGACTAAACGCTATCCAATGATTCCACTTAATAATATATTGGCTGGCCAATAGTCCCAAAACTCCAGCCAATGATGGGAGTGATGGCCTCAATAATACCAAAAATAAAACCAGTTCTTATTGCTTCACGTATAGAGGGATTAAACAAGCTAGCACCTTTGCAAACAGATGCAGCAAAAGCATCCATCGATAATGCAAGAGATAAAGCTAGGGTTGCGTATAAGTTCATTATACCGTCTCAGTTGGAAAGTTATCCATAGACATATTTTTACTTCCAACCTAGAGTAAAAATATGTCTATGGTCTCGCCAACCTTGTCAGGTATTCATGCCACGTTATGGATCATAATGAGTATGTTGACATGAAATTTCTAAATTAATCGCTAATAGACAATTTTATTTAGAACAGGCTACTCCCCAATGACTTATCACAAAAGATATCATAAAAATAATAAGAGGAATTATTTAAATTTTTGTTAATTTATAAAATTAATATCATTTAATTTTTAATAAAAATAATAATTCTAGTTGATTAAATATATAAGAATAATTAACAATATTATTTATATTTATTATTGATCATAAAATTGTAAATTGTATCTAAATCATCAAACTGCTTAACAGCAATATAAATTTTTCTTTTTGCCAAACCGACTATTAATATTCCATCTTTCGATAAATTAATTGTTTTAATATTTTCGTACAATATATAGACATTATTGTAGTAAAAACCTTTATCTTTAAAATAAAGCTTAGGATAACGAATGAATGTTAAGTAAACAGCGATAATAACGGTAATCATTAATAAATAGGTTGTTAGCTGACTACTATGTTGAATAATATTACGATAAATAACAATCGCGATCAGTATAATAAAAATAATGGCATCGATTCTATTTTTACGCCTTAACTTTATTTTTAATTTTGTTTTTCCATTTAATAAGTTAACAATCAATTCTTCATAGATAGCATAAGTTAGCATTAGTAGGATCAAGACAGTCAATACAATATTATTCATATTCATAAGCAAAGACTCCTATCGATTATTAATCTGCTGTAAAGATAAAATTAAAAACGGGAGGTTGCAACCTCCCGCAATAGACAATGAAGAGATTGAGTCTGTTAGCCTAAAAATCTGGCCCAATAGCCAACAATGCCTAGAATAAAGAAACCAATGATAATCCATAGTGGATTAACCTTGCATCTCAACAACCACATACAACCAAAGGTTAGTAATAATGGCACTAAACCAGGCATTAATTGATTGAGGATAGTTTGTACGGTGGTAATTGTCACCTCACCAGTATTGGGATTTTTTATTTCTGATACGACTAAAGGGATATTAACATTTGTCCACTTATTGACTAATGCGCCCATGACAAATAGCCCTAGGATAGAAGCACCTTCGGTCATTTTTTGTAAAAAGCCACCCCCCATGTCATGAACAATATCGAGCCCTTTTTTATAGCCATAGGTGACACCGTAATAACGGGTTAATAAGCGAACTAAATTAAACAAAATAAAAAATAGTAGCGGTCCTAGTAGACTACCTGACATTGCAATTCCGGCGCCTAGAGCCGCAAATAATGGACGTACTGTGCCCCAAAAAATAGGGTCACCAACGCCCGCCAGAGGGCCCATTAAACCTACTTTGATACCATTAATTGCCCCATCATCGATATCCGCGCCATTAGCTCTTTGCTCTTCCATAGCTATGGTGACACCTAAAACAGGCGCTGCTACATAAGGATGAGTATTAAAAAACTCAAGATGGCGCTTAATGGCTTGTTTACGTTCTTCACTGTTTTCAGGGTATAAACGGCGGATCACTGGGATCATTGAAAAACAAAAGCCCAGGGATTGCATACGTTCAAAGTTCCACGATCCTTGAAAAAGATTGGAACGTAAAAAAACTCCGCGAATATCACCAGCAGTAAGCTTTTTTAGATTTATTTGGTTTACTGAAGTTGTATCTGCCATTATTTCGTTCCTTAATTAATTTAATTCATTATCTAAATCACTATTGCCGTTATTTTGCGAAGCAGCAATTTGTGATTGGTTGTATTTTGGACTGAGTTGAATATAGAGAATAGCCATCACAATACCAATCACGCCTAGTGCAACTAGGTTGAAATTGGTAAATGCAGCAGTTACAAAGCCCAAGTAGAAGAATGGCATTAGATAACCTGCACGCATCATATTGATTACCATAGCGTAACCGACAACAACGATCATACCGCCAGCAATATTCAACCCTTTAGTGACAACCTCAGGAATTGAATCCAGTAGGTGTTGGACTTCTGAAGTACCTACAGAGATAGCAACAATTAAAGAAGGAATAGCAATACGCATAGCCTGCAATAACAGAGCTAAGATATGAATTATGGTTAATGCACGTAAATTAGCAGATAATGCAGCGCGATCAGATGCATGTTGGAATGCAACAGTGATTGTCCGAACAATTACGGTCAATACTTGTCCTGCAGCCGCTAAAGGAATTGCTAGTGCAATACCGGTACCAATATCCTGTCCGCCGGCAATAACCAGAATGGTAGAAATAATTGAGGCTAGGGCGGCATCGGGAGCTATGGCCGCACCGATATTCATCCATCCGAGCGCAATCATTTCCAGCGTGCCGCCGATAATTATCCCTGTTTTTAGATCACCAAGTACGAGGCCAATTAGTGTACAAGCAATTAAAGGACGATGAAATTGGAATTCATCTAGTACAGAACCCATACCTGCAATACAGGCAACAAGGAAAACGAGTATGATTTGAACAACGGTAAGCTCCATTTGTTTATCTCCTGTAACCAACAACGTTGGTGAATCTATTTTTAAGCCGTGAATGGATAACCAAAAAAGGAAACTCAGTTTTTTGCTTTTTTGATAAGAGCTAACATATCCAGTTTGTTGTCACTAGAAACTTTACGCGCTTCAAGTTTAATCCCTTGTTTGGATAATTGATTGAAAGCCTCAATATCCTCATTATCGATTGAGATTGCATTGTTAACCTGTGTTTTACCTTCACGGTATGCCATGCCACCAATATTAACAGACTTTATTTCGACACCGCCGTCTACAAGGCGTAAAACGTCTGTTGGATTGGTAAATAACAGCATAACGCGTTCACCGGCATACTTAGGATTATTGTAGACACGAATACATTTTTCTACGTCGACCACATGCGCAGTGACACCCGGTGGCGCAACTTGTTTTAATAAGGTGGAACGAACATGATCTTTAGCAACTTCATTACTGACTACGATAATACGTTTAACTTTTGTCTCTTTGGTCCAGCGAGTAGCCACTTGACCATGAATTAAACGATCATCAATTCGTGCAAGGGCAATAAACATATGGCCTTGCGTAGCTGAATTGGTTACCTTTGGAGGGGGAGTTGGCGTCGGTGAATTTTGCGATTTATCGCTAGTCTGCTGATTGTTGAGCGCTTTAATTTCGCTGCGACCGGTTTCAATAGCAGTGTTGACTAATTCACTAAAAGTAGGATCATCATCACGGGATAGTAACGTAGCAACTAACATGGGGACGTTAACTCCGGTAACTATATCATATTTGTCTTTATCTTTACTTTCGATAATTCGACTAGCGGCGTTAAATGGACTGCCTCCCCACATATCTACTAAAAATAACACACCTTGAGAAACATCGAGCTCATTAAGCTTTTGATTATATTTTTCAATTAATGTATCAGCGTTTTCACCTGGAACAAAATCGATATAAGCGATATTTTGTTGTTCGCCAATCAACATTTCAGCGGTCATGAGCAACTGTTTTGCAGCAACACCATGAGTGCTAATTATAATAGCTACTCTCACTACTTTTCCCCTTAAGAAGTAGGTTAAATAATAAAAATGATTATTAGAGTGTACTCTCCGTTGACGGATGAATACAATCAAATAATCACTAATATGAATAGTTTTTCATGTTATAAAGCATTAACCATTATTGAAACTAATTAATTAGTTTATAGATTATCATTTAAATATAAGAAAAAATATGCCGCTGATCAGAAAATTTAAAATACATATAAATATATTTAGAGAAAGATAAATTTTATCAAGCAAGTTGATTTTGTGATAGTTGTTATTATCTTGTATGAAATAATAATAGAATTTAATTTGTAATTCTATAGATATAAACTGTACTTTAATACGGGGAAGATTTTTAACTAATTGGCTATGAAAATGTGTAATAAATAAAAATAACCCTTTTTATGGAAAGGGTTATAAACGATAAGGAATATATTTTAAGATGCGTGATAAATCAATCACACTGAACTTTAATAGCTAAATCTCCGCGAGAAGTTTCACGGTATTTAGCATTCATATCTTTACCTGTTTCATAGATGGTCTCGATAACTTTATCTAAAGAAATTCGGGGTTCACTTGTTCTACGTAATGCCATTCTTGCCGCATTAATAGCTTTTACTGACGCAATCGCATTACGTTCAATGCAAGGGACTTGAACTTGTCCTGCAACCGGGTCACAGGTAAGACCTAAATTATGCTCCGTACCAATTTCAGCGGCAATACAGACTTGTTCAGGATTGCTACCCAAATTCCGTTAATCCAGAAGCGGCCATTGCACAGGCAACACCGACTTCACCTTGGCAGTCGACTTCAGCACCTGATATAGAGGCATTCATTTTATAAAGAATACCAATTGCCCCTGAAGCTAAAAAGTAACGATTGTAAAGAGCCGGTGTAATAGATTCTATACAATGATCATAGTTAAGCTAACACAGCAGGAACGATGCCGCAGGCACCATTAGTGGGTGCTGTTACGACACGACCACTGGCGGCATTTTTTTCGTTGACCGATAATGCAAACATATTGATCAGATCAACGACATCCATTGGGTCATTGGACATTTTTGGGAAGCGGTCAGCATGCGATGTAATGACGGCGCGCGTCGGGGGGACGCGAAGCGGGCCGGGTAAAATACCTTCAGTATTAAGCCCTCTATCGATACAAGCCTGCATGGTATGCCAAATATTAGCAAAATAGTGGTCAATTTCTTCTTTCGGATGCAGCGCTAATTCATTTTTCATCATAAGACTAGAAACAGATAAACCGGTTTTCTTACAATGAAGTAACAGTTCAGCTGCTGAGTTATAGGCATAGGGTACTTTTTTATTAGTAGATATTTGTTGGTCAAAATGTTCTTCATCAACAATGAAGCCTGCCACCTATCGAGTAATATGTTTTACTGAAAATTTGCTTATCATTATTGAAGGCGGTAATGGTCATACCATTTTCATGTAATGGTAAACTATTATAATATAATGAAAATTTATCCCGCCTTGGCGTGGAAAATCAACATAATGGCTTGTATTTGCTAAAGATAAACCTTCAGTTTGCTCAATATTGGCAATAAAATCTGCAATTGATTCAATATCAACGGTTGCTGGCAAATTACCCGCTAAACCCATAATAATAGCAATATCAGTATGATGTCCCTTTCCGGTTAATGAAAGTGAACCATAAATATCAACAGGGATACGAGTGACGGAGGAAAGTAGATTTTTTTCTACCAATTGATCGACAAATTCTTTACCCGCTTTCATTGGACCAACGGTATGAGAACTGGATGGGCCAATACCTACTTTAAACATATCGAAAACACTGATCACTAAGAACCCCCTGGAAAAATAAAAACGATAAAGTAATCACTTAAGACTAAATGTTATGGTTGTAATATTACCGTGTTATAATGGATTGCCAGTTTATCGTTTTTTTTGAAATTTACTAGTAGCAGTGAATAAAATGTAAAATAAAAAGATTTTTTATTTTTTGCCTGTTTTAAACAAGTTGTAAGGCCAATTTATTTAGAATTGTTGCAGTTCATCCCCAAATTAGATATTGATTTTAGCGATAAAAGAACAGACGCTTTTTATGACCTGCATTATTGATCATAATGGAATGATGATGGGTTAAGGTGAGGGCGTGTTTCAGTGGGACTTCAAAAATACCGGCTACTTCGGCTGGATTTTTGTAATAAGAAACCTTTGTTGATAGTAATCCAACAATAGGCGTCACTAAATAGCCACTATGGCTTTTTATTGGCTGCATTTTTCCGAGGATCTGCACCTGATTTGGAAAAATATTAATTTCTTTATAAGATTCACGTAAGGCCGTTTCAATTAAATTATGATCATCGGGTTCACGAGCGCCACCAGGAAAAGAAATCTGACTAGCATGAAGGCGCAAGTTATCAGTTCTTTTGGTAAATAGCAGAGTGGGCTCAGGTTTACAAATAATGTGTAATGGTACAGCGGCACTTTTTTTTGCGTTATCGGTATTAACAGGTTGAGCGGTACCAGTGGCGATAGGTAATATTAATTGAAATCGGTTAATAAAATTATCTAACATATTCATTAACATTGATTATTTTCTAATACGGGTAATATTCTACTCAGTTTATCAAAAGTTTCTTGATACTCTTTTTCGGCGGTACTATCTGCCACAATTCCACCACCTGCCCAACAATAAAGGTTTTGATTTTCAGTTAATAAGGTACGTATGCTGATGTTTGTATCCATCGTACCGCAGAAACTGATATAACCAATCGCTCCGCAGTAACTATGGCGACGATGAGGTTCAAGTTCATCAATAATTTCCATTGAACGTATTTTCGGCGCGCCGGTAATTGAGCCGCCTGGAAAGCAGGCTTTTAATAGATCAGTGGGATGATAACTAGAAGGCAATTGTGCAACAATAGTGCTAACTAAATGATGAATAGCCGGAAAAGATTCAACCACAAAAAGTTCTGGTACACTGACTGTTCCTGGTATTGCAACTTTACCAATATCATTACGCAATAAATCAACTATCATTACGTTTTCAGCGCGATCTTTGGTTGATAATTGTAAACGTTTTATCTGTTTTTGATCTTCTTGGGCATCAGTCAGCCTAGGCAATGTGCCTTTGATTGGACGGGTTTGAATTGAATTGTCGTTCAGCCAAAGAAAACGTTCAGGGGATACACTGAGCACGCAATGTTGTTCTAAACGTATGAAGGCGGAGAAGGGTGCCTGATTATTTTGATTAAGTTTAAGAAACGCTTCCCATTCATTACCATGATATTTGGCTTTAAAACGTTGCGCTAAATTAATTTGGTAACAATCACCATCGCGTAAATATTGATGAATTTGGCTAATTTTATGGTGATATTGCTGTCTTGACATGTTACTTTGCCATGGTTCACACATTTGAAACTGTTCAGTTGGTATTTTCGTTTGGTTTTCTAACCATGACAAGCGTTGTTCAACATTTTGATAACTGAGCAAAGTTACTATTTTTTTATGGTGATCAACAATTAATGCCCAAAGATAAACACCGATCGCCATATCGGGAAAGCTTAATTCTTTCTTAGCAAGTTCCGGCAGAATTTCTATTCGCCGGCCTAAATCATAGCCCCATATACCTAAAGCTCCGCCTTGGAAAGGAAGATCGCTATTTACTGTGAAAGTGAGATTCAAATGTTGCATTTCACTTTTTAATAGTTCAAATGGATCAAGTTCTGAGCTGATTTTTTCATTTTCACGGTGAATTTGCGTGATACTGTCTCTTGTTTCTAACGTGGTTACTGGATCAGCGACTACAATATCAAAACGGTTATGTGGATGGCTTGCATTACCCGAATGTAATAACATCGCCCATGGCTGGTTGGCGATAGCATTAAAATAATTTAAAGCGGTATATAATGAATAAGGCAATTGAATTTTTTGCAGGCGCATATTTATTAGGCAACGATAAGGGTTATTAACGAATATACTACCATAAAATAACGTTTTTCATAGGTCAAACTATGCTAATGTTATATTGATTATTATGTTTAAATAAAAAATGAGTGAAAAATAAATGTTTTCAGATATGCCAACGTTAAATCATCAGGAGCAACAGGAAGCTGCTGAACGTATTCATCAATTGATGGCTGATGGAATGAGTAGTGGGGAAGCGATTGCTTTAGTCGCTAAGGAGATCCGTGCAAAGCATGCTGTTAAAAAGCAAACTGATAACGACCTTAAATAAGAGAAATAACATTTTTTATGTTATTGTGCATATTGTTGATAGAATTTTATTGCCTTTACAACTCTAATTATACTTACTTTTCATAAGAAAATGTTTAGGAGTAAATGAAAGTCATGGTTATAGAATCCCTTTGAGCGTTAGGGGTACGAAAAAATATCTTAGCTATCAGTGATTGTTAATTGCCAGGATGAAACCATTACTTATCAAATTAAAAGCGATTAGCGATTAATAAATTAACAGCAAAAAGTTGTCAGCATATTAACATTTATGGTTATTTTTATATTATCCTTTTCGCGGATCCTAAGGTAATTGATCCAGAGTATGAGAAATTTGCGAAATAGCTAAAGCCGCTTACGAAAAAGCTCTCGCAAATGTACCGCTTGCTCTGCTTCAACTCTATCGGAAATAACCGGCATATTGTATCTTTCTTTAAATGCCACACTTGCAGCGGCAAGATCAAGATTTAGTTTTTCCCTCTCCTCTTTTGCTAATTTGGTAAGATTGTAACTCATACTCGTATTTTCGACCCCATCAAATATGATTTCTACATTAATTTTAGTAAACGAGACATAGTTTGTCTTGAATAAATATATAACTATTTATTATTTCTATAATATTTTAATAGTGATTGTAATGAAAGTGATCTATTTTAGGCCATTATTTTGATCAAATAATGGTTAATTTTAGTTTTATTTTAATTACAACACGTTTATCATTGGTATAACTGAAGATAATAAAATTGAACTTTATTTAAAAACATAGGAAGTGTGAACAATGTTACAGCAAGAGATGGTTAAAAAATTAAATAAACAGCTTAACGTAGAGTTTTTTTCAGCAAATTTCTATCTGCAAATGAGTGCATGGTGTAATTATAAAGGTTTTGAAGGGGCCGCGGTGTTTTTAAAAACGCATTCTCAGGAAGAGATGGGGCATATGCAACGTTTATTTCATTATCTTAGCGATACTGGTGAAATGCCGATATTAGGTCAAATTGATGCCCCGCCTGCGGAATTTAATTCTGTAAAAGAGGTTTTTGAAAAAACCTATCAGCATGAACAAAATATTACACATGAAATTAATGCTCTTGTACATCTGGCATTGGAGATGCAAGACTACTCGACATTTAATTTTTTGCAGTGGTATGTTGCAGAACAACATGAAGAAGAAAAGTTATTCAAATCAACTTTGGATAAGTTTGAGTTAGTTGGCGAAGATGGTAAATCACTATTTTTATTAGATAAAGAGTTGAAAGCAATGTCTAGCGCTGTGCATGTTTAATTTATAACTTCCCACTTTGAGCACCAGTGGGAAATTTATTTTTTCTACTATCATTTAGCATTTTATTTTATCTTTTTTAAACAATTCAAAAATAAAAAACGGTTATAAAAATTATTTCTGATAATATGAATGATATTGTAAGTAATTGTATCTTATTATGATAAATTATAAGGAGATATTGATATGGTAAAGTTTATTAGGTTGGTATTACTATTAACAATAACAGTCTCTTTTCCGGTAATTTCATCCCCACCCATTATAACGGTTAGTAAAAAACAGTTTGGTGATAAATGGATTTTTAAGTGCGAGGAAGTAATGTTTGAGTGTCGCACCAATGGCGCATTATTGGTTATAAATCCTAATACCTTAATGCAATATCCTCTTAATAGTATAGCGGCAGAGCAGATGAAAAAGCGTGAAATTATCGCATCACCACTTTCAAGTATATTACTCAAACCGGCAGATTTATCACAGCAGAAAATAGACATCACTCCGATACTCAAAACCGCGCAAAATCTTTGTAAAACTAATTAAAAATTATTAATTTTGGCGACTGTCAACATTAAGAAAACATATCGAATATATTTCGAATTTGAGAGAAAGTAAGGGCAATTCAAATTTAATTTCGGGCTAGTAAATATTTTATTCTATGAAAACAATTAATGTTAACTTAATGTAATAAAAATATTTTTATCACTAGCTAATTTTGTAACTGACAGCTAGTATTAAATTGCATTTTGTTACGTCTCTATGACAAATTTTGGCGCACGGCTTTCTAGAGCGATTTCCCAAGACCGAGTATTGGAATTAGCTCGGTCTCTTTTTTAATGCTGATATGACTAAACTATTCTCATAATCCAATGATGCTTTTTTTTATCATAGTACTGGCGATAGAGAAGAACAGGTTTATTATCTAGTGTGGCCGGAATGCTTGTATTTTCATCCCAGCCATCAAGTTGCATACAAAATTCAGTATCTGATCCACAAGGAATACTGATAGTGTTTTCAGCTGCGTCAGCCAAGAGTGCATCATCAATAACGTAGGTGGAAATTTTTAGTTTTGCTCTCTTCATCTGTGATCCCCACTAATTATTTAAAATGTTAACAAATCGCTATAGATACTTTAAGTTTTTAGAATAGTATAAATGGAACGTTTTTCCAAAATTATTGGGATGGCGGTAAACGGGTGGATTTTTTACTATTATTCATTGAAAATTAACAGTTTTAAATAACTTTTATGTTAATGAAAAATGTACCTTAGACGAAATTATAAGCGACTAAATTACAAATAAATTGCGATAAATCAATATTGCTAATTTAAATACAAATAGGGCTTAGGTTAATAGAATAAAAAGATAGCCGAAAATGATTATCGCCGGTTTTTTTGTTATATGTTATTACTGAAAATGCTTATAATTTTTTTATTGAAACTTTTTTCATATTTAATAATTAGCTAAAATTTGAATTAATTTTCATTTATTGTGTGATTTGACCGGCCAGTTAAATTACAATAAGTTAAAAAACATAACGATTAATATAGCGAATTGTTAACCTAGAGAGATAAAAAATCGCCATATTGGTGATTTATCTACCAGATGAGTATATGTAGAATTTGACAAACGGGATGTTATGGGAAAAAAGTCTTTTATCATGATCTTTCATGTGATTTAACTAGCTTAATTGCAGGTGAATATGATTTTATTGCCACGCTTGCAAATACGAGTGCACTGCTGTTTGAAAGATTAGATAATATTAATTGGCTAGGGTTTTATCTGAAAAGTCATGATACGCTTGTGCTTGGCCCTTTTCAGGGCAAGGTTGCATGTGTACGTATTGCGCAAGGAAAAGGTGTTTGTGGGACTGCTTTTATGGAAAATAGAATACAGCGTATTGCTAATGTCCATTCTTTTACTGGGCACATTGCTTGCGATAGTCTCAGTCGTTCAGAGATAGTTTTGCCGCTAGCAGTCAATGGACAGTTAATTGGCGTATTAGATATTGATAGTCCTATTTTTCATCGTTTTGATGAAGAGGATGAAAATGGTCTGAAAGCCTTAGTTATAATACTTTGTAACCACTTGAAAGCGTGTGTTATACCAAAATATCCACAAATTAATGTAATTTAACAGTTGGTTTGCGTGGCAATTGTCTGCAACGCTATTATAATATCGCCTGTTCATGCCTGCGTTGGTTGGCAAAACCGTTGTAATCAGGAAATTTCATGGAAAATCAACCTAAGTTGAATAGTAGTAAAGAAATAATTGCTTTTTTGGCTAAGCGTTTTCCTCAATGCTTTATTGCTGAAGGTGAGGCTCGTCCACTGAAGATTGGAATCTTTCAGGATATTGTGGCAAGACTGACTGAAGAGGATGGTATCAGTAAAACCCAATTGCGATCTGCTTTGCGAATGTATACTTCTAGTTGGCGTTATCTGTATGGTGTCAAAGAAGGTGCTAAACGTGTTGATTTGGATGGCAATGCTTGTGGTGATCTGGAATCAGAACATGTGGAGTATGCGTGTCAGCAGCTAATGAATGCAAAGGCTCGTATTCAGGCTCAACGAACAGAGCAAAAATTAAGAAAACGGGAATTTCAACAGAAAGTCCAGAAGGTAGACAACGAAAAGATCTTATCGGCAACTTCTAGTAAGAAAAGTGAGTCTTCTCGCTCAACGACTAAGACTAAGGAAATAAATAAAAAACATAAAGATCATTCTTATTCTAAAAATCAAGCTAAAAAAACTCATAATAGTAAAATGGCCAATCTAGCCAAATTACAGTCTGTAACGGATATTTCTACATTAAAAGTTGGTCAAGTATTAAAGGTTATGGTTGGCCAAAGTATCGTAGATGCGTCAGTGCTTGAGATAGCTAAGGATGGTGTTCGGGTACAATTGCCGACAGGATTGGCAATGATTGTACGCGTTGAGCATTTAAAGTTCTGATACGGAGGTCAATCACGGCATGAATAATTATATTAAACTGGCTTTTGTGTTTGGTATAACTGCAATGGCTACGTCATTCGCAGATACTGTAGCACCTCCAACACTAATAACAACTCAGAAGCTTCCTCAGCTTCAACAGGAACGCCAGCATGCCATTATTAGCGAAAGAGTTGTTTCACGTTTTACTCGTTCTCACTATCGCCAATTTAATTTGGATGAAAATTTTTCTAGTAAGATTTTTGCTCGTTATTTAAATCTGTTGGATTATAGCCATAATGTTTTTTTACAATCGGATATTGACAAATTTGCTAGTGAGAAAAGCAAAGTAGGACAGCAGCTTGAAACCGGTCATTTAAATGAGTTTTATGCAATATTTAATTTAGCTCAACAGCGGCGCTATGAACGTTTTCAATATGCTTTATCGCGGCTTAATATGCCGCTAGATTTTGCTAATAACGATGTCATTGAAGTTGATAGAAGTAAAGCGCCTTGGCCTAAAATCGTTGAGGACCTAAATAAGCTGTGGGATGCAAAAGTTAAGTTTGATTGGTTGAATCTGAAGTTGTCAGGTAAAAATGACAGCGAAATTAAGCCAATATTAACAAAACGCTATAATTTTGCATTAAAACGTCTTGCGCAAACGCAAAGTGAAGATGTTTTTCAGTTGATTATGAATGCTTTTGCTAGAGAAATAAATCCGCATACTAATTATCTCTCTCCTCGTAATACCGAACAGTTTAACTCAGAAATGAGTTTGTCATTGGAGGGTATAGGCGCAGTACTTCGGCAAGATGAAGATTATATTATTATCAACTCAATGGTGGCGGGTGGTCCGGCAGCAAAAAGTAAATTATTAAAGGTCGGCGATAAGATTATTGGTGTAGGCCAAACGGGTAAGTCGATGACAGATGTTGTTGGCTGGCGACTAGATAATGTTGTTGCCCTTATCAAAGGACCTAAAGGTAGTAAGGTACGTCTTGAAGTTATTTCAGATTCGAAACGCGCCAAGCCCCATAGCGTGACATTAATTCGTGAGCATATTCGACTGGAAGATAGGGCTGTGAAACTCACGATCAAAAATGTTGGCAAGAAAAAAGTGGGCGTACTTGATATTCCCGGTTTTTACGTTGGATTAACTAATGACGTTAAAACACAGTTACAAAAAATGGCTAAAAGTCATGTCACGGCACTTGTCATTGATTTACGTGGCAATGGTGGTGGTGCTTTAACCGAAGCAGTATCATTATCCGGTTTATTTATTCCAAGTGGTCCAATTGTTCAGGTACGTGATAACAACGGTAAAATTCGTCAGGATGTGGATGATGATGATGTCGTTTATTATAAAGGCCCACTTACTGTATTAATTGATCGCTTTAGTGCATCAGCGTCAGAAATTTTTGCTGCTGCAATGCAGGATTATGGTCGTGCGTTAATTGTTGGAGAATCATCTTTTGGTAAGGGTACCGTTCAGCAATATCATCCTTTAAGTCGTGTCTATGATCATATGTTACGTCCAGATTGGCCGGCTGTAGGCTCTGTCCAATATACTATTCAGAAGTTTTACCGCATCAATGGTGGTAGTACCCAGCGCAAAGGTGTTACACCGGATATCGTTATGCCAACGGGTATCGATCCAGCTGAAACGGGTGAGAATTTTGAAGATAATGCCTTACCTTGGGGTAGCATTATGCCTGCTAGCTATAGTGTTGTCGGTAATATTAACCAATACGTTGTTAATTTAATTGCTAATTATAAGGAACGCATAGCGAAAAATCCTGAGTTTAAATATATTGAGGAAGATATTGCCCGTTATCGCGTTATGAAGGCGAGTAAAAATATTATTTCGCTTAATTATGTTAAGCGTGAAAAGGAAAATCGAGAAGCGGACACAATTAAATTAGGTCGTATTAATGAGCGCTTTGCTCGGCAAGGGAAAGCACCATTAAAAACGATAGATGATTTACCTAAAAATTATGAATTACCAGATCCCTATCTTGATGAAACAGTGAAAATTGCAGTTGATCTGGCGGATTTGCAAGCGTCGCATCAGACTAAAAAATAATTAAAATTCATTTTTATACTAAAAATCCAGCTATTGCTGGGTTTTTAGTACTTTTAAAACAATAAGTTAAATCTAACTCATTGTTTTTATTGACCTATAGATTACTGCTAATGACTATAAATAACTGTAGTGTGGTCAAATGTGGTCACTCTCAGATACCTATTTAAACTTTAAATGTAAAGGATTTAACCTTATTGCATCATCCAAATAATCAGGTGCAAAATGAGCATAAGTCATGGTCTGCTCAATTTTAGAATGCCCTAATATCCTTTGCAGGGTTATAATATTTCCTCCGTTAATCATAAAATGAGTCGCAAAAGTATGTCGCATAACATGAGTAGCTTGCCCTGCGGGTAAGGTTGGCTTGATGCGTTTTAAAGTATGTCGAAACTCAATATAATTAGCTGTGGGAAAAATAAAGTCTGTTTTTCCTTCGCTAATCATTTTATTAACTTCTTCCGATATCGGAACAGATCGCTTCTTACCTGTCTTTGTTTCGAAAAATGTCACTCTATTATGAATAATAGGTATAGGTCACGATATACGAATGGAATAAAAGAGTATTAACCTTGTCTACTTTACTCAACAGGACTCTAAAGGGAAAACATGAAGCAAAATTACCCCGAAAAAATAGCATTTTGTTTTCCTTCTCGTCAGATAAAGGAAGATGAGAAAGGCCTTGTTGAACTATCTATACTGTTATGGGTGGTAGATGATGATATTGATTATATGAGCCATCAATTTAGCATCTGGATTTCGATAGGATTTATCAATTTAGTTAAAAAATCGAGATATATCGTTAAGATTAATATTTATAAAAAGAGTACAAGGCTGTCTGTTAGCCCAAATCCAGATGCAGGGATTGTTGTTGAACCTGATAATACGTTGAGCAGCGATGAGCGTGTTGTGGCCTGTATGACTGAAAAAGTGAGTATTTTTGAAAAACCTGAGAATGGGATATATAAAGTAGATATAAGATTACATTTGTATAACAATTAAGAACAAACCATTGATATTTTATCAACGTATTTTGACGTGTATTTAACTTCATTGTTAATAGAAGATTAAATCATGGAAAAAATTAAATCGATCTCAGCTCATCCTGGATTTATTTCTAAAGGCAGTCATGGTGGCAGCGGAAGTGGAGGAGGTATGGAATCAATAGTAGCTAAACTATAATCCGATGTTGAATATACCAAGAGAGATGTTCATGAGTCTCTGGAAAATATCAGGCACATTGTATCTGAAACCAATGATATAAAAGCAAATATGGCACTCATTATGCAAAAGCTTGATGGACTATCGAAATTACCAACCGAAGAAAAAATGAACGTGCGTTTCATGGAAAATAATGTGAAATTTATTGAAGTGATGAGCGAAATTAAAATTGCCGCTGAAAAAACAGAGTCAAAAATCAGAGATGTCAGACTGCAAATTATTCTTTGGGTCCTTGGATTGCCTTCTATCATCTTTGGTGTTTATAAACTTTATACTGTCCTACCTAGTTTAGCTCTATGATTGAGCAAGATGACGATAAAGTTAGGCACCTACTTGCTTTATCGTTGTAAACTTCGCCTGTTAGGGCCCGTCATTTGTATTCACCTTAAAAATATTGAAATTTCCTAAGAGACAATATCTTTTTGGGACTATTTTCTCTATTTTTTTTACAAAAACACGACTTATTTAAAAATAAAAAATAAGCGCATGGATTTGCACAAGTTTTTGCTCACCTGAAATCACAGAAAAGGCCAGTACTGGCCTAGTCTAAATGGCGTTGTGCAACTGCACAAAAAACGACACCTTTAGCGGGCAGGCGCGGCGGGGCTACCACTGCAATTTTTCATGTTTTTTAGAAACGATCTCGAAAATCAAAAGTATAACCAATTTGTAATTTCCACTCTGTACATTAAATTCAGGTAATCACCTGATAAAAAATAAAACAATAATAATGAGAAATAAAGATAAATTGATTAGATGCATGGGAATATGCAATTAGAGAAAAATTTTTGATTTTTCAATCAATTTTTGTACAAAAAACTTAAATAACAAAAAATAAACTTATGTAACGATTTTTTACATAACTCCATTTTTACAAGGATTTTTATGTCTATAACTTTTTTAACATCAGATATAAACTTAACATTGAATAAGTCAAAATTTAATCAAGTTTTGACTGCTGATACCTTAGAAAAAGCGACTAAGATAAATAACTTATATGATTTTATTGATAAAATTATTGACTGGTTTAACGGGGGAGTAAAACATGAAACAATAAAAGATTTATTCTTTGCTATTCAAGATATTAAAAATGAAGATACAATTAGTCCTGAATTTAATCGTTTAGAAAAATTCATAGAACTTAGAAAATTAGCCGATCCAGAACATCAAAGTAAATTTACATTAGAAATAAGTGAAAAAGATGTTAATGATGATTGGGGGTATAAATTAAAGATAGATGATTTTACATTGTATTCGTGTGATAAGGTTTTCGAGAAAACAAAATCTTACGAAGAACGAGCTAAACTACCGTTTTTTTGCGCTAAAAAAACCATGATGGAAGTTGAAGGAGTTTATAATAAATTTAAAGATACATTAGAAGATCAGGAGTCTGATTCATTTAAACGAATTATTACTGAGAATATAGAGCATTATCAGATTGCACAGAATAAATACCATCTTAACGAAGAAGAAAAAAAAGTTTTTCATGAGGAATTATCCTATATAAAAGTTGGAAAAACTACATTTCCAATGTTGTGGAATACTAAAGAAATAATCGAATTAAAAAATGAAGTAAATAATTTACATCTTGAGCTAAATAAATTAAAAAAATTAGCTACTCTTTCTGAAAACATATTAACCATGTATAGCAGAATAGATAAAGATAAAATATCTAAAGCAACGGAAATAAAATTGAATGAAAAAATTTTAGAGGCTTATGACATAAGGGAAATAAAAGATTATATAGAAAAATTAAAAGATGATAGTGTTATCTTACAAAAAATAATAAATAATAACTTTTTATTATTACCAACAACCCACGACGACACTACGTTAGTTCTCTTAAATAATAAGAATGCTATTGAAATTCTTAAGAACTCAATTATAGAAATAGCATCTTTTGCAAAGAATAAATTAATGAAACTCGCCACTAAAAATTTGTATATAAAACAAAGAGAAAAGCTTTCATATTTTGAAACGAAATTAACTAACTTATACTATTTACTACTAGAGCTTGAAAAAGTACCAGGATACGAGAATATAAAAGAAGCACCCTGGGTACATGATATGATTCGTCAGTTATTAATACAGGTAAAACCAGAGCATTTGCAATTAACAAAACTATTATCGCCTGAATATTTAGCATGGAAAAAGAAGTTAACTATGTGGGGAGTCTTAATTAAGAAGTAACTGTTGGCTAGTGCCTGTCATCAAATACTTGATAAGCGTGTATGATTGTCTATTTTTGCATAGAGAGTAAGAGATGACGCGTTGCTATGCATTTCGAGATGATCAATGGGCTCGGATTGAGACATTGCTCCCTCAGGGTATACGGCAAGAAGGCCTACAGAAAGCACTTGAAGAAAAACACGAAATCGCCCGTCAGCTGCTAAAAAATGGGGTGGATAAAAAAATTATTCAACAATCAACCGGGCTTTCTGAGGCGCAGTTAAATACCCTGTGCAAGGATTAGATTTTATTTTTTATCCGAGATAAAGTTTCAGGCTTTAATCATATCCAAATACCTCAACAATTTAACGTGTGTCGTTTTTGATACAATACCTCTCAAATATTTTTTAACCTAATCTCTAAAAAAATACCGACTTAATTAGTCGGCATTTTTTCAGTGTGGTCGATATGTGGACATCGATAGAAATAAATCCTTTTATTTCATACATATAGTTAGATTAAATGACCCGGTTATTGCTGGTTTTTTAGTATAAAGAGTTTGTAAATGTTTAATAAAAATTTTCACATTAACTCAATATTATTTATCTTTACACTTTTCATCAGAAGAGATAACTTGCTTATTTAAGTGATTACTAGATCATTTTCGATATGACCTAAATGTAGTCGTCTAAATGACATATTAAAATATCGGTTTATTATTTATGTTTGATATTATTTATTTCATACTCACTCTCTATTAGCGACAAATTCTTTTATGGAATTAGTTTATATTTATTTTTAACTCACTGACAATATTTGGTAATAACAAATTAATTTACAAAGCAGACTTTAGTAAAATCCTGTAAGTTTGGTGACCAAGTCGTGCCATAGGTACATCCTGCTTTTAGATCATATATGATGGCATTGGTGGTAATAAAAGCATTTCCTTTATAGCCTTGCATCAAAATAGGTTTAATGCTAAATAAGTTTTTTAGTACATCGACACTTTTAGTCGGGCTATATATAGCGCGCAGTTTGGCGGTAGCAAGCCGCCACAAAGTATTGGCGGATAAGTTATCGAACAGTTGCCTGTTACCTTGGGCATCTTTTTTCACTAAACGTTTTTCTTCACCAATTGGGTGATTGGTATGGACAACATAGCCTTTCTTTGTTCCATCAATCACTTTATTACCTTTATTTGTTATTTCTATGGTAATAATTTGTTTTTTTAAATCGACAAAGCTAGGTGAATAAGCGCCATTTGTTTTTAGAGCAGCAAAAAGAGCAGGGACTTTATAAGCATTATCAATTTTAGCGGCGATTGCCATAATAACCGCACTAATAGGCCCGCCATTTTTTCCACTACCTTGACGCAAACCTTCGATAATATTTGTTGTGGTTGTTAGTTTTTTCCCATCACTATTGAGGTAAAGAAGGGGGTTGGAGCATGCACAATTAGTGTTGGACTCTGCCAAATAGCGCCCCAGCTTGAATAGGCAACATTCATATCTTGAATTTGACCTAAAATGCCGTTTGAACATCCTATCGAGGTGCATGCTGAGCCATTTTTTCAAGAGAATTATTGGTATTTTATTGAATTTTATTATAAAATAATCCGTCTTCTGACCAGGCAACTAAATAAATTTTCTCCAGTGTATGGTGTGTTGCGGTAGCGAGTCCTTGCCAAAAATGAATTAACTCAGGAAATTGTTTGCTTATAACAGCCAGATTTTGAATAATCGTATGTTGGTCATTGGGTGATATTTGTTTTTTTTACTAAACTAAGCTGCAAATTTATAAAATCCCCCATTACATCACGTTTGAATGCTTGTTTATAGCCGTCAACAATTTGTTGTCCACCATGGGTAGATAATCCTTCAAATGGTATAACCGGTGTCATTTTTTGATTAACATCTGTTATATTTGGATGAGAGTAATCACCAGTTAAATGGAATTCTGCGCCATTAAAGGTTTTTATAACATTATCATTTGGTATTGCTGTGGCATAATTAATTAAGATAAATAGTAAAATTATTACATAGATTAATTTTTTCATTATAGTTGCCTTAACAAAAATTTACTTTAATTTTGCACTTTTTTATTTTGTATTTATTATTTTATAAATTATTGTTTATGTAAGTTAATCGCTTCTCAATTTGGAAAAAATACTAAGTTTTATATAATTAATTTGTTTCGTAATAGTAGAATTTTTTTTATATTTTAATTAATTTTATTACTTATGAGTTAAATATTTAGTTAAAATATTAAAGTATATAATTGGGTTTATTTATATAATAACATTTAATATTTTTTAGCATATTATTAATGAGTTGTTATTAACTTAATGATTAATTAATAAAATATGAATATTATTTTTTTTGCTGACTAGTTAAGTCGTTTTTGCTTAGCTAAACCAATTTTTTTAATTTATTGAGTAAAAAAATAAGCCATAATTGACCCGCATACGGTTATTTTGTATAGTTTTTAACTATAGTGGTTTATAGAAAATAATAAGTTATATAAGAAAATTGTTGTTTTGAGATAATAAAAATGCCAGTTTGTGCTAGTTTTTTGTAAAAATGTAAAGTTGAGTGTTTTTTTCATATCTGCACAACAAAGGGCTTGAAAAGTAGTTAAAAAACATTATTTATATTACTAATTTAATGTTAATCATTGTTAATTAATAAAGGAAAGCAATTTTTATGATGCGAATAGCCTTGTTTTTACTTACAAACTTGGCAGTAATGTTTGTATTTGGAATTATTTTGAGTTTGACCGGTATCCAGGGACAAAGCGTTCCAGGGCTAATGATTATGGCTGGTCTTTTTGGTTTTGGTGGCTCATTTATCTCATTATTGATGTCAAAATGGATGGCATTACGTTCTGTTGGTGGGCAGATGATTGAAAGTCCGACAACAGAAACGGAACATTGGTTGTTAAATACCGTCAAGCGTCAGGCTGATCAAGCTGGCATAAAAGTGCCAGAAGTTGCTATTTATCATGCACCCGATATTAACGCTTTTGCCACCGGGGCTCGTCGTGATGCGTCATTGGTTGCTGTTAGTACAGGTTTGTTAGAAAGTATGGGACGTGATGAAGCCGAAGCGGTTATCGCCCATGAGATCAGTCATATAGCAAATGGTGATATGGTAACAATGACTTTATTACAAGGAGTAGTGAATACTTTTGTCATTTTTATTTCACGTATCATTGCTCAGCTGGCGTCTGGATTTTTATCAAATAGTAATAATGGCAATGAAAGTAGCCAGGGTAATCCAATGATTTACTTTGCGGTATCAATGGTGTTAGAAATTGTATTTGGTATTTTGGCCAGTATTATTACTATGTGGTTCTCGCGTTATCGTGAATTCCGTGCAGATGCAGGTTCGGCGCATTTAGTGGGTAGAGAAAAAATGATTGCTGCATTACAGCATTTGAAAACAAGTTATGAACCTCAGGAAGCTGGCAGTATGATGGCTTTTTGCATCAACGGACGTTCTAAATCTTTTAGTGAGTTGTTTTTATCCCATCCTCCTCTTGATAAGCGCATTGAAGCTTTACGTATGGGCACATATCTTAATCGGTAAAACAATAATCAATCCCACCTGATGAGGTGGGATTTTTATTAACTTCGATAGGCTGTTTTGATTTGTTCGATTATTCGTTGAAAAACTTCTGCTTGTTTAGGATCTCATAGCAAGAATTTCTTTTTCCATATTGAGTATAGCTCTTCCCGCATCGGCTTGATTTAGCGCTTTTAATATATAGGTTATAAAAGTTTTCAAGCAACTAATTTCAGTAGCAATGGTTTCCGTATCCGGTCTACTCGAGCAATCATTTGTCATTTTTTTGCCTCAATGAATTAAAAAATAAAGCAATAATTAATTTGGCGTATTTTACACAGTTGTGGAATTTTATATACGTCTTTATACAATTTTTTTAATTTAAATAATGTATTTAATATTATATTAACTATTTGATTTTAGTTTCTATAATATCTTGTGATTGCAATTATGTCGGACCTTTAAATGGCGAAGAATGGTAATCGAAAACAGGGTTGCTGTTAGGTGCAGCGATTATTGCCATTTAGGTAAAAATATTTAATTTATCCATGTAAAGATATTCACAATTATTTTATCACTTTTATCTTATACTTTAAAAGTTGGAGTAAAAGTTTTTAGATGGAGGTGTGTATGTATAAAGTTATTTTAGTAGCTGTTGATATTGCTCAAGAAGAACTAACGAGTAAAGCTATACGACAGGCTGTACAGTTTGCTAAAGTTTCAGGAGCTAAACTAAATTTTATCCATGTATTGCCTATTTCATCGGCAATCATAAATGCTTATGCTTTGGGATATATGCAAATAAAAGATCGTGCCACCCTAAAAGCAGAGGATGATATACAAAACCTACTTGAACCGATCGATCTACCCGCTGATCGCCTGGGCTATACTATTGCTTTTGGTTCTCCGCGTGATGAAATTGTCAGTCGCGCGGAAGAAATTAACGCTGATATCATCATCCTTGGTTCAAGAAGTCCCAATATAACAACTCATCTGTTAGGTTCGACAGCAGCGGGTGTTGTACGTTATGCAAAAACCTCTGTACTGGTGGTGAGATAACAATCAATCATCAAAATTACAAGTTAATTATTTATTATTTTAACAGCTAATTTGATCAATTTTATGGCTTTAGTGTGCAGTATTTTATATTAATGATAAAGGAAATTAAGATTTAGTGCTTATCGTTTGAAGGAGTAAATATGTATAAAATAATTCTCGTTCCAATTGATATCTCAGAAAAAGAACTAATAAAAAAATCATCAAACATGCGCTTTATATTGCTAGATTATCTGATGCTAAATTGCATTTCTTGCATGTTGCTCCTGATATGTCTCGTTATTCAATGAGTTATAGTTATTATTATGATTTATTAGCTAATTTTGCCAAGAAAACGTTCGAAAGTTCAGAAAAACAATTAAAACAAATAGTTAAGCATATTGACTATCCTAAAGAAAAAATTTCTTACTCGGTGGAGATGGGGTCACCTAGAGATAAAGTGTTATCAGAAGCAGAAAAAATAGGTGCTGATTTGATAGTAGTTGGCTCCCGTCGACCAAATATTGCCACGCATTTGCTAGGTTCGAATGCTTCGGCTAATGTTTCTAATGCCCCGATTTCGATATTGATAGTTCGGTAGATATTATTATAATGCAAAAAATTAGTTAATTTACCTGATTGTTAGTTGAGTTAATTATAGTCAATGAAAAAAATCGTAGTAATTATTTCGTTGTTGTGAATCAGATTATTTGTGAAAAGTATTGCTAATTTTGATTTAAAAAGAGCGCTATTAATTATGTTGTCTGCTACTGAACAATAACTTAATCGCTATCATTACTATTAATAAAATTCTGCAGGTGTATAGGCTATAAAATGGAATATATTGAATCTAATTATCATACTGAAACAGAAAGGCAGAGAAAAATTACTTGCCTTTGTATTCAATGCACTCAGCTCCTTTTTCAATATGGCGCTGAAAGTATCTTAGTGGAACAATTATCAACCCGATTAGGTATTGCCTAGGCGTGGATCAAGTTGATAGCGCAATATCTTCTAATGCGATTGTTTTAACAACTGTAATTAACGGTCGCTGTATGACGTCAACCCGTAAAAATATTGATCATGGCATAAATATGCATGTGGTAACTAAGGTTCAGCACACGGTGATATTGGCTGAATATAAATTGTTAGATTGCGATAAGGTTCAGCAGCGTCTGGCTGAAATAAAACCACTACGTTATCCTCGTTGGTTACTAGTGCTTATGATCGGATTATCCTGTGGCTGTTCTTGTAAGCTGAATGGGGGTGGCTGGGATGGTTGTTTTGTCACTTTTATTGCCAGCGGTTGTGCAATGTACATTCGACAAATTCTTACAGCCCAATATATGAATCCATTGATTAATTTTTGTATTACCGCCTTTGTGGCTACTACAGTATCTGGTTTTGTATTAAATATTCCTTATTTTTCCAATGCATCGACGATTTCAATGGCAGCCAGTGTTTTACTGTTAGTTCCTGGATTTTCATTAATTAATTCTGTGACAGATATGTTTAAAGGTCATATTAATACTGGATTAGCGCGTTGGGCAATGGCTAGTTTGCTGACATTAGCAACTTGTATCGGTATAACCATGGCTATGGCGGTTTGGGGATTAAGAAATTGGGCATAATATTTTTACTCACCTTAATTGAAAAAATGTTATTAGCTGCCATACCTGCAGCTGGTTTTGCCATGGGCTTTAATGTGCTAGTATGGGCGTTGAAATATTGTGCTTTGCTGGGGGCTATTGGTTATGGTTTTGTATGATACTGATGGAAATGAGCTTTAGTATTGAATGGGCAAGTTTTTGCGCGGCAATTTTTATTGGCATTATTGGTATTCAATGGTCACGCTGGTGGTTGGCGCATCCCAAAATGTTTACTGTTGCGGCGATTATTCCTATGTTTCCAGCTATAAGTGCTTATATAGTGATGATATCGTTAGTAAAAATTGCTCATTTGGGCTATAACGCTGAGTTACTTGAGACATTAGTAACACATTTCATTAAAACCTTATTTATTGTCGGTGCTTTATTGGTTGGTTTATCTATTCCTGGACTATGGTTATATCGTAAACGTCCACGAGTTTAATCTTGTATTGAATTTAAGGTAATATCAAATTGTTGCTCACCGGATATTATAATTTGAATATTAAGTTCTTCTTCTGAATATTTAGCAATAATGACCTTAACATCATTTTCTTGAGCATGTTTTTTTGTCACATCAATTAATTCTTCTTTTAAATGTTTTATTAATGTATTCATTTTATTTTTAAATAGTTAGTTATATTTTTATACAAAAAAAAGATAAGGTTTTTATAGATATTCATCATATAAAATAAGAAAATAAAATTAAATTTTTTCATACAGTTGTCGATAATAATGAAAAAATTATATGACTAAAATAGTCGATTTATTTATTAATTTTAACCAGGATGTTAATTTTGAAATTAATACATTTTTTAACGGTAATAATTACCGTGATGGTAGTTTTTTGTGCGCCATTGAATTTATTAGAAACACCGATTAGTTTTGATGAAGCAAAAAAAAATTGCCCGTAATGAAATTTACTTTGATCAAACCAGCGGAAATCAAGGAACGCTCTATTGTGGATGTCAATGGCAATGGATGGGTAAAAGTGGTGGTAGGGTAGATTAAACTAGCTGTGGCTATCAAGTAAGAAAACAAATAAATAGAGCACAGCGAATAGAGTGGGAACATATTGTGCTGGCATGGGTATTTGGTCATCAGCGCCAATGTTGGCAAAAGGGGGACGAAAGAATTGTGTAATGACAGATCCTGTTTTTCGCGCCATCGAAGCCGATCTGTATAACATTGTGCCTTCTATTGGTGAAGTAAATGGTGATATAAGCAATTTTAATTATGGTCAACTAGCCTCGTCAGTTTTATCGCCTTATCGCCAATGCCAAAGCCGGGTGGATTTTAAAAATCGTATTTTTGAGCCTAGAAATGAAGTAAAAGGCCAGGTTGATCGTGTAATGTTCTATATGTATGACCGATATAATCTTACTATGTCAAAGCAACAACAGCTATTAATGGCCTGGGATCGACAATTTCCGGTTAATCGTTGGGAAAAGTTGCAAAATGAGCGAATTGGCAGAATTATCGGGCGCTATAACCCGTTTGTAACCGGTGAATTAACCTGGCAATTAGGTCATAGAAATCAGGCGGCCGGTTTGTCAGTTGCAACTGCTGAAATAGAAAAAAATCAATTAAAACAAAAAGTAATATTTCCGTTATGGCGCGCAATTATCTTACTGCCGCGATTGAAGGCAATCAAATTAGCCAAATATACCACTTTTCTCATTGTCAGGGATATAAGGTTTTATCAGCCAAAAATAGTATTGTTTTTGAAAATGAGCAGGCCGCTATTGCTGCGGGTTATCGATTAGCCAAAAATTGCCAGCGACAATAAAAAAACACTTATTATCAAATAAATAGCATATTATCAAGCTATTCAAATTAACTGCGGTTATTAATAAATTATCAGGTGACTTGAGGTAATTGTTTGCGTAATAAAGTTGACAGGCAAGCAATAATCGACAATATTTTTTGTATCAGAGATGTTAAAATATTTTTATAGTGAATTAATGGATATAAAATAATATTAAGCTCTTGAGGATGTTTTATAGTCGTAGTTCTGTGTTTGATGATGTTCAGAATAGGGGATATAGATGATAAAATGTTTAAAATATACTCTTCAGTCATTAACCGGTTATAAGTTATCCATAACATGCAAGATGGAGAAATTTGTAACCGGTTTTTTCATGAAAATCATAAAATTGGAGACAATCCTCTGTTTTAAATAGCTTTTTTGTATAGATATTCAAATATTATTACCATCGACATATAGACTATCGAAAGGTAAAACTATGAGTAGACAGAAAGCTGCAACAAGAGCACGCCGAGAATTAAGAAGATCTTTAAGAAAAGAGAGTCGCTCATCTCGTTTAAAAGAGATCAACAATGTGGCATCTTTTGCTGATTTTACAGGTATTGAAACCATTGGTATGGCATGTGAAACTCGTGATCGTTCCCCCATTATTCCTCGCAGTGAATCACAAAGAAAATATATTGAAGCTATTAAGTGGCAAAAATTGATTTTGGCAAATGGTGAAGCAGGATGCGGTAAAACATTTATTAGTTCTGCAATGGCTGCTGATGCTCTCATTAATAAAGAAATCAATAAAATTATTGTAACTCGCCCGGTTTTGCAAGCAGAGGAGGATTTAGGTTTTTTACCGGGTGATATGGCAGAGAAATTCGCACCTTTCTTTCGGCCGGTATATGATATTTTAGCCAAAAGATTGGGACACTCTTTTCTACAATACTGTCTACGGCCAGAAATAGGCAAAGTAGAAATTGCACCTTTTGCTTACATGCGTGGCCGAACCTTTGAAAACGCGTTTGTGATACTGGATGAAGCCCAAAATGTGACGGCTAATCAAATGAAAATGTTTTTAACTCGCTTAGGAGACAATGTGACTGTCGTCGTCAATGGGGATGTTTCCCAATGTGACTTTCCGTTAGGGATCATCTCTGGTCTGGAAGATGCGTTACGACGCTTTGATTGTGACGATTTGGTTACCATCGTGAAATTTACCATTGGTGATTGTGTCCGCTCTGAACTCTGCCACAAGGTCTTATTAGCCTACGAGCTTTGATAAACAATCTATAGTTAATTTGAATAGCGCTCAGATGATCTGAGCGCTATTTATTTGGCTAGCAAACAGCAACGATTTAATTTATTAAACATAAAATTATTTTTAATTTTAGGAGTAAAAATAAAATAGTATTAATTAAATTTAACATATTGAATTACAAATAAAAAATAATTATTAATATTTTGATAGCTAATTAAATTATTGATTATTATATATTGCCTATTAAATTTTTCTTTTCTATTTTGAAGAGGTAACTTTCATCCACATATTTATGTAAAAATAAAATATAGGTAATGCTATGAAAAATAAAAAGATTCGCTATAGCAGAAACATAATTTATTTCATCGCCAGTTATCCTCTGTTACCGGTTTTCAGTTCCACTGTCCAACCAGCGGATGAAAAAACTCAACTAACGGTTAAAAATCAAATTGCTGTCATCAATATAGCGGCACCTAATCGGGTGGGTATTTCTCATAATCTATATCAGCAATTTAATGTACCGCCACAAGGTGCATGCTGAACAATGCTAGCCAACCAGCGAAAAGTGAACTAGCCGGACAGCTGGCTAAAAATGGGCAGCTTGGTGAACAGACGGCCACTTTGATTATTAATGAAGTAACAGGTTCATCTTCTTCCCAACTAAATGGCAAGTTGGAAATTGCAGGCAAGAAAGCGGATGTGATCATCGCTAATCCTAATGGCATCAGTTGTGATGGTTGTCGTTTCAGCAATATTGGTGGATTAACCTTAACTAGCGGCCGGCCGACACTGAATTAACGAGGCGAATTCGCTCATTTAAGGGTGAAAAAAGGTGATATTACCATCCGTAATAAAGGGCTCTATAGTGGTAGCCAACAGTATACTGAAATGATCAGCCGTACTGTTACTATCAATGCCAGTATTCTGAGCAAAAATATTAGCTTGCTGCTAGGCATGAATGCGATTGACTATCAGACTGGAATAGTTTCTCAAATAACTAGCCCGGGCCTAAAACCCCAATTTGCGGTTAACATTACAGAGCCTGGTGGGATTTATGCTAATCGCATTAAAATCATTGCTACCGAACCAGACAGTGAAGTTAAGCTGGATAATATTAAAACCAGCGAAAGTGATTTATTTGTTTCTGCTAAAGGGGAACTGACGCTAGGTCATATTACCACTAACAGGCATTTAATCGCCAAAGCGCCAGCCATTATAATTCCGGCAACCAGTGAAATTTTATCTCAGCAAAAGCTATTACTTGAAAGCGATAGCCTGATTAATCAAGGTAAAGTAACGGCTAAACATTATATTCATCTATTTAGTAATGTTATCAGTAATCAAGGTGAAAGCGCTAAAATTACAGCTTATAATAATCTCTGACTACAAAAAAATGCTCAGGGTGAACTTTAAGTAAAAGGTTTGAAAATAGCGCGGCGACTATCTCAACGCAAACCAGTGACCTGTTCCTGAAAGCTAAACAAGTGATTAACTAAAGCAATAATCATGGAACAACGAATAACGCCGGATTGTAACAAGGTTAAAGCGTATGTTGTCAGGGCAAGTGGCGGTGGCCTGAATACAAGTGTCAACAAAAATCTAAAACCTAATTATCAGATTAATGGAAAACAGCGCTGGTTTGGTGAAATCGATGCTGTGTTTACGCAATTTGTTCAATTGGAGAAAACGGCCTACACATTAGCTTCCCCTCTGATGTTTGGTCGTCTTTCTGCCAGTAACCATCGCTATATTAAAAGTAATCTATTAGTCAATGATAATTATTTGCACAGGAAGCATATTACCGTTATTAATCAAAAACTGGGTGAAAAATTTGTCTGGGTAGGTTTATAAAATGCGCTAGATGTATACTTTACTGTACGGATCCTTACCTCAGCTGTAGCATTGGATACCTGCCAGATTATACTTATCAAGATAATGATTAGGATGACGTTTGTATCCGTTATTCTATCGATCAGGACCAATATCTTTCCTTTATACCGGCAGACAAAGCACCTGATGCATCATTTACTCTTGACATTAAGACACCTTAATACCCATTAATCAGCCGGAAATATGGCTTTGGCGGGATAACGATTTTTTATCGGCTAGATTTTCTGCTGGCAACAATCTGGTTATCACTGCGGATAAAATAGAATCCAATAAAACCTATCTGCTGGCACTTAATTCAGTGCGTGAATTACATGAAAAGTATGATTATGAACCTCTTTTAGCAGGCAGAAATATTACTTTAAATAGCCAACAGCTCAATGCATGATTATCAGCCCAGGCGGATAATAACCTGTCTATTACGAGTGAAAATATTGCGCTCAATAACAGCCAGCTTCGCGCTAACAACGAACTGAACCTAATAGCTAAGAATAACATTGCGCTAACGGATAGCAGCTTGTCTGGCCATAATGTGCCGCTGCTAAGTAAAAATGGTGCTATCAGCTATCAGCTATCAGCTATCAGCTATCAGGGTGCTGAATATGACCGCTACAATATTGCTGATTTATGGCCATTTGATTTGTTTACGGATGAAGAAGATATTAGTTACATAGCTATAGAATCAAAATATAACTTGATTGAGGGGAAAAACCGTTTGGATATGATTGCCAGAGAGGAGATCCAAATTGATAATAAAGTTATGCTGAATGTGCCTGTCATCAATATTACCACTAAAGGCAGTATTTATTTCAACAGCACGGAAAAAGAGTTATTTAAAAAACCGTTGCATTATGATCGATTAGCGCCACACTTGAAATCAATCTATGATTTACATGATAAAGAATATGAGCGTAAATACGACATAAAAAATAGTGAGCAAGATTAACCTAAATGGCAAAAAGCGCGCCATATTTCATTTATGAAAAATGAGGTGAAGGCTTTCGAGAAAGATTTCTCATTACAAGGTATAAATAATGAAAACTTTCTTTTTATTGTTTGGTTTGGCGCTAACGACCTTTACACGGCAGGTTTGCCTGCCACCGAGATGCACAAAGTGGCAATTAAAATTGCTCATAAGCGTAGAGAAGAATTAGTTAAAATTGTTGGTTTAAGTAATGCACACTTTATTTATATAAATATGGGACTTCCACTATCGGCTGCGCGTTATCAGGAGATGGTTAGTTCTGCCAAAGCGAAATATCAAACGTCTACCAACGAGAAGAAAGCTAAACGTATTTATGATGAAGTTAGGAGACAAATTAATAGCTTTGAAAGTGGGGCGATGTTATTTAACCACACACTAAGAGAGATTGCTGAAAGTAATGGCGATATGTGCGTGGATATGGCGTCATTACTGAAACCAGAATCGATGTTAAACCTGTATGAAAAGTTACATTTATCAGAAGGGGTGCAAGAAGTTGGAACCAGCAATCAATTTATCGATAGCTGTAATTACGATATTATTATGGGTCATAACAGTAAAGTGTCTACTTAAATTTGTGATGCACTGTGGGAAAGTGGTTACACTTTTGGCACGCTTCCGGTAACCAAGGGTTGTAATTATAGTGATACTCAATTTTGCACTCGGCTTTGATTGATTTAGCATAAAAAATTGAGTACGGTCAATAGAAAAACCCCACGCAATTTGCGTGGGGTTTTAGTGTTTTTGCGGTCTTTATAGATTGTGTTGAGATGTCATAAAGCCGGCCAGAATGGATCAAACATTAAACAAAAAGTTCATTACATCGCCATCTTGCACAATATAATCTTTCCCCTCGGCGCGCATTTTGCCGGCTTCTTTGGCGCCTTGCTCGCCGTTATAGTGAATAAAATCGGCAAATGCGATTGTTTGGGCGCGGATAAAACCTTTTTCAAAATCGGTGTGAATTTTACCGGCCGCTTGTGGTGCGGTGGCACCAACAGGGATGGTCCAGGCGCGAACTTCTTTGACCCCGGCAGTGAAGTAAGTTTGTAAATTAAGTAACTTATAACCGGCGCGGATCACACGATTTAGCCCCGGCTCTTCAATACTCAGCTCAGCCATAAATTCGTCGCGTTCATCTTCATCCAGGTCGGCGATATCGGCTTCAACGGCCGCACATACTGGCACCACCACCGAGCCCTCTTTTTCAGCAATGGCCCGCACTGCATCTAGGTGGTGATTGTTGTTAAAACCATCTTCACTCACATTGGCAATATACATGGTTGATTTGAGAGTTAAAAAGCTGAGATAGCGGATGGTGGCTTTTTCTTCTTTACTTAACGCTAGAGTTCGTAGCATCTCTGCGTTTTCAAGATGCGGTAAACATTTTGTCAAAATGTCTAATTCAATTTTTGCTTCTTTGTCGCCACCTTTAGCTTTTTTCTGAATGCGATAAATAGCACGTTCACAGGTATCTAAGTCAGCTAATGCCAATTCAGTATTAATGGTATCAATATCTGCTAGTGGATCAACCTGGCCGGCAACATGGATGATGTTATCATTGTCGAAACAGCGAACAACATGGCCGATCGCTTCAGTTTCACGGATGTTAGTTAAAAATTGATTGCCTAAACCTTCGCCTTTAGATGCACCTTTTACCAGTCCGGCAATGTCGACAAACTCCATTGTTGTCGGTAGTACTCGCTGTGGTTTGACAATTTGCGCCAATTGATCAAGACGAGGATCGGGCATCGGTACTACACCGGTATTAGGCTCAATAGTACAAAAAGGGAAGTTTGCTGCCTCGATGCCGGCTTTGGTCAGCGCATTAAAAAGCGTTGATTTTCCTACATTGGGCAGACCAACGATACCGCATTTAAATCCCATAAATATGTTACCTTAGTTTTTATCTGTTCAATCGCGTATCGCTAATTGATAAATATGAATGAATTTATCGATGATTATACACGTAAAAGTTACCTTGCCGAAGATATGATGTAATAAGTATTAACTCGATGCCTTAAAAGCGTGCAACTGATTTACTGCTTTATTAACGCCTTCATTAAGCAGGATCGGTGTACAACGTATTGCTTCATCAATGGTATCATCGATTAATTTTTGTTCCTGAAGGGTGGGTTTATTCAACACAAAGCCGACAACTTTATTTTTATCACCGGGATGACCAATACCGATGCGTAAACGATAAAAATTAGGGTTGTTGCCTAGTTTATTTTGAATATCTTTAAGACCATTATGTCCGCCATTGCTGCCGCCTAATTTTATTTTGGCGGTGCCTGGCATTAAATCTAATTCGTCATGGGCGACAAGAATTTCAGCTGGCTTGATACGATAAAAACTGGCTAATGCTAACACTGATTTTCCACTAAGATTCATATATGTTGTCGGTATCAGTAAGCGAACATCATTATTTGCCAAGTTGATTCTGGCGGTATGACCAAAAAATTTACTTTCTTCTTTTAGTAATTGATTATGTTGTTTGGCTAATAATTCGACATACCAGGCGCCTGCATTATGCCGAGTTAACGCGTATTCAGAACCTGGGTTAGCCAGACCGACGATCAGTTGTATGTTACTCACCATATTCTTTCACTATTGAGCGGTTTTAATTAATGAACATAGCTTACCTTTTCTGACAACCGACTACAAAAAGTTAAATTTGATGACAGTAGAATAGGTTGATCAGGTTAGCTGCATAATGGCTACTATTTTTTCAATAAAAATAGTTTTATGTATAGATTTGTGAATAAAATATTATCTAATGTGATCATTTTCTCAATCTGTGTCGGAAAACTATTACTATAATATAGCAAAAGAGTAGGTATTTTTATTATTCAATATTGTACATAGTGATAAGTATTTTGGAGGGTATGATATGAAAAAAACAGTCTTTTTTATTAGGTAATTGCTTGATGGTAACTGGGATGGCAATTATGGTGCTCAGTATTGCATATAATATTTGCAATCATGTTTTTCAATTAGAACTACCCGAATATTTAGCAAAAATATCACTGACTAGTCTTTTTATTGGAAGTTTGATTTGGTTAGCTGGTGCTAGAGTGAGTGGTCATGAGGGCATTGCTGATCGTTATTGGTGGCCGCGAAATTTTGACGAGCGCCATCGTCGGTAATCTATTTTACAGTAAAGAAAAACCCCGTGATAAATGCCAAAGGGTTTTCGGTAGTACTAAGTTAATAAATACGGCAGCTAAAAATTTAACTGAGAGTAATTTATTATTTAGTGTTCAAACATCGCTGAGATTGACTCTTCGTTGCTGATCCTACGAATGGCTTCAGCCAACATGACTGATAGCGTTAATGAGCGAACCTTGTTGAGCTGTTTGATTTCAGCTGATAAGGGAATAGTGTCACAAACAACCACCTCATCAATGACTGAATCTTTAATATTAGCGAGGGCATTACCGGAAAATATGGGATGGGTAGCATAAGCAAAGACCCGTTTAGCGCCTCTTTCCTTAAGTGCTTCAGCGGCTTTACACAAGGTACCACCGGTATCTATCATATCATCGACCAGTACACAGTCTCGATTAGCAACATCACCAATGATATGCATAACTTGGGAAACGTTTGCGCGTGGCCGACGTTTATCAATAATGGCCATATCGGTATCATTTAATAATTTGGCAATGGCGCGGGCACGTATTACTCCGCCTATATCGGGTGAAACGACGATCGGATTGTCTAGATTTTGTTGTAGCATATCTTCTAACAAAATCGGACTACCAAAAACGTTATCTACCGGCACATCAAAAAAACCCTGGATTTGCTCGGCATGCAGATCGACAGTTAAGACCCGGTCAACACCGACACTGGAAAGAAAATCGGCGACTACTTTAGCGGTAATAGGCACACGCGCTGAACGTACACGGCGATCTTGACGTGCATAACCAAAATAGGGAATGACAGCGGTGATCCGACCAGCAGATGCACGGCGTAGTGCATCAACCATGACAACAAGCTCCATTAAATTGTCGTTTGTTGGGGCACACGTTGATTGTATGATGAAAAGATCACCACCACGGACATTTTCATTAATTTGTACACTAACCTCACCATCACTAAAACGACCAACCGCAGCGTCGCCAAGGCTCGTATACAGTCGGTTGGCAACACGTTGAGCAAGTTCCGGTGTAGCATTACCAGCAAAAAGCTTCATATCAGGCACGTAAAAAACCTCAGGCTTGCGTCTATAAAGATATTATCGACCAAAAAATATTATTATTGATGGTCTCGATATCTGGAAATCCCAGCGCGGAATGTATGCAAAGGAGACTGGTTAACGCCTTGCGTAACGAAACCCTGCACCCACTCTGGGGCTTTATTTAACACCTTACGGGCAGCAGCTTCAGTTTCGAATTCCGCAAAAACGCAAGCACCTGTGCCGGTAAGACGTGATGATGTATATTCTAGCAGCCATGAAATAAGCTCTTCAACCTCAGGGAAACGTTTTCTTGCGATTGGTTCACAATCATTTGCGTATGGCCCTTGTAACAATGCGCTTAACGAGCGTTTTGCGGAATTACGTTTTAATTCCGGATCAGCAAAAATTTGTTGGGTAGCAATATTTATTCCAGGGTGGGCCACTAAATACCATTTTTCTGCAGGACTGGCTGGCAAAAGTTGATCACCGATGCCTTGTGCGAAAGCGGCATGACCTATTACGAATACCGGAACATCGGCGCCGAGCTGACGGCCAAGCTCGGCTAGAGTATTATCATCAATACGAGTTTGCCAATGGTGATTTAAGGCAATCAATGTGGTTGCTGCATTAGAAGAGCCACCGCCTAAACCACCACCGGTGGGTAATCTTTTCTTAACATAAATATCGGCACCTTGATGACTATCAGCGCGATCTACTTCAATGTAATAGCGCTGTAATAAACGCGCTGCTTTAACAATAAGGTTATTTTTTGCTGGCAGATTAGTAAAGGGTGTAAGCAGCCGAATTTGATTATCTTCACGTGGTTTGATTGTAATTTCATCACCATAGTTAAGAAATTGGAACAGAGTCTGAAGTTGATGGTAACCATCAGCTCGATGGCCGGTAATATAGAGAAATAAGTTAAGCTTTGCTGGAGAGGGCCAGGTTAATGTCATTCGTTTAGTGTCCAACTGTCCATTTTTAACTTAATACGTTGTTTACCTTGTGTTAATTCAATCCGGCTAGGTAGTTTAGGCTGACTATCCTGATGATAAGCAAGGTAGTTCAAATGCCAGGTTTCGCCATTTTGTCTATATTCGATGGTTTTTAACAGCCCATTTTCGTCTGATGTGAATGATGTGGCATTAGTGGGTAAACCGATTAACCAATAGGGCAGGTTTTCAATTGGAATTTCCATACCTATTAATTGATAAATCATCTGTGCAGGTTGATGATTGACATATTTTTTACCTTCTCTATCCATTAGCTGTGTAACGCCAGGGGTTACATTGAGCTCAAATTCTATTGTCCCTAATGGATTGGTCAGTAACAGGCGGTAATTAGACAGCGTATATTGTTGCCAAAAGAATTTGGCATAGGTTTTATTATCTGGGCCAATATAGGCAAAAGCACCACGGGTTTGAAATTTTGTCAATTTGACCAGTTGCTGCTGGTGGCTTATCCATAATGGATTGGTTATTGAGCCGTTTTTTTCAGTTGTTAATTGTTGATTGAATGTACATGCGGTCAAAAAAACAGCAATTAGTGGGATAAATTTGCAACAATAGTGACGTAAACTGGCAAACTGCTTGGCAATGAGTATCATTAAATATTTCCTATTTACACAAGTGGTATTAATTTGTTGATATCGATCAGAAAATTATTAAATGTAACTAAAATTGGGAAAAAATGCCCGAATTATTCATTTGCTTAGTTTAACATCTTTAATTGCCTAGTTGCATAAAGTAGAATACTACCTCAAAATTTCCTTATTAAAGTTATTGGTTTTATTTTTGTGTGCTTAACAGATGTTTAGAAACCATTTAGTTACTTGATTTAGTGAATATGACATTACTTGCACTCGGTATAAACCATAAAACCGCGCCTATAACGTTACGTGAACGGTTAATTTTTGGGCCGGAAAGAATTGAACACGCACTGGATAATTTACTTCAGCAGCCACTTGTTCATAGTGGCGTTGTGCTCTCTACATGTAACCGTACTGAGCTTTATCTATGCGTTGATTCACAAGAATCCCTACAAGATCAATTAATTAATTGGTTATGTAACTATCATCGTTTAAATTTAAATGATGTTAGAACAAGTATTTATTGGCACCAAGATAATGCTGCTGTTAGCCACTTAATGCGTGTTGCCAGTGGATTAGATTCATTAGTCTTAGGTGAGCCGCAAATTTTAGGTCAAGTTAAACAAGCATTTTCTAAATCTCAGCACTATACAAAGTTATCTAGTGAGTTGGAGCGTTTATTTCAACGCTCATTTTCAGTTGCTAAACGTATTCGTACGGAAACCGAAATTGGTGCTAATGCGGTTTCGGTTGCTTTTGTCGCTTGTACGCTAGCTCGTCAGATTTTTGAATCACTGTCTGAATTGCATATTTTACTGGTAGGTGCCGGCGAGACTATCGAACTGGCTGCGCGCCATCTGCGTGAACATCATGCTAAGCATTTGATTATCGCTAACCGAACTCGAGAACGCGCTGCACGTTTTGCTAATCAAGTTGGTGCGGAAGTTATCACTTTAGCTGAAATTGATACCCGTTTAGCCGACGCGGATATTGTGATTAGTTCTACTGCCAGCCCTTTACCGATCATTGGTAAAGGGCTGGTTGAAAGGGCAATGAAAGTCCGCCGTAATAAGCCGATGTTGCTGATTGATATTGCTGTTCCGCGAGATATTGAACCTGATGTTGACAGATTAAATAATATTTATCTCTATAGTGTTGATGATTTGCATGCGATTGTGGAACGCAATGTCGAACAACGGAAAATGGCGGCAGTTCAGGCTGAGCTTATTGTTGAGCAAGAAAGTGCTTATTTTATGGATTGGTTGCGTTCTCAGTCATCAGTCAATACAATTCGTGATTATCGTAGTCAGGCAGAGCAAATTAGGGCTGAAATGGCAGAAAAAGCACTTGCTTCGCTGCGAAATGGTGCAGATAGCGAGCAAGTGATCAATCAATTAACCTATCAGTTAATGAATCGCCTGATCCACACACCAACCAAATCACTCCAGCAAGCAGCGACAGATGGTGATATTCACCGTCTTAATATTTTAAAAGATAGCTTAGGACTGGAGCAAAATTAAACTACCTTTAGTAAGGTCTAACATAACGAATGAAGTCTTCAATAATTGCTAAGTTAGAAGCATTGCAGGAACGCTACGAAGAAATTCAAGCACACCTGGTTGATGCAGAAGTGATCGCAGATCAAGAGCGTTTCCGGGCGTTGTCTAAGGAGTATGCGCAGTTAACAGATGTAACCAAATGTTTTCAGTTATGGCGCACTGTTCAGCAAGATATTGAGACGGCTGAAATATTATTGCATGATCCTGAAATGCGCGAGATGGCTCAGGACGAATTAAAAGAAGCAAAAAAGCTTAATGAGGAATTTGAACAACAATTACAGATTTTATTGTTACCAAAAGATCCCGATGATGAAAAAAATTGCTTTTTAGAAATTCGGGCCGGTACTGGTGGTGATGAGGCGGCAATATTTGCCGGTGATCTTTTTAGAATGTATAGCCGCTATGCTGAATCCCGTCGCTGGCGGATTGAAGTTATGAATGCAAGTGAAGGAGAACACGGAGGTTACAAAGAAATTATCGCCAAAGTTTCTGGTGATAGTGTATATGGCCGTCTAAAGTTTGAGTCAGGGGGACATCGTGTCCAGCGCGTACCGGAGACTGAATCTCAAGGGCGTATTCATACTTCTGCTTGTACAGTAGGCATTCTGGCTGAAATTCCAGCAACAGAGCTACCGGATATCAACCCTAGTGACTTAAGAATTGATACTTTTCGTTCATCAGGCGCTGGCGGACAGCATGTTAATACCACTGACTCCGCGATCCGTATTACCCATATTCCAACTGGAATTGTGGTCGAGTGTCAGGATGAACGTTCTCAGCACAAAAATAAAGCCAAAGCGCTGTCAGTTTTAGCTGCCCGTATTCGTGCATCGGAAGTGCAAAAACGCCGTGAAGCAGAAGCGTCTGAGCGCCGTAATTTACTCGGCTCAGGTGATCGTTCCGATAGGATCAGAACTTATAATTTTCCCCAAGGCCGCATTACTGATCATCGTATCAATTTAACTCTCTATCGTTTAGATGAAGTGATAGAGGGAAAATTAGATATGTTAATTCAGCCGATTATTAACGAATATCAAGCAGATCAACTCTCTGCTTTATCAGAGCAGGATTAATGAATTATCAGCATTGGTTAGCCTATGCGGCTAATAAACTTTGCCATAGTGATAGTGCTAAACGTGATGCTGAAATTTTGTTGCAATATATAACCGGAAAAACACGGACTTTCCTTATTGCATTTGGCGAAACAGAATTAACCGTTAAGCAACAACAACAGCTTGAACATCTATTAGCTCGTCGGGCTAAGGGTGAGCCTATCGCCTATTTAGTAGAAGAAAAAGAGTTTTGGGCGTTACCAATGAAAGTTTCACCTGTTACGTTAATACCTCGTGCGGATACAGAGTGCTTAGTTGAGCGAGCATTACAATTATTACCAGAAAAGCAAGCAGTAAAAATATTAGATTTGGGGACGGGTACCGGTGCTGTGGCGTTAGCTTTAGCATCAGAATGTCCACAAGCGCAGATAGTTGGTATAGATATTAGTGATGCGGCAATTACGCTAGCCCAACTTAATGCAAATAATTTGGTAATTAATAATGTCCAATTTTGCAAAAGTAATTGGTTTACTTCACTACCTATTCAGCAATTTGATATGATTGTCAGTAATCCACCTTATATTGATGAATGTGATCCACATTTACAACAAGGTGATGTGCGTTTTGAACCTAAAACAGCATTAATATCGGCTAATCATGGGTTGGCTGATATTCAATTGATAATTGAACAATCGCATAACTATTTAGCTAACAAGGGATGGCTTTTACTCGAACACGGGTGGTTGCAGGGAAGGCAAGTAAGGCAGTTATTTTCCTGTCATCATTATCAACAGGTAGTAACTTTTCAGGATTATGGTGGTAATGATCGTATTACAGTAGGTCAATGGCAATGTGATGAAAACCATAGCTGATTTTGAATTTAATAAAGCACCACTGAGCGAAGGTATTATACTTGTTTCACGGATTATTCGGCCAGATTTTCCTGTTGAACAAGTCAATGCACAACTTAGGCTGCTGGTTGCCGAAGCAAGACAAACAATACAAGCTGGTGATGATATAGAAACGCAAGTATCTATATTACTAAAGTTATTTTATCGAGACTGGCTTTTTAGCGGTGTAACGGGGTTTATTCGCTTTCTGAGGCCCTTTGGCTGGATAAAGCGCTAATCGCAAGACAGGGGGCACCTGTTTCATTGGGGACGATTTTTTTGCCATGTTGCCATTCAATTACAGTTGCCGGTGATGCCGATTATTTTTCTGACTCAGCTTATTCTATGTGTTCGCCGAGAAGATGGTAGTGATTGGTATATTAACCCGATAAATGGTGAAACGCTTACCGAGCAGATGCTTGATTTATGGGTCAAGGGAACAACTAGCTCTTTTGCTCATCTGACGCGAAAAGATATAGAAGAAACTGCGCATAGAATTATCATACGAAAAATGTTTGGTACAATAAAAGCAGCGTTGATGGAAGAAAAAAATGGAACAAGCGCTAAGAGTTTGTGAAACATTATTAATTTTTGATCCGAAAGATCCTTATGAAATACGTGATAGAGGACTCATTTTTGCTCATCTTGAATGTAATGATGTTGCCATTTCTGATTTAAATTATTTTGTTGAGCAATGTCCAGAAGATCCTGTTTCTGAAATGATAAAAATGCAAATCTATTCAATAGAAGAGCAGCAGATTATATTGCATTGATCATTAAAAATCGTCACTAATTTGCTGTCATAGAAAGGGTAAAAACATGCAATATAAAGTAGTCGCCATTGATGATATCAAAGTGGCAAATAATCTACCATTTGTATTATTTGGTGGTATGAATGTGCTTGAATCGCGCGATTTGGCAATGAAGATTTGTGAACATTATGTCACCGTAACGGACAAGCTTAACATTCCTTATGTTTTTAAGGCTTCCTTCGACAAAGCGAACCGTTCTTCGATTCATTCCTATCGTGGCCCAGGGTTTGAAGAAGGAATGAAAATTTTTCAAGAAATCAAACAAACATTTGGCGTTAAAGTAATTACAGATGTTCATGAGCCAGCGCAAGCGGCACCGGTTGCTGAGGTGGTTGACGTTATTCAACTGCCGGCTTTTTTAGCCCGGCAAACTGACCTGGTTGAAGCGATGGCCAAAACCGGTGCAGTCATTAATGTTAAAAAACCCCAATTTGTAAGCCCTGGACAAATGGGAAATATTGTTGAGAAATTTAAAAAAGCAGGTAATGAAAAAGTTATTCTCTGTGATCGTGGGGTAAACTTTGGTTATGATAATTTGGTTGTCGATATGTTAGGCTTCAATGTCATGATGAATGTATCAAAGGGTTCTCCGGTTATTTTTGACGTTACTCATGCATTGCAATGTTGTGATCCTTTTGGTTCTGCTTCCGGCGGGCGCCGTGCACAGGTTGCTGAGTTGGCGAGAGCGGGTATGGCAGTCGGTTTAGCGGGATTATTTCTGGAAGCACATCCTGATCCGGCTAACGCAAAATGTGATGGGCCATCAGCACTGCCATTAGCAAAATTAGCGCCTTTTCTTGAACAGGTTAAAGCTATCGATGATTTGGTGAAAAGTTTTGCCCAATTAGATACCGCTAATTAATTGTTATTTTATGCAGTTAAATGATGTTGTACTATGTTTGGCGCTGATATTCAGCGCCGCTATGGTGAAAAAATTCATAAGATCAGTTTGCACGGTGGTTTTAATTGCCCTAATCGTGATGGCCCTTAGGGCGTGGCGGCTGTACCTTTTGCAATGTTGCCTCTTTTTCCGATGAGCAGCAACAGCAATTTTCCATCCAGCAACAGATTGCGCAAAAAGTAAAAAAAGTCCATCGAGCTCAACGTTATCTGGCTTATTTTCAAGCTTATACCAATACTTATGCTGAAGTTTCAATTTTAAAGGCGTTATATCAACAGGCATTAAATCAGGCTAATATTGTTGGACTTTGTGTCGGTACGCGCCCAGATTGTGTTTCGCAACCAGTATTGGATTTATTAGTAGAATATCAGCATCAAAGATATGAAATCTGGTTGGAACTAGGTTTACAAACATCCCATGATAAAATCCTAAAAAAGATCAATCGAGGCCATGATTTTGCCAGTTATCAAAAAATTGCTCAGATTGTCGGCAAAAAGGGATTAAATGTTTGTGTTCACCTAATTGTTGGCCTACCAGGTGAAACAGCTAGCGAAAATCTGCAAACAATATCTCGTGTTATCGATACTGGTGTTGATGGTATTAAATTGCATCCATTACATATTGTTGATGGTAGTATAATGGCAAAAGCTTGGCGTGCTGGGCGTTTGTTATCACTTGAATTAACTGAGTACGTTGAAATGGCCGGAGAAATAATCCGTCATACACCAAAAAATATTATTTATCATCGTATTTGTGACAATGCGCGTCGGCCGACTCTACTCGCGCCAGATTGGTGTGCAAATCGTTGGTTAGGCATGAATGCGTTATATCAATATCTCTGTCAGTATGGCGGCCAGGGCTCTGTAATTTAAGTTTGCGGAGGGAACTAAAATAGGTTGTTGGCTGATATTTTATATGGCGGTGAGGAAGGGATTCGAACCCTCGATACGTTTTCACGTATACACACTTTCCAGACGTGCTCCTTCAGCCACTCGGACACCTCACCGGTTATCATTCTAATATAGTAGGATACTATGATGGGGCGCTACTATAGGAAAAAGCAGACTAACCGTCAATAATATATTGCAACTTTTGTCTCTTTTTGCAGTTAACAAGATAAATAAAGAACAATCTGTTGAAAATATATTCGATATTACCGTCAGGGTTTTATTGTCCTTACGAATAAGTAAAATTATTAAATGCATAGCATAAGTTGGAAAAAATAATGAATGAATTTTCCGTGATTTGCCGAATACTAGGAACACTATTTAATCGCTCCCTAGAGGATCCTATTACTAAACCTTTATTTGAATTGATTAGTCAAAATCAATTGAAATTATCTTGGCCTTTAGAACAAGATGAATTATTAACGCAATTAGCCGCTAGTAGCCAGGATTTAGCGTTAGTAATTAAAGATTTTAAGCAATTGTTTCTTGATCCTACCTCAGCTATTGCTAACGGTATTAGTCAATATAGAGAAATATCAGCAACGGCAGTTAATGAATTTTTAGTAGCAAATGGAATACCATTATCAGAGGAAAAAGCTGATCGTTTTGCTGCTTTATTATTGGCAGCATCTTGGTTGGAAGATAATGCGGCGCAGGATCCGCTATTAACACAAATTCAGTTATTTGATCAGTTTATTTTACCTGCGAGTGAATCATTTTTTAGCCAAGTGGAAGCCCATGCAGTGAGTGATTTTTATCCTATTCTCGTTATGATAACGCGTGAAACTTTAGTTGCATTGCGCGAGGAGCTGGCTGACAATTAGTGACGTTGTAACTTATTCTTTAAATCTAACAGGCGAGTATATAGCGCCTGTTATTTCTTATTGACTACTAAATTATTTTTTCTACTAATGGAATAACTAACTTACCCGGTTTGACTTCAAGTCCTTTAGCGATTTTCTTGGCCAATGCTTCTGCTTTACTTTTTTCTGGTTGCAATAAATAGACAGGATTTTTTTCAAAATAGGCTTTTAAGGAATTATTAACAATCGGTAGTATTGTTGCAATTGTACTGGCCATTTTTTCCGGTGTAATTTTTTGATCAGAGATTGTCAATTCTTTTAAATAGATAGCACCGGTAGCTACGTCAAAATAGGGCAGTGAAGTGATAGCTAAAGAGACTTCTGCATGTGTTGAACCTAATAGTGTTTCAAGCTTAATTTTAGCTACTCCTTTTAAGGTAATTTTATTCGGTTCAGTCCGACCAATTTGAGTAGCAAGATTGGCTAGATCGATATTAGCATCAGCAAGTCCGGCAATACCTATTTTTTTACTATAGTGGGTATGTTTGCTGAGATAGTTATTAATGGTATCTTCACTAATATTGAATTCGGTTAATTGATCGCATCCGGCTATCATTCCAGATAGTAACAATAGTGCTCCGACAAAAAAGTGCTTCATGTTTTGTTTTTCTCCTGTAATTTTGATAGCAAGATTGTACACAACTATTTATCGTTATAAATGATAGTTTTTTTCTGCTGATTAAATTATTGGTGCAAAGCCCATAAGGTTAATAATCCTATTATGGTTAACAGATGCCAAGGTAGAGCCGGTAAACCCCCCCGATGTCCGATATCATATAGCCAGCCACCACCGATAAAGCCTATTGCACCACCTAAGGCATGGCCTAATCGGCTAAAACCCATATAACTACCGCGAGCATGAGGATCTGCAAGTGATGCGCTCAATGTTTCACGTGCTGGCTCAGCAGTGATGGTACCTAAATAAAACAGACTAATCAGGGCAAAAAGTAGCGTCAGTGAATGGGTAAAACCAATAGGAAGCATGGCCAGGCTCATCAGAAGTAAACCGGTCATTAACCGTTGTTCGAGGCGAAAATGCTTTTCACTCCAACGGGCGATGGGATAAAGTAAAGTTAAAGAGATAATGGCTTCAATGGCATACATCCATTTAATAGCCGTCGGTGAGCCGGCTATCTCATTAACGACAATCGGAAACATTAACATAACTTGTACGTATAAAATAAAATAGCCAGTCAGAGTAAGTATATATTTTAAAAAACGTTGATCGCGAAAAACTTTACCCATCCCGGTACGAATCGATATCCGGCTAGCCGAGATACGGTAAGCAGGCAACAGCCAGGCGTTTGAAATGGCTGCGATAATGAAAATTATCGTACCTGCCCAACAAACAAACTGAAAATCATACAGTAAAAGCCAGCCACCGAGCAGGGCTCCGAGAACAGCGCCGGCACTATCTTGCATTAATAATAATGAATAAAAACGACCTCGTTCATGTGGTTTGGTCAGTTTAATGACTAAGGCGTTACGAGGAGGATCAAATAAAGTCCCGCCTAAGGCTGACAGAATGCAAGATAGCCACAAAATCCATGGAACGGTAGCCATGGCCATTAAGGCGAAACCTATAGCACGTAATAACATGCCTAGCACTATCATTGGCTTAGCGCCGAAACGATCGGCTATAGCACCGCCAAAAATGCCTAAACCTTGTTGAAATAATTGTCTAAGGGCAAGGGCAAAACCAACCACCAAGCCAGGCCAACCTAATTGCTCAACAAAGTGGATCGATATCAGTGGAAAGACTACAAAAAAACCCAACACGACTAACATATTATCGAGTAAAAGAAAATATTTACCGAGGTTTCGCGCTTGCGTTACCGGAGACATTGAACACCATTTGGCATCATACAGTGATATTTTGTAAATATAATACTAGTAAATTAGATATACTTACTATTGTAAAAACAAAATATATTTATATTCAGCACCCAATATTCTGGAGTTGGCCGCGATGTTTGGATATCGAACCAGAAAGCCTGAATGTTATTCTGTTACTGAACATTTGCTCCTACGGTTAGCTTGTGAAGCCGATGCTTATCGTCTGGCTGATTATTATTGCCGGAATGAAAATTTTTTAAAGCCTTGGGAGCCTATTCGTGATAGCAGTTATTATCAGCCTGCTGCCTGGAGTAAACGTTTGCATATTATGGCAGAAATGCATCGTCGTAAAAGTGCTTTTCATTTTCTGTTATTAGATAAACAGCAAACTGAAGTTATTGGTGTAATTAATTTCAGTAATATTATTAGAGGGGCTTTTAAAGCTTGTTATCTGGGTTACTCAATCAGTGAAATGTGGCAAGGAAAGGGCTTGATGTACGAAGCATTAATGCCAACGATTCATTTTATGCAAGAACAGCAGCAGATGCATAGAATTATGGCAAATTATATGCCGCATAATCATCGCAGTGGTAATTTACTGAAAAAGATAGGTTTTAAGCCAGAGGGATATGCAAAAGCTTATTTACAAATTAATGGTGAATGGCAGGATCATATTTTAATGTCACTAATTACAAAAAATAATCAGAGTTGAATTATTTTATATAAAAACAGAATACTAAGTGGACAAAAATCAACAGATTTAGACTTACTTTTAATATATTAAATTTTACTTGTTAATCATAATTTGCTTACTATTTTTTATCTTTAAAGAAGGGATTAATATGATAGGACAAGTCACGAATCATCAACCGTTTGTTACTAAAATTGGTCGTATTGAAGATTTGTTTTACTGCCATTTAGATATCCATACGAACAATGTTCTGGCAGAAATGTTAAACAATAAGGTAAAAGCTCGATTAAATGATATCATTGTAAAAAACAACAAAATGTTTGGTTTTAATTATTACCACCAAAATCCATATGAAGAAAAAATATTGCTGGAAAGAGTAGAAAAGGTTATTGTGGTGAATGTTGCGATGAAGTATTAAAACATATTAATAATAATTATTATTAAAAAGTTAACCCAACAAAAGAACACTTTTTTGTTTTAAGTAAGGATCAAGCTGAAATTATTGAATCATCTTATAAGCAAATGTTTTTTAACGTAAATTCATTAGAAATGGAGTTTGATAAAATCAATGAAATTCTAAAAATATTTCCTGATGTTTTTGTTGGTAATAAAAATGATTTTAATAATATGATAATGCTAATTTGTGATATTTTAAGCATTAGTAAACCGCAGACCCTTCAATACTGGAATATATCAGATACAACGCGCCAATCGGATGATAAATACATGTTTCGAAGAGAATCAATCTCAGAGCCCGAAAGCATAATTTACCAGACTAACTTTATCTAACGGGTAATTAAAATATCATTGAAAAATCTGAGCTACATCGCTTTGCTTTGGTAAAAATAGTTATTATAATTCATGGTCATGCTCACAGGTCGCTGATACACTTTATCAATCTATTATGGCCATCATTAATAAAGATATTGCATGAATTTACTAAAATCGTTAGCAGCGATAATCTCTATGACTATGTTTTCCCGCATCTTAGGATTTATTCGTGATGCGATTATCGCGCGTTTTTTTGGTGCTGGAGCGGCGACAGACGCTTTTTTTGTTGCTTTTCGATTACCAAATCTTTTGCGCCGAATTTTTGCCGAAGGCGCATTTTCCCAAGCATTTGTCCCTATCTTAGCAGAATATAAAAATCAGCAAGGTGATGAGGCTACTCGCACTTTTATTGCGTATGTTTCCGGTTTATTAACATTAATTTTGGCCATCGTTACATTGGCAGGAATATTAGCGGCACCATGGGTTATTTATATTACGGCCCCCGGTTTTACTGATACACCGGATAAATTTGATTTAACCGTTCGTTTATTGAGAATCACTTTTCCTTATATTTTATTGATCTCTTTAGTATCGTTGGCTGGTGCTATTTTAAATACTTGGAACCGTTTTTCTGTTCCTGCTTTTGCGCCTACTTTACTTAATATCAGTATGATTATGTCAGTACTGTTGTTGGCGCCATATTGTGAACCAACTATTATAGCGTTAGGATGGGGAGTTTTTGCCGGTGGTATTTTACAGTTGCTGTATCAATTACCTTATTTACAAAAAATTGGCATGTTAGTTTTACCACGTATCTCTTTTCGTAATAGTGGTGTGTGGAGAGTATTGAAGTTAATGGGGCCGGCGATTATTGGTGTTTCTGTAAGCCAGATTTCATTAATTATTAATACTATTTTTTCCTCATTTTTACAATCAGGCTCTGTCTCGTGGATGCATTATGCTGACCGATTGATGGAGCTCCCTACCGGTGTTTTAGGAGTGGCACTTGGTACTATCTTATTACCTTCTCTGGCGAAGAGTTTTTCAACCGGTGATCATAAAGAATATCAGCGCCTAATGGACTGGGGGTTACGGCTTTGTTTTTTATTAGCGCTACCATGTGCGATTGCGCTGGCTATTTTAGCCGAACCGTTGACAGTATCGCTTTTTCAGTATGGCAATTTTACCGCCTACGATGCGGTAATGACTCAACGGGCATTAATTGCTTACTGTGTCGGCTTAATGGGGTTAATTGTCGTTAAGGTATTAGCGCCAGGGTTCTATTCGAGACAAGATATTAAAACACCGGTTAAAATCGCGATTATTGCCTTAATTTTGACACAATTAATGAACCTTGCCTTTATTGGTTCGCTCAAACATGCAGGATTGGCCTTATCAATTGGCTTAGCCGCATGCTTTAATGCTTTGATGCTGTATTGGCAGTTACGTCGCCAGGCAATTTTTTCTCCCTTATCTGGTTGGGGAAAATTTTTGCTCAAGTTAATCGCCGCTTTAATTGTTATGGTAGCGGTATTGTTGTTGCTATTAAATTTTATGCCGCCATGGGAGCAGGGAAATATGCTGATGCGGATCACGCGGCTGTTATTGGTGGTTTTTGCCGGTGCAATGAGTTACTTTGCTGCGTTATTTATTTTTGGTTTTCGTTTGCGAGATTTTTCACAGCGGGCTATTTAATACAAATAAATCTGGTTAAGTGATCATTTGTTGGATGAAAAAGCGTAAACGCGCTTTTTCATTACCAATCGAAGCAGGCTGACTGACTTTACAATTTGAAAACGGTATTGGGAATAAACAGAATTGGTGCGTCCGAGTGGATTCGAACCACCGACCCCCACCATGTCAAGGTAGTGCTCTAACCAACTGAGCTACGGACGCACTAGATAGAAATATCGCTAACAATTGGTGCGTCCGAGTGGACTCGAACCACCGACCCCTACCATGTCAAGGTAGTGCTCTAACCAACTGAGCTACGGACGCAATAAAAATTGCTATGGCGATAATGTGGAAACGAATATTAACGGGCAGTTGCCATTCTGGCAAGGGAAAAAATGCAATTTTACGTCTAACTGCTCGTATTTAATGCTATTTAGCATAAAAGCGCAATTTTTCATTTTTTATACCTTATACCCGTTTGACAACATAACTATCGAGTGGAATGTCGTAATACAAATTCGTTTGGCTGGCGTTGAAGCAATATTATGCGAGAAAGTATCATGATAGCTGATGCCGTTAAGCCAATAATAAAACCGATCCAAAAATCTTTTGGTCCCAGATGCGGCACGATAAAGTCAGTTAAACCAAGTAGATAACCTGTTGGTAGGACGAGCAGCCAGTAAGCAATAAAAGTGATAAAGAAAATTGAACGGGTATCTTTATAACCGCGTAATATACCGGCGACAATGACTTGAATAGCATCGGAAATCTGATAGATAGCAGCGAATAACATCAATTGTGAAGCCAATAGGACGACTTCCGGATTGCGATTATACATTAATGCGATCTGCTCTCTAAGTGACACTGTTATAATTGCGGTGCAGCAAGCTACCGTTAAACCTACCATAATGCTGGCATAGGCGGATATTTTTGCCTTTTCCGTTGAAGCGCTGTTTAAATTATAACCGACCCGGATCGTTGCTACGATACCAATAGAAATAGGAAACATAAACATTAACGAACTAAAATTTAATGCTATCCGGTGTCCTGCGACAGCGATAATATCTAATGGTGCGGCCAGTAAGGCGACAATAGCAAACAGAGTGACTTCGAAGAAATAGGCTAGACCAATAGGTAAACCTAACGCGAACAGGCGCTTTAATAAAGAAAAGTCAGGTAATGTAAACTGTTTATTAGCATGGATGTCACGTTGTGAAGGAGTATGGCGTATATACCAGCGCATCAAAAGAAACATAGCCCAATATACCGAGGCAGTGGCTAGCCCACAACCGACGCCACCAAGAGCCGGTGCCCCAAAATGGCCATAGATAAAAATATAGTTGATAGGTATGTTAATAAATAAACCAAGGAAACCAATAAACATGCCGGGTTTTGTTTTAGATAACCCATCGCACTGACTACGTAAAACTTGATAAAAAAGATAACCTGGTGCTCCCCACATAATAGCACGCAGAAACCGCACCGCTTTATTTGCCAGTTCAGGATCAATATTAGGCATATTATTTATAATATGGTGAGCATTATAGCATTATAGCATTATAGCATTATAGCATTATAGCATTATAGCATTATAGCATTATAGCATTATAGCATTATAGCATTATAGCATTATAGCATTATAGCATTATAGCATTATAGCATTATAGCATTATAGCATTATAGCATTATAGCATTATAGCATTATAGCATTATAGCATTATAGCATTATAGCATTATAGCATTATAGCATTATAGCATTATAGCATTATAGCATTATAGCATTATAGCATTATAGCATTATAGCATTATAGCATTATAGCATTATAGCATTATAGCATTATAGCATTATAGCATTATAGCATTATAGCATTATAGCATTATAGCATTATAGCATTATAGCATTATAGCATTATAGCATTATAGCATTATAGCATTATAGCATTATAGCATTATAGCATTATAGCATTATAGCATTATAGCATTATAGCATTATAGCATTATAGCATTATAAATAACAGCCATGACCAAAAGTGATAAAAAGAAAGCTAGCCATAAGCCTTGTTGTATATGATTGCCGATAACTTGGCGTCGGCCTGAACCATTTAATTGCGCTACCACTGGTGTTAAAGCCATTAATAAGCCGTGGCCAAACAAAATAGCAGGTAACCAGATAGACGTTCCTACCGCAACGGCTGACATATCTATTTTGCTGACTTTGCCAGCCATTACTGTATCGACAAAACCCATTGCGGTTTGTGATAATTGAGCAAGAATAATTGGAATACCTAATGCTAATAGGCTGTGTGCCTCTTTAAAATATTTATTCACCCACCATATACTTTATTGAAAATGAATAGAAAACGAAAAGAATTGAACCCTTAAAAATTTGCTTATTGTATCGATTTGGTGAAGTTATAGCTATAAATAGATAGAAAGCTGCCATATTTATTGTTTCTAGAGTGCTTATCTAGCATAACTAGCGTAGAATGAGTTTTAATCTTTTATTAAAATTGGGAACTCAATATATGTATACAGGCATTGTGAAAGGAAAAGGAACACTAGTTGCGGTGGAAGATAGCGTTAATTTTCGTACTTATATTGTCCAATTTCCCACTGAATTACTCGCAGATTTAGAAAGAGGTGCTTCTGTTGCTAATAATGGATGCTGTTTAACTGTTACCCATATTGATGGCGATAAGGTGAGTTTTGATTTAATGAAGGAGACTTTGCGACTGACAAACTTAGGCAGTTTAAAATTAGGCGATATGATTAATTTAGAAAGATCAGCAAAATATGGTAATGAAATTGGTGGCCATGTTATGTCGGGTCACATCATTACTACTGCTGAAGTAGCTAAAATTTTTAAAGCTGAAAATAATCTCCAAATTTGGTTTTATGTGCATGATAAACAATTAATGAAATATATTTTGCATAAGGGCTTTATCGGCGTTGATGGAATTAGCTTAACTGTAGGAGATGTGGTCAAAAATCGTTTTTGTGTCCATCTTATCCCGGAAACCATTGCGCGCACCACAATTGCAGAAAAGCGTCTTGGAGAAAAGGTTAATATTGAAATTGATGCCCATACCCAAGCGGTAGTTGATACTGTTGAGCGAGTGATGGCACAAAAAATATAATCATAGGGCGTATTTTAAATAGTCGTCACGCTATTTTAATTAGGTTAAGTAATAGCTAAAAAAAGAAACAGGATTTGATAAACAATCGACCAAGGTTTCTTCTTATTAGAAAAGCGTTAATGTCAAAAGTGGTTTCCTATGTCTAATTTACTTATCTGTAACTAAGTGATATCTGCAAATAAGCTCTTCGATAAACATCAAATGGCGTCACTCAAAATGGATCGCCAAGACAAGTTGGCTAATTGTTTTATCTTTCCTTTCCTAGCTTAGGCTATTGCTCATTCAAAAGCGTCTTTATAGAAGAAGTATGACTGAGCTATTGAATGAAATTGTCAAATAACTGCTATTTCATTTTCTCCATAACCAATTGATAGTAATTGTAAATTCCCTCATTCAGCAAGCTAATGCAAAAAAACAATAGAATTTATCATTAAGATAGAAAACCATAAGCAACGCTAATGACAATAGTGTGACCAATAGAAAAACAAGAATTCAAAAAGGTAACGTGAAGGCATTCAAAAACGGATATTATTGGCCCTCATCCACATCAACTTCTTTCCTATTGAGTTGGAGAGAAATTCCTACCGTTATTGATTTTATCTCAGTTTAAAATAACAGCTTAATATTTTGTTTTATATCTTAATATGGATGATATTGTAATTTTAAGCCGACCAATCTTCGTCGAAATGGGAAAGTTGGACTTTCCCATTTGATCAATGAATAAAATTTTACTCATGACTAGAATATACGCTGTCAGTTGAAGTCAGAGATTCTCACATGGGTTTGTTTAAAAACTTTTCTTACTGTTCGAAGGCTCCCGATTTAGGTATTAATTGAAGCTTTTCTATTTTGCAGCCAGTAACCAATTAACAGAGGAATAATAGTGGCAACCATAACACCGCTTGTTGCTAATAAAGGATTGGCAATGAGGCTAGATACCGCCAGACTTGCGGCAAAACATAAACCAAGCTGGAGAGTATTTTGTAAAGCGGCGGCTTTACCACTGTCTTGAGGAAAGACACTTAATGCATTTGATACCACAATAGGATAGCAAGCTCCGTTCATCGCCGCCATATAACAGAAAGGCAGTAATAGAGCAAATAAATTAGGTTGTGAATAGATAGCAAGGATAACAATGACAAATACACTTATTCCATAACCGATAAGAATAATTGGTAGCAAAATTTGGTTTTTTTATTTTGGCTATTAAATAATGCCCACCATAGCCACCGAACATAAAAGCGATAGTTTGTGGTACATAACTGATGCCTATATCCTGTCCCATTTGAGTTAAAATAAAGGGAGATCCCGTTATCCAGGCAAAAAACCGGTGCTACAGGCGGCATAAATTAATACATGACCGCTAAAAATAGCAGAATGTAGAAAGGTGATAAATGTGGTGGTGGATTTTATTTTGTCAGTTTTTTCAGAATATTTTTTTCCTGTAACAAAATTGTGGCCAGAAAAAGCAATATCCTAATGATAGCTAATGCAAAAAATATCATTTGCCAGTTGTTACCAGTTAGAAGCCAGGCACCTAACAGGGGAGCTAATGCCGGCGACAGTGCAACTAAAGGCATTATGGTAGAAAGACCCGTTTAGCATATTGACCGCTAAAACGATCGATGACCAAAGCTTGCCAAATTACTGCGGTTGAGCAAACTCCAACACCTTGAATGAATCGCAAATAAGTAATTGTGTGCCGTTAGTGATCCACAGTGTTGCCAGACAACTAATAATAAATAGAGACAAGCCAATTAATAAAACCGGTTTTCTACCAATACGGTCGGAAAGCGGCCCCCAGCTAAGTTGCGCAAAGGCAAAGCCACAAAAAATAGGCTAAGACTTGCACTGATGGTATTTGCTGAGGTGTTGAGTTGTTGTTGCATTATACTAAAAGCCGGCAAGTACATATCAATGGCCAAAAAGCAGAGCATACTTAAACCAGCAAGATAAAGCATAAAGCCAAAATAGGCTTGATTGGGGTTATTTTTATTCATATTGGTATCAATAAATTAAATAATATCTAACATCGCTATTTATTGTATAAGAGATGAATTTTTGTTGTGAAGCGTTATTATTTGCATATTGTTATCAAATATTTTGATAGGTGAAGGGCTATGTGGTCAGAGTATTCCCTGGAAGTGATTGATGCCGTTGAGAGAACGGGCAGTTTTAGTGCAGCTGCCATCGAGTTACATAGAGTTCCCTCTGCGGTCAGTTATACCGTAAAGCAACTGGAGGAGTGGTTGGCGGTTCCTTGATTTGAACGGCGTTATCGTGATGTTGTACTTACTGATGCTAGTAAATTCTTTGTTAAAAATGCGCGTAATATTATTAAAACAATGCGTGAAACTCGTGATCAGTGTCAACAAATTGCAAATGGCTGGCATGGACAATTTAGTATTGCCATTGATCGGGTAGTTAAACCAGATAGGATATTGCAATTAATATTAGATTTTTATCGCCATTTTTCTGATATCGAACTTTTTATTCAGCAGGAAGTTTATAATGGTGTATGGGAGGCATTAGTCGATGGCCGAGTGGATATAGCAATTGGTGCAACCCGTGCGTCACCGATTGGCGATAGATATAGTTTTCGTGATATGGGATTTATGCGCTGGTCATGTGTTGTCAGTATCAATCATCCTTTAGCACACATAAGCGGGCTAATTAGCGATCATCAATTACGTCTCTATCCCAGTTTATGTTTAGAAGATACTTTTCGCTACTTACCAAAACGAGATACTTGGGCATTAGATAACCAAAAAAGGCTTATTGTGCCAGATTGGGAAAGTGGTTTAGCATGCTTAAAAATGGATTATGTTTAGGATTTGCGCCTAAACATCGGATAGAGCAACTTTGCCGCAAAAATGAATTAAAGACATTGCAGATTAAGCAACCCTTACCTGATAGTCCGTGCTGTATCATATGGAATGAAGAAAAACGTTCCTCGATTGAGTTGGCTACTGGATTATTTAGGTAATAGCGAAACACTCAATGCCGAATGGTTAACTAATTGATAGCGTTTAAATCCAGGGATCATCTTCGGTAGTCAATAAATGGACCATCGACAACTGAACGACGTTCAATAAGCTCTGGGTGTATTTCAATCGTTTGCGCATCTTGGCATTTATTAATAATGCGATCAAGCAGCATGGTAAAGGCCATTTGACCTAGACGTTCTTTGGGCTGATGAATGGTAGTTAATGCTGGGGTAAAAAACGCGCATTACGCACATTGTCGTAGCCAATAATAGATATATCTTGTGGCACTTTCCTAATTCATTCGCAGCGCTGATAGCCCCCATCGCCATAATATCACCGCCACAGAAAATGGCAGTTATTTTTTGTTGGTGACTTAATATTTGTTTCATCGCCTCGTAGCCGGAAGCTGGTTCGAAATCACCCTCGACAATCCATTCGTTATGTGACTGGATGTTAGCTTCTTTCATGGCATTGAGAAAACCTTGTCGCCGGCCATTGCAGGTATTGCGTTTTAATGGTCCAGAGATAATACCTAAATCACGATGACCTCGTTCGATAAGATAACGCCCGGCAAGATAGCCACCATAAACTGCATTATCAATGATGACATCAGTAAAATCACCATGGGCTTGCCCCCAATCCATCACCACCATTGGAATATTGCGGTATTCTGAGCACATGACAAGTAAACCATAAACCCGTTTTTGCGCTAACATATTGTAAATAGGCTTGTTGCTTATTTAGGCTGTTGTGCGAATTGCACAGGATCAATGTATATCCTTGACTAAAACAGTTGTTTTCGACTGATTCAATGACTTCTGTAAAGTAAGGGGCTTCATTAGATGTGGCTAATAAGCCAATGGATTTAGTATGATTAACTTTCAAACTACGAGCAACTGCACTGGGAGAGTAATTAAGTGTTTTAATGGCTGCCTTGACGATCGTTTTTGTCTCTTCGGCGACAAAACGGGTATTGTTAATTACATGTGATACGGTGGTAGTTAAGACACCCGCAAGCCTTGTCGCATCCTTAATTGTTGCCATGATTATAAAGACTCCTGAGCCATTCCCAATTCCTTTACTATTGTTTAAAATTACTGTTATTGATCTATAAAAATAGATAATTAAGTTATCAGTAAGCTGATCATTTTGTCTGATTTGCAGTAAAAACAAAAGTATTAATCAATCTTTACTAGATGATATAATAGAAAATAGCTTTTATTGTTGTATGATATTATGACATTTAATGATTTTTCATTAATTAATTTATGACTAAGGCAGTGAGAATAGTGAGGTGAGGCTATGGATACCGATTTTAAGTATGGTTTATGTACTGCGATAGTTGCATTATTAATGATCGTATCGTTTGTTTCTTTTATTTTATGAGCATCATATTGGCTTAACTGTCTGAATTTTATCGCTAGAATATTTTGTCTTAAGCAGCATCATGGACAGCAGGCTGCACTACTGTCAGCCTATAGTCTAATAAGGGATTACATTTTTTCTACCGTTTCAATCCCTAATGTGTCTAAACCAATTTTTAAGGTTTTTTGCGTCAGTAATGCCAGTTTTAATCGACTTTCTTTTGATGCGTTATTTTCTGCACCTAAAATTGGGCAATGTTCATAAAAACTAGAAAATAAACCTGCCAGATCATATAAGTAAGCACACATAATATGGGGTAAACCGTCGCGAGCAACGGTTAGTATTGTTTCTTCAAATTGTAATAAACGAGTCGCTAAGGCTTGTTCATACTGATTTGCTAAAATCACCGGCTCGCTTAGTGCTGTTGGATTAATATTAGCCCGTTTAAAAATGGAGGCCACACGGGTATAAGCATATTGCATATAAGGCGCAGTATTACCTTCAAACGCTAACATATTGTCCCAGTCAAAAATATAATCAGTGGTACGATTTTTCGATAGATCGGCATATTTTACTGCACCAATACCCACCGCCTGACTAATCGATTGTAACTCGTTTTCTGGCATAGTTGGATTTTTTTGCCGGATAAGATCACTGGCACGCTCAATTGCCTCATCAAGTAAATCGGCGAGCCGGATCGTTCCGCCGGCTCGAGTTTTAAACGGTTTACCATCTTTGCCTAGCATCATACCGAACATATGATGCTCTAATGACATTGTATCGGGAATATAGCCGGCTTTACGCACAATAGCCCAAGCTTGCATCAGATGTTGATGTTGTCGTGAATCTACATAATATAGCACCCGATCAGCGTGTAACATTTCATGACGATATTTAGCGCAGGCAATATCTGTTGTCGTATAAAGATAACCACCATCTTTTTTCTGGATGATAACCCCCATGGCATCACCGTCTTTATTCTTAAATGCATCCAGATAGACAACCATAGCGCCATCACTTTTAACGGCTAACTGTTTAGCTGTTAAATCAGCGACAATATCAGGCAGCATATTATTATATAAGCTTTCACCCATCACATCGTCTTCCGTCAGTGTGACATTTAAACGATGATAGGTATGTTGATTTTGCGCCATGGTAATATCAACTAATTTGCGCCACATTTTCCGACAATATTCATCACCAGATTGCAGTTTAACCACATAATTACGTGCAAGTTCAGCAAAATTTTCATCTTCATCATAATGTTTTTTAGCTTCACGATAGAAAGTCTCGAGATCAGCTAAAGCCATATCGGTAGCATTTTCTTGTTGAACTTTTTCCAAGTACGCAATTAGCATACCGAACTGGGTACCCCAATCGCCGATATGGTTAGCACGTATTACTTTATGATCTAAAAACTCTAATGTACGAGCAACAGCATCGCCAATGATAGTAGAACGCAAATGACCAACATGCATCTGCTTTGCTACATTGGGAGCGGAATAGTCAATAATGACGGTTTGTGGCGTAACGGTGCTAATTGCCAATTTTTCATGTTGCAAGGTAAGTTCAATTTGTTCGGCTATCCATTGCTGATCAAGAAAAATATTAATAAAACCGGGCCCCGCTATTTCAACTTTACTGGCAATATTTTCCAGATTTAGTAGCGGCAGCATTTTTTCAGCTAATTGACGTGGAGGAATGCCGATTTTTTTAGCTGCAGACATGACACCATTAGCTTGGTAATCACCGAATTGGGCTTTTGTTGAAGGGCGGATATGTGCCTCACTACCTTTAGTAGCCCCTGCGGCAATTAATGCATTACTAATTTTTTCTGAAAGAAGAGCCTGAATATTCACCTGATTACCTTAATGATGAAGATAGCTGTCGTATTCAACTTAGCCAGATACAGCTATGAGGATCGTGATAAAAATAGCTGGCTTTATACCATATTAGCTATTCACATGTTACTATCAACTCTTTGATCGATAACTCTATTGTAAAAAATAATATCAGATAGGATCGCTTTTTATCATCTTGCTAAATGACAATAGAGGATTTTTGATTTATCTAACTTTAAAAAATTACACGACTGCAAAAATTGCAATTTTGATTAGAAATATTAATTTAAAAAAAGGGCTATGTTAAGTCTCTTTATTTTCCAGATTAAAATTTATCTTCATGAAAAGTTAAAAATATATTGAAAATTTGTTATCAAAAGTTAATGGTCTTTTATAATAAAATATTATCCTTTTCCATTAAAATTAATTACTTGTCTCAATTACTGTTTGAAAAACGGGTATTTTATTTGCAGAATAGTATGCTTATTAATTGATAATTAAAAATAGAAATAACAATAATTAATCAGAGGTGGCAGTATTATGATAACCTTGGAAATTTGCTGCTATGGAGCTGAATGTGCGCTAATTGCGGAAAAATGTGGCGCAGATCGTATTGAACTTTGTTCCAGTCCAGCTGAAGGTGGATTAACGCCTAGTTATGGTTGTTTAAAACAGACTAAAGATACGATAAAGATCCCCGTTCATCCAATTGTACGTCCTAGAGGAGGGGATTTTTGTTACAGCGATAGTGAGTTTGAAATTATTAAACATGATGTTAAATTTATCAGGCAGTTAGGTTTTCCTGGTGTGGTATATGGCATATTGAATCGAGAAGGGCATATTGATATACCGCGTATGCGTATTTTAAAAGCATTATCTGGGGATATGGCGATTACTTTTCATCGTGCATTTGATATGTGCATTAGCCCAAAACAGGCCTATGTACAGCTGACAGAACTTGGGGTTGCCCGTATATTAACCTCAGGCCAGCAGCAGAATGCGGAATGTGGTTTACCATTATTGAAAGAATTAAATGCATTATCTAGTAAAACTTCAAATGGGCCGATAATCATGGCGGGTGCTGGGGTGAAATTGTCAAATTTGCAGAAATTTATTGATGCAGGTTTACCGGAAGTACATACATCTGCTGGGAGAGTAATGCCATCGACTATGAACTACCGCAAAGCAGGGGTAACGATGAGTTCCAATATGGAGATGGATGAATTTACTCATTATTGTGTAGATAGTGATGTGGTGGAAGCAATGAAAAATTTATTAGCGATTGCTAATAATGACTGATTATAAGTTTAGTGCAATGACGGTATTCAATACCGTCAAGTTTACCTTTTTTGGCAACTAAAGTTGCGCGTAGAGGAGCCAGATAACCTTCAATTGTCAAATGCATGTTATTTGGGTCAAGAAAATTTGCTAATGATTCGGTTTCCATCCAGGCTGTTTTTCGCTGTTCTTGTACGGTTGTTACTGTTTGAGCAACAATATGCACATCGCAAAAGCCACACTTTTCTAGCCAGATTTTAAGCATTTTGGCTGAGGGAATAAAATAAACATTACGCATTTGAGCATAATGTTCTTCAGGTATTAAGCATTGGTTTTCATCACCTTCAATAACTAAACTTTCCAGTACTAGCTCACCACCTGAAACTAATTGATTTTTTAGCTGATAGAGATGATCTAACGGTGAACGCCGATGATAAAGTACACCCATTGAAAATACAGTATCAAAAGCAGCTAGCGTCGGTAGTTGATCGATACCTAGAGGCAATAGATGAGCTTGTTGATTATTGCCAATTAATTTACGTATGGCTTCAAACTGACATAAAAATAGTTGGGTAGGATCAATACCGATGACAGTTTTTGCGCCTTCACCAACTATTCTCCACATGTGATAGCCATTACCGCAGCCGACATCAAGTACCTGTTTACCTGTTTATCTGTTAATGGTGACAGATGAGGCAGTATACGTTGCCATTTCCAGTCCGAACGCCATTCGCAATCAATATTAATATCGTAAAGGGAAAATGGGCTAGATAGGGCATTAGGCTTTTTAGCAGTAAAGTGATCCGTTGCTTATCTTTAAAAAAAGTGGTAACTCATTTTTGGCTATTACTGCGGTTTTTAGATCTAAGTGATCGGGTGTCAGAGCGGGAAGATTTTGCACTATTTTTTGCCAACAATTAAATTGCCCATGTTGAGTGGTTTTTTTCCATTGTTCAATTTGGCATGGCAGCGTTTCTAACCAATGACTAAGTGATCCTACGGCGATTTGTTGATAAAAATGTCCAAAATCTATCATCAAACTTGTTCCTTGATAGAGAGTAGCGAACCGAAATTGAAACATTGAAACCATAAGTCACAATGATTAAACCTAGCTGCGAGCAAACGTGATTTATGTTTGCTAATCGAGTCCGTTAACATGCTATTTTCTAGCATATTGCGTTTTTGACTTATCTCTAATTCACTATAGCCATTGGCACGCTTGAAATCATAATGCATATTAAATAGTAAATTGCCAATTTTCTCGTCGCTAAAATTAAATTTTTCTGATAACACTAAGACACCGCCAGGATTTAGTCCTTGGTAGATCCGGTTAATTAATTGTTGTCGAACGCTTGGGGGCAATAAATTGTAGGGTAAAATTTAATACCACCATTGAGGCATTTTGTATGTTGATATCGAGAATATCGCCTTTAATGATTTCAACCGGCGTATTCGCTTTGTAAGCATGAACATTTCGTTGGCAACGCTCAATCATGGCCGCTGAATTATCAATAGCAATTATTTTACAATTTTTAGCCTCAATATTACGACGAATTGATAATGTCGCTGCGCCTAAAGAACAGACCAGATCATAAATAGTGTTATTGGCTGTGACGAAACGTGTCGCGAGCATACCAATCATAGTAATAATATTTGAATAGCCGGGAACAGAAGGTTTGATCATATCAGGAAAGACTTCGGCAACTTTTTCATCAAATTGCCAATCACCTAAATTGGCAATAGGAGTGGCAAATAAGGTGTCTTTCTGTTTATCTAAAATTTGGTTGGACATAACCTGTGAATTAATTAAATAGCAAACGGTGATTAATTCTAACAGATTTTATGTTAGGACATAAATTAAAACTCATTAACATGGCAAAGCGTATAATGATGACCATGTTAATGAAATAAATCTTGTATTAAAGATCAAACGAAAAAATTTGTATCCAAGGCAAATAATAAATGTTAACCAGGATCACTAAAATCATAGAACTATAAGTAGTTATTTGGCCAAAATGGCGCCAAGTTCGTTCTCTATGTTTTAGGCCAAAGTAATGAAAAATTCTGGAGATGATGAAAATTAACCCACAAAGATGAATAACCCAAACGGGTGCACCATTCATCACCATCATCAATAATAACAGCATAGAGATAGGAATATACTCAATCGCATTACTCTGAACGCGTAATGCTGTTTGTAATTCACAAAAACCACCATCACCGTAAGTAACTTGATACTGAGTTCTGAGTTTAATGACTTCCAAAGATAACTTAAACAATATTAAAGCACTAAATACAATGTACAGAGAACTAACCATTTTTTCCCAATTTTATTAGGAAAAACAGTGAAATATGAAATAATGATACATCTCAAAACTTCAACAGTTACCATAAATATAGTATTTAAATCAATAAAAAGCTTTCAGATTGCGAATAAGTTAAAAGTTATCTGGCCAATATGATAAGGCGTACTTATTTCCTAGTAGAAATTTCTGTATAATAGCGATATTTTTTGATTATGTTTAAATTAATAGCACTAAAACGGCTAGTGCAAGCGACTCTGCAAGTTGAGTATGATGAGTAAAAGGATATCGTATGCGGACAAATTATTGTGGGCAATTAGGTGTTGCTCACGTCGGACAAAAAGTGACTCTCTGTGGCTGGGTTAACCGCCAGCGTAATTTAGGTAAATTAATTTTTGTCGATATGAGAGATCGCGAAGGTTTAGTTCAAGTTGTTTTTGTGCAGGAAAATCATGCCGAACTTTTTACCCAAGCGTCACAGTTACGCAACGAATTTTGTATCCAGATCACAGGTATGGTACGAGAACGTGAACAAATCAATAAAGAGATACCGACCGGTGAGATTGAAATTGTTGCACAAGCATTGACGATTATTAATCGTTCTGAACCATTACCGATAGATAGAAATCAAAAAAATTCCGAGGAAATAAGATTAAAATATCGTTATCTTGATTTAAGGCGCCCGGAAATGGCAACGCGCTTAAGAGAGCGAGCGAACATTACTAGTTTTGTGCGTCGTTTTATGGATGCAGAAGGTTTTGTTGATATTGAAACGCCCATTTTGACTAAAGCAACACCAGAAGGTGCGCGTGATTATCTTGTTCCAAGCCGCGTTCATAAAGGTGAGTTTTATGCTCTGCCACAATCACCACAACTTTTTAAACAATTATTGATGATGTCGGGCTTTGATCGCTATTATCAGATAGTAAAATGTTTTCGTGATGAAGATTTACGAGCTGATCGCCAGCCTGAATTTACTCAGATCGACGTAGAAACCTCTTTCATGACTGCTGAGCAAGTTCGTGAAGTGATGGAGCGTTTGATCCGTCAATTGTGGCAGGAAAATAAAGGTATTGAGTTAGGCACTTTTCCGGTAATGACTTTTGCTGAGGCCATGCAACGTTATGGTTCAGATAAACCAGACTTACGAAATCCTTTAGAATTGGTTGATATTGCTGATTTGGTCAATGCCGTTGAATTTAAAGTTTTTGCTGAAGCTGCCAATGATCCAAAAGGCCGTGTGGCTGCACTTTGTGTTTCAGGCGGGGCCACATTAACGCGTAAACAACTTGATGGTTATACTGAATTTGTTGCTATTTACGGCGCCAAAGGATTAGCTTGGATGAAGGTTAATTCGCTGACTGAAGGTCAGGCAGATATTCAAAGCCCGATAGCTAAGTTTTTACCACCATCGGTGATTGATAATTTGTTAGCACGTACCCAAGCTAAAGCGGGTGATATTTTGCTATTTGGTGCTGGTAAACAAAATGTTATCAATGATGCAATGGGAGCGTTACGGTTGAAAGTAGGGCGTGATTTAGCAATCACACAAAATAATAGCTGGAAACCGTTATGGATTGTTGATTTTCCAATGTTTGAAGAGGATGAAAATGGTGAGCTTCATGCTATGCATCATCCTTTTACTGCACCGAAAGATTTTACCCCGGAGCAACTACAAACCAATCCTTTAGCGGCCGTGGCTAATGCCTATGATATGGTCATTAATGGTTATGAAGTTGGTGGCGGCTCAGTGCGTATCCACCATAATAAGATGCAACAAGCTGTTTTTGAAATTCTTAATATTAGCCAATCAGATCAGAAAGATAAATTTGGCTTCTTGCTTGAGGCATTACAATATGGAACACCGCCACATGCAGGTTTAGCATTCGGTTTAGATAGACTTGTTATGTTATTAACGGGAACAGAAAATATTCGCGATGTGATTGCGTTTCCAAAAACAACCGCAGCAGCTTGTTTGATGACCGATGCACCCAGTGTGGCTAATCCGGCCGCATTAGCGGAATTGGCGATAACTGTTGCTTCAAAAACTAAATAGATACTATGCAATATAAACGGCCTGAATCAGTATTAGTTGTGGTTTATGTACAATCGAGTCGCCAAGTACTGATGCTACAGCGGCGTGATGATCCTGATTTTTGGCAATCAGTTACCGGTAGTCTTGAGGATAACGAAACTCCCAGAAAGACGGCATTGCGTGAAGTTAAAGAAGAGATAGGCATTGATATTATCAAACAGCATTTGACGTTAGTTGACCTGCAACACAGTCTCTATTTTGATATTTTTTTAAAATTTCGCCACCGTTATGCTCCGGGTATAACCCAATGCAAAGAGCATTGGTTTTCTTTGGCCTTACCGCAAGAGCAGGATTTTTTATTGAAAGAACATTTGGCTTTTCGTTGGTTACCTGCTGCTCAGGCAGCAGCATTGACCAAGTCATGGAGTAACCGTCAGGCGATTGAACAATTTGTTCTAAAATGATTTTTATTGACGTATTTTGGGAGATATTTCATGGCAGGTCATAGTAAATGGGCCAATACCAAACACCGGAAAGCGGCGCAAGATGCTAAACGGGGTAAAATTTTTACTAAAATTATTCGTGAACTGGTAACAGCGGCTCGTTTAGGTGGCGGTGACGTTGCATCAAACCCACGATTGCGTGCAGCGATTGATAAGGCATTATCTAATAATATGACGCGAGATACGTTAAATCGAGCAATCGCACGTGGTGTAGGTAGTGATGACAATGATAATCTGGAAACGATCATTTATGAAGGCTATGGCCCAGGCGGTACGGCTGTTATGGTTGAATGCTTAAGTGATAATCGTAATCGTACAGTTTCTGATGTCCGCCACGCCTTTACTAAGTGCGGTGGTAATTTAGGTACCGATGGTTCGGTTGCTTATTTATTTACTAAACGTGGCGTGATCTCATATGCACCAGGCATTGATGAAGATAATTTAATGGAAGCGGCATTAGAAGCGGGTGCAGATGATGTCGAATCTTATGATGATGGCGCCATCGATGTTTATACTAAGCTGGAAAGCTTTGGTGATGTAAAAGATGCTTTAGCTGCGGCCGGTTTTAAGGCTGAAACCGCCGAGGTGACAATGATCCCGTCAACCAAAGCAAATTTAGATGCTGACACTGCACCTAAACTTTTACGTTTAATCGACATGTTGGAAGATTCTGATGATGTACAAGAAGTGTATCATAATGGGGAAATTTCAGATGAAGTTGCGGTTCAGCTATAATTAAATCAACTTTTTATATTAAGAGATAGCATGCTGATTATCAGTATGCTTTTTCTTTGCATGTTTAACCTACTCAGTGAGTCAAGAATATGGCAATTATTCTTGGGATTGATCCTGGTTCGCGTATTACCGGTTATGGTGTTATTCGTCAACAAGGTCGACAGTTGATCTATTTAGGTAGTGGCTGTATACGTACTCAGGCAGAGGATCTGCCAACACGCTTACAACGTATTTATTCAGGTGTCACTGAAATCATTACCCAATATCGACCGGACAGTTTTGCTATCGAACAGGTGTTTATGGCAAAAAATGCAGATTCTGCTCTAAAATTAGGTCAAGCAAGAGGCGTGGCTATTTTAGCTGCAGTTGATAATCAATTACCAGTTTTTGAATATGCGGCGCGACAAGTAAAACAATCCGTTGTTGGCACGGGAGCGGCGGAAAAAAAACAAGTTCAGCATATGGTCTGCTCAATATTGAAATTGTTATCGCATCCTCAAGCTGATGCTGATGCTTTAGCTATTGTGATCACGCATTGTCATTTTAATCAAAATTTGGCTCAAATAGGTGAGCCAGAACTATCATTGGCTAAAAGACGATTGCGTCAATAACTAGATATAAACCCAGTATTTTTTTATAATACAAGCATTAGCAGAATAACCTAAAAGAGGAAATCGATGTGATTGGTCGCTTGCGAGGCACTATTTTGGAAAAACAGCCGCCTATTGTTTTACTCGAACTAAATGGTGTAGGTTATGAAGTTCATATGCCAATGACCTGTTTTTTATGAATTACCAGAAATTGGTCAGGAAGTGATCTTATGGACTCAATTTATCGTGCGTGAAGATGCGCAGCTACTATATGGCTTCAATGATAAGCAAGAAAGGGTATTATTTCGTGAGTTAATTAAGGTTAATGGGGTGGGTCCTAAATTAGCGCTGGCCATTTTATCCGGTATGTCAGCTTATCAATTTGTTTCTGCGATAGAACAAGAAGCGTTTTCTAGCTTGGTAAAATTACCGGGTGTTGGCAAAAAAACCGCAGAACGACTGGTGGTTGAAATGAAAGACCGCTTTAAAGGACTTAATGGCGATCTATTTAATAATAGTGCGATAGATTTACCGGGCTCATCAGCGGCAAAACAAAATAGTCATGATATTGAAGCCGAGGCGGTTTCGGCATTAATTTCTTTAGGCTATAAACCACAAGATGCGAGCCGTATGATCGGCAGAATTGCTAATGGAGCTGCTAACTGTGAAGCATTGATCCGCGAAGCATTGCGAGCTGCATTATAAATAATAAGTAAGGACCAAACTATGATTGAGGCTGATCGTTTAGTTTCTGCTGAGAATTTACCTGATGAAGACGTGATTGATCGCGCTATTCGACCAAAATTCCTTACTGAATATGTCGGGCAACCTCAGGTTTGCCAACAGATGGAAATCTTTATCCAGGCAGCTAAATTACGAGCTGAAGCACTTGATCACTTGCTGATTTTTGGTCCACCTGGGCTTGGTAAAACGACATTAGCGGGTATTGTGGCGAATGAATTGGGCGCAAATTTACGTACCACCTCCGGCCCAGTGTTAGAAAAGGCAGGGGATTTAGCGGCAATGCTAACCAATTTAGAACCGCATGATGTACTCTTTATTGATGAAATACATCGTTTATCGCCAGTTGTAGAAGAGATCCTTTATCCGGCAATGGAAGATTACCAACTGGATATAATGATAGGAGAAGGGCCTGCTGCGCGTTCAATTAAAATTGATCTACCTCCTTTTACTCTCGTTGGTGCAACAACCAGAGCCGGCTCACTGACATCCCCACTTAGAGATCGTTTTGGTATTGTTCAGCGTCTTGAATTTTATAATGTCGATGATTTACAGACGATTGTATTACGTAGTGCTCACTTTATGGGGTTAGAAATTTCTGATGCCGGTGCGAGACAAATTGCGATGCGCTCACGGGGAACGCCGCGGATAACTAATCGTTTATTACGGCGAGTAAGAGATTTTGCCCAAGTAAAAGGCGATGGTATTATCGATGGTGACATCGCTTCACAGGCATTAGATATGCTTAATGTTGATTCAGCCGGTTTTAACTATCTTGATCGTAAGTTATTGATAGCTATTATTGATAAATTTATGGGAGGACCGGTAGGATTAGACAATGCGGCTGCTGCAATTGGTGAAGAAAGGGAAACCATAGAGGATGTTCTTGAACCTTTCCTGATTCAGCAAGGATTTATTCAGCGTACTCCCCGTGGTCGAATTGCGACTGATCATGCCTACCGCCATTTTGGGGTTAATAAAGATCATGATGATGCTAATTAAGTTTATTAATGGGGTTAAATTTATTGCTTGTAATTCGCTAATATAATCATGCTAATTATTTTCAATGCAGCTTAACACCGGGTTAGGCTGCTATTTATAATATATGAATAAATAATAATTTATTTATGATTATTATTTGTTATTTTTATTAACCATTTTTATTATCAATGAACTTTTTATTTAATTAATGCATTATTAATATAAATTGATGATATTTAACTCTCAAAAATAAGCAATAGTTTAATATTAATTATATTATTTTTATTGATGTTTTTGCCGTTGTTAAATAATAATTTTACGGTAGTTTTCATTATGTCTGCTAACTATTTTTTTTATAAATAAAATTAGCTAATTACGGAATAAACTGAATGAAAATAAAATTATTATTATCAATGTTATCATTAGCAATGTTAGTATTATAAGTTTTGCCAGAGAAAATACTCTCCTCAATCCTATGCATGGTTATATCGATTTTCCTACTAGTCGAGCTTATCTGTGTTCGTTAGGTAAAAATGGTAATTGTGGTGCGGTTATGGTTGAACCCCAATCGGTTGAAGGTCGTAAAGGTTTTCCTCGGCGTGGGCCAGCTGATGGAAAAATTGCCAGTGCGGGACATCGTTGGTTTGGTGAGTTATATGAACATACTGCTACTCGTTGGACTAAAGTTGATGTTTCACCCGGTAAAAATACTTTCCATTGGACGTTGACCGCACCTCATCGAACTACAGGTTGGGAGTATTTCATCACTAAACAAAATTGGGATCCTAATGCGCCGTTAGCCCGTAGCTCATTTGATCTACAACCATTTTGCAGTCGTACAGATGGGGGCAAATGCCTTCATTTGAGGTCTCAATTGATTGTAATGTACCGTACCGGTTATCAGGTTATTTTAGGTGTATGGACAATTTACGATACTGGCAATGCATTTTATCAAGTGATAGATGCTAATATGAAACCTTAGTTATTTTTCACTAACTGGCTAAATATTGTCATAATTGTATTTAATAAAATTGTCATTTTTTTGGAGGTAAGCTAAAACTTGCCTCTACATTATTTTTAGTTTCGATAGCTAGAGCAGGACGATTTATTTTAATTTCTGCTTATTTATCAATGATAAGTTAAATATATCTTCTAACTAAATATCATCAGTCAAATTTTATTTTTTAGTTTAAATTACATTTAACAAAAAATTATTTAGTTTTATATATAGAGTAATCGATTTATTTCATATCTTATAAAGACTTTTGAATTAAATATTATTCTATTAGGAATAGAAGATAAATGAAAAAATATTTATTAGATCTGTCATTGCTACTATATTTGCCTGTGTTTCTGCGAATGCCTGTGCAGCAAGTAAAAATACTCTATCACTAAATTATGCACAAAGTCATCTACAATTTAAAGATGAAGAATTTCAGGATAAACCTATGGCTTAATTGGAGCGGCTCGTGGTAGAGTTGAGGTAAAATCACCATTCGCAAATGCTTTTAAAGACACTGAAATTGAATTAGCTTATGGTGCGGGTTTACAAATTAATTCGGTGGAGAATTTATCTATTGATGTTACTTATGAACATACCAAATTATCTTTTGAACATACTAATTTAAAAATATAAAAGTCGGTACATGGATGCTTGGTGTCGGTTACCGGTTCTAATTTGATTAGCAAAATAAAAACTCACTACAAGTCATAATTGATGGATTTGTAGTTAGGGAATAGGGTGTTTAGGTAATTTTAAAAATAATTTATTTTATCGCATGAATAGATTAGTTTTTTATTTTAATAAATAAACTTAATACAAATAAAGCACTGACACAGATCACAACCGAGGGGCCTGCAGGTGTATCGTAATAGGCAGACAGAGCAAGTCCAGCCGTCACGGCAAACATACCGATAATAATAGCAACTACTGCCATTTGCTCTGGTGTTTTGGCAAATCGTCTACCAGTAGCGGCAGGAATAATTAATAATGATGTAATAATTAAAGCCCCAACAAATTTCATGGCAATACCTATGGTAAGGGCAGTAACCAGCATTAATAATACCTTAAGCTGCTGTATTTTTACGCCATCAACAAAAGCTAAATCCTGATTAACTGTTATTGACAGTAAATTACGCCATTGCCAGACAATAATTGAACAAACAATAGCAACACCTATCGCGATTGAAAAAACATCCTCGCTGGTTACCGATAATAGATCACCAAATAAATAAGCCATCAAATCCATACGAACATTGTCCATTAAACTGACGACGACTAATCCAAGTGATAGGGCACTATGCGCCATTACGCCTAATAGGGTATCGATGGCCAGATGTGGGCGCTTTTCTAGCCAGGCTAATAAAATTGCAAGAAGAAGGGTGATAGCAATAACGGCATAAAACAGATTAACATTGAGTAATAAACCAAAAGCGATACCAAGTAATGAAGCATGAGCGAGAGTATCACCAAAATATGACATACGCCGCCAGACAACGAAAGAGCCTAGTGGTCCTGCGGCAATGGCTAACAGCATACCAGCTAACCACCCAGGTAGTAATAGTTCAATCATGATGACAGTTCCCTGTAGGTTTGTCATCAATCTCATTATTTAAATCGCATTGATGATTATGATTATGATTATGATGATGGTGGCGATAGATACTGATCTTTTCTATCCCACGATGGCCGAACATAGCAATAAATTCGGGATCTAAAGCCACATCCTCTGGCCGACCAGAGCAGCATATTTGTTTATTAATACAGAGTACTTTATCAGTTTTTGCCATCACAAGGTGGAGATCATGTGAAATCATAAAAACAGCACAATTTGATTCGGTACGAATATTATCAATTAGATTATATAAAGCGACTTGACCATTGATATCTACACCTTGTGTAGGTTCATCTAAAACAAGTAATTGTGGTTGATTCAGTAAAGCACGGGCAAGTAGAACACGTTGAGTTTCCCCGCCAGATAGTTTTTGCATTTGTTGCTCGATAAGATGATCAGCGCCGACACGTATTAAAGCAGGAATAATATTAGTAGTTTTTACTCCAGGTTTTAATGTCATAAAACGTTTAACGGTCAAAGGCATTGTCATATCCAGCGATAATTTCTGTGGCACATAACCGATGCGCAATTTGGCTTGGCAAATTATTTCTCCTTGACTAGGGTTAATTAAGCCGAGGAGTATTTTAGCTAGCGTAGATTTACCAGCACCATTTGGCCCCAATAGTGTTAATATTTCTCCAGCATATAGATCAAAGGAGATGTTTTCGACAATTTGGTGTGAACCAAAACTAACAGCAATATTTTTTAAGCTTAATAGCGTTTGCATGGTAAATAATTCTTGCAGGATGATTAAATTGTTATAATATAACATTATCAAAATTAGTCTATGGAAACTATTCTATGTTACACAAAACAAAAAAAAATTGTTCAAAAAATTATGGAAAAAAATACATTCTTGCTGGACTATTACTCAGTTTCTTATCTACTACTCAAGCTGATGTAGTTACGTCAATTCGTCCGTTAGGTTTTATTGCCGCAGCCATTACTAATGGTGTTACTGATGTACAAATATTATTACCTGATGGTGTTTCACCCCATGATTATGCTTTAAAACCTTCCGATCTGGAAAAAATCAAAACTGCTGATCTTTTCATTTGGGTTGGCTCAAATTTAGAAAATTTTTTAGAGAAACCATTAGCACAATTGCCCACTGAAAAACGGATCACATTAGCTGAAGATCCAGCTATAAAAGCACGCTTACTGAAAAGCAGCGAAGATAGCACAGCGGTAAATAATAAAAATTCTCATGGTCATCATCATGAGCATCATTCACATGGTGAGTATAATATGCACATCTGGTTGTCACCAGACATTGCAGGTATTGCTGCTAACATTATTCACCACCGATTAGTCGCTTTATATCCTAAATATAAAAAACAGTTGGACGTAAACCTTCGTAAATTCGATGAGAAATTGACACAAACTGATCAAAATATTGCTAAGATGTTACAGTCGGTTGGAGATAAGCGATATTTTGTTTTTCATGATGCTTATGGTTACTTTGAAAAACGCTATCATTTAGCCTCATTAGGTTATTTTACTATTAATCCTATCATTCAGCCTGGCGCCCAAAGACTATATCAAATAAGAACAATGTTGGCTCAGAAAAAAGCAGTTTGTGTTTTTGCTGAACCACAATTCAGGCCAGCGGTGATTAAAGCTGTTATAAAAGATACCGATGTATATATGGGGATATTAGATCCATTAGGGAGCGGCATCGGGTTAAGTAAGGATAGCTATGTGGAATTTTTAACAGCGTTATCTAATCAATTTAAAAGCTGCTTGGATAAGAACTAGAAGGAATTTAATACGTGCAGCAGATGGCGAAGACTATCGTTCAGGTATATGGCAATTTGCCTAAACCGCATAAAATTATGCTAGGCACATTAACCATAGCAACATTGGCTGTCGCAATTTGGCGGCCTGTTGTTATTCAACCCGATGATAAAGATGAAAATATTTCTCAAGAATCATCGCCAATAAAACCAGGTATTATTCTTGGTAGTAAAGATAAAAGTGAAACTAATACCAGCCAAGTAGATAACTCGGATACTGATGATATTATCACCGATAGCAGCGAACAGTTACCTGATGAAGGGGTAACTGATGAAAAGGGAGCTGATACACCTGATGAACATGTTGTTTCAAACGGTGATAATCTAACTAGTATTTTAACTCAGTATGGTTTAGATGCTGGTGATGTGGCGGCTCTTTCTAATCAACACCGAGCGTTACGGAATTTGCAAATAGGGCAAACGTTAAGCTGGGAATTGAATAAAGATGGAGAATTACAGACACTGACATGGATTATTTCACAGCGTGAAACACGTGTTTATACTCGCCAAGGTGCCTCTAGTACTTTTAATGAAGAGAAGCAAATTTGTCAAGGTGTTTGGTCTGATAAGGTTATCCAAGGTAAAATAAACGGTAATTTTACCTCTAGTGCAGTTAATTCAGGCTTAACATATAACGAAGCTCGTGAAGTGTCTAAAGCACTACAATGGCAGATCGATTTGCGTAAGCTAAAGTCAGGTGATAAGTTTTCGGTCTTGTTAAGTCGTGAAATGTTTGATGGTCACAGTGAACAGAGTCGTTTGTTGGGGGTTCATTTATTAACTAATGGTAAGAATTACTATGCCTTTCGAGCTGAAAATGGGCGCTATTATGATAGTGAAGCTAATGGCTTAGAGCGCGGTTTCTTACGTTATCCTACAGCCAAAACCTTTAGAGTCTCTTCTCCTTTTAGTTTGCGTCGTATAAATCCGGTAACAGGGCGTCCAGCTATTCATCAGGGAGTTGATTTTTCTATGCCCGTCGGGACACCAATATTAGCGGTTGGTGATGGTGAAGTTATTGTGGCGAAATATAGTGGCGCGGCCGGTAATTTTATTGCTATTCGTCATGGGCGTCAGTATACCACTCGTTATATGCATCTACGTAAATTATTGGTTAAACCAGGTCAGAAAGTAAAAAGAGGTGAACGCATAGCATTATCAGGTAATACTGGACGTACTACCGGTCCTCATCTTCATTATGAGTTATGGTTTAATCAGCGCGCAGTTAACCCATTAACAGCTAATTTACCTCACTCAGGTGGATTAACAGGTAAATATCGTCAACTCTTTCTGGCATCCGTTAAAGAGAATAAATCGCAGCTGGCAAGCGATTAATATGATTTTTGTTAGCTAATTAGGTTGTGAACTAGCATTTTATTTACTGCCATAATTATTTTCTGTAAATCATAAGGTTAATATTATAATGTATCTCAGATTTTAGATTTTTATACGTTGTATTTGAGTGTATTAATGAATAAAAAACAGGATACAGATAGTAAACTTGGTTATATTCCTACCTTTCATCGTATTTACCTACATCCCAGATATTGGGGGATGTGGGTTGGTGCATTGCTATTAGCTGGAACAGCTTATTTGCCTATTAAGTTACGCGATCTGTTACTGGCAAAAATGGGTAAGTTAATTGGTAAGTTAGCAAAAGGCTCGCGTAGGCGGGCAAAAATTAATTTGCTTTATTGCTTTCCAGAATTGACGGAGCAGCAAAGAGAGAAATATGTTGATGAAATGTTTGCTGTAGCACCGCAATCTTTTGCAATATTAGCCGAATTAGTTTTACGCGGCGTAGATAAAACTTTAGCACGAACTCATTGGCATAATGAACAAATTATTGAACAATTAAAAGAGCAACAGCGTAATATTATTTTTATGGTACCTCATGGTTGGGCGGTTGATATTCCAGCCATGTTATTAGCGGCTCGAGGCCAAAAAATGGCAGCCATGTTTCATCATCAAAAGGATCCTGTGGCTGATTATTTATGGAACAAAGCGCGTCATCATTTTGGTGGTCGTTTACATTCTCGTGAAGCGGGCATTAAACCTTTTATTGCCAGTGTTAGGCAAGGTTATTGGGGATTTTATTTACCAGATCAAGATCATGGTGAAGAACATAGTGAGTTTGTTGATTTTTTTGCAACCTATAAAGCAACCTTACCGGCAGTAGGGCGGTTGATGAAGGTTTGTAAAGCGGAGATTGTGCCATTATTTCCGGTTTATGACTATAAAACTCACCAATTACATATCTATATTCGTGAGGCAATGGCTGATATTGCCGGGCAAAGTAATCACTATATTGCCAGGCGCATGAACGAAGAGTTGGAATATTTAGTTAAACCCTATCTGGCACAATATACCTGGATATTAAAATTATTAAAAACGCGCAAAGCCGGAGAGATAGAGACTTATTGCCGCGATGATCTTTATTAATAAAAAAATACCGCTTGATAGCTAATCAAGCGGCGCAAGATAGCAATAAAATTATTTATAATATATTTTTACTTTTTTTATCCCATAATAAATGTAATAAAAAAATAATATTTTTGGTGAAATAAGGCGTATTAATAAAAAGAATTAGATATTTTGTTAGTCAGTTAAATTATGGCTAAGCAACTAATTAATTAAGTTTATAAAAAAAATTTTTTTTATATTTTTATCAAAATAACCTTTTCCTTTATAAGTCTCAAGTGTGACGATCCCTTCGGATGCTTTAATGCCCGCATCCTGGTGGTTAATTAAATGTTTAGTGGTAATATTTATTGAAGATGGGATAGTATATTCATTATCCTTAATAGCGCCTAAAGCAGAAATTATATATTTATTAGTAATATAGTCTGCTTTAATCGAGATAACACCTATTTCCGCCTTATTTTCTACAACGCCAATCGTACCTTTATTATTTAAATACTGGTAAAGATCCTTAATTGATTCGCGTAAATATAGCTATTTTCTGCAAGTAAAAATGTTGTTTTATCTCCGGTCAAACCGGAAATTTTTCTATTATTATAATTATAACCATCGATTTCAGTTTTAACATTACCAACAACATAATACTGCTTAGCGACATTAACTTTGGCAGCATTATTAAAACGAACATTTCCTGCGTATATAGTGAGGTTGGATAAAAATTTGTTTTTTGCATTTATCGATGAATTTCCATTCCCTCATACTCCTAAACCAGTAAAAATTATTTTCCCTTATCAGTCTGGTAGTTTATTGTGTTATTGGCATAATTCATTTTACCAGCAACTAAATCAACTCCGGTTGTATTGCTAAACTGACAGTCATCGCAGGTAATACCATTAGGATTGACAATAACAACTTTTGCTGGAGATCCTTTTATATTTAGCAAACCATGTAAATTTGTTTTTTTGCTAGAATTAATTTTTGATTAATAATTAATTTTGCTGATTGTGCTCCTTGAGCAAGCATATTTTTATTTTGATTTGCATCGTTATTAAGTTGTACTATTACGCCTTTATTAGTATTAACTTCACCTTGGTCAGATATTGTAAACTTACTTTATTTGTTTTTTTCTATTGTAGAATAAATTATTATTCCGTTATATTTTATTCCTTGATTGATTGTTAATGTTGGTGTTAATAATAAACTAAGAGCCAATAAACAGTAGCTGAAATTATTTTTTTCTGATTCATTTATTAGAAAGAATAATGACTGGGTCATAAAAAAAAGTGGTAAAAAATGATAGTAATATTTTAGGTAATTAAAAACCCCGTGTATATAACGGGGTTAAATGTATTTATGATGTGAAATTATTCGACTTTTAATATTCGGCAGGTATTGGTGCTACCAATCTGACCCATTTGATCGCCCTGGGTAACTAAGACTAAATCAGCTGGTTCAATATAATTTTTTCCAGCAGGCATTGAATGGCATTTTTAACAGCATTAATCGTATTAGTCTCTTTATTACAATAAATCGGGGTTACGCCACGGTATAGAGAACACTGATTTAAGGTCTTTTATGATAGGAGATAGAAAATATTGGTAAACCTGAACTGATCCGAGACATCATACAAGCGATACGGACTGATTCTTTCATGGCAATAATCGCTTTTATTCCTTTGAAGTGATTGGCGGCATACATAGCTGACATCGAAATCGCTTCTTCAACGCTGTCAAATATATCATAGAGGTGATGTTTCGCAATATTTATGCCAGCCATCTTTTCTGCTCCAAGGCAAACCTGAGCCATGGCTTCAACGGTTTCAGCAGGATATTGGCCTGCCGCTGTCTTGGCTGATAATATAACGGCGTCAGTGCCATCCAGCACAGCATTAGCAACGTCTATTACTTCAGCTCGGGTTGGCATGGGATTAGTGATCATCGATTCCATCATCTGGGTGGCAGTGATGGCAATACGGTTTAGTTGGCGTGCCCGGCGTATTAGTTTTTTTGTATGCCGACCAGCTCAGGGTCGCCAATCTCAAGACCTAGGTCACCTCGAGCAACCATGACTACATCTGAGGCTAAAATAATTTCGCCAATAACTTTGTCATTGGCAACCGCTTCAGCTCGCTCCACCTTAGCGACAATTTGACAATCACAACCGGCTTCTTGAGCCAGGCGTCGGGCATAATTTAGATCTTCTGCTGAGTGGGGGGAAAGAAACCGCTAAATAATCGACACCGATCTGAGCTGCGAGCAAGACATCGGCTTTGTCTTTATCTGTTAGTGCTTCTGCGGATAGCCCCCCAAGTTTATTGATCCCTTTATTGTTTGATAGTTGTCCACCAACAGTTACTTCAGTAAGAATTTGCTGATCTTTTACCGTAAGTACTTTTAATTGAACGCGTCCATCATCGAGTAACAGAATATCACCTGATGCCACATCATTGGGTAAACCTTGATAGTCAATGCCGACTTTTTCTTGATTACCTTCACCTTTGGCTAAATTGGCATCTAAGATAAATTTATCGCCAACATGAAGGAAAATTTTTCCTTCTTTAAATGTTGAAACGCGAATTTTAGGGCCTTGTAGATCACGAAGAATAGCGACATGTTGTGCTAATGATTTCGCAAGTTCACGTACTTTTTTTGCCCGTTATAAGTGATCTTCTGCTGAGCCATGAGAAAAGTCTAGACGAACAACGTTTGCGCCGGCTTTAATCACTTTTTCCAGGTTATTATCACGATCAGTCGCGGGACCGAGAGTAGTAACAATTTTCGTTCTTTTAAGTCATCTCGACATTTATGACCCCGTTACTTATTAAAATTGTTGTTGGTTGATAGGTTATTACATAGAAATGAAATTAATCCCTTTATTAAAGTGTGCTGTTGTATCATTTAAATGCCTTAGCTAGATAGAATATTTTTTGCAGTAAAACGAACAGATCTATAGCTTGCTGATATTGATCTGTTTGCTAAAGGTAAATAGCACTAGAGTTTATCAGGATATACATTATGTAATATATCTTTTACGCGCTTTCAGTTATCTCTAAAATTTTGCCCTCGACGTAAAATAAAGCCAGTTGCTAGCACATCTATTAATGTCAACTGTGCTAGTCGTGATACCATCGGCATGTAAATATTGATATATTTTGGTACAGCAATTGCGATAGATAAGGAAACGATTTGTGCTAGAGGGGAATTAGCGGTAGTAATAGCAATGACTATAGCATCATTGGCTTTAGCCACTTTAGCTTATTCAACCACGTTTTGCGTGTGCCCAGTAGGCAAAATGCAAATCACAACGTCACCATAGCGATAGTTAATACAATATATGTGTTGCATCATGACATCAACGAAATAGACTACTGGGATATAAAAACGAAAAAATTTACTCATAGCGCCATGGGTAACTGCTACTGAGGAAGCTAAACCAAAGAAAGCGATCTTGTTTGCTTGGGTTAATAGATCGATAGCACGATTAATGTTTGTGGTATTTAGGTTATCTTTTACAATACCGAATTGCGCGATGGCGGCATCAAAAACTTTTTGCCTATGGCAACTGACACTATCATCTTGATCAACCAAACGATTAACATAGGATGTTCCATTGCCGAAGCTTTGTGCTAATCGTAATTGAACATCAGGAAAACCCTTGGTATCTATTCTACGGCAAAAACAATTTACAGTGGGTTCGCTCGCATTAGCCAATTTAGCTAGGCTTGCAATACAAAGGTGAATCGCTTTTTGCAGGCTTTCAAGGATTGAATTGGCAACTTTCTTTTCTGATTTACTGAAATACTCAAAGTTATTATTTATTTGTTCTAATGTGTTCATACTGAAAAGCTACCCGTTTTACTAATATTGCCGAAGGGGGATTCTTGTTACTTAAGTCAAAATATACTATGCGTTGTTTGGTCAGTAATGAAAAAAAGGAAGTTATTAACTGAAATTTTGTTAAAAATATGACGGGCGTCTAATTTACTTTGCATTTTAGTTTAATAAATATGAAGAATTAAAAATTATATATAACTAATCAAATTTGTTGCGAATTATTTTTTGAGCAAAATAAAATACCGTGGCTTTGTTTACCTGGTCGAATCAAAAAGGTACATTTATTTTCTCGATTGAAGCTATCATAGCACTATAGAATTGGTATTTAAGGAGAATCCCATATCATGGCAATTAATAAAGCTGTTCAGGCATGTAATTTAATTATTTTCGGCGCAAAAGGAGATTTGGCTCGCCGCAAATTATTGCCTTCCCTTTATCAATTGGAAAAAACGGGCTATATCCACCCTGATACGCGTATTATAGGGATTGGTCGGGCTGAATGGGATGCTGCCGCCTATATAAAAGAAACTAAAGATGCGTTAGAGACTTTTCTAAATGAGGAAATGGAGCCCAGTTTATGGCAAAAATTAAGTAAGCGCCTTGATTTTTTCAATTTAGATGTTCAGGATCTGAACAAATTTAATTCACTAGCAAAATATCTTGAGGGTGATAGTAACCCCGCTATATTTTATTTTGCTATGCCACCAACGACTTTTGGTGCGGTTTGCCATGGCTTAGGCCATGCTGGCCTCAATAAGAAGCCTAACCGGGTTGTTATGGAAAAACCATTAGGCAGTGATCTTGCCTCTTCCCAAGATATAAATAATGAGGTTGCTAAGTATTTTAAGGAGAGCCAAATTTATCGTATTGATCACTATTTAGGTAAAGAAACAGTGCTCAATTTATTAGCTTTACGTTTCGCCAACTCTTTATTTATTAATAATTGGGATTATCGAACGATTGATCATGTACAGATCACAGTTGCTGAAGAGGTTGGTATCGAAGGACGCTGGGGTTACTTTGATCAAGCTGGGCAGATGCGTGATATGGTCCAAAATCATTTATTACAGATCTTGACTATGATTGCCATGTCACCGCCTGCGGATTTAACTGCAGATCGCATACGAGATGAAAAAGTTAAAGTATTGTGCTCATTACGTCGGATTGATTATCGTAATGTACGTGAAAAAACTGTCCGAGGTCAATATACATCAGGCTCTATTCAAGGCAAAAAAGTGGCTGGCTATCTTGCGGAAGAAGGGGCAAATAAATCCAGTAAAACGGAAACTTTTGTAGCAATTCGAGTTGACATTGATGATTGGCGTTGGGCTGGCGTACCATTTTATTTAAGAACTGGCAAACGATTAGCGGCAAAATGCTCTGAAGTGGTGGTTTATTTTAAAAAACCGGCGTTAAATATTTTTTCTGATTCTTATCAGGATCTACCACAAAATAAATTAACTATTCGATTACAACCTGATGAAGGAATTGATATTAAAATTTTAAACAAAGCGCCGGGTCTTGAGCATAAACATCATTTACAGACGACAAAATTAGATCTGAGTTTTTCTGAAACATTTAATCAAATCCATTTGGCTGATGCATATGAACGTTTATTACTAGAAGCTATGCGTGGCATTCAGGCTCTGTTTGTCCGTCGGGATGAAGTAGAAGAAGCTTGGAAATGGGTGGATTCTATTATGGACGCTTGGGCAAAGGATGATCAGCCACCTAAACTTTATCAGGCGGGTACATGGGGACCTGAGGCATCTGATGCGATGATCGCCAAAGATGGTCGTTCATGGAATGAGTTCGAATAGTTTTTGTCTACGTAATAGGGTAATGTGTTTAGGTTTATCACCCTTATTTTGGTAGCTTTTTGCATTTTTGCTGGAATTTATTATAATTATTTGAGTAAATACAATGGTTATGATATAAATAGCTTTGTATTTATTCTATCAATAGTGAGGATTCATAGTATATCATACGGTTGGCCGTATGATGCATGAATAAAATATCATGTCTAGCGTGAAAAATCAACGTAGTAGCTATCATCTTTTCTTATCAAAAATATCTATTATTTCTAGTGAACATCACTGGTGTGGTGCATTGTAGCGTCTCCTGTTGCTAATCGGTTTTACCGTAAATGGACTTGTAATTTAAATCATCACTTAGTTATTACCAATTTAGGTATTTATCTATTGCTTTGATGATTGTTAATAACAGGATAATATAATGATTTATTGGATATTTTTAGCATCATCGATTGTATCAGAGGTCATTGGTACTTTATCAATGAAGTATTCTAGCGTCAGCGGTGATATGACTGGCTTATTGGTAATGTATTTTATGATTGCTTCATCTTATATATTATTGGCAATGGCAGTAAAAAAAGTTGCTCTTGGAGTAGCTTATGCTCTTTGGGAAGGTATTGGGGTATTTTTTATAACAGCATTTAGTGTTTTGTTATTTAATGAATCATTACCACCAATGAAACTTATTGGATTAGCGTTACTTATTGTGGGTATAGCGCTAATAAAATCGGGTACTAAAAAAACTAGCACACTATATTCGATAAAACAGGGGAAAAAAATTACGCCAAAAAGGCCATTAAATAAAATGACTAAAGTTGTTAAGGAGGCATAATATGTTAGCGGAATATCAATGGTGGCATGGTGCCTTTCTATTTCTGGCCGTTATTTTAGAAATAGCGGCTAATATTTTTTTAAAGTTATCAAATGGATTTAAGCGACTGTGGATAGGTGTATTATCTTTAATTGCCGTTTTAGGTGCTTTTAGTGCATTAGCTGTAGCGGTAAAAGGTATTGAGCTTTCGATTGCTTATGCACTTTGGGGGGTTTTTGGTGTTGTAGCCACGGTTGCCGCCGGTTGGATTTTGTTTAATCAACGGCTAAATTATAAAGGTTGGGGCGGTATTATTTTATTGATTACCGGGATGGTCGTTATCAAGCTGGCATAATTGTATTTCAGCTGCTAGGACATAACACTGATTAGTAATGGCTAATAGAATAAAATAAAGGATTTATTTTTTTACCGCGCTCTATGTATCGACCCTTTTTAACTATAAATAACCCCATTAATGAGGGGTTATTTATATTAGTTTATGCCATATAGGTAAACTGAGTGTTGGCGCATAGTTGGGAGAGGATAACAGCAGGCCGATTATTTATGCAGATTTAATAGACTATTTTCTGTTCTGTTAGATATCAATTGCATCGTTAAAATTTGAATTGTTTACCGATATAATAATTTTTAATTATTTATTCTCAATTTTTTAAGCTAAATATTTTTCTATGTTTCAGCAGATGTCAAATTTAAATGTTGTTTATTCTGCCTATTTAGTAAAAATCCTTTTTTTAATATGATAATAGCTAGTAACAGTAATTACTATTATTTCAATATGATATATTACCTATATTTAGCATTATATCTAATTCCAAATGCTTATCTCTAGGATTATATTTCAATATTTATAAAAAATAATAATGGGATTTTATTATAATATTTAGTTTCATTTTAAAATATTTTATAAATGAGGCTGATATTTTTCTTTATTTATATTCCAAAAATATAAGCAATAATATGTTTTATAACTTTTTATTTATAATATAATTAATATGTTATTTAAATAATGAAATTGAATGTCATAAACAATTATTTATATTACTCTGTAACTTACATATAAAATTAATAATAAATGAATAATAGGATATTAAAGATGAAAAAATATATACGCAAGTAAAAGAATATAGCAATAATAATTTTAAACACTATAATGTAGGTATGGCAGTTTATGATCATGCCTTAAATATTTGGCAAGGATTTAACGTAAAAATACATAGAGATGGTAGTGATAAACCTGGACATGATTTCCTCGCCCAGCCCAAAAAAGATAACGGTCCAATCAAAATTAAACTGTTTAGTATTGAGGACGGAAAACCTACATCTTTCGATTTTGCTATTAGTACACAATATAATCCTAATGGTAATAACTTAATTACTGGCAGCTATACCTCTGCAAAAAATAAAAACACTGGTAAAGTTGAAATTATTGATTTCAAATACGATACTAATAGTGGACTTAAACTTGATTTAGCTCCATTGCTTGAAGGTAGCGATGAAGATCCTACCTGGAATTTTTTAATGACAATAACAGCGTGTTAAAACAGATAATTTATTTTTATATCAGCAGATGATTTAAATTAATTTAATGCAATAAATTAATTATGCCATCAACCAGCTAATTATCACGCTAATAACAATCACCTAGTAATAAATTGAGTAATAGTAACTATTTAATTAGGGAAAATAGTATTAATGATCCGGATTTAAATAATTAGTCTATAATACACTTTGCGGTTCATATTTTATATCACCACAATTTTCATTTAATGCTTTTATTTCGTTTTTTTTCTTTACGCATTTATATTCCCGGTTTGCAGGCGATTTTATATATCCATGAGCCAATAGATTTGAAGATACAGTTAATATCAAGCACATTATAATAATTTTTTTTAATTTCATAGGTTTTTCCTATTTAAACATTAAATTAATTAATATATTTCCTTTAAAGTTTCAAAAGAAATCCCTATAAAACAGACATCTATAAAATATTAATCTATAATAAAAATTCTATTATGGATTTTTATTTAATTTATAGAAGAAAATTTTTTTTCATTTAATTGTAGAACAACGCACCGGATTTCCTGACAACGAGAATTTCCCTAAGAATGGTAAATTAGCTAGTGGGGCTATTGTAAGATTTAGTAAATTAGATGAAGCGGGTAAAGATAGATGGCATAAAACTGAAATGCAAGTAGGAAACAATGATTTTTTGTGGCATCTTACTGCTCGACATAGTACAGCAAACTGGCGCTATTATATTACTAAAAATGGTTGGAATAGTAGCGTACCTTTAGAACGTGTGTCATTTGATTTAGAACCTTTCTGCTCCCAATACGATTATGGAGCAATACCAAAACCAGACGTTACTATGACTTGTAAAGTACCTGAAGATCGAACCGGTTATCATGTAATTTATGGCGTTTGGCAGATTGCTGATACGAGCAATAGTTTTTAATTAAGTGGTAGATGTGATTTTTTCTGATAACGATAACAAACAACCTACCGAACCGGTTATCACAGAACCGGCAGTAACGGCAACTAACCAGCCGACGAAACCGGTTGTTAGCCAACCGACTGAAACAGCAACAACTCAGCCAACTGAATCAGTTACCACACTAAATACCGGTTCGAATACAGCATTAAGTACGGGTTCGAGTACAACGTTGAATACCAGTTTGAATACAAACCTAATTGTGGCACCGGCTACTGCTACTAATACTGGCTCTACATTAGATGATAATGAGATAGATATTCTGTTTCATAACTCTATTTAAGGAGACGGAATAATTGATTGAAACATATTAATAATAGGTTCTGGCGCTTAAAGATAGCTACCTTTTATGTGGTGTTCATTGGCTATTAAGCTAGCTGATTTGTTGAGTATCGCCACTATGATGTTTTACGCCTTAAGCCTTAATTGTTAACGCTAGAAATTATTTATTGTTCAAAAATAATTTTGCCACTTCTAATGCAACAAAGAGAAAATGACAACAAAAATTTGAAAAAATAAAAAATAAGCATAAATTTAATTAATAATTTGTTTTTTTCAATATTTGTTAAAATGGGGGTGATCATGTCGGTAATAGGGGGCGTATACCAATTTTAAACAGAATGCAGCCGGTCAACAAATGATACGTCAACATGCCACCTGGAATAGTGAGCATCAAATTGGGCAACCTGCAACAGTTACTTATTCTTTTAGCCGATGGTAAGAGTTTTATGATGCTTACGACCAACTAACAGAATACCAGCAGGCACAGGAATTGCATTAGATAGCTGGGCTGATCGCGATAGGTGCTTATGGGCAAGATACTATAATTGGTAATAATGTCGATAATATAATTAGGTGGTGCTGGCGGAGATGTTATTTATGGCTGCTTAGGGCAAGATATACTGTGGGGTAGAGGTCCAACATTTAGGCAGACTGATGGCACAAATAATAGTTCTTCAAATTTGTTTTCGTATCAAAGTTATTATACCAATGACGTAGAAAATAGTGAGCAGCAAACAGATTTTAAATATGTAGATCATTCCTCACCGTTGAGAACTGGCCTAGTAGAAAGAAATATTTTTGTTTATCTGTCGTTTGAAGATTCAAAATCGAGTGCCCCGGATAGGATCATGGATTTTCAAACAGGAGAAGATAAAATTGACCTATTTTGTCTAAATAAAATCTTATACGATAACTATAGTGGGCAGCATATTCTTAATATTGTTAATGATTTTGACAGAAAGCCAGGAGAAATGAAGATCATTTACGATCCAGTAAGTCACTGGAGTAGACTATTAATTAATACAAATAATGATGATATATCTGATTTTGCTATTGATATTTATGGTTATATTAATAAATTCACTGACTTTATCTTAAATCAATAAAAAGCCTATTTCTGAATAGATCAAAAGTAGGTTATTGACAACTCACTCACTCTGTTTTTTATCAACATAGCTAAGATAGGATTATTTCTATATTGAGCAAGCTGTTCATTTATCTTTACCAAGCTATTAGAGCCGGTTTGCAGGCTCTAATAAATGCCTTTAAGATTATTAATCCGCCAGTGCGGCAACAATTTTGATCTCTATTTTATATTTGGGATTCATTAAAATTGCTTGTACTGTACAGCGAACGGGGGCTTTACCAGCAACGCGCTGGTTGTTTGTTGATGAATATAACCTTCAAGATTTTCAGGAACGCTGGTGTAATAGAGGGTATTGTTAAATATGGTAGCTTCGGACCAGCGATTTTCTGGATCAAGATATTGAATAGCCATTGTTATTCCTGGTTTTTTAAATATTAAGTCGTTGCTATATTGTCTACTAAAATCTATTTTTTGTCATGGTAATAGGTTATTTAATATAATAATGAATAATGCTAAGTGAGCTTTTATTACCTAGGCTAGTGTAAACATCAGCAAAATATTTTCGCTAATTAAAATAATGAGACTAAAGTGTTAGACGATTTTTCTATTAATGGCCAATTGGTTAATGCCATCCCTGGATTTCGGCCACGTGATGCGCAAATTGAAATGGCTCGCGCCATAACGGCGGCAATTCAATCTCAACAGACGCTTGTGGTTGAAGCAGGGACAGGAACGGGTAAAACTTATGCTTATTTAGTGCCGGCCTTACGTTCTAACAAAAAAGTCGTGATCTCAACCGGCTCAAAAACTTTGCAGGATCAAATCTATTATCGTGATTTACCGATTATTAAAGCGGCTTTAGACTATTCAGGTCATGTCGCTTTATTAAAAGGGCGGGCTAATTATTTGTGTCTGGAGCGGCTTGATCAGCAATCATTAGCTGGAGAGCAACTAGCCGCTGAAATGATTGCTGATATTGTTTGTTTACGTAGTTGGGCAATAGAGACTGAAGATGGTGATATCAGTAATTGTCATCAGGTAGCCGAAGATAGCGCTGTTTGGCCATTAGTAACCAGTACTAATGATAATTGTATCGGCAGTCATTGCCCCCATTATCAGCGTTGTTTTGTACTTAAAGCGCGTAAAAAAGCGCTAGAAGCCGATGTAGTGGTTATCAATCACCATCTATTTATGGCTGATAAGGTGGTAAAAAATACTGGATTTGGCGAGTTACTTCCGTCAGCGGAGGTAGTTATTTTTGATGAGGCGCATCAGATCCCCGATATTGCCAGTCAATACTTTAGCCAACAGCTTAGTAGTCGTCAATTATTTGAACTTGCACGTGATATTATCCTCGTATATCGGACAGAAATTCGTGATCAGATACAATTACAAAAGTGTGCCGATAGCATTAGCCAGGCTACTTTAGATTTTCGATTAGCATTAGGTGAAAATGGATTTAGAGGGGATTTGCAGCAATTACTTAATCAACAGTCGGTTAGCAGTGTTTTGCAGCGTCTTGAGGATGCATTGGAATTTAGCTATGAGGTGATGAAACTGTCGCTGGGGCGCTCTATCGCGTTAGATGCTATTTTTGATCGAACAACGACTTATCGTAATCGTTTAAATCGGTTGAAAGAGACAACAATACCTGGGTTTAGCTATTGGTTTGAAAGTTTTGGCCGCCATTTTTTATTAGCATTAACACCATTAACGGTGGCGGATAAATTTCATAACATGATAACCACTGAAAAAGGCAGTTGGATCTTTACTTCAGCTACCTTAGCAATCAGTGATAAATTAAGTTATTTTAGCCAGCGTCTAGGATTGGAGAAAGCCAATAATTTAATCTTACCAAGTCCATTTGACTATCAGCGCCAAACATTACTTTGTGTACCCCGTTATTTGCCAGATATTAATCAAGCTGACTTTGCTCAGCAATTAGTCGTTATGCTAAAGCCAGTTATCGATCATAATCAGGGGCGTTGTTTCTTTTTATGTACATCACTTCATATGATGCGTGAATTAACAGCAATGTTTCGCGATTATTTGAATTTACCTGTTTTGATGCAGGGAGAAACCTGTAAAGCGCGATTGTTGTCACAATTTACAGCAGCAGGTAATGCATTATTAATAGCCACCAGCAGTTTTTGGGAAGGTGTTGATGTTAAAGGTGATGTTCTTTCTTGTGTCATTATCGATAGATTACCCTTTACGTCGCCTGATGAACCATTATTGCGAGCGCGTATGCAAGATTGTCAGCTCCAAGGCGGCAATGCATTTTATGATGTCCAATTACCTGATGCGGTACTTAATTTAAAGCAAGGGGTTGGCCGGCTTGTGCGTGATGTTAATGATTTTGGGGTTATTATTATTTGTGATAAACGATTAGTATCGCGACCTTATGGTGAAATTTTTTTAAATAGTTTACCGCCTTCGCCTAGAACTCGTAGTTTGCAAGCGGCGATTGATTTTTTAGCAAAAACGTCCTTAAGTAATTAATTAAATAGTGGCGATAACATATAAGTTTTTTCTTATTTATACCTTCCTATTGAACAAAATATGTTAGTATTAGCAATTATTTAGTCATAAAAATAGCCAGGATCTAAAATATGGCAATCCATATATTAGCGATTGATACCGCCACTGAAGCGTGTTCTGTCGCCCTATGGCGCGATGGAGAAATTTTTACTCAATTTGCCGTTTCACGGCGGGAGCACACCCAAGAAATATTACCGATGGTAGAGCAGTGTCTTATTGATGCGCATCTGGATTTACAACATATCGATGTTTTAGCTTTTGGACGTGGGCCAGGCAGTTTTACTGGCGTTCGTATTGCTGTCAGTATTGCTCAGGGATTGGCATTTGGGGCTAATTTACCGATGATAGGTATCTCTTCTCTGTTAACTATGGCGCAAGGCGCTTATCGTCAATTAGGTGCAAAAAAAGTACTGGTAGCGATAGATGCCAGAATGGGCGAAATTTATTCTGCTTGTTATGAAATTAAACCAGATGGGTTTTGGCAAGGTGCAGAAAGTGAGGCAGTGCTCAAGCCTGAGCAGTTTTTAGCCAAAATAAATGGCTTAAGTGGACAATGGGCTATTGCCGGGACAGGTTGGTCAGCCTATCCTATATTAAGAACGACAAATTTAAATTTATTGGAAAGTGGTATTTCTTTACCTGATGCGCAAGATATGTTGATGTTAGCTCTACCAGAGTGGCACCAAGGTAAAACAGTTGACGCTGAAGAAGCCCAGCCGGTTTATTTACGTAATGAGGTTAGTTGGAAAAAATTACCCGGCCGTTGATGCTTGTTTAAAATTATTATGCCGTTTTAAGGGCTGGTTTATGAAAATAAAGTTAAACTACCAGGCTGCCATAAAGGTTGCTCTGTTGGCTGGTGTTGTTTTATTAGCTGGCTGTGTTTCAATTCCCGCGTCAATTAAGGGAACGACACAAACACCGGTTGAAAGTTTATCAGCAGTGCGTAAGGCCCCTGAGCTTTATATTGGTCAAGAAGGGCGCTTTGGCGGTAAGGTGATCTCTGTTTTAAACAACAACAACCAAACTCGGCTTGAAATAGCAGTGATGCCATTAAGCAAATATGACGCTGCGCCAAGGTTAAACACACCATCGGTAGGACGTATCTATGCTTATATTGCCCGTTTTTTGGATCCATCAGATTTTAGCGGTCGCTATATTACTGTCGTTGGGACAATTACTGGCATTGAAGAAGGCAAAATTGATTTAGTTTCCTACCAGTATGTCAAGATTGCTGTATCAGGTTATCAACGTTGGAATCAAATGCAATCAGTTGTATTACCACCTTCAGGTTGGGGATATGGATCGCCATGGTATCCAAACTATCCTAATTCGCCTTATTATTGGAATTGGGGCCCTTGGGGTTATCCTGTTAGTGAGGCTGAAATACGAACTTATTTAATCGAATAATTATTAGTTTTATCAATCAGTCAGGGTAAATATTTTGCCATATTTACCCTGATTGGTTGTTAGGCTGAGCAAATTTTGCGCTGCTAAAAGGTGCGGTTATGCGCTAATATGATAAAAAGCATTGTTTTTTCAAAAAAAGTCGAATGATATATAATTAATCTTATATATAATTATTACGCTAATTTTTATAGCTAACTGAAAATTAATCAAAATGTAGAAGCTGATAAATTAGCTTAGTTTAAACTTATTCGAGATTTGAAATTAAATAGTGATACATATCTCAGCATTAGCACAAAACGGTTCTCAAACTAGTATGCTGAGTTAGTATTTTGTTAACAAATTAATTTTTGGCAGTTACTTCACTTAGTTTCAAATCAGGAGTGTTACAGCGGAAAAAATCTGGCTAAAAAATTATCCATATGATGTACCGGCAGAAATAGGACCGGTATCTGAAACATCATTAGCAGACTTACTAGAAAATGCGGTTACTGCATATGCTGATCGTCCAGCTTTCATTAATATGGGTGAAATAATGACCTATCGTAAACTGGAAGAGCGTAGTCGAGCGTTTGCGGCTTATTTACAAAATGGCTTAGGTTTGCAAAAAGGCGCTCGTATTGCGCTGATGCTACCCAATTTATTACAGTAACCGGTTGCACTTTTTGGTATTTTACGTGCAGGTATGGTCGTCGTTAATGTTAATCCGCTTTATACCCCAAGAGAATTAGAACATCAACTTAGTGATAGTGAGGCTATTGCGATTGTTATCGTATCCAATTTTGCCCATACATTAGAAAAAGTCGTTTTTAATACCCAAGTTAAACATGTCATTCTGACCTGTTTAGGCGATCAACTGTCTCGGCCAAAGGGGACGATTGTTGATTTTGTTGTTAAATATATAAAACGTCTGGTACCTAAATATTATTTGCCACAACCGATCTCTTTTCGCTGTGTTATGCAATTAGGCTATCGTATGCAATATGTGAAACCTCATATTTCTGGCGAAGATTTGGCTTTTCTCCAGTATACCGGAGGAACCACCGGCTCAGGGAAAGGCGCAATGCTTAGCCATTATAATATGTTGGTAAATGTTGAGCAGGGTGGAGCTACTTATTTGCCTGCTATGCAGTTAGGTGAAGAAATTATTGTGACGGCGTTGCCGCTGTACCATATTTTTGCTTTGACAGTAAATTGTTTGTTATTTGTTAACATTGACGGTACTAATTTGCTGATCACTAATCCGCGGGATGTTGCCGCAACGGTTAAAGAACTTGCGCGTTATTCTTTTACTGGCATTACAGGTGTTAATGCATTATTTAATGCCTGGTTGCATAATGAAGAATTTAGAAAACTTGATTTTTCCCATTTGAATGTTTCTATTGGCGGTGGTATGCCGGAACAAAAGACAGTAGCGGAAGAGTGGCAACAACTGATGGGCAAGTCTTTACTGGAGGGCTATGGTTTAACTGAGTGTTCGTCATTAGTGACGGCATACAATTTAAGTAAACATGAAGGGTTACTGGCGCTCTCCTGCTATGACCGACGAAGTGATGAAAGATGGTTGGTTAGCGACCGGTGATATTGCCAAGATCGATGAAAAAGGCTTTATTAAATTTGTTGATCGCAAAAAAGATATGATTTTAGTTTCTGGTTTTAATGTTTACCCGAGTGAAATTGAAGAAGTTATCTCTAATCATCCCAAAGTCATTGAAAATGCAGCAATTGGTGTGGTAGATGAAAATACTGGTGAAACGGTCAAAGCCTTTGTGGTATCTACTGATCCTGCTTTGACTGCTGAAGAATTAAAAATCTATTGCCGTCAATATTTGACTGCCTATAAAGTGCCTAAGTTTTTTGAGTTTCGCTCTGAGTTACCTAAATCGAATGTAGGTAAAATTTTACGACGATAATTAAGAGAAGAGGAGCAGAAAAAATATCAGACAGCGACAGAAAAGCATCAAGTAACACAAACATTAGATAGTTAATTTTGATAAACAGCATCGCTAAAATGACGGCCAAGAGTGATGTTGTTAAAAATAAATCACAAAGAGAAAGACGTTTTGAATTATCAGTTGATTACCAGAGATGCTCAACTTAAGAAAGTTTGTCAAGCAGCATCGAAGGCTAACAAAATAGCTTTAGATACAGAATTTGTACGAGTAAAAACTTATTATCCACAGTTTGGTCTTATTCAGCTATATGACGGTGATCAACTGTCATTAATTGATCCTATTGCCATTACTAATATGGAGCCGTTTAGAAATTCATTAACAGATGGCAAAGTGACTAAAATCTTGCATGCTGGTAGTGAAGATATAGAAGTATTTTTACATCATTTGGCTTGTGTTCCACAGCCGATGTTAGATACCCAGGTTATGGCCGCATTTCTTGGTCATCCAATTTCTAGGGGGTTTGCAAGCTTAGTGAATGTTTAGCTGAAAAACAACTGTCGTTGATTAATAAATATTAGGCTATTTACCGGCGGTAACCGATGAATGCCAGCGGATTTTGTTACGTCGACAAGAGATATTATCACCCGCAGATGCATATAAAAGTATTAAAAATAGTTGGCAATTGCGGGCTCAAAAGCTTGCCTGTCTTAAACAATTAGCAGCCTGGCGTCTTAATCAAGCTCGACGGCGTGATTTAGCGGTCAATTTATTGTTAGAGAAGAACATCTATGGAAAATAGCGGGTTACCAGGTTATTAAGAGACTGGAATGAAAACAACACTGATATTTATAATGGCGATAACAATAATTTTTAATAGTTATGCTGATGATCTCCATTTTATAAAGGATAGGTTACCAACGGAAAATAAAAAATTAAAAACCAATAATAAATATAAAGATGATGGTACATATATCATTATTGATGAAAATAATATAAAAAATTCTACTGCTAGTATCACTAAATATAAAAGCTATAGTAAAGTATTGGCTTATAATAATATTACTAATACTAACACGCAAATTAAAGCAGACAGAATAACTTATCGAACAGGTAATATGCCGTTTTTTATAGAGTATAATAATATTAATGATAAAAATGCTCATATCAATTTATCTTATTTTAAACCTTGGTTAGTTGATGGTTTTGGTTATTCAAAATTTCAAATAAAACAAGGTAGTTAATTAAGTGCTAATGAAATGAATGTTTATGTAACAGGCGGTTCATGTAGAAATGTTGCTGAGATAGATATTAATTCATTATTTTATTTTAATGTTTATAAAGTAAGAGATATTAGGGAAGTCATTAATCGAATAACAAAAATTATCAATTTAATAATAAAATAAAAAGTGAGTACCAAATCTTAAAGCAAGCCAGGAAAATTATCTTATTGTTAATAGCGGAAAAATAATCACAGGCGATTTTGTAAATGGAAATGCTTTTACTAGTGAAATGATAAAAAAAGGAAATGGAATAGTTAAAATTAAGAAATAAAAATGTTTATATTTAAGTCATTATGGCATAAGCCCACCATAATCGATGGGCACTTGGTGTTAAAAATTAGCTATTTTATTTTTTTTCGTCCGTTTCAGGTAAAGTTACATTTAACTCTAAAACCGAGATATCATCATTTCTATAAGTAAGGATAAAATACTAAAAATAGAGTGATATTTGTGCTTTGGCTTCATCGCCAATCATACGTTGAAACACGCGTACTAGCGTTGGATAGGGATGGGGCCCGGCGGCGGTGCCAAGTAAATAGTGGGTGTTGCTATAACTGGCTGACTAATCTCTCAAGGCTTCATTGCAGGCGTCTTTTAAGGTTGCTAAGCCATCATTTACCGTAATCACTTTAGCGCCCAATAATTGCATCCGAAATACATTGGGTAATTGGCGTTGGACATCTTTTTCCCCCATATAGATGCGACATTTTAGCCCAAGTAATGCACAAGCCAGTGCTGTAGCAACGCCATGTTGTCCAGCGCCAGTTTCTACAATAATTTCAGTTTTGCCCATCCGTTTGGCTAATAAAGCCTGGTCTAACACTTGATTTGTTTTATGTGCGCCTCCATGCAATAGATCTTCTCGTTTTAGATAAAGTTTAGTTTTAGTACCGATGGTTAAATTGCGACATAGCGTTAAGGCGGTGGGACGGCCAGCGTAATTTTGTAATAGATCGTTAAATTGTTAATTTGATTGTTATGCTTATAAATAATCAAACAATTTTTCAAAGGTAATCTGTAACTTATGGCAACTTTTTATGCCAGGCCGCTGTTCAACACCAGAATTGAAATCAAGGCCTAAGCAGCCTAACGCAGCTGCTTGTTGGCAGTTGCCCGCATTTAATCCACCGGTTAACATAATTTTATCAAGATGTTTCTCAGGTAATTTGGACCAGTCAAAAGTTTTGCCTGTGCCACCTTCACCATGATCAAGTAAATAGCGATCGATATTTTTTGCGTTGAAACAAGGTGGTGATTGAGCATATTAACTGCTTGCCATATTTCGCAATTTGCGAGTAATAAAGAACGAAGTTGCTGAATGTCAGAAGCTGTTTTATAACCATGCAACTGGACGGCAAATAAATTTAACTGATGACTAATTTTAGCGATTAATGAATTTACCTGGTGTTGAAAAACGTCAACATAGTTAAGAGGGGCTGCGGCAATAACGGCTCTTGCTTGCTCAAGTGTTACTTTGCGTGGCGATTTGTCTGCAAAAATTAAACCGCCATAAATCGCTCCAACTTGATAAGCACTTTGGGCATCTTGTGGGCGAGTGAGACCACAGACTTTATTGTCACCAATAATTAGCCGACGAATAGCTAACATTAAATTTTCTTCACCCATTTAATGCACTGCCAACTACCCGGGAAACGAGGTGCATAACATGGGAATAACGATCAATAGAGGTTAAGTCGGCAACATATCGACTATCCGGCTGACAAATCCGCGCCAAGTCATTGCGGGCCAAATCAACTAACATAATATGTTCAGCCAGTTCTTTCGGATCAGTTCGCAGCGCCAGTTCAATTTTACTATCTAAATCAGCATCTATTTCGCCTAGTTTATTACGCCCTCTTGGCCTAGTTCCGGCGATTGAATATATTTCAATTTGTCGACTTTTGGCGTCATATTTGAGTGCGCTTTCAGGAGATTTAGTTTTTCAATAATCTCGCAATATTCATTATCGTTTTTATTGACCACTAAAGGTATTGCTATCTCAGCTGCGATTGGTAAGGGGGCGGTAGTGGTTGCTGACAGACTGTAATAATTGCTTGATGACGGTTTAATATAGTATTAGTAATAGATTGTTTTGTTAAAAATTGACAGCTTATCAGCTTTGCAGACTGTTTTTGGTGCTGAATCACAAGATAATGTTCAGCTAAATAGAGACAGTAATCAGGACAACGATTTGATTTTGCTACTGGAGGTAAATTTTCAAAATCAGCAACTAAATCATAGGAGAATAACCCCGCTAACAGAATTTTATCTGCATCAATAGTGTTATGTTTGGCTAAATTATAAATCAAACGTAGCGCATCAAAGGATGAAGTTGCTTTTAGCCGGCTATCTTCGTCAAGATGTGGCTCTATTGGGGGATAATTAACTACTAATTGACCATCCGATTTTCCGATTTGCTCTTTTCTAATTCACTGGGTAGAGCGGTGTAAATATGGCTTAATAGCGCATTTCCATTAGGGCTAAGAGCGGCAAAAGTAACTTGCTGTTGGTTGCGGTAATTCGTAATGCACTATCAACGATCAGGATACTTTGTAGATTTTGCTTATTATTAACGGTAGCGGACTCTAACAATAGTGTGCCTAGGCGGATTGCTACATAAATGATGAAATAACAGACAAACTTCAGGCTGATAATTAATTTTATTCTCTAATATGCGAAAAGTTGTTTGATTGACTGCTATGTTTTCCATATTGGTTGCCTTTTATATTATATTAATTGGTTATAAAAAAAACCGCTTCATGGCGGGTTTTGATCTGGTGTTGCGTTATTAATTCACGCGCAGGAAGAAACCGCCTATTTAAGGGAGTTTTGCCACCAACGGATTTTAATGATGATAAAAAATACCAATCTCATTTTTGTTCTTCCTCGCAATATGTCATGATAGGTTAGCTCTATCGCTAACCACTGCACTAGTAAACTAGATTATTCGGATTATGTTAAGTATTTTATGCCCCACTATGAATTTTTTCTATAATCGTCAGCTGTAAATGAGGATAAAGCTTTGGCACACGACAATGAGAAGCTGTCTTTATTTATGATCTACATAGTCACACAAAAGCTTCTGATGGTGATCTCACCCCCTTAGAATTAGTAGACAGAGCGGTATTAATGAGGGTCGATGTATTAGCTATCACTGATCACGATACAGTTAATGGAATTTTGCCAGCATGGCAGTATATTAATGAAAAAAAGTAAGCGGCTAACATTAATTGCCGGTGTTGAAATTTCCACAATTTGAGAAAAAATTGAAATTCATATCGTCGGTCTTAACATTAACCTGGATGCAAACTGTCTTAAACATTTACTGGAAATGCAAACTGCACGGCGCAACCTGCGTGCGGAAAAAATAGGCTATAAATTAGAAAAATTCGGTATTCCTGATGCCTGGCAAAATGCTAAAGCTTATGCTGCCGGTGGAACAGGTAACACGTAGCCATTTTGCGTGTTATATTATGGATTATGCTGAACAAAAAAGTATCGGCCATGTTTTTAAAAAATATTTAACCCGAGGTAAACCAGGTTACGTCCCGGCTGATTGGTGTAAGCTTGATGAGGCAATAGACGTTATTCATCAAGCGGGAGGAGTTGCTGTCTTGGCACATCCTGGTCGCTACTCGCTATCAGCAAAATGGCAAAATGGCAAAATGGCAAAATGGCAAAATGGCAAAATGGCAAAATGGCAAAATGGCAAAATGGCAAAAAAGGTTAGTTTTATATTTTAAACAGCAACAGGGTGATGCGATTGAAATTGCTCAATGCCAACAATCGCCTGATGAATAAAAAAATTTAACTGAATTAGCTAGACTACATGATTTATATGCTTCGGTCGGTTCTGATTTTCATCGCCCTTCCGCCTGGACTGTGCTAGGTAGAAATCTTTGGTTGCCCGCAGGTGTTACACCGATTTGGCAAACTTGGCAATAAAAATTTGGGATTATCGTTTAGGCTTAAATATTATATAGTAAGCAGCTTAGGTATATTGATAACTTAATTTTCAAGTTTAATTAAATAATATAGTGATTAAATAAATATATAGAGAACATTCATGGGACAATCTCTCCATATTCACCCACAAAATCCGCAACCTAGATTAATTAACCAATGTATAGAGATATTAAACAAAGGTGGCATTATTGTTTATCCGACTGATTCCGGCTATGCAATTGGCTGTAAGTTAGATAATAAAAACGCACTTATGCAAATTTGTCGCCTACGTCAATTGGATTCCCGCCACAATTTTACCCTAATGTGTCGTGATTTATCTGAAATAGCTGAATATGCCTATCTAGATAATCACTTGTTTAGAATGATTAAAAATAGTACACCAGGTCATTACACTTTTATTTTACGTGCAACAAAAGAAGTACCACGTCGAATAATGAATAAAAAACGTAAAACAATAGGCATACGTTTACCCAATAATCCGATTGCCAGAGATCTGCTTGCCGGAATTGGCGAACCTTTGCTATCGACTAGTTTAATATTGCCAGGTGAAGATTTTGCTCAGTCCTCAGCAGATGAGATAGAAAGTTTAATTGGCCAACAAGTTGACTTGATTATAAATGGTGGTTATTTAAGTGAAAAACCAACCACTGTAGTTGATTTAACAGAGAGTACGCCAAATATCATCCGAGTTGGAATGGGTTCCACGATACCATTTGAATAAAAAAGCTTCAGATGAGAGGTTAATAGAAAAATGGTGTATAATAACCACACTTTATTTTTTTAGTTATTTTTATAATTATGACGCCTGTGAAGGTGACACAAGAGGTTTACGCTATGAGCGTTAAAAAGCAGCAAAGTGAAAAGTTACAAAAAGTACTTGCTCGTTGTGGTTATGGATCGCGCAGGGAAATAGAAGGTTTTATTCAATCCGGTAGGATCAGTGTTGATGGTCAATTAGCGACCTTGGGTGACCGAATAGAAGTTAAATCTAACACTAAAATTCGCTTAGATGGTCACCTTTTGAAAATCAAAGAAGCGGAGAAAACAGTTTGTCGGATCTTGGCTTATTATAAACCGGAAGGCGAATTATGTACTCATCATGATCCAGAAGGACGTCCAACCGTATTTGATCGCTTACCTAAATTAACCGGCTCTCGCTGGATTGCGATAGGTCGTTTAGATGTAAATACCTGTGGTTTATTATTATTCACCACAGATGGGGAACTGGCTAATCGTTTGATGCATCCTCGTCATGAGGTCGAACGTGAATATGCAGTTCGTGTTTTTGGTGAAATTAATGATGCTAAAATTCGGCAATTAACCAAAGGCGTTCAACTTGAAGATGCTGAAGCTAATTTTAAGACACTGAAGTTTCGTGGCGGAGAAGGCATGAATCAATGGTTTAATGTTACTTTAACGGAAGGCCGTAATCGTGAAGTAAGGCGTTTATGGGAAGCGGTAGGCATACAAGTCGGCCGCCTAATCCGCGTTCGTTATGGTGATATTTATTTACCAAAGGGATTACCCAGAGGAGGATGGACGGAATTAGGTTTAACCCAGATTAATTATTTGCGTCAACTGGCTGGTCTTACAGATGAAACAGCCAGTAAAATATCGGTTGAGCGAGATAGACGTCGTATTAAAGCAAATCAGATCCGTCGCGCTGTAAAACGGCATACACAAGTTTCTTCGATGCGAGTAACAAATAAACGAGCAACAGGGGCTGCCAGGGGGCGTAATACATCTTCGCGTAAAGGATAATATAAAATTAAAGGCAATATTATAGTCAAATTCAGCTGCCTAATGCTTTTTTAATAGATAAAATAGTGCTATATAAATAAATACTTTTAATTTAATTGAGATGATCCTTAGAATAGGCTACTTTCATTAGGCTAAGTTTGATTAGAAGGTTGAAATTTTATATGCCACAATTTGGGCAAATTATCGCTAGCAGCATATTTATATTGCTGTTAGCAGGCTGTGATGAGCCGCAATTAACTCATTCTGCTGATGGGAAATTTTACGTTAGTCATAATAATAAAGATGCCCTTTATTTTAAGATTGATAATCAACCTGTTAAACTTGTTCAGGGTGAAATTAAACAACTTGATTTACGAGCTGGCAAGCATACGATTGAATACCCCATTGGCCAAAAAACTGAATTTATCATTTACCCTGGTAACCAGGGGGAATAATTAATCCTACCCGGTAATATTATTATGCTTATAGTTCGGTTTTTAAAGAAATCATTTCTAACCAATTATTCTCTTTGAAATATAATCAAATTGTTGTTGATGGAATAAAAGTACAGGGTCCAATACTAAGTAGTAATGACTTATTTATTGATAATAATGTTTTTAAATGTGATTACCCTATAGGCGCATCTTTTCTCAATGTTTTAGCTTTGAATAAAAGTAAACAATCAGACGGTCAAGTGAAAACAAAATGCTTACTAAAGAATAGTTTATTGATTTTTTGTCAGTAGTAGGATCAAAAGTTAATAATATTCATATTGTTTATAAAGGAATAAAGGAACAAAACACGGTAACGCATTCGTTTGAATATGCACTACCAATTGCAAATTTTAATAATTATTCTTTACAACTTTATGCTAATAGAATTGTTGAAATTGTTGAAATTGTTGAAATTGTTGAAATTGTTGAAATTGTTGATGACTTTAAAAAAATCAGTAATATAGAATCAAAAGCGCAAATCTATGATGAATATTACCACTATATTTACAATATGGCGAAAATTTATAGCGCTTTCCATTTAGGGCAGAATAAACATGATCGTGATGAGTATTCTGCTTTTATCAATCAAACAAATATGATTTTTAATGCAGGAATATTAAAGCAGCATCCAGTAAATAACTATAAAGCTCATTAATTGACTAATCACTTTGTTTGATAATTGGCTATATCATTTATTATTAATTTTTATTGCGGTTAGTTTTTATAGCTAAATATTAAATTGCCACACCGGGTTTACGATTAGGCTGTGCATCAAAGCTTACTCCTGATTCCTTAATGCTATCTTCTCCCATTAGATAAAGATATATCGGCATAATTTCTTGTGGAGTTTTTAGTTGCATAGGATCCTCTGAAGGAAAAGCATTGGCTCTCATTTGCGTTCTTGTGCCACCGGGATTAATGCAATTAACACGTAAATTAGTATCTTTATATTCATTAAATAATACCTGCATTAGACCTTCGGTTGCGAATTTGGAAACTGAATAGGCCCCCCAATTAGCACGACCTCGTCTGCCGACGCTTGAAGTGGTAAATATTAAGGAACTATTTGGTGCTTGTAGCTGCAGTGGTAGTAGGGCTTGTGTTAGCATAAAAGTTGCGTTAACGTTTATTTGTATAACTTCATGCCAAAGTTTTATAGGTTGATCAATAATCGGCGCAATTTTTCCTAATATGCTTGCGTTATGTAATACACCATCAAGATAGGGATAATGTTGGCTAATGTCAGTTGCTAATTCATGGCATTGTGATTCGGTTATTGTTAATAAATCAAGGGTATAAATAGAAACTGAAGGGGTAAATTTGCTATTAGAAATAATTTCTTGTTTGACTTGTTCTAGTTTTGCGGTTGTTCTACCAACTAAAATAAGATTGGCGCCATAATGTGAATAAGTTAATGCCGCTTCACGTCCAATGCCATCGCCCGCGCCTGTAATTAAAATGGTTTTTTCCTTAAGTAAATCAGCTTTAGCTTGGTGAGGTAGCATGATATTTTCCTACTTTTGATTATTCAAATTTATTAATAAGAGCTATAAGCACTTTATCAAGTTTTTAGTTACAATACCCCTATTGTTTATATTCTGTAAAGAAGGATAGAATTGTGGAATTTCTTTCATCGTATGGATTATTTGTTGCTAAAATAGCAACAGTAGTTGTTGCTATTATATTAATTTCATTGGTTATTTTTAGCTTTGGGCAGCGTAAACAGAGCAAAAAAGGTGATTTAAAACTTATTGATTTAAGTGAAGCTTATCGTCAACGTCAGCGTGAGATGCAACAGGTTAAGATGAGTGACGCTGAATATAAAGTTTGGTTAAAAACCTATAAAAAACAACGTAAAATTGAAGAAAAAAAGCAGAAATCAGATGCTAAAGTTGGTCAAACGACGTTAAAAAAACCTTGTCTTTTTGTAATTAATTTCAAAGGCAGCATGAATGCTCGTGAAGTGAATGCGTTACGTGAAGAAATTACTGCAATTTTATCAATTGCTGATAACAAAGATGAAGTATTGCTTAGGCTTGAAAGTCCAGGTGGCGTTGTGCATGGCTATGGCTTAGCTGCCTCTCAACTAAATCGTTTACGGGAAAAAGGCCTTAAATTAATTGTTTCGGTGGATAAAGTGGCGGCCAGTGGCGGTTATATGATGGCTTGTGTCGCCGATCGTATTGTGGCGGCTCCTTTTGCGATTATTGGCTCTATTGGTGTAGTTGCACAAGTACCCAATTTTCATCGATTATTGAAGAAAAAGGATATTGATGTAGAATTACATACAGCCGGAGAGTATAAACGTACACTAACTTTATTAGGTGAAAATACCGAGCAAGGACGTAAGAAGTTTGTACAAGATTTAAATGAAACACATCAGCTATTTAAAGATTTTGTGCATCAAAAAAGGCCGGCCCTTGATATTAATGCTGTGGCAACCGGTGAGCATTGGTATGGTACCCAGGCAAAGGAAAAAGGATTAATTGATGAAATAGGCGTTAGTGATGACATTATTATCAATCAAATTGATGCTCGTGAAATTATTGAGGTAACTTATACTCCGGCCAGACGTTTTGTTGATCGTTTAATGGGCAGCATGGTAGAAAAGGCAGATAAGTTGTTGATACGCTGGTGGCAAAGCGGACAGAGGCCACTGCTTTAAATTATGAATAAGAAATACATACCGGCGTTTTAAGCCGGTATTTTTATAATGTAATAGTTAAAACTTAATTATTTAATTGCAAATAAAATATTAATTAATTAAAAACATGATAAACAATTTTATACAGCACTATTAAGCTATTTTATTTGGAAATTAATTTCTTTCTGAAAATTTTATTTATATATTTGTTTGAACTAGATTTCTGCTACTTTTTATATAATTTTATTGATTTTTTTTGTAATCTATTCATAACTTATTGAGGTGGTTTTTATTGTCATAACAATACTTATGAATAAAATAATTGGTTGCGCATCATTTTTTATCAGGTAGAGTGTAGGCTTTTTATTACTTACGATGCTTTATGCTTTACTTTTGTCATTGTTTTGCTGACAAAATTGTACTATTGAATCTGATTACAGTATGAATTAACAAAGATTTTTATCTTTATGGCAAAGTATTTAAGCAAAAAAAAGTTGATATATTGTGAATCTGACGCAATATAAAAAGAGATTTCATTCCATCTGGCTGGAAAGTCAGTACGCTTAGACAATATTTTAGGTAAAGATAATTATGGGTAAAGCTCTTGTTATTGTGGAGTCCCCGGCAAAAGCCAAGACTATCAATAAATACCTTGGTAATAACTACGTTGTTAAAAGTAGCGTAGGACATATACGTGATTTGCCAAAAAATGGTGATTCCAGATCACAAAAGAATACAAACTCAGCCAACAAGGTTAAAAAAGTAAAAAAAGATGAACATGAGGCGCTTGTAAATAGAATGGGAGTTGACCCATATCATGGGTGGAAAGCCAATTATCAAATTTTACCTGGCAAAGAAAAAGTCGTTGCTGAATTAAGATCGCTTGCTTCCGACGCAGAGCATATCTATCTGGCAACGGATCTCGATTGTGAGGGGGAAGCGATTGCCTGGCATTTGAGAGAAGTGATTGGCGGTGATAATCAGCGCTTTAGTCGAGTAGTTTTTAATGAAATTACTAAAAATGCAATTAAGCAAGCTTTTGATAATCCTGGTGAATTAAATATTGATCGTGTTAATGCTCAACAAGCTCGGCGTTTTTTAGATCGGGTGGTTGGTTATATGGTTTCACCGCTATTATGGAAAAAAATTGCTCGCGGCCTTTCTGCAGGTCGTGTTCAGTCAGTCGCTGTACGCCTGATTGTAGAACGGGAACGGGAAATTAAAGCATTTGTTCCGCAAGAGTATTGGCAGCTGCATACTGAGTTACTGACCGTAGATACGGCATTGATTCGAATGGAAGTGATACATGAAAAGGGTAAGCCTTTTAAGCCCGTCACCAAAGCACAAATTGATGCTGCCGTTGCATTATTAAAAAATGCCCATTATCAGGTGTCAGATCGTGAAGATCGGCCCACAATTAGTAAACCCAGCGCCCCTTTTATTACCTCAACCCTGCAACAAGCGGCAAGTACACGCCTTGGCTTTGGCGTTAAAAAAACCATGATGATGGCACAGCGTCTTTATGAAGCAGGTTATATTACCTATATGCGTACTGACTCAACTAACTTAAGTCAGGATGCTTTAAGTATGGCTCGCAACTATATTGACCATAAATTTGGCAGCAAATACCTGCCTAAACAGGCGAATGTTTACACCAATCAAAAAAGTTCGCAGGAAGCACATGAGGCTATTCGTCCTTCTAATGTTGACGTTGGTGTTGATGCTCTAAAAGAGATGGAAGCGGATGCCAAAAGACTATATCAGCTGATTTGGAACCAATTTGTTGCTTGTCAAATGACACCAGCTGAATTTGATTCAACGACAATAACCGTCAAAGCTGGAGATTTTGAGTTGAAGGCTAAAGGGCGTATTTTGCGTTTTGATGGTTGGACTAAAGTTATGCCCGCATTGCGCAAAGATGATGAAGATAAAATATTACCTATGGTCAAAGTTGATAGCCAGCTTGAATTGGATAAATTGTGTCCTAGCCAACACTTTACTAAACCTCCAGCACGTTTTGGCGAAGCTTCGCTGGTTAGAGAACTTGAAAAACGTGGCATTGGCCGGCCATCAACCTATCCGGTTATTATTTCAACTATCCAAGATCGGGGCTATGTAAAAATTGAAAATCGCCGTTTTTATGCTGAAAAAATAGGTGAAATAGTTACTGACCGGTTAGATGAAAATTTTAGTGAATTAATGGACTATGATTTTACTGCGCGAATGGAAGATCAGCTTGACTTGATAGCAGAAGATCGTATCGAGTGGAAGAGTGTATTAGATGAGTTTTTTGCTGCTTTTACCGAACAGCTAGAAAGCGCAAATAAAGCACCCGAGGAAGGTGGTATGCGTCCCAATCCGATGGTATTAACATCGATTGAATGTCCTGACTGTTACCGACAAATGGGAATTAGAACTGCTTCTACGGGTGTTTTTCTGGGATGCTCTGGTTACAGCTTACCAGCAACAGAGTGCTGCAAAAAAACCATTAATTTAATTCCTGAAGATGAATTATCAAATATCCTGGTAGCAGAAGAAGAGGATGTGGAAACGCATGCTTTGCGAGCCCGCCGGCGATGCCCTAAATGTGGTACTGCGATGGATAGCTACCTTATTGATAATAAACGTAAATTACATGTATGTGGGAATAATCCAGTATGTAATGGTTATCAGGTTGAAAAAGGTGAATTTCGCATTAAAGGCTATAATGGGCCAATTATTGAATGTGATAAATGTGGCTCAAAAATGCATCTGAAGATGGGTCGATTTGGAAAATATATGGGCTGTACCAATGAGGCTTGTAAAAATACTCGCAAGATCTTGAAGAGTGGTGAAGTGGCTCCACCTAAAGAAGATCCTATTCCATTGCCGGAACTAGTTTGTGAAAAATCTGATGCTTACTTTGTATTAAGAGATGGGGCAGCGGGAATATTTTTAGCCGCTAACACTTTTCCAAAATCAAGAGAGACCCGCGCACCACTGGTTGAAGAATTGGTACATTTTAAAGATCGTCTGCCAGCTAAATTTAGCTATTTAACCCTGGCGCCATCGGTCGATCCTGAGGGTAATAAAACGATTGTTAGATTTAGTCGTAAGACTAAACAACAATATGTTTCCTCAGAAAAAAATGGTAAAGCCACTGGCTGGAGTGCATTGTATATCGATGGCAAATGGATAGAAAAAAACAAATAAAAATTTATCTATTTTTATAATTAAACAAGGCTACTGAAATCAGTAGCCTAATTTTTAGTTTATATATCGTCGCTATTTCAAATCATAACCTGGATTAATATATAAAATTGAAAATGTTACTAATTATGGGCACTTTTTTGCTGCAACATCGCTAGCCAATACAATGATAGTTCCAATGAACATAGTTACTAAACAAGATAACGGCCAATCGGTAGGTGAAATTGAGGTCACGGAAACAAAATTTGGTTTATTATTACCCTCAAATTACAAGGATTAGCGCCTGGAACACATGGTTTCCATGTTCACGAATATCCTAGTTGTGATGCTTTGCAAAAAGATGGAAAGTTAATTGCAGCAGGAAAAGCCGGTGGCCATTTTGATCCTAATAAAAGAGCCCAACATAAAGGTCCATATAGTAGTAGTGGCCATTTAGGTGATTTGCCGGGTTTAGTTGTTAATGCTAATGGTAGTGCTGACTATGCCATTTTAGCGCCGCGGTTAAAATTAATAAGTCAAATTAAGCATAGAGCATTAATAATTCATGAAGGTGGAGATAATTATTCAGATCATCCAGAAACATTAGGCGGTGGTGGTTTAAGGGTAGTTTGCGGTATTATTAAATTTATTTATTTTAGGCCATTCAAAGTTAGTTTAGGAAATCTTTAGTAATAGTAAACGGCGTTGTTTGGCTTTTTATTTTAGCATTCAGTTAATTAATAATCTTGCCAAAATTTATATTCATTATAACTAATAAACATATAATTAATTGTTAGTAAAATAAGCGTATTATATAAATAATATTTAATTTGTGATTTATTTGTTTTTATATTGTTAATATTGTATATTATTGATTATAATATATAATACTTATATTTCTTTTTGTTATAATAAAATTACTATAAGTTATTAAATAATTAATCCTTTATTCAATTTATAAGGACGCATCATAAGATGAAATTACAACAATTACGTTACATTGTAGAGATTGAAAATCATAATTTAAATGTTTCATCAACAGCAAAAGGGTTATACACATCACAACCAGGTATAAGCAAACAGGTTCGTATGCTTGAAGATGAATTGGGAGTGCAAATTTTTGGACGCAATGGTAAACACTTAACCTCATGTTACCCCAGCCGGAAAGGAAGTAATTAAAATTGCTCGAGAAGTGATGACGAAAATGCACGCTATCCGAGCAGTCGTTGGTGAACATACTTATCCTGATCGTGGCATATTAGCCATTGCTACCACACATACTCAAGCAAGGTATGCTGTTCCTCCGGTTATTAAACAATTTATCGAACATTATCCACAAGTTTCATTACATATGAGTCAGGGTTCGCCAATACAAATTGCGGAAAATGTAAGTAAAGGAAATAGCGATTTTGCTATTGCGACTGCAGCGTTACATCTTTACAAAGATTTAGTGATGTTACCTTGTTATCATTGGAATCGTTCGGTTGTCGTTAAAGCTGATCATCCTTTAGCTGACAAGAAAAATATTACCATTAGTGAACTAGCTCAATACCCGATTGTGACTTATACCCCATGGTTTTACAGGCCGCTCTGAATTGGATGAGGCTTTTTATAAGGCAGGTTTACAGGCTAAGATTATTTTTACCGCCACTGATGCTGATGTTATTAAGACTTATGTAAGATTGGGATTAGGTATAGGAATTATTGCTAGCATGGCAGTTGACCCTAATCAAGATCAAGACTTAGTTATTATTGATATGCGGGATAAGTTTAGCTATAGCACTACAAAAATAGGTTTTCATCGTAATAGTTTTCTACGCAGCTATATGTATGATTTTATTTGGCGTTTTGCACCACATTTAACGCCTGATGTTGTTGATAAAGCGATTGCTTTACGTTTAAATGAAGAAATGTTTAAAGATATTTAATTACCAACAATATAATTTTAATAAAAATTAGAGTTTATTTTCTATTCATGATTTTTTATTTTATATTTTTTCTTATGTACTAATTCCACATCAAGCCAGGGCTATTTAGTGTTAATACTTTTAATTTATTTTGAACAAAATCATATTTAATGATCATTATGTGTTACATAACCTAAAAATATTTCTAATATATTATCTTTATAAGATGGGTCATCTTAGGTATTTAGATAAAAAATAATAAAAGGAGGAGTTATGTCGTTAAGTCTAAGAACGGACTGTGCATCCACACTCTCCGCTGGAAGTAAACACTATGAATATTTTAGCTTACCTATTGCAGCCAAACAGTTAGGTGATATTTCGAATCTGCCAAAATCACTTAAAGTGCTATTTGAAAATTTGCTGCGCCATCTGGATGGAAAATCTGTTGTATTAAAAGATTTGCAGGCTATGGTTGATTGGCAGCATACGGGGCATGCCAAGCGTGAAATTGCCTATCAACCAGCCCGAGTTTTGATGCAGGATTTTACTGGTGTGCCAGCAGTGGTTGATCTCGCTGCAATGCGCGAAGCCGTGCAACGATTAGGTGGTGATGTTAATAAGGTAAATCCATTATCGCCGGTCGATTTAATTATTGACCATTCAGTTATGGTCGATGAATTTGCCACTCCTCAAGCCTTTAGTGATAACGTAAAATTTGAAATGCAACGCAACCATGAACGTTACCTATTTTTACGTTGGGGACAAAAGGCATTTAATCGTTTTAGAGTTGTGCCGCCAGGAACAGGTATTTGTCACCAGGTAAATTTGGAGTATTTGGGTAAGGTGGTGTGGTATGAAGAACGAGAAGGAAAATTGTTCGCTTATCCAGAGACATTGGTTGGTACTGATTCTCATACCACGATGATCAATGGTTTGGGAGTTTTAGGTTGGGGAGTGGGCGGTATTGAAGCAGAAGCCGCAATGTTGGGACAACCGATTTCGATGCTCATTCCAGATGTAGTTGGTTTTAAATTAATTGGCAAAGTAAACGAAGGGATCACCGCTACTGATTTAGTTTTGACTGTCACCCAAATGCTGCGTAAACATGGCGTAGTGGGTAAATTTGTTGAATTTTACGGTGATGGTTTAGCTGATTTACCGCTTGCGGATCGCGCTACCATTGGCAACATGTCTCCTGAATATGGCGCTACATGTGGTTTCTTCCCGGTTGACGAAATTACATTAAGCTATATGCGGTTAACAGGACGTTCGGAAGATGAAATTGCTTTAGTTGAAAATTATACTAAAATACAAGGATTATGGCGTCATTCAGGTGAAGAGCCTATTTTTACCAGTACCTTAGTATTAGATTTAACATCGGTGGAAGCCAGTCTGGCTGGGCCCAAACGCCCTCAAGATCGGGTTGAATTAAGCCAGGTTCCGCATGCGTTTAAAGATTCAGTGGAGCTTGAATTAAATAAATCAACCAAAGAGCCTGCGCCATCGGTCAGTTATGATGGTAAAAATTTGCAGTTACAAGAGGGAGCGGTTGTTATTGCGGCGATAACTTCCTGTACCAATACTTCAAACCCAAGTGTTTTAATGGCGGCAGGATTACTTGCTAAAAAGGCGGTTGAAAAAGGTTTAATGCGTAAACCTTGGGTAAAATCTTCGTTAGCACCAGGTTCGAAAGTGGTTACTGATTATTTAGCTAAAGCGGGATTGACTGATTATTTAAATCAGTTAGGTTTTAATCTAGTTGGCTATGGCTGCACCACTTGTATTGGTAACTCAGGGCCACTACCGGCGCCAATAGAGGAAGCAATCAAAAAACATGATCTAACTGTAGGTGCGGTGCTATCAGGCAATAGAAATTTTGAAGGTAGGATCCATCCATTAGTAAAAACCAATTGGTTGGCATCACCACCTTTAGTGGTAGCTTATGCGTTAGCGGGTAATATGCAAATAAATCTTGCTGATGAGCCGTTGGGACAAGATAAAAATGGTAAAGATGTTTTACTAAAAGATATATGGCCTACCAGTCAGGAAATTGCTGATGCAATACAGTTAGTAAAATCTGACATGTTCCATAAAGAATATAATGCAGTTTTTGATGGCGATGAAGCATGGCAGGCACTTGATGTAAAAAGTTCAGCCACTTATTCATGGCAACCTGATTCAACTTATATTCGTAATCCTCCGTTTTTTGATGGCATGCAGCTTGCTCCGGCGCCGATCACTGATATTCATGGTGCTCATATTCTTGCAATCTTGGGTGATTCTGTTACGACCGATCATATTTCACCAGCTGGAAATATTAAAGCGGATAGTCCAGCCGGCCGTTATTTAGAGTCCCATGGCGTACAAGCAACAGATTTCAATTCGTATGGCTCGAGGCGAGGTAATCATGAAGTTATGATGAGAGGCACATTTGCCAATATTCGTATTCGTAATGAGATGCTACCTGGGGTTGAAGGGGGATTTACTCGCTATATACCAACACAGACTCAGCTAGCAATCTATGATGCCGCCATGCAATATCAGCAAAAAAAGATACCTTTAGCAATTATTGCTGGCAAAGAGTATGGTTCCGGCTCTAGTCGTGACTGGGCGGCTAAAGGAACCCTATTACTAGGGGTAAGAGTGGTTATTGCTGAATCTTATGAACGAATTCATCGCTCTAATTTGATTGGTATGGGGGTCTTGCCGTTAGAATTTCTGGCTAATGTAAACCGTAAAACGTTAAAATTGACCGGTGATGAGACAATTGACATTGTAGGCTTGCAATCGATTACTCCAGGCGAGATGATTACAGTAACCATTACTGATAAAAATGATCAGAAAACGACAATAACGATGCGTTGCCGCATTGATACGATGACTGAATTAGAATATTTTCGTCATGGCGGTATTCTGCAGTATGTTATTCGTCAAATGTTAAAATAAACGGATTTAAACCATCAAAAACTGCTCTGTTAAAAACAGACAGTTTTTGATAATAATTGATTGGTTATTTTTTCGCATTATCAGATAGAATATGGCCTAATTTGCTGGCTTTTACATTGAGATAGTCACTATTTTTGGGATTACGACCAACAATGAGAGGAACTCGTTCAACGACATTGATTCCAGCTTCTTTCATAATTTCTAGTTTTTTAGGATTATTGGTTAATAATCTCACTTTATTTATCGCCAATAATTTATACATGTCAGCGCAGACAGTAAAATCACGTTCATCGGGTTTGAACCCGAGTTTTAAATTGGCCTCAACAGTATCCAGCCCCTGATCTTGCAGAGCATAGGCGCGGATTTTATTTAATAATCCGATGTTACGCCCCTCTTGACGATGGTATAGTAGTACTCCGCTACCTTCTTCGGCAATTTGTTTAAGTGCTGCTTCTAGTTGAAAACCACAATCACAACGTAAACTAAATAAGGCATCTCCGGTCAAACATTCCGAATGAATACGGGAAAGAACGGGTTTTCTATCAGTAATATCACCATAAATAAGTGCGATATGATTATTACCATTAACAATTTCTTCAAAACCAACAAGTAGAAACTCACCAAAAGGAGTAGGTAATTTGGCTTCAGCTATACGTTTTAACTGCATAGTGTTATACATAATGAACGAAACTCTGGATTTAAAATTAAGGAAAAGCGCGTTAAAAAATAGTTAAATATGGTTATCAAATTATTTTTACCTATATATTTTACTAGGCTAGTGGATATCATCAGTAGATAAGTTTATGTTCATATTACTACAATATGATTATTAAAAAATTAACTATTTTAACTATAAGCACATTTTGTTTATCAATTTAGATTGAGGTTTGCTGATTGAGACCGGTGCCTAATATAAATAAATGTTCTGAGATTTTTTCATTTATTGAAAAAAATAGTCAGCAACACTAGTATTTCGTTGAATGGGATAAATTCAATAAGGAATTTTTTGATTAAAAATATTTTGCACCATTAACATGTTATAGGAAAATTTTTGTGGTAACTCATTCTGTTATCTACCATTGAAATGTTTATTTAAATAAAAGGGTGAGTGTTGATATAATTCACTTTCTTTATTGGGTTTAGATGCTAAGTTAAGCAACGAAAAGTGTTTCCAGCGCTTTTCTATCATTGAGCAACAATAGGAAAAAATGTGAAATATTTTTTAATTTTATTACTTGCTGTAGCTATTTTTATTGTTTCCATGACACTTGGCTCAAGCAATAATCAGATAGTAACATTTAATTATTTGATTGCTAAAGGTGACTATCCAATATCGACATTGCTAGCCGTCCTTTTTGCGGTTGGATTCTTGCTGGGTTGGCTTATTTGCGGGGTGTTTTACGCTAAGGCATTAATTTTATTATCAAATGCAAGACGTAAGATTAAACGTTTAGAAAGTCAATTAACCGAATCAACTCAAAGTGAACACGATACTAAAGTGGCAGTTGTTACAAATGAAAAAAGGTAATTTTTTATGTTAGAGCTGCTATTTCTGCTACTGCCTATTGCAGCTGCCTATGGTTGGTATATGGGACGCAGAAGTGCTCAACAAGATAAACAACAAAATGCTGATCGTTTATCCCGTGAATATGTAGCTGGTGTCAATTTCTTGCTATCTAATCAACAAGATAAAGACGTTGTTCTGTTTTTAGATATGCTTAAAGAAAATAGCTCGGCGTTTGAGGCTCATCTGACATTAGGCAATCTTTTCCGTTCAAGGGGGGAGATTGAACGGGCTATCCGTATTCATCAATCCTTGTTTGAAAGTAACTCATTATCCTTTGAGCAGAAACTATTAGCCACACAGCAGCTTGGCCGAGATTATTTAGCCGCAGGAGTTTATGATCGGGCGCGAAATATTTTTTTGCAGCTAGTTGATGAGCAAGATTTTCGCTTTAGTGCGTTACAATCTTTACTTACTATTTATCAAGCAACTAGCGATTGGTATAAAGCAATCGAGGTTGCCGAAAAATTGGTCAAAATGGGCAATCCTCAATTTAAACAAGAAATAGCTCATTTTTATTGCGAACTGGCACTATTGGAGCTGAGTAATGACGATCTTGATGGCGCATTTCTTTTACTAAATAAAGCCGCTCAATCAAATAAAAACGCTACTCGAGTTTCTATTATGAAAGGGCGCATTCATATCGCTCGAGCTGAATATGAAAAAGCCATTTCAGTACTTAGGCAAGTTTTTGATCAAGATAGAGATTTAGTTAGTGAAACTTTAGCCATGCTTTATGAATGTTATCATCATTTAGCGAATTGGCATGATTGGGAAGCTTATATCCAGCAATGTGTTGCTGGCGATTGTGGAGCAACTGCTCAGCTTTATCTGACGGAAATAATTGAAAAAAGAAAAGGGCTAGAAAAAGCGCAAATCTTTATTAAACAGCAACTTGAACGTCATCCAACGATGCGATTGTTTTATAAACTGATCGATTATCATTTGGCAGACGCAGAAGAAGGCAGAGCAAAAGAGAGTCTGGAATTACTGCGCAATATGGTTGGCGAGCAAATCCGCTCTAAACCTGATTACCGTTGCAGCAAATGTGGTTTTACTACCCATTCTTTATATTGGTATTGTCCTTCATGCCGCTCTTGGGATACGATCAAACCAATAAAAGGCCTTGATGGTCAATGACAACGTAACATATATTGCATTCATTAAATTTAAAAAGGTTAAAAATGATAGCCAGCACGCAAAATAAACTTCCTGTCTCTACTAATTCCTCGGTTATTGTTGCATTAGATTATCATGATCTGGCTAAGGCATTATCTTTTATTGACAATCTCAGCCCGCAGGATTGCCGCCTGAAAGTGGGTATGCAGATGTTTACTTTATATGGCCCACTATTTATTCAAACTTTACATAACCGAGGGTTTCAGGTTTTTTTGGATTTGAAATTTCATGATATTCCTAATACGGTGGCGCAAGCTGTTAAAGCAGCGGCGGAAATCGGGGTTTGGATGGTTAATGTACATGCCAGTGGTGGGGTCAGAATGATGATGGCGGCTAAAGAAGCACTAGTTGAATATGGTAAAGATGCTCCACTATTGATTGCGGTTACCATATTAACCAGTATTGAACAAGCGGATCTACACCAGATTGGTATTACACAACAACCGGCTGATCGTGCCTTGCAGCTAGCAAAATTAGCCAAGGAGTGTGAGTTGGAGGGTGTAGTCTGTTCAGCACACGAAGTAGCAACACTGAAATCAGTTTGTGGTAGCGATTTCTTATCAATTACGCCAGGCATTCGCCCCATTGGTGCAGAAACCTATGATCAGCGGAGAATTATGACGCCAGAGCAGGCTATTAATGTTGGCGTTGATTATATGGTTATTGGTCGTCCTATTACCCATAGTGCCGATCCAGTGTTAACGCTGGCACAAATTAATCGTTCAATTGGATGGATAAAATGAATGACTCGCGTTTAGTTTATTCGACGGAAACTGGCAGAATAGTTGAAGTAGAAAAAAAATCAGTGCCAACCAAAGGCGATGGTATAGTTCGTATCAGACGTGAAAGCTCAGGCCGAAAAGGCAAGGGCGTTTGTGTTATTACAGGTTTTGATTTGAATAAAGATCAATTAATGATGCTTACTGCTGAATTAAAGAAAAAATGTGGTTCAGGCGGAGCAATCAAACAAGGCAATATTGAGATCCAGGGTGATAAACGCGAGTTTATTAAGCAATTATTAGAAGCTAAGGGAATGAAAGTTAAACTGGCCGGCGGTTAATTATATTTATAAATAAAGCCAGATAATTAACTGGCTCTATTATAGTTTGTTGGGCGCGACTATTTCTTACCGACTTGGTGACCAATTAGACCACCATTAGCACCACCACCTATCGTACCTAATCCAACTACCTTCAGTCAGAATAGTACCGCCCACTGCCCCAATGCCAGCACCAATAGCGGTATTTTTGTCACGTTTTGACATATTATAGCAGGCTGTAATAGACATGAGGGAAATGAAAGATATTAACATCAGTAATGTGTGTTTTTTTGAGCCCTTCATTCTTCTATCCTATTGATATAATCAATTAAATTCAAATTAACCTAGATAGCAACTTTTTTTAATCAGATTTTTCGGCAAGCTAAATGGAATTGCAAAAATAATAAAGCCGCTATTTTGTACAGATAGCTTATTATCAGTGAGCTATCTGTGAAAGTCCTTAGGATACCAGTCGTGCAATAATATTGCGGGTTTCCATTCGAACGTCTTCAAGTTGAACATTAATCACATCGTTAAGTTTATAAACAGCAACACCTTTAATAATTATAGCGCCTGCTTCTTGACTACACTGTATTTCTTCTCGTACAGAATGGATAAAAGGTGCCGGAATGAAGGCATTGGCGCCATTGTCGGTTAAACGGATCCGGAGTCCACCTCGCGTAATGTCGGTTATTTCGGCAGCAAAAATAGTGTTAGTTTTGGCGAAAGGTTTTAGATAACGCGCATATAACCAGTCACCGACATCGCGTTCAGCTAAACGATTAGCGCGCTTGCGATCAGTAATTTTTGCCATCAAAGTTTCAGAAGGCTTTGTGATATTATGCAGCTCATTATTTATTATGGCTTTTAAAAAGCGGTGATTGATGATATCTGTATACTTACGGATAGGGGATGTCCAGGTTGCATAGGCATCAAATCCCAAACCATAATGGGCAGCTGGCGTAGTTTTAATTTCAGCAAAAGCTTGAAAACGGCGTATTCGACTATCTAGAAATTGAGTGGGTTGGCCATCTAATAAACGCCGTAAACGACAAAATCCTTCAAGTGTTAACAGTGTTTGTGCATTTTGTTCGATATCATGTTCTTGCAAAATGGCAACAACGTTATCAATTTGACCGGGTTCGAAGCCATTATGAACATTAAAAATACCGGTTGCTAATTTATCTTTTAATACTTTTGTTGCACAAAGATTGGCTGCAATCATCGCTTCTTCGACGATACGATTAGCAATCCGCCGTTTCTCTGCCAATATATTAGTGACATTACCATTCTCATCAAGTACAAAGCGATAATCAGGACGTTCTTTAAATACTAATGCATGAGTTAGGCGCCAGGCAGCACGTTTTTCGCACATTTCATTGAGCAATAATATTTGCTGTTTGATGATTTCATTTTCGGGTTGCCATTTATCTTGTTGCTGTTCTAGCCAGTCAGAGACATCATCGTATACCAATTTATTTTTTGACTCGACCCATGCCAGGCAAAATTGAATATTTTCAGCCAATTGTCCATCTTGTTTAATATCAAATTGACAGACTAGTGCAGGGCGGCGCTCATTAGGACGCAGAGAACACAAATTATCTGATAATTCACGTGGCATCATCGGAATATTGAAGCCAGGTAGGTAATTGGTATAGCAACGTTGTTGGGTAATGGTATCTAACTCACTATTTACCGGGATATAACAGGTAGGATCGGCAATAGCAACAAATAGACGCAATTGATCATCGCCAATACGCTCTATATAAAGCGCATCATCCATATCTTCGGTACTGGCACTGTCAATGGTAATAAAGTTGAGGTGAGTAAGATCATGGCGTTCTGCTGTCTGCTCCTCAATGGTACAATTTTTCATTTCCGGCGCTTCGCGCTCTAATTGATGCCGACTCAATGTTACCCACCAAGGGGCAAAATGGTCATCTCCATGGGTAATATATTGGATTATTTCTGCTTGAAACCCGCCTTGATTTTTTAATGGATGACGATGGATTTCTGCTATTACCCAATCATCTTGCATCAAATCATTAGTTAGATGTTGCGCCGGACGACAAAAAATATTTTCTTTTAATACTGAGTGATCGGGCTTGACATAAAGCCGATTATCATTATTTCTTTTTTGAATACGTCCTACAAATCGGGTAAGAAAGGGCTCAATTAATTGTTCTGGCTTAACAATTTCACGATCTTTATTTGTGTGAATGGTGGCGATAATTCGATCACCATGCATCACTTTTTTCATTTGTGGTGGTGGAATGAAATAAGTTTTCGTTCCATCGACCTCAAGAAAACCAAAACCTTTTTCGGTACTTTTGACAATCCCTTCAACACGAGGCGTTTGGGCATGTAGTTGCTGTTTTAGCTGCGCTAGCAGCGGGTTATCTTGAAACATACTATCCGTATTTGCGTCGTTAAATTAAAATTTACCCACATTTTGCTCAAGTTGAGTGCTATGGGCAAGCAGAATAATAATATTTGTCACTTCAATAAATGGCATATGTCAAGTTGTCTTGAAAATCCGTTTGTTAATCGTTAGGTTGCGGGGTATTGTTTGTCGTTAAATTCACATAAATCTTCAATAATACAAGAGCCACAGCGTGGCTTTCTAGCAATACACGTGTAACGGCCGTGTAGTATAAACCAGTGGTGGCAATCAACTTTAAATTCAGTCGGCACTACTTTGAGTAATTTTTGTTCAACCTCGATAACATTCTTACCTGGGGCAAAATTTGTGCGATTACAAACGCGAAAAATATGGGTATCAACAGCAATTGTTGGCCAGCCGAAGGCGGTGTTCAATACCACATTTGCCGTTTTGCGGCCGACACCGGGTAAGGATTCCAAGGCTTCGCGATTTTCTGGCACCTGGCCATTATATTTATCAATTAATATCTGACAGGTTTTAATAATATTTTCAGCTTTGGTATTAAATAAGCCAATTGTTTTTATGTAATGCTTTATTTCATCGATGCCTAGGGCTAGCATTTTTTCAGCGGTATTTGTAATCGGGTAGAGTTTTGCCGTTGCTTTATTGACACTAATATCGGTAGCTTGAGCGGAAAGTAATACAGAAATAAGTAATTCAAAAGGCGAATTAAAAACAAGCTCCGTTGTTGGTGTTGGATTGTTGTCACGTAAGCGAGTCAGGATGTCTATCCGCTTTTGTTTATTCATATTTTATTTGCTCTTGATCCTTGGCTAAATGATTTTTATTGGAGAAAGCCGCCGATTTTACCGCAGATTGCTGTTGTTTGTGACTAATATATTTTTTTACTTTTTCATCGATTAAATATTTACCTGCTAGCATCAAACCTAATCCAATGAAAGCCCCTGGGGGTAATATGGCTAATAAAAAGGGAGAATTAAGATGAATAACTTCAATACGTAATATTTTCGCCCATTCTCCTAACAGCAAATCTGTACCATCAAACAGCGTACCATTACCTAAAATTTCTCGCATGGCACCTAAAAAAAACAGTGCTATCGTGGCTCCCGCTCCCATCGCTAAGCCATCAATTGCTGAGTTATAGACATTATTTTTGGCGGCGTAAGCTTCAGCTCGCCCAATAACAATACAGTTAGTAACAATCAGCGGAATAAAAACACCTAAAGATTGATATAAATCAACAGCATAGGCGTTAATTAACATCTGCACAGAGGAGACGACCGATGCGATAATCATTACATAGATTGGAATACGTATTTCGCTTGGGATCCAATGACGAAAAGTTGAGACAGTAATATTAGTGAAAAACAACACTAATGTTGTTGCCAGTCCCAATCCTAACGCATTGGTGGCTGTCGAAGAAACCGCTAGCAACGGGCACAGACCTAATAATTGAACCAGTGCTGAATTGTTTTTCCATAATCCTTGGATAAAAAGTTTCTTAGTTTCATTCATGGTAATTAATTTGAGCATGCTGGATAAGTTGATAATTTTTGCGGCACCGACTGTATAAACCAGGCAGCACGCTTAGTGGCATTAATAACTGCTCTCGGTGTAATAGTGGCACCAGTAAATTGGTCAAAATCGCCACCATCTTTTTTTACCGCCCAATGGGGACTATGTTCTGAGTCAAATTTTTTACCTGAGAAATAGTTGATCCAATTTGAAATACGAATATCAATTTTATCACCTAATCCAGGTGTTTCATGATGTTCAGTTACACGAACACCAAGGACTTTACCATGAAAATCAGCTGCGACTAGCAATTTTATTGCTCCTGAGTAACCATCTGGTGCGATACTTTCTATGATGGCAGCAATCGGTTTTCCCTCTTTTCTGGCAATATAGAGATGATGGGGTAGTTCGCTACCTAATGTTCCATTTTTACTTACTAAGTAACACTCTTTGGTTAAATTATTATCATAAAATTCAGGAGCAATAATTTGATCAAACAGTTTTTGTTGTTGGATAAGCAGCTGGTTATTAATGGTACTTTTGGTGATGGTATAAACCACTGCTGTCAGTCCAGCGGTAGCGGCAGCAAAAACAGCTAATATCAAGCCATGATGTCTAATGAATTTCAACATAACCACTCCTTATTTATGGCCATAAACACGCGGCTGGCTATAGTGATCAATGAGCGGTACAGCGATATTGGCCAGTAATGCCGCAAAAGCAACAGCATCAGGATAACCACCATAAACGCGAATGATCCAAATTAATAATCCAATCATTGCCCCATAAATAAGACGACCACGCGGTGTAGTTGCCGCCGTAACTGGATCGGTGGCGATAAAAAAGGCACCAAGCATGGTTGCTCCTGAAAACAGATGTATCATAGGAGAAGCGTATTGTGATGGCATAATAAGCCAGCTCAATAATGAGCAGAATATTAGCGTGGCTAAAAATGCCAGCGGAATTTGCCAGCTGATTATTTGGCGATAAAGCATAATAATGCCACCAAACAGATAAGCAATGTTAACCCATTGCCAACCGATGCCAGCTAAGGAACCTTGTAAAATAGGTTGTTGCAGTATTTGGCTAATTGAGTGTGTTAGCAAACCCGTTTTAAAGCTATCGAGTGGTGTCGCTTGAGTTACACCATCAAAACCTAACATTAATTGGTTTAAAGTTGCTCCTGTATCGGTATGGCCGGAAAAAATGACTTGTAGGCTAGCTAAAGTATCGGCATGGATAGATTGAAGCTCTGTCGGCGGTAACCAACTGGTCATTTGAACAGGAAATGAGATCAATAATACCACATAGCCTACCATGGCTGGATTAAATGAATTTTGGCCTAATCCGCCATAGATGTGTTTAGCTATTAATATGGCAAAGGCCGTACCTAAAACTACCAGCCACCAGGGTGATAATGGTGGAATACTAATAGCCAACAATAGGGCGGTTACTAAGGCGGAATTATCTTTTAAATGGGTTATAACCGGTAATTTTCGTAGCTGTAAAGCTGCTGCCTCACAAATAAATGCGGTTATGATAGCGAGTAAAATTTGGTAAATCGTTCCACTACCAAAAAAGTAAATTTGGCAGGCAATACCGGGAATGGCAGCAATAACAACCCACAGCATAATTTTACTGGTACTTTGTTTTTCATGCGTAAAGGGTGAAGTCGTCATTTTTAATCGGTTGACCCGACTATTAGTCGGTATTGGTCTGAATTTCATTTTTCAGCTCATATATTGTTCAATTATTAGGGAGTTTTACTCTGCTCATCACGTTTGGCTTTTGCCCGGGCAATAGCGGCGGCAACGGCCGCTTTACGTAGATCAGCTGGCTGCTGCTCGCTTGTTGTTTCTGTTGCTACAACTGATTGGCTTTCTGCTGCTTGTCTGGCAGCTTGAATAGCACGCAGTTGGGCTTTTCTGGTTTGACGCGCTTCAATCGCGGCTTGGTTATTCAATGGTTCAGTTCTACTATTGTCAGCCTGATTTTTTTGTGCATTAATTGCAGCTTTGTCTGTTGCTTCAGTCTTAACCGCAGCTTGATTATGCTGTTGCTGACGCAGAATTTTTTCTCGTTCAAGCCGGCTTTTTTTAGCCTCAAACCGTTTCTTAGCATCCGATGTACGTTGCTTTTCTTGAGTAATGGCTTTAATTTTTGCCTTTTCTTGTCGATAGTATTGGACAAGTGGAATATTACTTGGGCAAACATAAGCACAAGCACCACATTCTATGCAATCGGATAAATTATATTGTTCCGCTTTTTCATGCTCCTGTCCTCGACTAAACCAATAAAGTTGCTGTGGTAATAAATTAGCTGGACAAGCCTGGGTACAAAGACCACAGCGAATGCAAGCTTCTTCAATGTTAGGTTCACCGATTTCTGCTATGGTAGGAGCAAGGATACAGTTGCTAATTTTAATAATAGGGGTGGTTAAATCAGACAAAGTAAAGCCCATTAGTGGCCCTCCCATAATAACCATTTGCTCTGATTGGGGCACCAGACCGACCTGTTGTAATAGAAAATTGATCGGGGTACCCAAACGAACCCAATAATTACCCGGCTTTTGTATAGCATCGCCGGTTAATGTAACCACCCGTTCAATTAATGGTTCACCATCGATAATGGCTCGTTTAGTCGCAAACACAGTACCAACATTTTGCATTAATATTCCAATGAACGAAGAGTGAACGCCGCTGGGTATCTCCTTGCCGGTTAATATCTTAATTAATTGTTTAGCGCCGCCTGAAGGATACTTGGTTGGGATTACTCGTAATTTAATCATAGCTTGTTGGCCTAAAAGTGCTTCTTTTAAGGTGGCTATTGCTGCGGGCTTATTATCTTCAATGCCAATCAGGACTTCTTTCGGTTTTAAAATATGTATCAGTATCAGTATACCTTCGATAATTTCATCAGCATGCTCCTGCATTAATCGATCATCGGCGGTTATATAAGGTTCACACTCTGCGGCATTGATAATTAACGTATTAATTAATTTATTGCCATTTTTCAACTTTGTTGCCGTCGGAAAGCCTGCGCCGCCTAATCCTACTATACCGGCTTGCTCGATATGTGACAATAAGACTTTAGCCGAATATTGTAAGTAGTTGGGGAGAGGTTTGCGCTCACACCATTGATCTTTACTATCTGGCTGTAACCGAATACAAAGCTCTTTTAGGCCGGAGGGGTGTGCGGTTATATGGGGGGCTATGTCAGTAATAGTACCTGAAGTCGTAGCATGGACAGGGATCCGACGATCACAGCCTTTAGTTAATGCTTGTCCTTTTAAAACATAGTCATTGGTTTTAACAATGATATCACCCGCTGAACCTACATGTTGCTGAATAGGAATAATCAATTCATCAGCTAAAGGGAGCGTAACTAACGGAACTTGGCTTGATTGTATTTTCATTTCAGGCGGATGTATGCCACCTGAAAAAGACCAAATTTTTTCTTTATTTGATGTAAGTTTTTTGAAAAAGTTAAACATTTGCTCGCTCCTTGCTAGCAAATGTAACGGTCTGTGTTGAGTTCGATGATGTAGTAATATTTTTTACTGGAATAGTGGTGAGATCCCAGTTCCAGTTTTTGATGGTGGTTTTTATTGGTAGCATCGTAATACAGTCTGTTGGGCAAAGGGCAACACAAAGATCACAACCGGTACAGAGATCTTCTACCACTGTATGCATAACGCGCGTTGCTCCAATAATTGCATCAACGGGGCAAGCCTGAATACATTTAGTGCAGCCAATACAGTTGGCTTCATCAATAAAAGCAACTTTTCGTTCTGGCGTTAATTTATCTTCATCAAGCGCTTGTGGATCTACATTAAGTAATTCGGCAATTTTTAACATAGCTTGTTCGCCGCCGGGCGCGCACTTATTTATGGTTTCACCATTATTGGCAATTGCTTCGGCATAGGGTTGACAACCTGGATAGCCACATTGGCCACACTGGCTTTGTGGTAAAATATGATCAATTTTTTCTACTATTGGATCGTCTTCTACTTTAAAGCGAAGCGCGGCAACTCCTAAAATAAGACCAAAAATAAGGCCAAATCCGGCAATAACACCGATTGCAATTAATAAAGTACTCATTAGAATTTTACCAAACCACTAAATCCCATAAATGCTAAAGACATTAGGCCGGCTGTAATGAGACCGATCGATGAACCGCGAAAGGGAGTCGGAACATTTGCCACTGCGATACGCTCACGGATGGCAGAAAATAGTACCATTACTAAAGAAAATCCTACTGCAGCCGCAAAACCGTAAACGGCAGATTGTAAAAAATTATGCGATTGATTGATATTCAGTAAAGCGACACCAAGAACTGCACAGTTTGTGGTAATTAACGGTAAAAAAATACCTAAAAGACGGTATAGTGTCGGGCTGGTTTTGCGTACCACCATTTCAGTAAATTGAACAACAACAGCAATAACTAATATAAAGCTTAAAGTACGTAAATAGATTAAATCTAACGGTATTAGAACCAATGTATCCATTAGCCATGAACAGATGGATGCTAAAGTCATCACAAATGTTGTAGCAAATCCCATACCAATAGCGGTTTCTAGTTTTTTAGAAACCCCCATAAAAGGGCATAAGCCAAGAAATTTTACCAGCACGAAATTATTTACCAAAACGGTAGCGATAAATAATAAAAAATAATCTGTCATCTGAGCGCCTAAATTTTTTATTTAGTCAGTTGAAGTTGTAAACCTAAATGGTCGGCTATGATAGCAACTGATAGTCATATACGTTATCGATCTTGTGTGAAAGTCAATTTTAGTCAGTTAATGATTTTTAAGAAAATGAAAAATAGTGATTGCAGCTAAAAAATAAAAAGGTACGCTAAATAATATGCATCGGCTGGTCTGGTTGTCATATATGGTTTTAAGTTTGACATGTCATTGTTTTAAGGGGTAGTTATGAATAAACCGATTAAGGTTGGTTTGATTGGTCACGGTTTTGCCGGTAAAACCTTTCATGTTCCTTTTATTACCACAATAGAAGGATTTTAATTATCAGCTATTGCAAGTAGTGATGAACAAAAAGTAAAAAAAGATTGGCCTAATGTCCCTGTTTTTGCTTCACTTGAACAACTTTTGGCTGAGCAGCCAGAAGTCTCTTTGATTGTTATTCCAACACCAAATAAAACACCATTTCCCATTGGCTAAACAAGCACTCGAAGCTGGTAAACATGTAATCGTCGATAAACCGTTTACCTTGACTGTGCAAGAAGCTGTAACGTTAAATCAATTAGCGCAAAACAAAAGGTAAGTTATTATCTGTTTATCACAATCGCCGCTGGGACTCAGGTTTTTAACGGTGAAATCGTTGTTAGAAAATCAAATATTGGGCGAGCTAAAATATTATGAATCACATGTTGATCGTTATCGGCCTGATGTACGTCAACGGTGGCGAGAGTCAAAAGAGGCGGGCAGTGGTCTATGGTATGATTTAGCGCCTCACATGCTTGATCAAGTATTGCAACTTTTTGGCCAACCTAAATCTATTTTTGCCGATATAGCTATGATCCGGCCACAAGCTGAAACAGTTGATTATTTTCATGTTTGCTTAAATTATCCAACCTTAAAGGTTGTTTTACATGCTACCACCATCGCAGCAGCAGAGTCGCCGATTTATCTACTACATGGTATGGAAGGCAGTTATGTAAAATATGGTCTCGATCCACAAGAAGAGTGTTTAAAAGCAGTACAATTACCAACAGCAAAAAATTGGGGTAAGGATAGTCACGATGAAAACGTGACGTTGTCATGAAATGGTGAGCTGATCGTTAAGCCATTAGAAATTAAACCAGGTAATTATGGTCACTATTATCGTGCTATTCGTCAGGCAATTACTAATGGTGCACCTAATCCAGTTAGCGCCGAAGAAGCTATTTTGGTGATGAAATTGATTGAAGTGGGAATCGAGTCGACAAAAATGCAAAACACAGTAGAGCTGGCGCTTTAATTTTATTCATTTTGTCTATTCATATTTTTAAATATTAAAGGAAACGTTATGTGTTGGTGGCGCCGTTTACAAATTGATTATTTTTTGTTGTTTATGTTAATGACTATCATGCTTGCATCTTTTTTTCCTTGTCAAGGTAAGGTGAAAATCGTCTTTCAACATTTAACGACTATAGCTATTGCGTTACTTTTTTTCTCCATGGCGCAAAACTTTCACGCCAGGCTATTTTTGCCGGTATCGGTCATTGGCGATTACATCTGTTAATTTTTTGCAGTACCTTTATTTTGTTTCCGATTATTGGCTTAGTGTTAAAGCCGTTAGTACCTGAGTAGATGTCACCGACTGTTTATATCGGATTTCTTTACCTTTGCGCCTTACCTGCGACAGTATAGTCTGCGATTGCGTTTACTTCTGTTGCCGGCGGCAATATTGCCGCTGCCATTTGTAGCGCATCAGCTTCCAGTTTGTTAGGGGTGTTTTTTTTCGCCAATATTAGTCCAGTTTCTTAATAGATATTGATAATCATCAACAGATTGATCTGTCGTCAAATATTGGTGCTATTTTATTGCAAATTATGCTGCCATTTTAGGCCATTTATTTAGGTCGTTACTGGCACAATGGATTAATCGCTATCGAAAATTAATTACTATTTCTGATCGCTCATCTATTTTATTAGTGGTTTATGTCGCTTTTAGTGAGGAGGTTATTGAAGGGATATGGTATAAAGTTGATGACTGGTCGCTATTAATAATTGCGATTGTTAGCGGTTTTTTACTTGCTATAGTGGTTTTATTTAATATTTACACCGCTCGTTATTTTGGTTTTAGTAAAGCCGATGAGATCACAATAGTATTTTGTGGCTCTAAAAAGAGTTTAGTTAATGGTGTCCCTATGGCTAATATACTTTTTTCTGCTCATCTAGTTGGTATTATTTTACTGCCAGTGATGATTTTTCATCAAATTCAATTAATGGTATGTGCGCTATTGGCACAACGCTATGCTAAAAAAAGTCGTTTTATTTAATTAATGATACATAGCCATTTAATTTAACTCTTTCATTTTGTGTCTTTTCTTCATATTGCATTTGCTTAACTTGTAGTAGTTTTTGGCTCAATAGAAAGGGGCAAACAGGTAAAGACAAGCTTTCAGTTGAATGTAAGTTTTTTGGCGATCCTTGTAGGGCGACACTTTCTATCGTGGAATTATATTCCTGATTAAGTCGTGAAGTGAGATGATAATTCTTTATTTGAATTGTACTGTCAAGATTTAGACATAACATGAGTTGGTGATAAAATTTAGCCTTACTTGAACCAATTTTAGTTGAAATATGAATATTATTTTTTACAAAACAGGTTTTTATTTTTTTATTTTTCTAATTAATGAGTTTGTTTTTAGCTGATTATGTTGCAGGCTAGGTTTTATTAAAGGTCGATCTTTTATTATATTAATTTTATTCGACATAGAAACCCTCGGTATTAAAAATTGATCCAAAAGAGCCAGCTTAACTGGCTTTTGTCATTTTACTAAGGTTTAATTTGATTGTGGGGTGGTTTTCGGCGTTGTTGCAGGCTGAGACGATGGATTGTCCATCAAGCCAATATTAATTAAAAACTCAACTAATTTAAATGCTTGATTATTCATCTTCAGTTCGTCACCGGCGTAATGAATATCCATCCTTATATTATCTTTGGTTACCAGCATCCATGGCAAAATTGGTCTATCTTCATTCAATTGTGCTTTTTTCTCATCACTGAGGAAGTATTCTGTTGGTGATGTAAAGACATTTTGCTTAGCTGAACTTTCAAATTCACTAATTTGTGCGGTTGCTTTCTGACTAAATAATGTTTTTGTTCCGGGGTGGTCACTTTATCAGCTGAGCTTAGTATTTCTGTTTGGGTAAGCATTTCTATCAACATCGGTTTTGATAAATTAACGTTGATATTAAAATGATTGAATAGTGCTTTGATGACCTGATCATATTGGTTATTTTGGCTATAAACAGAGAGTTGATTCAATGTCCAAGGCTTCATATCGATATCTATTTTGATATTTCTTTGACCGGCACTATTTTTCTAATAAAAAGATTCGATGACAATTCTCGGACTATTCTTCAACAAGCTAGGTAAGTTCTCAACTAATGACTGGGCGAAAATAGTATCTGCATTATAAAGAGGGTTGCCATTTGCTAAGTTGTGAGCAATTTCATCATTATAACTTTTTAGGAAATTACCAAACGCTTTAGCATCCATTCTTTCGATTAATAACGTAAGTTCTCCAGAACCTAAGTTTTGTTCTTTAGCGATAAGATCATTAATGCTATAAGAAATTTTACCGTCAATGCTATCGTCTTTTAGTACAGAATCTAAGTCTAAGTTAATAGCAAAATTTTTAAATGAAAATTTAATGTCATAGCTATCATGCTTTCCGTTTTCTCTTTATTGCCGATAACAAAATTATCACTAACACCGGAAATTTTTATATCTTTAAGATCGGTATTGCCCACATAATTAATTGCACCACCGCTAAACGTTATATTTTTTCCATAAGGATTGCCGTCTAGTGGACTTAAATTTAAATTTGCATCTAGGCCTTCATTAAATAAAACCGACGTCAACATCACTAGTTATGAATGCTTGCTCCTGAGTATATTTGAATAGTTCTTCAGTGGTTTCATTTTTAACCAGTTAAATAGTGGTTGAGGCTAATCTTGGTAACAGATTAAGTTTAACTATTTTGTTAATAGGAAAGGGGCCATGAAAGATTTCTGTGGCAAACTTAACAGTGGTATTTTTTCTTTCGCTATTCTCTTTTATATCAATAACGATGTCCGCGTTAGAAGTGAAAATTCCTCGCTTATAATTTTCTGTTTTAACATTAATACCAGCTTCTGGAGCATTATTTTTTAGTTTGGTATTAGTGCGTTCAATGAAAGTATCAAACTCTCTCTCAATTTTTTCCGGTATACCAAGAGCCAATTGTCCAAATTACGGCAACAATTACAATGACACCTACAGTTACTAACGATTTCTTCATATATCCATCCCTTAAGGATTTTAGCGGGTAAAAGGGATCAAATTTAATAAAATACATTATATACAGTTTTGCATGTATTTTAATTTTTGCTAATAATTAAAAACTCTGGCCAGTTTACCTTTTCCATTAAGCATAATTTGTCCTTCGGATGCAGATATAAATATGGATTCGCCAGATAGGATTTCGGCAGTTTGATTTTCTGAGGTGATAGATATCTTACCTTCAACACAAAATAAAATTGTGGCAGAATTGTTTGCTATCGTAGTCAATTGATTATCAATTAGATATAAGGAAAAAGCAAAATCATCTACCGGAATAGGATAACAAAATCCATTATTATGTATATTCGGTTGTAGCAATAATGTGCCGCAGGGTTTGGCAATGAAATCTAAATTAGCCAGTAATTCAGCAATATTAATATGTTTGTTAGTTAATCCCGCGCGCAGTACATTGTCAGAATTGGCCATTACTTCTAAACCAACACCTTCAATATAAGCATGCGGAGTTCTGGCATAGAGAAACATCGCTTCACCTGGTTGTAATTCAATAATATTCAGTAACAATGGTGCAAATAATCCATTATCCTCAGGGTATAATGGCAACATTTTTTCTATCGTGCTCCAAGGCTCCCCTTTTTCCTGCTGTAGAACAGATTTTAAGGCTGTATGTAGCGGTTGCTTTTCTTTTGTTGTCAGACTTAACACATGTTTAAAAAGTTGTACCAGTTGAGTTTCTGTTGGGGTCTTTAAAAATCGTTGAATAACTGGTGAAGCTTCGGCAATCGGCAGCAATAAATTAGCGATCTCCTTTAAAGGGCGAAATGAATTAAGTGCTTTGAAAGGCGTTAAAGCATAAATCAATTCAGGCTTATGATTATCGTCTTTATAATTACGATTAGGACAATCGAGCGCAATTCCAGCTGCGTTTTCACGCTTAAACCCAACTTCGGCAGCGATTTTATCTGGGTGTACCTGGATAGAAAGTGGTTGAGCCGCGCAGAGCACTTTGAATAAAAAAGGTAATCGATGAAATTTTTGGGCAATTTTTTCACCGAGATAATAGCTTGGATCGGTTGCTATTAGTTTATCTAATGATATTTTTTGCTGGCTATTTAAATCTTCAACCATAGAGCTGGCTTTAGGATGTGCTCCCATCCATAATTCAGCCATCGGTAAGTGCTGAGGATTTTTGATATGGTAAAGCTTAGTTAGGGCATCTTTACTTCCCCAATCATAGTGTTGAATTTTATTGATCATTTTAAACATATAATACTGCTCTTAGTTGATAAAAATTTATTTTTAACTGTAATGCAATAAACTCGCTTATCTCTCACATTTTAAATTAAAAATAGTGCATGATTTCAAGTACAATCAGTTTATCTGCAAAGATGGATTATGCATATTCAATTATTTTATGCTAAGGAGATAATAATGTCAGAATATCGCATTGAAAAAGATTCAATGGGTGAAATTAAAGTCCCAGCAGATAGGCTATGGGGCGCTCAAACGCAACGTTCGCTGCAACATTTCCATATCTCAGTGGAAAAAATGCCTGTTGCCTTGAACCATGCATTGGCATTAACTAAAAAAGCAGCAGCTGAAGTAAATAGCGATTTAGGTTTGATAGCAAAAGATAAGGCTAATGCTATTATCGCCGCAGCTGATGAAGTCTTAGCGGATAAGCATATGGCTGAATTTCCATTAGCAGTCTGGCAGACCGGCTCTGGTACGCAAACTAACATGAATATAAATGAAGTATTGGCGAACAGAGCGAGTGAAATTTTAGGTGGAAAAAGAGGTCAGCAACGCCTAATTCACCCGAATGATGATGTAAATAAAAGCCAGAGTTCTAATGATGTATTTCCAACCGCAATGCATGTAGCTGCTGTTATTGCTTTACATCAACTTCTGTTACCTAGATTAAAAGAACTACAAACTACTTTTAAGCAAAAATCTGACGCCTTTAATGATATTGTCAAAATTGGCCGTACGCATCTTCAAGATGCAACACCATTAACATTAGGGCAAGAAATATCAGGGTGGGGAGCAATGCTAGCTCATAATGTCCGCCATATTGAAGAGAGTATTCCTCATCTTTCTGAACTTGCATTAGGCGGAACGGCGGTAGGTACCGGTTTAAATGCCCATCCTGAATATGCCATTAAAGTTGCCAGTAAAATTGCAAAATTATCCGGCCTACCATTTGTCACTGCGCCTAATAAGTTTGAATCTTTAGCTACTTGTGATGCTTTAGTTCATGCCCATGGTGCTTTAAAAGGTTTAGCAGCCTCATTAATGAAAATCGCTAATGATATAAGGTGGTTAGCGTCAGGTCCGCGTTGTGGCATTGGTGAAATTATGATCCCAGAAAATGAACCTGGTAGTTCGATAATGCCAGGAAAAGTTAATCCGACTCAGTGTGAAGCTTTAACTATGCTTTGTGCTCAAGTTATGGGGAATGATGTTGCTATTAATATTGGTGGAGCATCAGGTAATTTTGAACTCAATGTTTTCCGCCCTATGATTATTGATAATTTTTTACAATCAATTCGTTTATTGGCGGATGGTATGCTTAGTTTTAATGATCATTGCGCTAAAGGTATTGAGCCTAATCGCCAGCGGATAGATAAATTATTACATGAATCATTAATGCTAGTTACTGCACTAAATATGCATATTGGTTATGATAAAGCCGCTGAAATTGCTAAAAAAGCACATAAAGAAGGATTGACGCTTAAGCAATCAGCATTAAAGCTGGCTTATTTAACAGCTGAAGAGTTTGATAGTTGGGTGCGACCTGAAAATATGGTTGGTAGTATGAAGAAATAGTTTTTATATTTATAAAAAGAGAAAACTGAGTTAATAACCTCGGTTTTTTTTACTTAAATTTCTTGATAAAGATGTAATCGAGCAATAATTAATTTTAGTTTTTTATTTTTGGGCTTATGTTTTATTTTTATATTATTAATATCATAGTCAGAAAGCGTACCTAATTTTGTCAAATGGTTTGTATCACTACTAAATGATAAAAGTGGAAGAGGGCAAGCGTATTGTACTTGTTGCTTTTCATTCGCGTACCAAACTCTGGCAATCGGCTGAACTTTTACAGGCCGTTGTATTTTTAATATGGCATCATTAGAGATGCTATTTAAGTCTTGGATCTCTTTTTCAATTAAAGTACGCCACTGTTGTTTAGTATATGCAGACATTGCTTTTTCAGATTGATAGTTTTTATGTAGTTGCTCAAGTATTTGCTCTTTTGTTACTTTATTGACGATATTTTTATTGGCCCAGCCAAAATTAATGCTACTAGGTGACTCAACGTAATTGATTTTACGATAGGCATTGAGAGTAATTAAGCCATGTAATTGTTGGTGAATAAATTCAAATCGTTGCTCTTTTTTTATCCCTGATTGATGAGTGACAATATTTTTTAATTCTGTTTTTAACTTATTAATTGTTTCCAGTTGCTGTTTTATACCTAAATAATTTTCTACTGAAAGATTAAAACATAGGGCACCAGGTAGCCTTATTGCGATTTTATTACTAATGTGTTGCGGGCTATCATGAATAAATAATCGATTGTAGTTTGTTAATGCTAAGTTTAAGGCCACTTTTCCTGTCAAAGTGCTAATTGCTATTTGGTTAATATCATTATTTTCTTCTCCTTTCTTGGTTTCAGGTAATTTAAATACAATAGCTGAGGTTAGAGATAAGGCATTAAGTTCGGTTAAAAAATAAGCTAGTTCAGCTTTCAATAAATCAAAACATTTTGATAATTTATATCTTGCATCATATTTCATATAAAAGTCTCAATTTAGTTACAACATGCTTTTATTATAATCATAATAGCACCTAACCTACTAAGAAAAAATAAAATTTCTACAGGATTAAAAAAAACAAAAGGTAATTAATGAAATTTATAAAACTATTTTTTTACTCTTTTCGTTTGTTTTTGTACTAAAAGCGTTGCCTCAAATATGAAACATTTGATATCACCAGAAAACTTTTTTCAGTTTTCAAATATTATTATCTATTATCAACAATTATTAGCTTCCAATCCGTTAAAATATTCTATATATGGGCAGGAATAAATAGGCGACATAGAACTTATAAAATACAAAATAGTGTCTCAAGAGTGGTCACCTGAAAAATTAGTTTCCCCACAAACGCGGCGTCATAATCTTGATATATACATTCCTACAATACCGAAGCCTAAATATGCTCTTATTATAATAAATAGTGGAGCTAGTTATAATAATAAGAATTTTTCACCAGATTTTAATAAAAAATGCTGATTGAAATTGCTGAAAGAACTAATATTATTGTTATTTCAATTAATAATATCGTAAATAACTACCTTATATCGAATGATGACAATAAATTTCTTAATGAAAATAATTAACAATGAATAATCCTGAGAGAAGGGTATTACCATTAGATATACCTATGACTGCCGTTGTTTCACAAACTATTCGGTTTACTAAACAAGAATTAAAAAAATGAAACATCAAAAAATTTATTGTCTCTGGTGTGTCAGCTCAAGGATGTACTGCATGTATACCCCCAGATAACTCTCGTTTTTATTGCGATAAATTACCTGGTACTAAATCGTTAAGGATTATACCAAATACCAACCATATTAATATATTAGCTTTTACTGTACCTTCTTTAATATCATTTGTTAATCGCTTAAATAGAAATGTATCTTTACCAAAATTAAGTACCTGTATTTTTAAAAATAGACTTACTGTTCACTTTTCAGAAAAACCAGTCAAAATTACTCATGTGGTATCAGGTATTTACCATCATCAATTAAAATTGGCACAGGTAAAAATATAACGGTCGCTATAAATACAAAAATAATGGGTTGGCAAGCTACTTATATTGAAGCTATTTTTAGTGACGGTTATGTTGCTACAACACAGGTATATATTACGCCTGATGATAAATTTCCAGTAACTGCACCTCCAGCAAAAAACTCAAGCTGCCAAACTTTATCTGGGCGAATATAGTATGGATATTAAATTTAATTAGTACTGATCTAAATAAAAGTCTTAATTAAAGCACAAAATTTTGTGTTTAATTAAGACCAGCAGTTTATATTTTCCTTAATTTGATACTAATAATTAATCCTAGAGATGTTAAAAATATAATAAAACCAATAATTCCATTCCATTTCCAATCACTCCAAAATATACCACCTAATGTACCAGCGATGCTGGATTCTCCATAATAGCTGAACAAATACCATGAAGATGCCTGGGCTTTTGCTCGCTTTGCACGTTTCCCAATCCAGCTACTGACAATAGCATGAGCTGCAAAAAGCCCTACCGTCATAATCACCATGCCCAATAAAATAAGTAAAATTGGAGAGAAAAAAGTAATCGCGATACCAATAAACATTAAACAAATTGCAATAAATAAAATATCTGAATAGTTATACTTTAATGCTAAAAATCCTGCTTTAGAAGCACTATAGGTACCGGCTAAAAAGATAAAAGCTAATAGACCAGTCATAGTCTGACTAAAATTATAAGGGCTTCCAATAATCGATAACCTATATAATTATAAAGGGTTATAAAACTTCCCATAATGATAAAACCAATCATAAATAAAAAAGGCAATCCCTTATCTCTAAGATGCACTCTAAAATTAATCCATAGGAAAAGTGGCCGGACTGAAGAAGTTCTAAAATAAACGCAAACAAACTGAATACAATGGTTGCTATCCGCCAAGAAAAATGATCAGTTAAAATACCGGTAATTAAGCGCCCACTCATACCACCTATAGAGTTACCACTAATATATAATCCCATAGAAAGTGCTAAATAATTGGGATGAATTTTCTCACTGAGGTAAGTCATGGCAAATGCTGCAACATCACTTAAAGCAAATCCAACTAACGCTCTGGTTAATAAAATACCATCCCAACTTTGCATAAAAACACTGATAAAGGTAAAAATAGCTGCGCTTAGTAAAGAGATCACCATAATATTCTTGCGACCTAGTGCATCGGAAAGAGGGCCAGTTACTAGCAATCCCAATGCGAGAAGGGCAGTGCAAAGTGAAAGTGACATGCTAGATTGAGGAGGTGATATTTTAAATTCACTTGATAAAATGGGTAGTATCGGTTGCACAAAATAGAGTAAAGCAAAAGTCGATAATCCCACCATAAAGAATGACAAGGTCACCCGTATATAAAGGGCATCACGATATTTTATATGATGCTGAAAATTATCCTTTCGACAACAAACGTTCTCTTTGTCATCTTGTTGAGATATTTTCATCTAATACCTGATAATTATTTACTAATAATTGATACCAGAATAAATAAAACGGCATATTTTGTCCAATATATAAATTGAATAAGCTTATTAAAAATAACAACATAAAAAATCTGACGGTATTTAACTTAATAAAACCCAATTAAAATAACTGGTAAATTTTTTATTGAATACTATTTTTCTTCTTTTTTCTTATATATTTACTAATTAATTTTAATTGGCTCACCGCTAAACAAGGTAAAAAAAATCAGCTATTTCCTGTCATTAGCAAACACATTCGACAAAAATCCTTACCCTGTTACCAAAATAATGTATCCCTAGTAGCAACTAAATTTAATAATGAAGGAACAATATTGGCGACCGCTATTATTAAAGATGCCTTATATAATGGTTCTCTGCTGGCTAAATTAATGGCGGGATAAAATTTAATAAACGCTAATTAAGTAAAAAATTGAGCTAACGCAATCTTTTAAAAATTACAGTATCTTAAACTCCATCAAAATTTCTTAATCTATTATTATAGATAGGATTTAAGATATGTTGACAAGTTTATTTATAACTGGAACAAATACCAATGTAGGTAAAACAATTGCTACCCGTGCCTTATTACAATCACTCAATGATAACTCGAGTAGTGCAATAGGTTAAAACCTATTATAAAAACAAAATGTCAAAAGACGTCAGTCCTGGATGAAATTAACAAATTTACTAGTACTATTTCACAATCATCACCAATTTCGCAACTGCTAATGAAATAAATCCGGCGATCATTCAAAATAGCCATGAAAAAGAACTTATTATTGATTTTAATCAAATTAATAAAAAAATAACTCTTCTAAAGCAAAAAGCCAATTATATTCTTATTGAAGGTTGTGGAGGGTGGCGCCACTTAGTGAATCCGCAAACGTTTTATTCCGACTGGGTTATCCAACAGAAAATGCCAGTTATTTTAGTTGTTGGCATTCAACCCGGTTGCATTAACCATGCTGTTTTAACAGCGCATGCTATTATTCAAGACGGCGTTAGTTTAGTTGGATGGATAGCCAATCGTATTAATCCTGGATTAACATGTTATGCGCAAATCATTAATAGGTTACAGTGTCACATACCGGCACCTAAACTAGGGGAAATCCCTTATTTATTACGGCCGGAAGAACAGGATTTATCAGAGTATATGGATAAAAAGCTTATAAAAAATATAATAAGAGGCTGCTAATACTAAAGAAAAGGGTGCATCCAATGTCACCCTTAATCATTTAAGTACTACTGATGCAGTAAACGGGTATAAACAATTTTAAATTTATCATTCTGACAATGACCAACAACCTCATCTTTTGTAACGTCTAGCTGTTCAGTTGGTACAATTTCTAGTTTAAATGCATCCAAGGAAACGCCATTTTTAACTATTTTTTCTGAAATATTTTTCTTAACATCGTCACAAGATGACGCTAATGCCATCGTTGGTACCGCAAAACATAGCAATAAGCTTAATAAAAATATCTTTTTCATGTCCATTACCTTAATGTTTAACGCGTATTTAAGGACGTTTAGGTTGCCCTGTATTACTGTCCAAACAACGCTTAGTCTTAGATTCCCAATAAGCATTTAATTTACCATTTTTATAGCAAGCTTCACTTTCATTATCTGCTTTATCAAACTCCCTTTCTGCCCTCTGATTAACTTTTTTGCGTAACGATTTTGTTTCATTCCATTGTTCACTCTGTTCAGGCGCTTGTTCTTTTGTTAAGGCACTATTACCATCGTGAAGAAATAATTCTACCGCAGAAACAGCTCCACTACACAAATAACAAGCCAATAAGGCTAATATCGATATAATTTACCACCTTCTTGTTAGTACAAAAATATTTACCCAGGTTAAAGAGAAGCTATATTATAAAAAAATATGTTTAAAAATTATCAATTATCATTATAAAATTCTTTATCTACGCTTAAACCAGCAAAAGATTGGCAAACAGGCATTATTTCTAAAATATTAACATTGACAGGTAAAGTTGAAACCCATAAAACAGCCTCAACGATATCTTCTGCTGTTAAGGTCTCGGCGCCTTTATAAGTCTCAGATACTTTTTCTACATTACCTTTAAACCGTATATAAGAGAATTCTGTTCCAGATACCAAACCTGGCTCAATATCCGTTACCCTTATTTTTTTTACCTTGTAAATCAGCTCGCAAATTTAAAGAAAATTGTTTCACAAATGCTTTAGTGGCACCATAAACATTTCCTCCCTTATATGGCTAGTTAGCCGCAATAGAACCAATGTTGATGATATGACCATGGTTGGCCGCCACCATTCCTGGTAATATTGCGCGGGTCATATGAACTAATCCTTTCACATTGGTATCAATCATAATATCCCAGTCATCTGTATCAGCCATTTCATCAATTTTTTTGGAATTTAAGTTGTTCACTATATCATTAATATTAATATCTTGCTTATCCCTTATATATCTAGCAGGATAGGGTGAAAATTTTTTCCTAGCTGTTGATGCAATTTTTTTAACCTTGTTTCCCGTTGACCTGTACCAATTACAATGTGGCCATTAGCAATGAATTTTTTCGTTATTGTTTCGCCGAAATCCGCAGTAACGCCAGTGATAAAAATTATCATTATTAATCTTCTTTGTTATTTTGATTCTAATTAGACGTAAGTAAAAAAACCTCACATAAAAAGAGTCAAGAGATATCTTTTAAACGTGCGAACTACTCAATAAAGTTATATTCCGTCAAAAAAGAAAAACATTTATAACATTAAATTAACAAATAGATAGAATAAACTTACACATACCTTATACTAGCTGAGTAAAAAACGCAGATAGCCACTCAATCAGTCATTCTAAAATGCTTTCAAGGAAAATTTTTATAATAGGATTTTTTATGAAAAAAACTATCAAATTACTGCTCAAGATATTTTTTGCTTTACTCTTATCAATATTAATTTATTTTGCCTATTTAAAAATAAACAGTGATAAGTGATGGCAAACTATTAATCAACAATGTATTCCTGAGTTTAAAAATGGCAGCTTACAATCGCCATGTATCAAAGTTGATCAACAACACCGATCTCTTATTTATAAGGATATAAAGGGGCCATTACATGATTTATTATTACCATTAGACAAAATCCCTGGCATTGAAAGTCATATTTTGCAACAAAAAAACACAGAAAATTATTTAAGTTAGCATGACAAAATCGGCAGCTATTTATTAAATTAGCAAACAAACCCATTAACGATCAATATCTTTCTCTTGCTATAAACTCAAAATATGGTCGATCACAAGAACAATTGCATATTCATTTAGCCTGTTTAAAAGCTGAAGTGTATCAAATAATAAAAGAAAATGAAGATACTATAACCAAAAGCTGGCGGGCATTAAAACAAAGAATCAATAGTCATCAATACATAGCTATTAAAATTCCCGCGACAGACATAAATAAAATATCAACATTTAATTATCTAGAAAAATATGCCGAAGAGCAGGGTGATAATATTGCCTGTTATGGCTTAGCGATGATACCAAGCTCGCAAAAAAATGAATTTATTTTGTTGGCGAGCCGATTAAAATTGCTCGATTTCAACCTTGGATCAGCGGGTACAATTCAAGATTATCAATGTAAATTAAGCAATAATTAAAGCTATTCTATTCTTAAACATTAACAAAAAAGTGGCTAAAGTAATATATAATTAGTCGCTTTTAATATGCTATTAATATAAATTATCATTTAAAATAGTTATCGAATTCATTATATCACTACAACAAAATAACGCTTATATTGTTATCAAAATAGTAACGGTTCATGTTTTATAGTATTAAAAAATTAACTTGAACAATAAAATAATAATTTATAAATTTTGCATATCAGAATAAAAGTATAAAAATTGTAACATAAGTCATATTTTTGACCGAAAATGCATTGCAATATACTAAAACTAACTAATATAATGAATAATGATTAATTTTGTTTTATAATAGACAAAAAAATTTTTTACTTTACGCATTATAAACTCTGCATTTAATGTTGGGCTAATTAATTAAAATCCGGTGGAGGACTATGTGCGATTAATCAACGTAGCAATTATTGCATGGTGTTTTTCTATCATCATGTATTCCATTGGATTCTTTTGGGTTTGCTTTAGCAGCGGATTAGTCTCTAGCCTGCTAATTATCTATTATTTTAGGAGAAATATTTTGTTTAAGAAACGGGAAATTGAAAGTACAGAAAATAATTTTGAAAGCAAAAGTGACAAGAAAACTATTATATGCTCTGAAACTTGCTTCACCGGCGATATTGTCTCAGACGCAGATATACTTATTGATGGTAAATATATCGGCAATATTTTATGTAAAGAAAACACGGTTATTGTGACAAGAACTGGCATAGTAACAGGCAGCATATTAGCCAAAAAATCGATTATCGATGGAAAAATTGATGGTCGTGTTGAATCAAATTTAATTGAAATTCAAAAAAATGGCATGATCGAAGGTGAGATTTATAGTGAAAATCTGTCTATTGAGGCTGGTGGGTTCTTTATTGGCATATCGAAAAAAATTACAGTAGATCTAAACAAAAAAATACCAGAACGAAATAACGGGCAGGAACATAAAAAACATCAAAAAATTGATGCTACCAATGCGATTGCCCTAAAAGAAAAGAAAGAAAAAGTTTTTTAATCACTTATCGAGCAGGGATCAATGGAAGCATTAAATATATTTCCAGTTGTAATATTTGCATTAGGACGATATATAATGGATAGAGTAAATAACGCTAATTATCAATCAACAACAAAAATAATAGATGACCGTATTTATAACGATTCAAAAGCAAGACCGATTGGTCTTGCTGGAAAATTTAATCGTGTTACCAACAAAGTAGAATTTTCATCAAATAAAGCGAGTTAAAATATTGTAGACTATCATTTTAAAAGGTTTACTTAAGAATAAACCTATTAACTTTGATTTTTTAGAAGGAGTTAATTATGTCTATTAGTATCGGTTCAGGTTATTTTCACACTTACATCAGTAATGAAAAAATTAACGACATTTTAGAGAAAAATACGCCTCCTCACATGAGTTTATGGGAGAAAATAAAGGATTTTTTTTTGTTCAACACATCAGGCTGAAGCACAAGAATGCATTTATAAACTTTGCCATCCACCAATCGGAACAACACCGGATGATGTAGAAAATATTTTTGAAAGGCTTAGTGAATTAGTCCATCCTAAATGGGAAGGTAATTTTCTGAACAGAGTGAAATATTTTGAGGATAATAGTTTCTATATTAAGGACAAAAATGGAGATGAAATTTTATCTATAATCATCGACTATGACTATAAAGTCACAACGGGTACGTATCGTTGTTTTTATATGGATGGGCCTAGCTATAGTTACCCCTTGAAAGGTTCAATAGACCAAACAATAATTGATGGTCAAAGAAAAAAGACCGTTTTATCAATTTACTAAAAACAACCAATCCAGTATTCCAGTAGATGCAGAATTAACTTGAAATGTAGGGCAGTAAGACCAATGACCTTACTGTTTGTTCTATCAGCAGAATACGTGACTGTATCTTGAAGTATTTTGAGTATGGTTATAACTTTTGTTAGTTTGCTTCTTAAAATTTCCTATAATGTGCAACGTCGTTATGTTGATATGATTGTCTGGGTATATTTATTGATATTCTCATTTTTTATTTCCACATTTAATAACAATGATATTGCTATTTTATCTATGCTTTCCTGACAGTTTTTTTAGCTATTATATCTTTTACTGCATCATCAAGATAATTATCTATAAGATAACTTACTAATTCTGATTGTTTTAGTATATCTCCTGTTTTATTTCCTATTTCTAGTATTTTCCTTTTTAGTTCTAGCTTTCTTTCTTCGTTTATTCTTACTGTTGTATCTGCTCTCTTGGATGTCATAACGAATTTCCCCTTTTAGTTATTAATCATATCTTTTTTTTATTCAATATTTTATGCATGTGTATTTACAACATGCAAATATTCCTTATATCATGTGTGCATGATGTAAATATTGAGATTTGTACATGATAGATTTCCTTGAATTGCAGATTCCATTTAAAGATGAGTATGTGATGAGAACGTCTCGTGATAGGGAGAATGGAGGAGGTTCTATCGATTTTATGCATATTGCTAAATTAAGCGGTATTCGACTGCCTGCTCGTGATGTGGAATTTGAAATAAAAGGTGATACTATCTGTTCACGGATTAGCGCATCCTTTTGAATCGTTAGCAACCCATTTTGCCAGTCTGGGCATCAAGATTTATCAGGGAACCCATTTGATTTTTCCGCGCGTCAATCTTAAGCCTTCACCAGCTAAGCTCTTACAGGGGCATCAACCAATATTGCATTATGTGGTTTGGAGTTAATCACTAATTTAGCGGCTTCCATTCCACATCTTTTTAATTTGTTAGATGTAGCGAATACCGAAGTTTCTGAGCTTCACCCAACTTTATCAGTAAGATTAGCGACGGAAAGTCTTTTTTTTCAGCGCTCTGTCTTTATCAACAACACTATGAGCGTGATGGGGCTAATTTAATTTACGATCTGTGGATGAAAAGTTTTGATGATTTGCTAACGGCGTTAACGGGAATGGAAATGAATATTTATGATGATGAACATATTTTTGAACGATTAAAATCACATTATTATTCCACTACGCCAAAAGGCAATATTTCCTATGCCAAAGCCCAACGAATATTTGGTTTTTATCGTCGTTTAGTCAATGAAGGTTATTTAAATGTTTTTAACTCTCTGGCAAGAAGAACATTTTATGATAATTTGATTTTATTAACCAATATTGGTATCAGCAAATCACAATTACAAAATCTCACGGGCGATAAATCTAACGTCATTCCTTTTTATAAAGTTATTCATATCGATTTTTCTCAACAACGGCCTGACTGGTATGTCGAGCCAGTCAGTGTTTTTGAACGTCAAAATACTATTTATCCATTTAAACAAGTGGCAAATGCTTGAATCAAGAAAGGTGAACCATTATGGCTGCATTGCCCTTATATCAAACGGTAATTAGTGGAAAAGTGACCCGTGTCAGTACGTCTAATGATGGACATGTTTATACCACCGTTATTTTACCCGCGCCTGACCCTTATTCTAAACCGCCGGTTGTAAAAATACGTTCTAAACGGCGTGTGGTGGCGATTGATTCAGAAGTGAATGAACTGGTTTGCCGTATTTCTGGCTTTGAGCGTTCGTTTAGATATCACGATAAGCAGACAGGACAACCCTTAACGGGGCATAACGTTGAAATGTTCCTTGATTTAGCAGAATAGGTAATCGCTATGGCAACAGTAGGGTTACCGGAAGTATATAACCTGGTTTTCGAGATTGGAATGGTTCTGGCAGTCATGGAGGTAATCCGGGTGAGGGTTCTGGTGGGCATGAGGGCGGCGGTGGTGCGGGTGGCGGTTCCGGCGGGAATGAAGGAAGCGGTAGTATCGGCGGTGGTGCGGGTGGAAATGGTTCAGATGACGAGGATGATATTGCTTCTGCGGTAGAAACGGCGTTAAAAAAATCGTTAATTGAAGAATATGATAGTGGTAAGGATACTTCAGAGGCGACTAAAAAAACCGATGAATCATTAAAAAGTATTTCTGGGTCGTTTGATAATTTATTAAGAGGGGCAGGTAATTTTGCTGATCCTGATACGACTTTATATGGTCAAGGAGAATCGGTATTTGATACAGCGGTTAAGATTGCCAGTCCGTTAGAGGTTAAAGAGGGATCTTTTTGGCGTTCAATTTTTAGTCATGTGTCTATTTTTCCTAATGGTCAGGGGTGTTCTGATTTTATTCTTTTTGCGGACGACGTTTATGAAATCAGAATTGGGTGCGATAAGTTAACCGCAATAAAATCATTGCTTTCGTGGGCAATGGCAGCATTGACGTTTTGGTATGTTTTCACTTCGTTAACTTCGTTGTTACGCAAGGGAGGTGATTAATGCCCGTATTATTAGGACTTGCAGCGGTATTACGTTATTTAACGGGTTTTGTTCCTTTGGTATTAAGTTATATCGCGGTGTTATTTACTAAATTAATCACGAGAACGGGATTAATTGTTACGGCTTTAGTTTCGCTTATTATGACCACAGGATTTTATAAATGGCGGTTTATTTTGTCACAGGGGCATTAGGCTCTGGAAAATCATTAATTTCCGTGGCGAAGATTCAGGATAAATTAATAAAGGGTTGTCCGGTGGCGACAAATATTGATTTAAAACCCCATAATATGCCCGCTGTTGGTAAAATAGCGAAGAAAATAATGATTTATCGTTTACCCGATAAACCGACGTTATTTGATTTAAATGCCATTGGGCGTGGTAATAAAACGTATGATGAAAAATTAAATGGGTTATTAGTGCTTGATGAATGTGGCACTTGGTTAAATACCCGCAGCTGGAATGATAAAAGCCGTCAACCTGTTTTAGACTGGTTTTTACATGCCCGTAAATTAGGCTGGGATATTATTTTTTTAGTGCAAAATATTTCATTAGTGGATAAACAGGCCAGAGAAGCGTTAGCCGAGCATGTGGTTTATTGCCGAAGACTTGACCGCTTTGCCGTTCCATTGATTGGGTCATTATTGAGTATTATTTTTGGTGCCAAAATATCCGCGCCAAAAATTCATTTAGGGATAGTTAAATATGGCGATAACATTCAATCGCCTGTTGTTGAACGTTGGATATATCGTGGTACGGATTTATATGATGCCTATGATACCAAACAACAGTTTTCTTCTTTTTATAATAAGGGCGTTTATTGTCTTTTACCGCCTTATTCTATTTATGGGCGTTATCAACAACCATTAACATTAAGCAAAATTATGCGGTTAACTCGTATTTATTTAAAACGCTTTTCAAAATTAAGATTATTAATTTTAGGCTGTTTATTGGGTATTTCTATAGGTTATTTTTTTATTCATCATCCTCAAAAAGAAATATTAGAAACACAGGTCGTTAAGCAATTTGAAATAAATAAATTAAAAATAAAATCATTTAAATTATTAGGTGATGAAACGCGGATTTTATTTTTAATGGATAATGAAATGATTGAATCCGGTGAGCTTATTCAACAAGGTTACAATATTGAAGTGATGAGTGCCTGTAAAATCAGAATATACGGGAGGGGAAAAAATGCGTTGGTGTCTTGTTAGTTTTATCCTGCTATTTTCATTAAATACGTTTGCTGAAAAAATTGCCATGACCAATGTGCCAATCTCTGAATTTGTGGATCGGGTTTGAGGGTCGAAGACAAGCGAATTTTTTAGCGATGATTGATTTTTTATTTGCTTTTGTTTGTTGTTTAATTTTATACCAAATTAATAAAATGATTATTCCTAAATCAATATTCCGTAAAATACCATTAAGGTTCGCACAATCTAGAATCTGGTGAAATAATACCGCATTATCACGGTATTGTTATCTATTTTTAATATATTTTCTGATTTGCTCAGAAGTTGAACGATATTTTTTCGCTATTTTGTAGTATATAATTATCTATTTCTTCTAATAAATTGAATTCTTCATATTTATTATCTGCCATTTCATCTTTTTTATTCTGTTGTAATGTTATATTTACGGATTTACTATCGTTAATTAGTTTAAGAATGGTTGATATATGTGTCCAATTTGCAGCTCTTCGGTCATCATAAAGTTTATTTTTCTCATCGATAACGTCAAACATATAACTTTCGTGAATGTCTGTTTTTAATAAAACTCTTTGTAATTCTTCATTACTTTCAAGGAAAAAATGAATCATGGGAATTAAATCATCCATTCCCAAATTAAGTGTTTCTATTTTATTTTCTGTGTATTCTTTAAAAGAACGTGATGTTTTTTCTAGTTTTTTCTTTAATTCAAAGTTGTTTGGATTATTCAAATAGTTAGAACTATTTTCTATCGTATAACGAATAGCTACTTCTTTGAGATTATCTAATATATTGATATTAAAATATTTTAATTCACTTATTATTTTGTAATTGTTATCTACTATTTCTTTATAGCTATTGTATTCTTTAATTTCTGAGAATTTTTTTTTGAAGTTTTCAAAATATTCTCTTTTACTAAGGTTAGCCAGTTCGATACGTGAATCAGTAATTTCATCACCGTTTCTGTCTAACTTACTAATATATATATTATATTCACATTGATATATCTTATATTTTCTACAAGGGGAAAAATACATGTCTCTCTGATAATCTTTTTTTATATCACTAAAAGAAAGGTGCATAGCTTTAAATACAGAAAAGGCCATATTAAATAATTTTTTTTTCTTCTGCTCTTGCTTCAAACAAAGACCTTTTTAATCCAAGGGTTATTATTTGATAGAAAAAGTTTTTTATATAGAGTAACTTACTATTTTTATCATTTTCTTTTAAATTAATAACGTTATTATTGATGAATATGTTGGTCGCATCATTTATTTTGATAGACATAGGTAGGCTCCTTTTATTTTGAGTATATCACAATTCCCCAAAGAACGTTTAACTTCTGTACCAATATAGACGATTCAAATTTGAAACCACTGATTTGCCATTAAGGTTCGCATAATCTACAACGCCGTTATGTTGAATAGCCGTCTGCGAAAATATCTCCTCGCAGACGGCGGCCATTTACACATAACGCCATTGTGCGAACCTGCGGTTACTTACCTTTTGTATTTGATATCATTCTCATTTTTAGCGGATATTTTGCGCAATTGATTTGTTCATTTCTCCTAGCATAGTTTGCATACTATTGAGTAAACTAACGGTAACATTGTAAGTCTGCATGACTTTTTGAATTTGTAATTGTGATTGAGAAACAAAATCAGAAGCTCTGTCTGATACGGTTTTGATTGCGGCTTTTACTGCCTGTAATTGACCTTGATCTAAAGCTTGACCTTTTGGCGCGTAATCGTTGATGTTTTTTCCGTCAACAGTGATATTATTTTTTTCCATAAATATTCTGACATCGTCAGGAATTTCTGCTTTTGCTTTATCGCCTTCCTTCGCTACCTTAGCGATGATTTCATCAACTCGATTAGCCATTTCTTGAGAATCTCTTGAAAAATCGGCTCTTTTTCTCATTTCAAGATATTTTGCGTTGGCTAAATCTGTGAGTAAGTTCATGAAAGTATATAATATTTCTATACCTTGAGATAATATAGGATCTTCTTTATAGCCATGTGTAACACTATACGATCCTGAAATAGCATTACTGCTGAATGAATCCACTGATGAAGTAATCATAATTTATCCTCTTAAATTTATGATGGTTCTTTTGTTTTTTTCATATCTTAAAAAATACATACAGTGAGTTTATTAACTTTAATTGTTAAAACAAATTTTAATGGCGAATGGCCGAATTTATTCGACTATGTAACTCAACTAAATCTTTCGTAAAAGCTCTCATTTGCTCAGAAACTTGCCGAATTTTGTCTGCTAAATCATTAGTATTTTTTGCGTAATTTTGCGCATTAGTTGTTTGAAGTTCTCCTGTCAATTTATCTAGTTCTGCTAATTTTGTGTCGTTAGCCGATTGTATTTGTGTAATGCCTTGTGTGCCATGACCTAAACCTGATCCAATCTGTCCTCCGACTGTTAAACTTGTTTGCATTGCCTGATTGGCTTTATCAACTGTATTTGCAGCTACCGCGGCGGAACGACCATATAATGCTCCAGCCCCTGTTCCAGCTAGGCCGATCCCGCCTGCAGCTATTTGTCCCCATGCTGCCCATTTTGCCGCAGAATTTGCGTTATCTATGCCTTCACGTTTTTTATCCATTGAAGCAACCTGGATATTCCATCCTAGTTCTTGTTGTTTCTGGTTAAATTCTTGCAAGGTATTACGGAGTTTTTTTAGCATTTCAGTTAGCATCATCATCAGTTCGTTGATTTGAGAAATGCTCTCCATACCATCACTATATGATGATGTATTATATTGAGTTACTGAATTTGTAGCCGGTAAAGTTGATTGAATATCATTCATCATTTTTTCCTTTTTCATAAGAGGCATTGAAGCAAAATATATGATAATTTTGCGTGTACTTGGTTAACCTAAACTCCTTTATCTTCCAATATTCAAAAGCGATCAATCAGTTAAATACTGGAGTTGTTTGCTGTAAACATTTGCTTTATTAATCTAGATAGCCTGACTTGACGGTAAGCCCAAATAAGGGATTTTCGATTAACGGTATTAAACAGGGTATAACCGATGACGTCAGGGTTATTTTTTCTAAATTCAATTTCTAGTTCTTTTAGTTGTTTTATTATTTTTTTCTTTTCCATTTACATCAGCCATTTGTTAATTAAATGTTGCGTAATCAAGAGTGCATGACTAAATTATGTACTCTTGTGCGGATTCCGCATTATTTTACATGTTTTATTATATTTATTGATTTTTATTTAACATTTCTTCAGCTTGATTTATCAGGCTCATACCTTTACTTATTTTTTTTATTACTTCTTGATCTTCTAATGGCAAGTTATTTATTACTTTTATTAAATAATTAGTGTCAGTTGATTTTTTATTATATATAAGCTCATCAACTGAACAATTTAAAGCGGTGCTGATTGCGATAATTGATTGAATAGTTGGATTTTTTTGTTCATTTCTTTCTATTTTTGATAATTGAGAGAATGATATTTGTGTTTTTTCGGCTAACTCTTCTCTAGTCATTCCTAAAGCTTCTCTCCTTGTTCGTATATTATCACCTATAGCCATAAAAATTCTCTCTTGTGAGTCATTTATAGAAATAATAACTTATTTATGAATAGTAAGTTGACTATTTAAAGATGTTTGACTATATATAATCAGTATTAGTATTCATATAGTGGTTATTATGATTGATCTTCTTGAGCTTCAGATTCCATTTAAAGATGAGTATGTAATGAGAACATCTCGTGATAGAGAGCACGGAGGAGGCTCTATCGATTTTATGCAGATTGCTAAATTAAGCGGTATTCGCTTGTCTGCTCGTGATGTGGAATTTGAAATAAAAGGGGATTTATCTGTTCAGGGCTTAACGCATCCTTTTGAATCGCTCTCGACGCATTTTGCCAGTCTGGGGATGAAAATTTATCAGGGAACCCATTTGATTTTCCCGCGCGTCAATCTTAAGGCTTCACCTGCCAAACTCTTGCAGGGGCATAACGTGTTTGGTTCAACCAATATTGCGTTATGTGGTTTGGAGTTAATCACTAATCTAGCGGTTTCCATGCCGCATCTTTTTAATCTGTTAGATGTAGCAAATACAGAAGTTTCTGAGCTTCATACAACGTTATCAGTGAGATTACCAACGGAAAGTATTTGTAAACAGGTGATTGCTTATTTCAAAAATATCAGTCATGGACAAACCAAAGCCACGAAATCAAACGATTATGAATCAACCGTCTATTTTAACCGTGGCTCTAAACACAGGGAATTGTGTATTTATTACAAAGCCCCTGAATTGGCAAAACGTTTGGGTGAAATACAAAGAAAATTAAAGGTTAATCCCAATGATGAGGTGTTGCTTAATCAGTATGCCATTTTAAATGATAAACGCCTGACGGATTTTGCCAATAACCTGTTGCGGTTAGAAGGGCGATTAAAAAAACGGTTTTTAAAAGATAATCAGATCCCGGTTAATTTTTCGGCGCTTTGTTTTTATCAACAACACTATGAACGTGATGGGGCTAATTTAATTTACAATCTGTGGATGAAAAGTTTTGATGATTTGCTGACGGCACTGAGGGGTATGGAAATGAATATTTATGATGATGAACATATTTTTGAACGATTAAAATCACATTATTATTCCACTACGCCAAAAGGCAATATTTCCTATGCCAAAGCCCAACGAATATTTGGTTTTTATCGTCGTTTAGTCAATGAAGGTTATTTAAATGTTTTTAACTCTCTGGCAAGAAGAACATTTTATGATAATTTGATTTTATTAACCAATATTGGTATCAGCAAATCACAATTACAAAATCTCACGGGCGATAAATCTAACGTCATTCCTTTTTATAAAGTTATTCATATCGATTTTTCTCAACAACGGCCTGACTGGTATGTCGAGCCAGTCAGTGTTTTTGAACGTCAAAATACTATTTATCCATTTAAACAAGTGGCAAATGCTTGAATCAAGAAAGGTGAACCATTATGGCTGCATTGCCCTTATATCAAACGGTAATTAGTGGAAAAGTGACCCGTGTCAGTACGTCTAATGATGGACATGTTTATACCACCGTTATTTTACCCGCGCCTGACCCTTATTCTAAACCGCCGGTTGTAAAAATACGTTCTAAACGGCGTGTGGTGGCGATTGATTCAGAAGTGAATGAACTGGTTTGCCGTATTTCTGGCTTTGAGCGTTCGTTTAGATATCACGATAAGCAGACAGGACAACCCTTAACGGGGCATAACGTTGAAATGTTCCTTGATTTAGCAGAATAGGTAATCGCTATGGCAACAGTAGGGTTACCGGAAGTATATAACCTGGTTTTCGAGATTGGAATGGTTCTGGCAGTCATGGAGGTAATCCGGGTGAGGGTTCTGGTGGGCATGAGGGCGGCGGTGGTGCGGGTGGCGGTTCCGGCGGGAATGAAGGAAGCGGTAGTATCGGCGGTGGTGCGGGTGGAAATGGTTCAGATGACGAGGATGATATTGCTTCTGCGGTAGAAACGGCGTTAAAAAAATCGTTAATTGAAGAATATGATAGTGGTAAGGATACTTCAGAGGCGACTAAAAAAACCGATGAATCATTAAAAAGTATTTCTGGGTCGTTTGATAATTTATTAAGAGGGGCAGGTAATTTTGCTGATCCTGATACGACTTTATATGGTCAAGGAGAATCGGTATTTGATACAGCGGTTAAGATTGCCAGTCCGTTAGAGGTTAAAGAGGGATCTTTTTGGCGTTCAATTTTTAGTCATGTGTCTATTTTTCCTAATGGTCAGGGGTGTTCTGATTTTATTCTTTTTGCGGACGACGTTTATGAAATCAGAATTGGGTGCGATAAGTTAACCGCAATAAAATCATTGCTTTCGTGGGCAATGGCAGCATTGACGTTTTGGTATGTTTTCACTTCGTTAACTTCGTTGTTACGCAAGGGAGGTGATTAATGCCCGTATTATTAGGACTTGCAGCGGTATTACGTTATTTAACGGGTTTTGTTCCTTTGGTATTAAGTTATATCGCGGTGTTATTTACTAAATTAATCACGAGAACGGGATTAATTGTTACGGCTTTAGTTTCGCTTATTATGACCACAGGATTTTATAAATGGCGGTTTATTTTGTCACAGGGGCATTAGGCTCTGGAAAATCATTAATTTCCGTGGCGAAGATTCAGGATAAATTAATAAAGGGTTGTCCGGTGGCGACAAATATTGATTTAAAACCCCATAATATGCCCGCTGTTGGTAAAATAGCGAAGAAAATAATGATTTATCGTTTACCCGATAAACCGACGTTATTTGATTTAAATGCCATTGGGCGTGGTAATAAAACGTATGATGAAAAATTAAATGGGTTATTAGTGCTTGATGAATGTGGCACTTGGTTAAATACCCGCAGCTGGAATGATAAAAGCCGTCAACCTGTTTTAGACTGGTTTTTACATGCCCGTAAATTAGGCTGGGATATTATTTTTTTAGTGCAAAATATTTCATTAGTGGATAAACAGGCCAGAGAAGCGTTAGCCGAGCATGTGGTTTATTGCCGAAGACTTGACCGCTTTGCCGTTCCATTGATTGGGTCATTATTGAGTATTATTTTTGGTGCCAAAATATCCGCGCCAAAAATTCATTTAGGGATAGTTAAATATGGCGATAACATTCAATCGCCTGTTGTTGAACGTTGGATATATCGTGGTACGGATTTATATGATGCCTATGATACCAAACAACAGTTTTCTTCTTTTTATAATAAGGGCGTTTATTGTCTTTTACCGCCTTATTCTATTTATGGGCGTTATCAACAACCATTAACATTAAGCAAAATTATGCGGTTAACTCGTATTTATTTAAAACGCTTTTCAAAATTAAGATTATTAATTTTAGGCTGTTTATTGGGTATTTCTATAGGTTATTTTTTTATTCATCATCCTCAAAAAGAAATATTAGAAACACAGGTCGTTAAGCAATTTGAAATAAATAAATTAAAAATAAAATCATTTAAATTATTAGGTGATGAAACGCGGATTTTATTTTTAATGGATAATGAAATGATTGAATCCGGTGAGCTTATTCAACAAGGTTACAATATTGAAGTGATGAGTGCCTGTAAAATCAGAATATACGGGAGGGGAAAAAATGCGTTGGTGTCTTGTTAGTTTTATCCTGCTATTTTCATTAAATACGTTTGCTGAAAAAATTGCCATGACCAATGTGCCAATCTCTGAATTTGTGGATTGGGTTTGAGGGTCGAAGACAAGCGAATTTTTTAGCGATGATTGATTTTTTATTTGCTTTTGTTTGTTGTTTAATTTTATACCAAATTAATAAAATGATTATTCCTAAATCAATATTCCGTAAAATACCATTAAGGTTCGCACAATCTAGAATCTGGTGAAATAATACCGCATTATCACGGTATTGTTATCTATTTTTAATATATTTTCTGATTTGCTCAGAAGTTGAACGATATTTTTTCGCTATTTTGTAGTATATAATTATCTATTTCTTCTAATAAATTGAATTCTTCATATTTATTATCTGCCATTTCATCTTTTTTATTCTGTTGTAATGTTATATTTACGGATTTACTATCGTTAATTAGTTTAAGAATGGTTGATATATGTGTCCAATTTGCAGCTCTTCGGTCATCATAAAGTTTATTTTTCTCATCGATAACGTCAAACATATAACTTTCGTGAATGTCTGTTTTTAATAAAACTCTTTGTAATTCTTCATTACTTTCAAGGAAAAAATGAATCATGGGAATTAAATCATCCATTCCCAAATTAAGTGTTTCTATTTTATTTTCTGTGTATTCTTTAAAAGAACGTGATGTTTTTTCTAGTTTTTTCTTTAATTCAAAGTTGTTTGGATTATTCAAATAGTTAGAACTATTTTCTATCGTATAACGAATAGCTACTTCTTTGAGATTATCTAATATATTGATATTAAAATATTTTAATTCACTTATTATTTTGTAATTGTTATCTACTATTTCTTTATAGCTATTGTATTCTTTAATTTCTGAGAATTTTTTTTTGAAGTTTTCAAAATATTCTCTTTTACTAAGGTTAGCCAGTTCGATACGTGAATCAGTAATTTCATCACCGTTTCTGTCTAACTTACTAATATATATATTATATTCACATTGATATATCTTATATTTTCTACAAGGGGAAAAATACATGTCTCTCTGATAATCTTTTTTTATATCACTAAAAGAAAGGTGCATAGCTTTAAATACAGAAAAGGCCATATTAAATAATTTTTTTTTCTTCTGCTCTTGCTTCAAACAAAGACCTTTTTAATCCAAGGGTTATTATTTGATAGAAAAAGTTTTTTATATAGAGTAACTTACTATTTTTATCATTTTCTTTTAAATTAATAACGTTATTATTGATGAATATGTTGGTCGCATCATTTATTTTGATAGACATAGGTAGGCTCCTTTTATTTTGAGTATATCACAATTCCCCAAAGAACGTTTAACTTCTGTACCAATATAGACGATTCAAATTTGAAACCACTGATTTGCCATTAAGGTTCGCATAATCTACAACGCCGTTATGTTGAATAGCCGTCTGCGAAAATATCTCCTCGCAGACGGCGGCCATTTACACATAACGCCATTGTGCGAACCTGCGGTTACTTACCTTTTGTATTTGATATCATTCTCATTTTTAGCGGATATTTTGCGCAATTGATTTGTTCATTTCTCCTAGCATAGTTTGCATACTATTGAGTAAACTAACGGTAACATTGTAAGTCTGCATGACTTTTTGAATTTGTAATTGTGATTGAGAAACAAAATCAGAAGCTCTGTCTGATACGGTTTTGATTGCGGCTTTTACTGCCTGTAATTGACCTTGATCTAAAGCTTGACCTTTTGGCGCGTAATCGTTGATGTTTTTTCCGTCAACAGTGATATTATTTTTTTCCATAAATATTCTGACATCGTCAGGAATTTCTGCTTTTGCTTTATCGCCTTCCTTCGCTACCTTAGCGATGATTTCATCAACTCGATTAGCCATTTCTTGAGAATCTCTTGAAAAATCGGCTCTTTTTCTCATTTCAAGATATTTTGCGTTGGCTAAATCTGTGAGTAAGTTCATGAAAGTATATAATATTTCTATACCTTGAGATAATATAGGATCTTCTTTATAGCCATGTGTAACACTATACGATCCTGAAATAGCATTACTGCTGAATGAATCCACTGATGAAGTAATCATAATTTATCCTCTTAAATTTATGATGGTTCTTTTGTTTTTTTCATATCTTAAAAAATACATACAGTGAGTTTATTAACTTTAATTGTTAAAACAAATTTTAATGGCGAATGGCCGAATTTATTCGACTATGTAACTCAACTAAATCTTTCGTAAAAGCTCTCATTTGCTCAGAAACTTGCCGAATTTTGTCTGCTAAATCATTAGTATTTTTTGCGTAATTTTGCGCATTAGTTGTTTGAAGTTCTCCTGTCAATTTATCTAGTTCTGCTAATTTTGTGTCGTTAGCCGATTGTATTTGTGTAATGCCTTGTGTGCCATGACCTAAACCTGATCCAATCTGTCCTCCGACTGTTAAACTTGTTTGCATTGCCTGATTGGCTTTATCAACTGTATTTGCAGCTACCGCGGCGGAACGACCATATAATGCTCCAGCCCCTGTTCCAGCTAGGCCGATCCCGCCTGCAGCTATTTGTCCCCATGCTGCCCATTTTGCCGCAGAATTTGCGTTATCTATGCCTTCACGTTTTTTATCCATTGAAGCAACCTGGATATTCCATCCTAGTTCTTGTTGTTTCTGGTTAAATTCTTGCAAGGTATTACGGAGTTTTTTTAGCATTTCAGTTAGCATCATCATCAGTTCGTTGATTTGAGAAATGCTCTCCATACCATCACTATATGATGATGTATTATATTGAGTTACTGAATTTGTAGCCGGTAAAGTTGATTGAATATCATTCATCATTTTTTCCTTTTTCATAAGAGGCATTGAAGCAAAATATATGATAATTTTGCGTGTACTTGGTTAACCTAAACTCCTTTATCTTCCAATATTCAAAAGCGATCAATCAGTTAAATACTGGAGTTGTTTGCTGTAAACATTTGCTTTATTAATCTAGATAGCCTGACTTGACGGTAAGCCCAAATAAGGGATTTTCGATTAACGGTATTAAACAGGGTATAACCGATGACGTCAGGGTTATTTTTTCTAAATTCAATTTCTAGTTCTTTTAGTTGTTTTATTATTTTTTTCTTTTCCATTTACATCAGCCATTTGTTAATTAAATGTTGCGTAATCAAGAGTGCATGACTAAATTATGTACTCTTGTGCGGATTCCGCATTATTTTACATGTTTTATTATATTTATTGATTTTTATTTAACATTTCTTCAGCTTGATTTATCAGGCTCATACCTTTACTTATTTTTTTTATTACTTCTTGATCTTCTAATGGCAAGTTATTTATTACTTTTATTAAATAATTAGTGTCAGTTGATTTTTTATTATATATAAGCTCATCAACTGAACAATTTAAAGCGGTGCTGATTGCGATAATTGATTGAATAGTTGGATTTTTTTGTTCATTTCTTTCTATTTTTGATAATTGAGAGAATGATATTTGTGTTTTTTCGGCTAACTCTTCTCTAGTCATTCCTAAAGCTTCTCTCCTTGTTCGTATATTATCACCTATAGCCATAAAAATTCTCTCTTGTGAGTCATTTATAGAAATAATAACTTATTTATGAATAGTAAGTTGACTATTTAAAGATGTTTGACTATATATAATCAGTATTAGTATTCATATAGTGGTTATTATGATTGATCTTCTTGAGCTTCAGATTCCATTTAAAGATGAGTATGTAATGAGAACATCTCGTGATAGAGAGCACGGAGGAGGCTCTATCGATTTTATGCAGATTGCTAAATTAAGCGGTATTCGCTTGTCTGCTCGTGATGTGGAATTTGAAATAAAAGGGGATTTATCTGTTCAGGGCTTAACGCATCCTTTTGAATCGCTCTCGACGCATTTTGCCAGTCTGGGGATGAAAATTTATCAGGGAACCCATTTGATTTTCCCGCGCGTCAATCTTAAGGCTTCACCTGCCAAACTCTTGCAGGGGCATAACGTGTTTGGTTCAACCAATATTGCGTTATGTGGTTTGGAGTTAATCACTAATCTAGCGGTTTCCATGCCGCATCTTTTTAATCTGTTAGATGTAGCAAATACAGAAGTTTCTGAGCTTCATACAACGTTATCAGTGAGATTACCAACGGAAAGTATTTGTAAACAGGTGATTGCTTATTTCAAAAATATCAGTCATGGACAAACCAAAGCCACGAAATCAAACGATTATGAATCAACCGTCTATTTTAACCGTGGCTCTAAACACAGGGAATTGTGTATTTATTACAAAGCCCCTGAATTGGCAAAACGTTTGGGTGAAATACAAAGAAAATTAAAGGTTAATCCCAATGATGAGGTGTTGCTTAATCAGTATGCCATTTTAAATGATAAACGCCTGACGGATTTTGCCAATAACCTGTTGCGGTTAGAAGGGCGATTAAAAAAACGGTTTTTAAAAGATAATCAGATCCCGGTTAATTTTTCGGCGCTTTGTTTTTATCAACAACACTATGAACGTGATGGGGCTAATTTAATTTACGATCTGTGGATGAAAAGTTTTGATGATTTGCTGACGGCACTGAGGGGTATGGAAATGAATATTTATGATGATGAACATATTTTTGAACGATTAAAATCACATTATTATTCCACTACGCCAAAAGGCAATATTTCCTATGCCAAAGCCCAACGAATATTTGGTTTTTATCGTCGTTTAGTCAATGAAGGTTATTTAAATGTTTTTAACTCTCTGGCAAGAAGAACATTTTATGATAATTTGATTTTATTAACCAATATTGGTATCAGCAAATCACAATTACAAAATCTCACGGGCGATAAATCTAACGTCATTCCTTTTTATAAAGTTATTCATATCGATTTTTCTCAACAACGGCCTGACTGGTATGTCGAGCCAGTCAGTGTTTTTGAACGTCAAAATACTATTTATCCATTTAAACAAGTGGCAAATGCTTGAATCAAGAAAGGTGAACCATTATGGCTGCATTGCCCTTATATCAAACGGTAATTAGTGGAAAAGTGACCCGTGTCAGTACGTCTAATGATGGACATGTTTATACCACCGTTATTTTACCCGCGCCTGACCCTTATTCTAAACCGCCGGTTGTAAAAATACGTTCTAAACGGCGTGTGGTGGCGATTGATTCAGAAGTGAATGAACTGGTTTGCCGTATTTCTGGCTTTGAGCGTTCGTTTAGATATCACGATAAGCAGACAGGACAACCCTTAACGGGGCATAACGTTGAAATGTTCCTTGATTTAGCAGAATAGGTAATCGCTATGGCAACAGTAGGGTTACCGGAAGTATATAACCTGGTTTTCGAGATTGGAATGGTTCTGGCAGTCATGGAGGTAATCCGGGTGAGGGTTCTGGTGGGCATGAGGGCGGCGGTGGTGCGGGTGGCGGTTCCGGCGGGAATGAAGGAAGCGGTAGTATCGGCGGTGGTGCGGGTGGAAATGGTTCAGATGACGAGGATGATATTGCTTCTGCGGTAGAAACGGCGTTAAAAAAATCGTTAATTGAAGAATATGATAGTGGTAAGGATACTTCAGAGGCGACTAAAAAAACCGATGAATCATTAAAAAGTATTTCTGGGTCGTTTGATAATTTATTAAGAGGGGCAGGTAATTTTGCTGATCCTGATACGACTTTATATGGTCAAGGAGAATCGGTATTTGATACAGCGGTTAAGATTGCCAGTCCGTTAGAGGTTAAAGAGGGATCTTTTTGGCGTTCAATTTTTAGTCATGTGTCTATTTTTCCTAATGGTCAGGGGTGTTCTGATTTTATTCTTTTTGCGGACGACGTTTATGAAATCAGAATTGGGTGCGATAAGTTAACCGCAATAAAATCATTGCTTTCGTGGGCAATGGCAGCATTGACGTTTTGGTATGTTTTCACTTCGTTAACTTCGTTGTTACGCAAGGGAGGTGATTAATGCCCGTATTATTAGGACTTGCAGCGGTATTACGTTATTTAACGGGTTTTGTTCCTTTGGTATTAAGTTATATCGCGGTGTTATTTACTAAATTAATCACGAGAACGGGATTAATTGTTACGGCTTTAGTTTCGCTTATTATGACCACAGGATTTTATAAATGGCGGTTTATTTTGTCACAGGGGCATTAGGCTCTGGAAAATCATTAATTTCCGTGGCGAAGATTCAGGATAAATTAATAAAGGGTTGTCCGGTGGCGACAAATATTGATTTAAAACCCCATAATATGCCCGCTGTTGGTAAAATAGCGAAGAAAATAATGATTTATCGTTTACCCGATAAACCGACGTTATTTGATTTAAATGCCATTGGGCGTGGTAATAAAACGTATGATGAAAAATTAAATGGGTTATTAGTGCTTGATGAATGTGGCACTTGGTTAAATACCCGCAGCTGGAATGATAAAAGCCGTCAACCTGTTTTAGACTGGTTTTTACATGCCCGTAAATTAGGCTGGGATATTATTTTTTTAGTGCAAAATATTTCATTAGTGGATAAACAGGCCAGAGAAGCGTTAGCCGAGCATGTGGTTTATTGCCGAAGACTTGACCGCTTTGCCGTTCCATTGATTGGGTCATTATTGAGTATTATTTTTGGTGCCAAAATATCCGCGCCAAAAATTCATTTAGGGATAGTTAAATATGGCGATAACATTCAATCGCCTGTTGTTGAACGTTGGATATATCGTGGTACGGATTTATATGATGCCTATGATACCAAACAACAGTTTTCTTCTTTTTATAATAAGGGCGTTTATTGTCTTTTACCGCCTTATTCTATTTATGGGCGTTATCAACAACCATTAACATTAAGCAAAATTATGCGGTTAACTCGTATTTATTTAAAACGCTTTTCAAAATTAAGATTATTAATTTTAGGCTGTTTATTGGGTATTTCTATAGGTTATTTTTTTATTCATCATCCTCAAAAAGAAATATTAGAAACACAGGTCGTTAAGCAATTTGAAATAAATAAATTAAAAATAAAATCATTTAAATTATTAGGTGATGAAACGCGGATTTTATTTTTAATGGATAATGAAATGATTGAATCCGGTGAGCTTATTCAACAAGGTTACAATATTGAAGTGATGAGTGCCTGTAAAATCAGAATATACGGGAGGGGAAAAAATGCGTTGGTGTCTTGTTAGTTTTATCCTGCTATTTTCATTAAATACGTTTGCTGAAAAAATTGCCATGACCAATGTGCCAATCTCTGAATTTGTGGATTGGGTTTGAGGGTCGAAGACAAGCGAATTTTTTAGCGATGATTGATTTTTTATTTGCTTTTGTTTGTTGTTTAATTTTATACCAAATTAATAAAATGATTATTCCTAAATCAATATTCCGTAAAATACCATTAAGGTTCGCACAATCTAGAATCTGGTGAAATAATACCGCATTATCACGGTATTGTTATCTATTTTTAATATATTTTCTGATTTGCTCAGAAGTTGAACGATATTTTTTCGCTATTTTGTAGTATATAATTATCTATTTCTTCTAATAAATTGAATTCTTCATATTTATTATCTGCCATTTCATCTTTTTTATTCTGTTGTAATGTTATATTTACGGATTTACTATCGTTAATTAGTTTAAGAATGGTTGATATATGTGTCCAATTTGCAGCTCTTCGGTCATCATAAAGTTTATTTTTCTCATCGATAACGTCAAACATATAACTTTCGTGAATGTCTGTTTTTAATAAAACTCTTTGTAATTCTTCATTACTTTCAAGGAAAAAATGAATCATGGGAATTAAATCATCCATTCCCAAATTAAGTGTTTCTATTTTATTTTCTGTGTATTCTTTAAAAGAACGTGATGTTTTTTCTAGTTTTTTCTTTAATTCAAAGTTGTTTGGATTATTCAAATAGTTAGAACTATTTTCTATCGTATAACGAATAGCTACTTCTTTGAGATTATCTAATATATTGATATTAAAATATTTTAATTCACTTATTATTTTGTAATTGTTATCTACTATTTCTTTATAGCTATTGTATTCTTTAATTTCTGAGAATTTTTTTTTGAAGTTTTCAAAATATTCTCTTTTACTAAGGTTAGCCAGTTCGATACGTGAATCAGTAATTTCATCACCGTTTCTGTCTAACTTACTAATATATATATTATATTCACATTGATATATCTTATATTTTCTACAAGGGGAAAAATACATGTCTCTCTGATAATCTTTTTTTATATCACTAAAAGAAAGGTGCATAGCTTTAAATACAGAAAAGGCCATATTAAATAATTTTTTTTTTCTTCTGCTCTTGCTTCAAACAAAGACCTTTTTAATCCAAGGGTTATTATTTGATAGAAAAAGTTTTTTATATAGAGTAACTTACTATTTTTATCATTTTCTTTTAAATTAATAACGTTATTATTGATGAATATGTTGGTCGCATCATTTATTTTGATAGACATAGGTAGGCTCCTTTTATTTTGAGTATATCACAATTCCCCAAAGAACGTTTAACTTCTGTACCAATATAGACGATTCAAATTTGAAACCACTGATTTGCCATTAAGGTTCGCATAATGAATATTATGTTAAATATAAATCTATTTTCAGTAATTATATTTCCATGTCCTTTAAAGTGTCACTTCACCATCTATCGCCTACTTCCTATTTAATTTTTTTACAAAGTATCTTGATTTTGTTGCACATAACAAACAGTTAATGGTTTGTTTAGCAAAGTATTTTTAATGATAATTAAAACATTTTAATTTTAAACTTAAACTAATAAAAAGAGATGTCACCATGGCAATAATAGATAAACCAAGAAATAAAACCTATTTAATCGGCAACTGGATGCCATTAGATCAGACTACATTAGTAAATTGGATGCGGAAAATTATCAATAAAGCAGAAATTAGTAATGCTCCCCTGCTGCCGTCTATTCAGAATTTAAAAAATTTTATGTTGTGATTTTATTATTTGGCATAAGTCAGCCACACTGAGGTTTTTTTCAACCTTTTTGCCTAACATCTCCCCAATCAATTCAGCCAGAATAATCCTTTTATTCAACTCAGTCATTTGTTGCAAGACTGGCAAAGCCGGCCTGAGCTCGCTCGCCAGCAATTAAAGCAACATGATATTGCTGAAGATTGGTTAAATGACTACTTATACAAGAATAGAGAGGTTGAATATCGCAATAATCGAGATGGAATAACGTTATTACCCAATATCGATGAGATTTATTCAACAAGCAGAAATAAATCAACTCAAAGTTGAATATAATGCCCGCGATAATAATATTCATTCTCTGCCACCTGGCGTAGCTGGACTAGTGGCTGAAGATGGACTGATTATTCCTGTTCCTGAGGCAATTGATATGCTGATGTGTTCGTTTAATGGAGAAGAGCGGATTTATGCCCTGGAAAAAGATCAAAAAATGGGGAACTATAAATTATCGCGAGTTGACCGCAAACGAGATCTAATCTTTAACTTGATAAAAGATCACAAAAATACCCGTTATAACAAAAATTTTACTTTGAAGATCCACTCTCCTTCCTTACTAAAAAAAGCAACAGAACAGCCGAAAAAATGGCATTAGAAAAACTGGCTGAATTACATGCTAACAAGCTATTTAAAAAATTAGATGATGAAGATTACCAAAAAACCACCCAGCAAAAAGTAGCGGCTTTTTTCTTAAGTCTCATTCCTCTTTATAGTTGCATTACCGAAGCGCAAAAAGGCAAGATTAGAGAAGCTATCGTGGCTGGGGCATTTGATATCTCTAGTTTTTTTACCCTTTTTGGGCAAAAGGACTACAAATTGGTGAACAGAAGAACAAGACTCGAGGGAATTAAGGCATTACATGTGATATTAACCACCCCCAATAGCGTGATGGATCTGGCGGAAGAAAATTTAAGCTATATTGATTTGGCACGTATCTTAAAAGGCAAAAGAGATTTCTGTCAGGCTAGACTACATAACGCTCTGATTTCACTAAATCCAATTTGATTGAGGTTAACCTGACTGAAGTTAAAATGATAAAAGCAAATTTGAGTCACGCTAATTTAACTAATACTAATCTAATTAATGTTGACTTAAGCAATATTGATTCACATTCGGCCATTTTAGAAGAACTCAATATTAATAACACTAATTTTGCTGGTGCTAGCTTAAACAATACGTTAACTTTAGCGCTCCCTAACAATTGGAGTGCAAGAAACCTAGAGGCTAAACTTAATCACTTCAATTATCAAGGTAGCCTATTAACCAGTATCGCAAGTATTGACGATAAATATAATGAATTAAAAATCAATATAGTAAATGGGATCACAATCGATAGCCTATATGAAAAATATTTAAACCTACCAAAAATTCAGCAACTAGTCAAACAAGAGGAAATTAAAGGTGTTTTTGGTGATTATGAAGGCAATGCCGATTGGGCAGATAAACATGCAGCAAATTACCTACTTTTATCACCGACAAAACCAGGAAGAACGTTAATCGTTTCTGAAAATATTCTCAATAACATGCTACACCCTGACCGGTACACAAAATGGGATAACATCGTGCTTTTTCAGGATGGTAAATGTTTAAGCCCGGCTGAATACAATCTGACACAATGTTATCAACAAGAATTTCCGCTGTTCTCAATTCCCTTCAAAGATGGGCATTATCAGGCCTCATTGCATAAGCTGATTGAAACACTGGATTTAGGTGAACGCTTTAAGCCACTATTTCTTGATGCGCTCAATTCCAAGAGCCATAGCACCAAGCTAGTAGATGATATTGTTCAACAGGAATTAAATAAAATATTTTCTCGTGTGATAGATGCCAAAGAGTATCAATTAAAAGAGCAAAATTATGACCAAATTATCAATTTATTTCATTTAACATCTAGTACCAATAGAGAAAAAGCGGAACATCTGTTCTCATTAGCCACTGTTTTTAGCCGGTATACAAGTAAGGTATTCTTTGGTACCGAAGATAACTCCCCAATAATACTTAGATATTATGCCTACGCTTTAATGGAAAAAGCCCATCAAATTGATCCCACTTCACTATCTGATAGGTTTGATGAATGGAAGAAAACAATTACTCGGAATCGGAGTAGCAAACAATTCCACTTGTACCAATATATTATCTGACAATATGACTATTTACGCAAGACAGCATTGTAATGACACGTTTAAAAAATTATTCCTCCCGCCTGGCGATAATGCTATTAAAGCTAAATGCTAATGAAACACTTAATAAAAAAAGCCCCCTCATCGAGGGGGCAATCGTTAAATTTAGTCGATATATCGTTATCAATATAAATAACTGTTGATTCCATTACATTCATCAGATAGTGACTAGCACTAAGTGATGCTTTCGCCCCTTCTCCTGCCGCAATGATGATCTGTTTATAAGGCACAGTTGTGCAATCGCCGGCAGCAAAGATACCTTTTATATTGGTCTCACCTTTTTCATCAACCTTGATTTCACCGATTGCATTATGTGCAATTACGCCATCTAACCAATGGTTATTAGGTAGTAAACCAATTTGAACAAAAGTTCCAGCAACCGCTACATGGATTGAACCATCTTGCCGATTTTTATATTGTAAGCCAGTCATTTTTACACCATCCCCTTTGACTTCGAGGGTTTCGGCCTGCAAAATAATATCCACGTTACTTAAACTCGCTAGTTTCTGTTGCAACACTGCGTCTGCTCTCATTTCTGGAGCAAATTCTAATAAAGTAACATGCTCAACAACTTCGGCAAGATCAATCGCGGCTTCAACGCCAGAATTACCTCCACCAATCACAGCGACTCGTTTACCCTTAAATAATGGCCCATCGCAATGGGAGCAATAAGTTACTCCTTTGGTACGATATTCTTTTTCGCCTGGCACATTCATATCACGCCATTTAGCCCCTGTGGCAATAATAATGCTGCGGGAACGCAAAGTAGTACCCGATACTGTTTCAATTTTATGCAACTTATCAGCCGCATCGGCGGGAATGAGTTTTGCTACCATTTGTGAGTCGATAATATCAATATCATAATCATTGACATGGCCACGTAGTGCAGTAGCTAATTTGGGTCCTTCGGTTTTTGATACAGAAATATAATTTTCAATATCAATAGTATCTAAGACCTGCCCACCAAAGCGTTCGCCGATAATACCGGTACGAATACCTTTACGAGCCGCATAAATAGCGGCTGAAGCACCGGCCGGTCCGCTACCAACAATTAAGACATCATATGGCAGTTGCTGATTTAATTTTTGAACAGTATTTTTTTCAGCATTAACATCAATTTTAGTGACCATGTCACTTAAAGTCATCAGCCCCTGCCCAAACTCTTTGCCATTTAGAAACACAGCAGGCACTGCCATAATATTCCGTTGCTGAACTTCAGACTGAAAAATAGCGCCATCGATGGCAGTATGAGTAATATTAGGATTCAAGACCGCCATTAGATTTAAAACTTGAATAACATCCGGGCAATTATGACATGACAATGAATAATAGGTTTCAAAATGAAACTTTCCCTCTAATTGACGGATCTGATCTAACAATTCTACCGCTTCTTTCGCTGGATGGCCGCCAACTTGCAATAATGCCAAAACTAATGAGGTAAATTCATGACCTAATGGCAAGCCGGCAAACCGTAATCCGTTATCTTTACCTGGATTAGTAATTAAAAATGAGGGTTTACGTACTGTTAGATTATTGTCTTTATTAAAAGTTATTTCATCTGACAGTGTACTAATGTCCTGTAATAATGTGCTTATCTCGGTAGATTTTTCACTATCATCTAAGGTTGCTATCAACTCAACTGGTTGGATCAATTTTTCTAAATATAGTTTAAGTTGAGATTTCATGTTGCTATCAAGCATTGCTTTATCCCCGAAAAAAACGGGTGCTAAATGCACCCGAACACAGTAAAATTACTCACAAAAAAATTTTAATTAAATTTTTCCTACCAAATCGAGTGAAGGGGATAAGGTTGCTTCCCCTTCTTTCCATTTAGCTGGACATACTTCACCTGGATGGCTTGCTACATATTGCGCAGCTTTTATTTTACGTAATAAATCGGATGCATCACGCCCAATCCCTTCCGCAGTAATTTCAACTGCCTGGATAATACCTTTTGGATCAACAATAAATGTGCCACGATCTGCCAATCCTAATTCTTTTTGTTCATCATTTTCTTGATATTTGCGCATCACTTCAAAATTACGCGTTAATGTCCAACTAGGATCGCCAATCATGGTATATTTAATTTTACCAATCGTGTCTGAATGACTATGCCACTCTTTATGAGTAAAATGGGTATCCGTTGAAACAGAATAAATTTCGACGCCTAATTTTTGAAACTCTTCATAGCGATCAGCTAAATCACCTAATTCAGTTGGGCAAACAAAGGTAAAATCAGCAGGATAAAAGAAAAAAATGCTCCATTTTCCTTTAATATCTTTTTCAGATATATCGATAAATTTTCCATCTTTAAAGGCGGTATTTTGAAAAGGTTTAATTTCTGTATTAACCAAAGACATTTTGCTGCTCCCTTCTATTTGATAGGTATTTAATATATAAACATAAAAGTATTACGTCTAATTCCTTTTTACTATTAATTCAATAGGTATTACCTATTGTAAATAAATATAATATAAAAAAACCGATGAATAAATCGATTTTGATTTGAGAAATAATGCGTCAAATTAACTTTAAGAATATCAATTAGAACATGATAAGCACCAGCGCAGACATTACTAATTACTGGCAAAGTTATTAGACGATTTATGTGCAGTGACCAGAATATTATAAGTACAAAAAAATGACTGCTTTGGCACATGATAAAAACTTTGAGGCTGGCTAACAATGTCACCGGCACTCAATAATTGCTTTTTTCCCCAGCTATTAATAATAGGTAAACGCCGATTCGGTTTCAGGTACAATAAAACAATTCATCATTTTACCGGTCGGAATAAAACGTAAATAATTGGCTTGCTTGATAGGGTAACAGGATCATGATAATACTGGTGAAATTTTACTTTTTCAACCAAATATTGCTCATTACCTGTGGCAGGACAAATATTTTCCACCACCCAATCACCCTCCTCAGCGGACGACGATATTACCTCAGTTCCAACGCCTTTAATGATTGTCTTAATAATTTCACCCGGCGCAGCAAGTTGCGCATAAACCGACTTACTTTTTTGAGCAATGCCAGTTAAACCTTTTTGTTGTGCTTGCTTGAAATAAGCCACAATATCTTTAGTCGGATACTGTTCTAACGAAACTTGTTCATCATAGGTTAAAGCTGGTAAAGGTAATAATATTAGAAGTAATTTCAGGTAATTAGACTGTTTATTCATATAATTTAACCATAAATTTTTAACTACAGAGTAGCTCTAAATAAAGTGAAAATAATGCTTAAAAAACCAATATTAAAAGTGTTCATTAACTAATACTAATTTACCAATTAAAGCTCCTGATTCCATAAAACGATGCGCTTTTTCTGCTTGTTCTAATGGATAAGTTTTAGCAATAATGGGTTTTATCTTACCTGAATTAATCAGTGGCCAAACCTTATTTTCTAACGCTGACAATCTGCCCCGACACTAACTACCTGACCGGCAACTTCTAATCCTGGTATTGGAGATGCATCTGCTGGTGGTGGATAAACCCCCATACGCTGAAAAATATCAGACGATTGACACCCGTGGCGGCAACTTTAACAAGTAAATGTGATTCTGGTGGTTTTATTAGTCGTAATTGGGTGGGGTTTAGCTTTTCCGGCCCGCCAGGTTCAATAATTTCAATAGCAAGAAGCATCGTTTTTGGTAAAGGCTCTAAAGGTGCGGCATTCAATAATAACTCCATTGCTGAGTCAATCAACTAATTATTTTACTTAAGATCCGTAAAATTTTCCTCTAATAATTTAACCAATATTTAATATTTTATTTTGGTAAAATAGAAAAAATAAAACAATAGTTTGATTAGAAATACCATGCGCAATTAAATCAAATTCAGTTAATTTATAATTAATACCATCTATTTTATTAAGAAATCTCGTCCCAAAACTAATTTTATGATTTATTTTGTAATTTATATTAAATTCAATCTCCATAGCCTCAAAATTTTTCATTCTATTTAATTCTTTGTGACTAGAAAACTGGCTTAAATTATTAAAATAAAATTTCTTTGTGCTATTTGTGGTAATAAAATTACCGTTCAAGTTATCATTTATATTATTTTTTTGTTGTTTTAAACACCTTTTAGTGACAGCGTCACTTACTGAGTTACATATATTATTTATTGTTAAACTGGATAGCAGATTATATTGATTTTTAATATCAATGAAATAATAATCAGAGGATCAAAATTATCAGGCCAGTGTTGTCGCTCTAAGAATGGATATGATATTGTTTGCGCAGAAGAAAAAAACAGCATTGCAGTTGTTAATCTGCAACATGATGATAATAGCAATGCCTAATTGCCAACCTTTCACTCTTCACTACCCACTTAGCTATTTTCTATAAAAAATAATAAAAAATCACTCAGTCGATTAGAAAGAAATGCAATAATGATAATTATTTTCTCTTCTATCCCCGCATTTTGGTATTTACTTCATATTTAATTAACGAGATTTAACAATAACCAACATAGTTGCAATCAGTTGACTATGTTGGTTTTTCTATTTATGTAGTAAATTTTCAACTTAAAGGTTCTACCTTGCTAGTTTATTTTTTTATCTATAAAAGTATGTTGTAACTAAATATAAATTAAACCATGATTTCTTAGGCCTGCTATTAGTAGCTAACAAAATTGGCTATTTATTATAAATAGTATTAACAAAATAATTTTTTAGTAAAATTAAAATAGATTAATGTCTATCTTGCATATTTTATAAAATAACTATTGTTTAATAACTACAGAGAAAAATAATTTTATAATTAGGAAATTAGTTTTTTAATTCAATGCATTTAATATTATTTTAATATCTTATATTTTTTATTTCACTCAGTTTAAAGAAAAAACAATAATTATTTCTATACTATAAAATTCACCGGTGAAATTATTTAATCATCTTGTACGTTTAAAGCACTTACTAAAGATCAAACCGTATCATTAGGCACTGTGGCAACAAATAGTTTTAAAAAAGTAAATGACACAGCCTCACCAACGGTTTTTAATATTTAAATCAACAATTTACCTAATAATAGTCAAGAGGTTTTTGTTATATTTGATGGTGTTAAAGATGAAATAAATAATGAGTTGCTAGCTATTAAGGAAGGAGATGGCTATGCAACAAGTGTTGCTATTGGAATATATAATAACAATAGTGAACGTTATATTCCTTTAAACCATAAAACTGGCGTTTATCCTATTATCGATAAAATAGCGACTTTAAAATTTATTGCAAAATATGTTGCAATAGAAAATATTGTTTTACCAGGTAAAGTAGAAGCTAATGCTAATTTCACATTAGTATATAACTAGCGTTAAACGGGGATGAAACATATTAAGCATCCCATACTGAATTTTATCAAATCCGGTATTCAATCTGTTTACCACCAATAAAGAGTTAATCCAGTAACCATCACCGCTAAGATCCCAATTGGCATTAAGGGGGGGGTAATTGTGCATGGCCCCAATACTGTCAGTTGTATTAGCAATTGCCTGAAAACGCCCAGTTACCCCTTGTGCCGTCAAATAAGTGCCCGCTAACGGCAGACGTAATTCATCGAGCATTAATGTTTTATTTATTTTTCCATACATTCTAATTAATGATGATGGTAAAAAAGTAATACGCGGAGAGAGCAAGGGACCTGAAATCAGGGTTGGGGTTCGCATATCAATAATCAGATCATTAATTTTAACCTGTCCCATTAATTGAAATGGAATATGGCTATTTAGCTAATACAATTTACCCTGCTCAACAGTCAGCACCAAATTAGCTTGGCCTTCCCCGCCCGTCGTCAACATATTAGCGCGACCACTAATACGCATATCAGCCAAATTATCACGCCAATTAGCCAGACGAAAATCGATTTTTCCTGATAATAATTGATCACCATTTTGACAACGCCAGTTTCCTTGCTTAATAGTCAAATACTGGTCATCTAATTGCAGGGCAAAAAGAGTCATGGCATTTGAGACTGTTGTTCTGTTAGCTGCAAAGTCCCTGAGCGATTTGTATAATTTAATTGTACAATCAATGACTTAGTATATAGATTAATCGTTAAAATCGCGTCACTTTTTCCCTGTTGGGGAATTAATGTCAAACTCAAGGGTAGCGAGATATTACCGGTTAAATTAACCGTATCTTCATTCAGCCGAAGAAACAGTTAATTGATCCACCTTCACCCATTCACAGCTGCCTATTGCGATTTTCATATCGTCTACAACAATCCCTTGGCCGGTGATTTTCGGTAATCTTATTGACAATCCTGCACCTTTGGATAGCCATAATTGACTGACTCTAGGTAACCAATGCGGGATTGAAAACCAGCTGGTGATAACAATAAAAAACAAGATTATGAATATATTTTATTAATTTAGACACTCTACTATTCCTTTGTTTTAATCAACCTCATTAAAACCATAATAATGGATCTTTAATATTGATCCATCTTATTAATAGATTTACACCACAACTACGTTAGAGATGTTATCAACAAATTTTTATCCATCGATTCATATAATCCTCTATTTGTGCCATTCTATTAACACTAAGCACATTTATCGCTATAGGTGCAAAAGTTATACTCATTTTATATTGGAGCCTCCAATGAAAGTCGTTTCTTATAGTACAAAACAATACGACCGCATTCATTTCGATCAAATCAATAAACAGGGTCATTTTAATTTTGATATCGAGTACTTTGATTTTCCACTCACACCGCAAACTGCTAAAAATGCTGCAGGTGCTGATGCCGTTTGTATATTTGTTAATGATAATGCGAGTCACGCAGTACTTAAAGAGCTTGCAAAGCTGGATGTTAAAATTTTAGCTTTACGTTGTGCCGGATTTAATAATGTCGATTTAGTTGCTGCAAAAAAATTGTGCATTCAAGTTGTGCGCGTACCTGCATATTCTCCTGAGGCTGTTGCTGAACATACAGTGGGTTTAATGCTTTGTCTAAATAGACGTATTCACCGCGCTTACCAACGTACTCGGGATGCCAATTTTTCACTGGAAGGATTAACCGGTTTTAACATGCATAATCGTACTGCTGGCATTATCGGTACCGGTAAAATCGGTTTAGCAACATTACGTATTCTTAAAGGTTTTGGTATGAAACTACTTGCCTATGATCCCTATCCCAGTGAAGCAGCATTAAAGCTTGGTGCTGAGTATGTTGATTTAGATACTTTATTAAAGCATGCCGATATTATTAGCCTCCATTGCCCATTAACAAAGGAAAATCATCATTTACTCAATGAACAATCTTTCAATAAAATGAATGATGGGGTTATGGTGATCAATACCAGCCGCGGCGGTTTAATTGATTCTAATGCGGCAATCGAAGCACTAAAACAACAAAAAGTTAGCGCCTTAGGGATGGATGTATACGAAAATGAACGTGAGTTATTTTTTGAAGATAAATCGAATGATGTGATCCAAGATGACGTTTTTCGCCGCTTATCTGCCTGCCATAATGTCCTATTCACTGGACACCAAGCCTTTTTAACCGAAGAAGCGCTCAATAATATTAGCAAAACAACGCTACAAAATATTAAACAGATTGCTCAAGGAGAGCCGTGTGCTAATAAAATTGAAGGTTAATCTTTAACATTAAGACAATATTTATTGCTAGGGCTTCTGGCAGCTGATTGCCATAAGTGCTTTAGGGCGCTTATGGCACAAAACTATCGCTAATTAACCAATGAATAATCCAAAGTGGAATACCACCAACAACTTCCGCCAACGGCCTAGTAACTTCCAGTTGTCGATTACTGAATATAACCGCCATAATTGCTAATTGGTTTCTTAGTTAACTTGAGTGAATTAACCATCACAACGGATGCTATTAACCAATTTTAGATGACTAATAAAATAATCAAGTTAATAATATTAATTAATCAACTTTTCCAGTCGTATTTCTCCATTTTGCAAATTTTCAACCGGCAACCAGCCCCGTTTTTGATAAAAACCGCAGGCACGACTCGCAGCATCAGTCGTTAGCCAAATTTTTTTATATTGTTGAAAAAGAAACGTTTCAGCTTTGGTTAATAAAATTTTTCCGAAACCTTGCCCGGCAAACTCAGGACGAACAAATAAAACAAAAATACTGCCTTGTTCCATATCCACCATAGAGAAGCCGATAGGATTGCCAGCTATTTCCGCAATCCAGGCACAAGGTGACGCAGACAAAATATCGCGTAATGCGTCAGGTGTAATTCCTTTATCAATAAGTTGTTTTTTGGAAAGGTGATTTTCTTGTAGACTAGTTCGAATAGCAAAAAGTGATGCAATATCATTAACTAATCTGACATATTGCTCTAAGTAATGGTTTTCCATTTTTCTCTCTAAGATCAAAGGGTATGAATAATATGAGCTTCCCAATCTATCACCTCAATTTCTCTAACCGCAATATGCCGAACGGATATTTTAGCTTGGTGCATAGCTAATTTTGAACCGGTTTTTAATGGATGCCAGGATGGCAGCGGTTTTCCTTCAGCAATTAAACGATAAGCACAGGTGTTAGGTAACCAACGGAAGGTAGTCAAATTATCCCTTGTCAATTTGATACAATCTGGTTCATAACTAAATCTTTCTGCATAGTTTTTGCACTGACAGCTTTTAAGATCTAATTGATCACATCCCACGTTGGTGAAATAAATTTCATCGATATCGGCATCCAGTAACTTATGCATACAGCATTGCCCACAACCGTCACATAATGATTCCCACTCTTCATCGGTCATCTGTTCTAACGTTTTTCGCTGCCAAAAAGACTGAGACATATAAAATAAAAATCCTCTTATTAGATAACTCGTGTTTTTAAAATTCGATCATTTAAATGAAGGGTAAGCTCGTCGTTCACTTCTAGTGGGCCAACACCTTTGGGTGTGCCTGTCAAAATAACATCCCCAGGGCGTAAAGTAAAAAAATGCGATATATAACTGATCAAAGGTAATATGGCTGTCAGCATATCGGCGGTGTTTCCTTCCTGTCGTATTTCGTTATTAACCAATAAACTTAAGCTCGCTTTTTGTGGATCACCAAACTCATGAGCAGCAATAAATCCAGATATTGGGCAAGCACCATCAAAAGCTTTGGATTTTTCCCATGACTGACCAGATGCTTTTAATGTTTGCTGTAAATCACGTAAAGTCAAATCAAGTGCCACGGCAAACCCTTTAATTGCTGATTTAATTCTCTCTTGATCATTTTCCTGTTTCAGCGTCGTGCCAATCAAAATAGCTAACTCGATTTCATGATGCACTGTGCCTAGCCCTTTTGGCAACAAAATAGGTTGAGTAATATCACAAAGGGCGGTTTCCGGCTTAATAAAAATGACCGGCTCTTTATGCTGCTTTGCGCTCATTTCTTGCACATGTTCGGCATAATTACTGCCTACACAAACCACTTTATTAGCAGATACATTCAGCAAAGCGCCCTGCCAATCATGGTGTTGATACATAGTCTTACTCCTATTTATTGTTGCTTATACTCAATTTATTATATTTGTTGAGCAATACCGTCAGCCATTAAACAGACAGATAATGAAAAATAGTAAGAACGATTCCAGTGCATAATGGTGCGAAAATTATCAGTCACCAGATAGATCCTGACTTGCGGATCTTTTGGAATAATTAACCAAGTCTGTGTAGTTAACGCCAAATTAGCCATCACAGGAACTTCTATGCCAAGTTTTTTCCATTGTTCTACCGATTTTCCTTTTTTCTTTATCCCTGCGAAACCAACATCAAAACCTATTGGTAACTTAACCTGTGTGCCCCAAGATAAATATGTTTGCAAACCTTCATACCTAAGGTAATTTGGTAATTGAAGCAAAAACATCTGCTTTATTGTGCCAGATATCAATCTGACCATTACCATTTATAGTATATTGTAGATAAGAGGTAGGCATAACCTGAGTTTGTCCCATTGCACCGGCCCAAGAGCCTTTTAAACAATGGTTTTTCGACACATAGCCCTTATCCATAATTTTTAGTGCGGCCATCAAAGGACAAAGTGACTAAGGCGAAAATCACATCTTCTTGCCCTTGAACTTCACCAAATTTACTCTCTAATCCCCAAAGTGCAACAATATATTGCACCGGAATACCAAACCGCTTACTGGTTATATCCAGTTGATGCTTATTATTACGGTATTGCTGTATTGCCATGCTAATACGGGATGATGGTAAAACTTTTTGTAAATAATTTTCTAAATTGACGTTAGCACACTTTTCCGGCTGTCTACGATCTGCGGCCACAATTCGCTGAACAAAATAAATATTGGCAAAAGCCCGGGCGATCGTTGCTTCGCTTATTCCTTGTTGTTTTGCCATTTGCTTTAAATATTGAACATAAGCTGGAGATTGCGCCAAACTACGTTTTTTATGCGGAAATACCTTACTTAAAGAAACTTCACTAGATTGCGCCGCTATTGCTTGCGGTACTGATATCAAGAAAATCACTTTAGGCAGCATTGCGATGAACAAATCACCTATCAATAAGAAACTACCAATTACTGTATAAATAAGTTTGAGTCTCATAGCGATAATCCTCAAAAATTTTTAATTCAGTATTATCTTATTTTTGCTCTGCCAGTAGTTGATTTTCCAATTTGTCAATCAGATAGCGATAATCTTCCATTATATTTTCAACCGGAGGCGGAAACTGGAGATAATAACCAACCTCGATAAGCTCCCGTTTAACCCTATCAATATCAGCATTGGCTAATTTTTTTCGAATCTGTCAAACTGAGAGTCATGACAAATCGGGGAGCACCAAATTGCTGTAATAATGGTTTGAGGACGCGTGAAAAATTGTCTTTTTTTCTACATAAAGATAAGTTTGTTCCTTCTTTGGACTACAATAAATGACACAAAACATTCAATTTAGCTCTTTTTTATTAACATTTTTGACTTGCCTGACTAATTAAGTAATTATAACATAATATTGTATTTCCTTATATCATCGTCCAAAATTCCACTATGGGTCAGTTAAACATGCTGAGTCGAATGCAGATGGTATAATCACCAATCGAACTAAAAGGCAGTAGCTTCACTCTCACTGTTCTTCATATTCATAATGAAGATCCTGAAGCTATTAAAAAAGCAATTCAGGAAAAAATTGACTAAGCGCCTGAATTTTTGAGAAATGACCCTGTTGTCTTCAATGTTGCTGGTCTATTAGATGTAAATACTATTTGATCCTGCTATAAAATTATTAGTCAGGCAGGTTTAAAGATAGTTGGTGTTAGTGGATGTACCAATACTAAATTACGCCAGGCTATCACTGATATTGGCCTACCTTTACTTAGTGAAGGTCAACATCAAAAAACACAAAATAAAAAAACTGCCAATATCGCTACCACTGAACATGGCAAGACGCGTATTATTACCACCTATGTTCGTTCAGGACAACGCATATATGCCGCCAATTGTGATTTAATTGTTAACGCTAATGTTACTGCTGGTGCTGAATTGATTGCTGATGGCAATATACATATTTATGGCATGATGCGTGGTAGAGTACTTGCTGGCGCATCTGGCGATAATGATTGTCAAATTTACTGTACACACTTACAAGCGGAATTAGTTTCTATTGCTGGACAATTTTGGGTAAGTGAACAAATTCCTGCAGATTTTATCGGGAAAGCAGCTAGACTTTGTTTGATAAATAATGAATTGACGATTAATAATATCATTTAGCCCTTATTACAGGAATGACTTCATGGCACGCATTTACTTCCTGCTTCACAAACACGTGATAAAGATGCATTAACACGCGAAGGCGTTGAAAAAGTGCTAAATGGACTGAAAAAATTAGATTTCGAATTCATTATCTGGGATTCACCCGCAGGTATTGAAAGTGGTGCATTTTGATGGCACTTTATTTCGCCGATGAAGTAATTATTACCACCAACCCTGAAGTCTCTTCTGTACGTGATTCAAATCGCATACTCGGTATTATCGCTTCTAAATCACGCCGTGCAGAACGTGGCGAAGAACCCGTCAAGGAGCAACTTTTGCTTACCCGTTATAATCCAGGTCGTGTCATTCATGGTGATACGCTGAGTATGGAAGACGTACTTGAAATTCTGTGTATCCCACTGATTGGTGTGATCCCTGAAGATCAATCCGTTTTACGTTCCTCTAACCAAGGAAAGCCTGTTATTCTCGATGCCAAATCTGATGTAGGCAAAGCATACAATACAGTGACTGCGTTGATCGAATTTTAGGTAAAAACCGCCCTATTCGTTTTATTGAAGAAGAAAAAAAAGGCTTCTTAAAGTACTTGTTTGGAGGATAAAATATGGCCTTATTAGATTTTATCCTGTCGAAAAAAAATCAACGGCCAATATTGCTAAGGAAAGGCTACAAATTATTGTTGCCCAACGACGACGTAATGACTGTGGGCCGGCTTACCTACCCACAATGAAACGTGATATTTTAAAGGTCATTTGTAAATACGTCCAAATTGATCCAGAAATGCTCACAGTACAATTTGAACAAAAAATAACCACAAAATTTACTGATATAGCAATAGCTTTACCATAGAAAAGCTATACGCTCTCTTCACTGTCAGTTACAATATACAATTAAAATGTGATGATAAAAACCAGTTATAGGAGCAGTGTTCATGTCCATTACGGCCAACTCACTTATCAGCGATAGCTTTAATTTTTTTAAAAATCAGCTGAGCGGCCTTTTTATCCTGTCATTCATTTCAGCTACCATCAGTCTAATACTTTATTATTTTCTGGTTCCCATCGATGAAATGGCAACTATCGTCAAAACCCTTGGTGGTCAAAATGACTCAACTTCACTTTTAACCTGGGTAAGTCAATTATCTGATGAAGAAAAATCGATAATGATGAGAGTCTCACTACTCTCATTGACTGCGGTTTTTATCGGATTAATATTATTAGTTTCTTCAGTAGTTACTTATTTGTCAGAACTCAGTACCGGCAATAGTATCAGTGTATCGCAAGCTTTTGTGCTTTCGGTACGTATATTACCTAACATGTTAATTTTGTTAGTTATATGCACAATTATAATTTATTTTGGCTTTATGCTATTCATCTTACCCGGTATCATTTTAGCTATCGGTTTTTCCTTATCACCCATCATCTTAATAACCGTCAAAAACATTATGCCGCTACGAGCCATGAGTCAAAGTTGGAAAATAGCATTTCGTCATTGGTGGTTAATTCTAGCAATTTTATTACTTTGGCTAGCATTGCAAATGTTACTCACTATGCTACTTGGACAGTTTCGTTTTTTACCGAGTATGGTGAATAATATTATCTCTTTTACATTGAATAATTTACTTACCTCTTTTACATTGATCTATTTTTTCCGCCTTTACATGTTAGTTGGAAAAACAACAAATTAACCAAATAAAAATACCACGGCTATTATTTACCATTAGATGGCGTGGTAAAAATTTACTATTAACTTAAACAATTAAACATTAATTACAGAACCAACGTGCTGACTCAAAATTGCACTGTATTCGTAATAACAAGTTAATTACTTCAATATATTAATAGTGAATTTTATTGCTCAGTAGATAATTTTATTGATAAAAATATACACCTACTCACTGTGTGACATTATTATCAAATAAGGTAATATAATATAAAACAAATTGGCAATAGGATATTTTATAATTTATTAATGAAATAATTATAAAAATTCATATTTACTCAAAAAGGATCAGGATAAGTGCGCTCATGAGACAACTATTAAATTTTATTCCTCTCATTGTTTTCTTTATTGTATATAAAAAAGTAGATATTTTTTACGCATCTGGCGCATTAATGATTGCCACCGCTTTATCGATGCTGGCCATTTATCTTATCTACAAAAAAATTGAAAAAAGTTCGTTAATTACTTTAGTCATCGTGATCATTTTTGGTGGACTGACGTTGATTTTCCACAGTGATCTTTTTATTAAATGGAAAGTGACAGTTATTTACGCTATTTTTTCATTAGCACTGTTAGTCAGCCAATATTTTACCCAAAAACCATTAATCCAGAGAATGCTGGGTAAAGAGATCCATTTAGTTAATGAGATTTGGCATAAATTAAATTTGTCATGGGCAATCTTTTTTGCTATCTGTGCGCTAGTAAATATTTATGTTGCCTTTTGGCTACCTCAGGATGTCTGGGTTAACTTTAAAGTTTTTGGTTTGACCGCGGTCACACTAATATTTACAATACTTAGCATGGTGTATATCTATAAACATCTGCCTAAAGAACAAAAGTAATTGATATGATAACAACGGATACCTACTTCCAGCAGGTATATTGTGGCAAATAACAGAAGTAAATTTTTCATGACACAACAACAATTACCACAAGGAGAAGTAGTTCTCCGTACATTAGCAATGCCGGCCGATACAAATGCTAATGGTGATATATTCGGCGGATGGCTAATGTCACAAATGGATATTGGCGGTGCAATTTTAGCAAAAGAAATTGCACTTGGTCGTGTTGTTACTGTCGCCGTCAATGGGATCACGTTCCAAAAACCAGTCTCAGGCGGCGATGTAATGTAATTTGTTGTTATGCTCGCTGTATTAAAACAGGTAACACCTCTATTACCAACAATATTGAAGTTTGGGTCAAGAAAGTTTCCAGTGAGCCAGTAGGCCAACGTTATCGAGCCACCGAAGCCATTTTTACTTATGTTGCTGTTAATGAGGATAATTTTCCCCGTTGTTTACCTGAAGAAAAACGTCATTACCAATTATCTAACTCTGATAACGTATCTCCCAATTAATCTATTTTTAAAGGCCAATTTATCTTGGCCTTTAAGCAAGCTTTATGACTAAAGCAATTTAAGAAAGATTAATTGAACCATCGATTTTAAACAGGAATGTCTTTTTTAATCCCTTAGCCGGAATTTTTTCATAATACCAACGATTCATCGCCCGCTTAACTTCACGTTCGAACAAACCTTTCGGTGATGAATCAACTACTTCTAAGTGAACAATTCTACCATTTTCATCAATATCATATAGAACATTAACATAACCTTCTTTACCGAGTTTACGAGCGCGATCAGGGTAATCTGGATGTTGAATTCTTAATGCTCTGGGGCCATCTATAGCAATTGATGAGGAAGCTATTTGATTAGTCTGCTGATTGTTATTAACACCAACATGATCATCGCTTGCTAATTTGCTCACGACATTAGCTTGTGATTGCTTTGACTGTTCGGTAATAGTTTTTTTAATATGATTTTCTACTAACTGCTTAGATTTAGAATTTTGTTTAACGATCGATTTTTTTGGCGTGACCTTTTTTTTCATAGGTAACGCCAGTTTGGCTTCAGCATCAGGCTCTATTTTAGGCGCGATTTCCGTTACTGGCTGTTTAACATTTACCGACTGGCTAATACGACTAGGTGCAGCTAAAGCAACCATAGTTACTGACATAGATTCAGCTGAGGAAGCTAATAATGTAGGCTGTAATAAAAACCAAGATACCGCTAACGAAGCATGAAGGAATAATGATAAGACAATAAATGATGCCGAACGGATCCAACGCATGAGAAAATTCTTTCTTAAAATAAGCAAATTAAATAAGCTCTATTCTAAATGCAAATAGCAATCATATTCAATAAGGATAGTCTGCTAAGTTTAAAAAAGTATCTTGTTGACGATAAAATTAGGTAATGATCTAGTTTTTTATTAACGATATCAACATAGTAAGTCATAAAAGCAAACCAATTATTAACATATTTAATTTATTTAAAGTAACCAAGCTTAGCATTTGAAGTATATAATAATAAGTGACTATTTAATCTGACAAATTAACATATCATGGATATAGCAAAAAAAATATAAAAATAATTAAAATATTCATAAAATACATTAAATTACTTTCACTTAAGCTAAAAATCGTACTTTTCATATTCATAACAAATTTTATTTTGCTATAGTGAATAACCAGATAATCAATAATATCGAACCAACTCTAAGATAGGAACATGTTTGCCTATGCCAACCCTCTATATACTATTAAACTGGGCTGTGCTTTTTCTGTACTGGCTAATGATTGCCACGGTTACTATACGCATTTTATTGAAACGCCGTCCGGTGACTTCTGCCCTAACCTGGCTATTGATTATTTACATCATCCCACTAGTTGGCGTTATTGCTTATCTGGCTTTTGGTGAGTTACACCTTGGCAAGCGACGAGTAATTAAAGCAAAGTATATGTGGCCTTCAGTTGAAACCTGGCTTGAAAAACTCAAACAATCTAAACATATTTTTTGCAAAGGCAATAGCCGAGTGGCAGAACCTTTATTTGAACTCTGCGAAAAAAGACAAGGAATTGGCGGCGTTAAAGGAAATAAAATTCAACTTTTAACCAATTATCAAGACGCTTTAAATACCATTATACGCGATATTAATTCAGCCTATTACAATATCGAAATGGTATTTTATATTTGGCAAGACGGAGGGTTAGTTGATGAGGTTACCGAAGCTCTGATCAATGCAGCAAAACGTGGTGTAAAATGCCGAATTATGATTGATTCTGCCGGTAGCTGGTCTTTTTTTCACAGCCATCAACCGAAAAAAATGCGTGAAGCCAAAATAGAACTAATAGAATCACTAAAAGTAAATTTGTTCCGCTTTTTTCTACGACGAATGGATCTACGCCAACATAGAAAAATAATTATTATTGATAATTATATTTCCTATGTTGGTAGTATGAATATGGTTGACCCTCGCTTTTTTAAGCAAAATGCCGGTGTGGGACAATGGGTGGATATTGTTGTTCGGATGGAAGGACCAGTCTCAACAACCCTTGGCATTGTTTATGCTTTTGATTGGGAAATGGAAACCGGTCAACGCATTCTTCCTCCTCCTCCGGACACCAATATTATGCCGTTTGAACAAGCTAGTGGACATACAACTCAAGTCATTGCTTCAGGGCCCGGCTTTCCGGAAGAATTAATCCAGCAATCTTTAATGACCGCAATTTTTTCTGCACGCAAACAGCTGATCCTTACCACACCCTACTTTGTTCCCAGTGATGATCTCATCCATGCTATTTGCACTGCAGCGATGCGGGGTGTCGAAGTGTTAATGGTCATTCCTAATCGGAATAATTCTTTTTTAGTTCGTTGGGCAAGCCGGGCATTTTACTCTGAATTGTTAGAAGCGGGCGTTAAGATCTATCAGTTCAATGAGGGGCTTTTGCATACTAAAAGCCTATCTGTTGATGGTGAGTTAAGCTTAATTGGGTCTGTTAATCTAGACATGAGAAGCCTTTGGCTTAATTTTGAAATTACTGTTGTAATTGATGATAAAAGCTTTGGTAGCGATCTAATATTAGTTCAATATGATTACATTGCTCGCTCTACACCTTTGATGCAGAAGAATTGGAATAAACGTCCATTATGGAACCGTGTTATCGAACGTATTTGCTATTTTTTTAGTCCATTATTGTAATATTTTTATAAAATTATCAGCGCCAAAAATTATTTTTGTTAAATTAAGCCAATACTAATAAATCAACCAATAACATTTATTTCCCATAATTGTCAGATAATGATATTCATATATACACCTAATTTATAAAAATTAGCCTTATTTTTATAAATTAGGTGTATATAGTTAATAACAAAATTAATTCATTGAGCAGATTTCCAGCACCATAACTTACATTTATGTATTATAATCAAGCGGATTAGCTAACAGAAAAAATTTCAATTTTAAATTATTAATCACCCTATTAAACCATAAATTAAAATGGATATTGCTATTGCGGTCCTTGGTAAAAAAAGTGTTTTTTAGCCTATAGAAATTGATTTTATAATGGATTAATAATTCATAAAACTTACAATTAATTAGATAAATAAATTTATTAATATAGCTTTTATGACAATATCAATATCCCAAAATTTCATTAATATGTTATAAATATCAATTATTTATGATGTTATTACTCGTTTAAAGTAAGTCGGGGAAAACAGATTTAGTGCCTGTAATGATAAACTCAATTCCAAGTGACATTAATAATGATCCCATAATACGAGTAATAACATTAATTCCCGTTTGACCTAAATATTTAACGAGAATTGTTACTGAGCGAAAAAGTAACCAACAACACAAAGCAAAAAAGATACACGTTAGCGATAGACCAACTAAATTTCGCTATCCTAACCAACGAGAAGACCAGACAATACATGAACTAATTGCTCCAGGCCCTGCCATTAATGGTAATGCTAAAGGAACAACTCCAATACTATCACGAATGGCAGTTTCTGATTTTTCCTGTTTATTCTGCTTATCTTCACCTATTCGACCACTAATCATAGACATAGCAATGGCTGCAATAACTATTCCGCCAGCAATACTAAAAGAATCAATAGAGATACCAAATGATTTTAAAAAAACCTCTCCCACCAATAACGAAATACATAAAATAATTGCCGCAGAAAAATTAGCCAATAAATTAGTGAGGTTTCTTTCTGTCACAGATTGATAATTAGTCATACTAATAAATACAGGAAAAATTCCTATCGGATTAACTAACGCAAAAAGATCTAAAAAACTTAATATAATTAGGAAGATCCAGTAAAGTACCAACCACAATTGAGTCCCTCAATCAAATATTAACGCTTAGCTAAAAATTAATTATTCAAAACAAATAATGTTTAGCCTAGCAGGAAAAACACTTTATCTTAGCGTAGCATACTTATCTAGCTAAAATTAAAAAACTAATTCCAATAACAAAATAAGTTTCTAAATTAAATACCATACAAAATTTTGCTAACTTAATTCTTCAATATTTACTTATATTGCTAATTGAAATTATTCTTATATAACTTATTACTGAATTGATTCAGTATGCACTTTTTTTTTTATAAATATCACTTTTGCGCTATTTATATATGACACCTCATATTTAATTATATTGCTCCTAATCTAGGCTAATTGACTAAAAAAATTTAACATTTATTAGAACTAATGTTACTGAACTCAATGAACTTGTCGTGCGTGTTAAAAAAGCACAACAACAATTTGCAAATTTTACCAGAATCAAGTTGATAAAATTTTTCGTGCTGCTGACTCTCGCATTCCTTTAGCAAAATTAGCAGCTGAAGAATCTGGCATGGGAATTATAGAAGATAAAGTGATTAAAAATTATTTTGCTTCGGAATATATTTATAATTCTTATAAAGATGAGAAAACTTGTGGCATTCTGTCCGAAGATCTTACTTTTTGTACTATCACCATTGCTGAACCTATTGGCGTAATTTGTGGTATTGTTCCAACAACTGATCCTACATCGACAGCCATTTTTAAATCTTTAATCAGTTTTAAAACGCGTAACGGGATTATTTTTCCCCTCACCCTAGCGCTAAAAATGCCACTAACAACGCCACCAAAATCGTATTACAAGCCGCTGTTGCTGCTGGTGCACCAAAAGATATCATTGGCTGGATAGATGAACCCTCAGTCGAACTTTCAAATGCATTAATGCACCACCCTGATGTTAATCTTATCTTAGCAACCGGTGGATCTGGTATAGTGAAAGCAGCTTATAGTTCAGGAAAACCTGCTATCGGTGTAGGCGCAGGTAATACAACTGTCGTGATTGACAGTTCTGCCGACATTAAACGTGCTGTTGCTTCAATTTTAATGTCAAAAACTTTTGATAATGGTGTTATTTACGCGTCAGAGCAATCAGTTATCATTGTGGACGAAGTTTACAATCAAGTGCGCGAACGTTTTGTCACTCATGGGGGTTACTCATTAAAAGGTAAAGAGCTGAAAGCCGCACAAAACATTATTTTAAAAAATGGTAATTTAAATGCGGCTACTGTTGCTCAACCTGCGGTAAAAATTGCTGAACTAGCCGGCATACAAGTGCCGTTAAACACTAAAATTTTAAAAAGCCACAGATGAGAGCAAACCTTTTGCCCATGAAAAACTCTTGCCATTACTTACCATGTACCATAGTAAAGATTTTGCTGATGCCGTTGGAAAAGCAAAAAAATTGGTTGAGATGGGGGGGATTGGCCATACTTCATGTCTTTATACTGATCAAGACAATCAAACTGAGCGAGTTAATTATTTCGGCGAGAAAATGGAAACCCCACGTATCTTAATTAATACTCCGGCATCTAAGGGTGGGATTGGTGATCTTTATAATTTCAAATTGGCTCCTTCATTAACATTAGGATGCTGCTCCTGGGGTGGAAATTTTATCTCTGAAAACGTGGGTCCTAAGCACCTAATTAATACTAAAACAGTAGCGAAAAGTGCAGAAAATATGTTGTGGCATAAACTTCCTAGTTTTATTTATTTTCGTCGTGGTTGCCTACCATTAGCGTTGGAAGAAATTGCTACTGACGGTGCTAATCGGGCTTTTATTGTTACTGACAGTTACTTATTCAATAATGGTTATGTTGATGAAGTCGTTAATGTATTGAAGACTTTTAACGTTGAAACTGAAGTATTTTTTGAAGTTGAAGCCGATCCTACGCTGAATATTATTCGTAAAGGTGTCGCTTTAATGCATACCTTTAAACCAGATGTGATTATCGCTTTAGGCGTTGGTTCTCCTATGGATACAGCTAAAATCATGTGGGTAATGTATGAACATCCTGAAACCCATTTTGAAGAGCTTGCTCTACGTTTTATGGGTATTCGTAAACGTATTCATAAATTCCCTAAAATGGGTGTTAAAGCCAAAATGGTTGCCATCACCACAACATCAGGTAAAAGAGTATTTGCCAACCAGTTATCTGAATAGGGGCGAAAGATCCGATTGCCCGCGAACGGGTGCACAATGCAGCAACCATCGCTGGTATTGCTTTCGCTAATGCTTTTTTAGGTTTTTGCCACTCAATGGCCCATAAATTAGGTTCCGAATTTCATATACCCCATGGTTTAGCCAATGCGCTGCTAATTGAAAATGTCATTCGCTATAACGCTAATGACAATCCAACAAAGCAAACCGCATTCAGCCAATATGATCGCCCTCAAGCTCGTCCTCGCTATGGTGAGATTGCCGATCACTTAGGGCTAACCTCACCAGCTGATCGCACAGCTAACAAAATTGAAAAACTGCTTAATTGGTTAGCAACACTTAAAACTATGCTCGGTACCCCCAAATCTATTCGTGAAGCTGGGGTCGCAGAAAAGGATTTCTTAGCTAAAGTGGATAAGTTATTTTAAGATGCGTTTGATGATCAATGTACTGGTGCGAATCCTCACTTTTCGTTGATCGCTGAACTAAAACAAATTATGTTAGATTCATACTATGGTAATAATTTTACTGAAGAGAAAAATATATTTCTGCAAACAGAAGAAAAAAGTCATCTAGTAAAAGAACCTACTTAATAAACATTTTATTTGTAACCATTTATTTAATAATTAGCACTGAAAAATATATTCGGTGCTTTTTTAATCGCAAAATATTTTACCAATCCTTATTTGAAAATAATTTCAAACCAAAATAGTTATTTTACGTAATTAATTTTCATTTAAGAATAATAACCTAATATGGGGAGTTAAAATTATTTAAATGGAACAACGGAAAAAGGTTTTTCTCCCGCCTCAATACATTTTGTGTGATTAATTGCATACATATAATATTGACGACAGACTGAGATATATTTTTCATTACCACCAATTTCAATCTGTTCTCCCTGATAGACAGCAAGCCCATTATCATCTAATCGCAAAACCCTACTTGCTTTACGACCACAATAACAAATGGTTTTTAGTTCAATAAGTTTATCTGCCGAAGCTAACAGATAGTGACTGCCAATAAATAACTCACCACGAAAATCTGTCCTTAATCCATAACACAAAACCGGTATGTTGGCATAATCAACAATTTCACAAAGCTGACTAACTTGCTCTTTCGTTAAAAACTGACACTCATCAACAAGCACACAATGAATTTTTTGACAGTTATTTTTTTCTTTTATTAATCTCCCCATATCTGTCTGTTGCGAAAATAAAATTGCATCTGCAACTAAACCAATTCTGGAGGTTACTTTACCTTGAACAAATCGGGTATCAATCTCAGCGGTAAAAATAAGCGTATTCATTCCCCGTTCATTATAATTACATGAAGACTGAAGTAGTTAAGTTGATTTGCCTGCATTCATTGCTGAATAATAGAAATAAAGCTGAGCCATTAGCCCTTTCCTCTTACCTATTTAGACAAATATTTTGAAAGTTTACCACATACATTATCAAACATTATTTTTCATTTAATTTGATTATAAATATTGATAACTAACATAACAGATTTTTTAGTAATGTTTATAGTCATGAAAAAGTTCGTATGTTTAAATGTCACGCTCTACAAACAACATCTTTATTTTAACAAAGTATGTGATAAGAAAAGATTATTAATAGCTAACATTCATCAAAAAACTTAGATACCTAGTAGTGATAACTCAACAAAAGCTTAATAAGCAAACTCTTTTACACATATTAAGTTAAAATTTAGTTTATGTTACATAGCATAAAGTTGAATAAAAATAAAAAAACATCATCTTTACATCTGAATGAAATTCAAATATAAAAGCAGTTCTATCATTTTCGTATAGATTTTTAAGTATCCAGGGTATCTAATATAAGATATATAATATTTTTACAGTGAAAGCTTATATTGCTTTTGCAAAGAAATTTAAATTTAAAAAAACAATAAATTTAACCTTATTTTGTAACTTCACTATTGCAGAAAATAAAATAGCATTCTATTATTAGTAGACATCAGCCAACATTTATTTTAATTCGAGACCAGGAAAATGAGTGATTCATTGAAATATTTTAAATCATTAAATAACATTCGTACCTTACGTGCGATAGCAAGAGAAATGCCGTTAGAATCATTGCAAGAAATACATGATAAATTTAATACCGTTGTAGAAGAACGTCGCGAAGATGAAAATCAAGCGAGAGCACAATTAGAGGCTCATAGTCAAAAAATTGCAAAATATATTAAATTACTGGAAGGAGAAGGACTTAGTCTAGATGATCTAGTTACTGCAAAAACTCCTTCAAAAACATCTAACCGTACTAAGCGCGCAGCAAGACCGGCTAAATTTCAATATAAAGATGAAAATGGTGAAATCAAAACCTGGACCGGTCAAGGTCGTACACCAGCTGTCATCAAAAAGGCACTAGCGAAGGGTAAAAATATGGATGATTTTTTAATCTAAATGTCCCTTCTCTACTTTAAAAATACCCTTTATATAAAGGGTATTTTTATTACACATATTATTAACATTTATTACACAATAAATAACCAACCTTAATAAGGCCTAATATATATCAAAACGTAAAACTCTGCTCGCTAAGATAAATACTAAATACATTTACATACCAGCCACTTTTCACTAATAACTAACCATACCTTTTCCTATAATAAAGAAACCGGCATAAAAATGTACAACTTCTATTAATATAAATATCTTGTTATCAGCGATACACCATGTAATGTAAATTTTTATTGTCTAAACCTTTCAAATTATTCCTTCAAGAAATAGTATCGTTGTTTTTTATTGCCATAAAGTCATGCATTCAATGTTCATTATTAGACTTCTTTCTATTTTATTTTGTTGGAGAGGTTGTTAAATTTCATTCTATTTATTATGAAAAAATTTACTATAGAAATAATAAACAGATTACTTTATAAACAAAAAAAATAAACGGCTAATCTGATACAAGATAAATCAATTAAATATAATTACTATACTTTTTTATAATAATTATGATCAGTGTTAACTTAAATATTATTGATAGCAACTCATGCGCAAACACAAGAAATTTTAGCTAGCAACTAAAGTGATATATGATCAGCAAAATCATATTATTATTATTATTATTATTATTTAAAATAGTTTGTAATATCTCCATTTAAACAACATCCTTGCCTACTTATATAATTAATAAATCTCATTTTAATTTTATGCATAAATAGAACTTATTAAAATAAATTTGTAATAACAAATAGGCAATATTGTATAAAAATACCATGCAGGTTTTTTATTGATTTGAATCAAATTTATCGACAATTAGCAATCTAAGATATTTTTTACCCACGCGGAAAACTCATCACCTAAAAATTCATGCTGCATAGCATATTCAACAAATGCTTTCATATAACCCAATTTATTACCGCAATCATGGCTTTTACCGTGTAAATGATAGGCTTCAACAGGTTCTCCTTCTATTAACATTTCAATCGCGTCAGTTAACTGAATTTCATCACCTGCCCCCATTGGTGTTTTCTCTAATAAAGGCCAAATTTTCTCTGACAATACATAACGCCCCACGATAGATAAATTAGATGGCGCCAGTTCAATTTTAGGTTTTTCAACAACGCCTTTAATAATTTTGCTTTCACCGGCTTTTAATTCATAACTGTCACAATCTACAACACCATAATTGGATACAGACTCCTTTGGTACCGGCTCAACAAGAATTTGGCTGGCTGATGTTTCATAATAACGTTTCAGCATCGCGATTAAATTATACTGTTTCAAATCCGAAGAATATTGATCAATAATTACATCCGGTAAAACTACAGCAAAAGGCTCCTCTCCTACCAATGGTTTTGCACATAAAATGGCATGTCCAAGCCCTTTTGCTATACCTTGTCTCGTTTGCATAATTGTGACATAACTTGGGCATATGGATTGTACATCATTTAATAATTGCCGTTTAACGCGCTTTTCCAAAATTGCTTCTAATTCAAAACTGGTATCAAAATGGTTTTCTATTGAGTTTTTTGAAGAGTGAGTGACTAATATAATTTCATGAATACCAGCAGATATACATTCATTTACTACATACTGAATAAGTGGTTTATCCGCTAAAGGTAACATTTCTTTAGGAATCGCTTTAGTTGCCGGCAACATTCGAGTTCCTAAACCCGCGACAGGAATAACCGCTTTGCTAACTTTTTTTTCCGCTTTTTTTAATTTCATTTTTTTCTACCAAGTTACCTAAATACAATACACTAATGAAATGTGACAGATAGATTTTCAACAACTTTTGTAGCAAATATAGCAATAAAATGTACCAAATAAATAGCAGACTAGAGAAAATTGGCCTAGGTTAACAATCCTGTAAAAAGTAAATAATTATAATATTTCTACCAATGAATTAAACATTAAAGTCATTCGATGTTTATGATTCCATATTTTACATTGCCAATCTATTCCTTTTTCCATTATTTGCTGATAAGCAATTGATTGTAAGCTACCCAATGGTGCACTTGATGACAATTCGACTTCTTTATTCTCAGTTTTTAATTTTACATTAAGTCCTGCTGAAGCTAATACAATTGTTTTACTTTCAGTATGAAAATAACCTAATAAAATTGGAAATTGTCCTTTAATACCTAAATCCATTAATAAAGTGTTTATTTGCTCAAGCATTTTACTAATATTAAATAATTTGTTTGATTGGCTATTAAGATAGGTTTGCAATAATTCATTAAATCCAACTCTAAGTAATAATGCAGCCATAACACCATCACCCGAAGAATACTCAATATCAAGGCAATAAAAACCTATTTGTTTATCAGAAAGTTCTGCCAAATCAAATAACAATCCAATTTTATTAATATCTTTTAGTTGGCGATAATTAATTTTATAATTTGCCAGTGTTTGATTTACTTTGGGCTGCAGCTCAAGTAAAACTGGCAAAATATCATGCTTTTCGTGCTGTATCATTTGCTGAATATGAGAAAGCTCAGCAGATAAACGAGTGGTTGTTTCTACAATATTTGGATACAAATTACGGATAATCGTCTCTTTAACATCATCAAAATCAACAATCGGTTTTAATAATGCATCTTTTACCCCAAGTCGCAGCATTCTATCCAAATCACTAATTCTATTTGTTCCTGAAATCACAATAACTGGGATTTCACACTTCATTTCCACCAGTTTCTGCATCAAAGTCTCACCACTCATCACAGGCATGCTTAAATCACATAAAATCAAATCAAGACGCTCAACAGCATTAATAATATCTAACGCCTCCTGCCCATTGCTGGCTGTATAAGTAATCACATCAAATGATTTAAGGTAATTTCTCAATACGGAGCGAAAAACCACCTCATCTTCTACAATTAATATTTTCTTCCCTTTCATATGCCAGCCTTACATTACATAAAATGCCATTGACGATATTATCTTTTTAGAAAATAGTACTTATAATAGAACAAATATTTTACGGATTTACACTTAAAGTTATATATTTTTTTGTATTGAAATATATAATTATTTTTCATTTATTGGAATCAATTGGTTACTTTTATACAGTTATTGTAATTAGAAATTACTTTCTTAATTTTGTTTCTTTTTTTTAATCAAAATTATCTTATGTTTTTTTCATCCTGAATCTAACAACTAAAAAACTATTTATTACTTTATTATCAATATCTAAAATTCAAATCAGTAAACCAAAGTAGATAAATGATCAATAGCACTGAGGATGATTCAGTCACTATTGAGTAACATTATTTACCCAATTAAAAGTGAATATAAAGATAAAATGAACCTTTGTTAAAGTTTTCAGATAAATTAATCATAAATAACTCATATTTATCTATTATAGCTCTTGTTTGCTTTTAATTAATCAATATTCCAAATGATAAAAATGTGATTTACAATAATAAAAAGATATTTTTTTAAATAATTTTAATGAAATTTTGAAAAAAAAACATTGCCATAACAGTCCTAAAAGCGTCAGAATTGCCACATTTTATCGTAGCAAGATTAAAATTTCCTATTTTGCGATATTTGTAACAAAAAAATTTGAAGGAAAAGACCATTCATGCAACAAGCCACAAAAAAAAAAATTCTTCGGACCATCTGCCCTGATGCAAAAGGGTTAATCGCTAAAATCACAAATATTTGTTATAAACATCAATTAAATATTATTCAAAATAATGAATTTGTTGACCATCAGACGAACTGTTTTTTCATGCGTACTGAACTTGAAGGTATTTTCAACGATAATACATTATTAGCTGATCTCGACGATGCTTTACCATCAGGGTCTAAACGTGAATTAAGTACAGCAAATCAACGACGCATTGTTATTATGGTAACCAAAGAAGCACACTGCTTAGGTGATCTATTAATAAAAAGCGCCTATGATGGTCTTGATGTGGAAATTGCTGCTGTAATTGGTAATCACGAGACATTAAGATCACTAGTTGAACAATTTAATATCCCATTTCACTACATTAGCCATGAAAATTTAACGCGAGAACAACATGATCATCTATTAAAAGAACAAATTGACCATTATGATCCTGATTATGTGGTTTTAGCAAAATATATGCGCGTACTTATGCCTAATTTCGTTCAACATTATCCCAATAAAATTATTAATATCCATCACTCTTTTTTGCCAGCTTTTATTGGTGCAAAACCTTATCATCAAGCTTATCAACGTGGTGTCAAAATCATTGGAGCAACCGCGCACTTTGTCAATAATGATCTCGATGAAGGCCCTATTATTACTCAGAATGTGATTAACGTTGATCATAGTTATACTGCTGAGGATATGATGCGAGCAGGTAAAGACGTTGAAAAAAATGTCTTAAGCCACGCTTTATACTGGGTATTAGTACAACGTGTTTTTGTTCATGGCAACCGCACGATTATTCTTTAACCTATCCTCTATTTAATAAAATAGCCTGACTTATTTTAGAGGTAATTATTATACAGATTGCATAATATTACCTTTAAACAATCATAATTATTTTATTAAATTTAATTTTTATAAAATATTTTATTTAATTATTTATCATGATAAATGATTATTTATTATTAACTATATTTAAAAAAACTGACATCGTTATTACATTTAAATTTTATCTAATGAACAAGGATAACACTTCTAACTAATCGATTAAATTTCAAATAGATAGGCACTTATAGCAGTTAACGCTTGCTCTGTTTATTCACTAGCAGAAACTTGCAAGTTACCAATCCTGTGGTTACTAGCATCAGATCAACCATAATTTTGCCTAATTCATATTTTACCTATTGATTAATATATTTTTTCAATTGCATCAATAAATCGATTCAAAATACTACCATGTGCTTTAGATTTATAAAAATAACAGCTATTTGTCATGCTAAGCTCATCTAGCGGTAGAAAAATAATGTCAGGTGTTGATTGACAGGTTTCGGGTAATTTATCGGTTAAACCGATGTAATCACCATTTTGTATTAATCCATCGCAAAAACAACTGTTTTCCATCCACCTGATATTGATACTATTTGCCCCTATCGTCGCTTTTGATTCTATATCTCGAATAAATTGACTCTTATATAAAACTGGATCACATAGCCAAGGAAATTGATTCAATAATTTTAATAGATTCTTTTCAGCATGTTCGTAAAGTTGTTTGCGGCAACATATACCAATAGCCTCTTTTTGTAATTTTTGTAACAAAATAAAACGTTCACTTACAATTTTTTCTGAACTTAAAATTAAAACATTGCCATCATAACATAATCTGATATTTCATTTACTTTATCATAATCAAATTTTAAAACGTTTATTGGTATTTTATTAATACCTGCTGTTTGATAAAGTTTTATTAAATGATGGTTTTTAGCCCAGTCATAATAAATATTAACCACATTACGAAATTCATTACCAACATATCTTTTGGTAATTTCTTTTTCCTGCAAATATAAATTTTTTAAATCATTATAAAGCTCTTGCCCTTCCTTTGTTAAAGTCATGCCGGATTTTTTCCTTTTAAATAGCGTCTTACCTAATACGGTCTCAAAATCTTTAATTGATTTTGCGACAGGGGGCGCCGTGCGATGCAATATTCTCGCCGCTTTACATAATGAACCTTGTTCAACTACTGCAATAAAAGCTTCTAACTTTCTTGAGAAAAACATAATGATTGCTCCACTGCAATCTTAAATATCAAATAGAAAAAATTTAAATATCTATTTAATAATTTATAGCTGACACAGAAATTCAAAAAGAATACCTTTTTACAGCTCTTTAAGATAAAAGCACTTAGGCTAATAATTTAAAGAAAAATAATTAAACCTCGCTAATTAATTTCATAAATTGATTTTTAGCAAACGACATCATTACATCTAATTATTATTTTCTGAAAAAACAAATTTTCATATAGTGCATTTTTAATTATAGTTTATTAATTTGAATTAAATTAATTATTTTTTAAAGTTATATATTTTTTTTAAATTTAATCACTGATAATCACGCTAAACAATTTAAATATAAAAAAATAACTCATTAATAAATAAAAGAAAATGTTTTATATAATGGGTTACATTTATATATTAAATCTGATAAAATATTTTTATAAATATACAATTAGGTAACCAATTCGAATGAACTTTGTCTCATTTAACATTAATAGCCTAAGGGCACGCATCCACCAACTTGAAGCTATCATCGAAAAACATCAACCTGATGTCATAGGCTTACAAGAGACCAAAGTTGATGATGGTGCATTCCCTTTAGAGCAGGTTAATCAGTTAGGCTATCATATCTGCTATCATGGACAAAAAGCACATTATGGTGTCGCGCTATTTTGCAAACAAAAACCAATCACTATTCAAAAGGGATTTCCTGGCGACGATATTGATGCCCAGCGCCGTATTATTATGGCAGATATTGAAACAGAAAAAGGCACAATTACCATAATAAACGGTTATTTCCCACAAGGTGAATGCCGTGATCACCCAACAAAATTTGCAGCAAAAGCAAAATTTTATCAAGACTTGCAACTTTATCTACAAAATAATCTTTCTCCTCAATCGCATATCATTCTTATGGGAGATATGAATATTAGCCCAACAGATCATGATATCGGCATCGGTGAAATTAATAGAAAACGTTGGTTAAGTGCTGGCAAATGCTCATTTTTACCTGAAGAACGCGAATGGATGAATAAATTGAAATCCTGGGGATTAACCGATACTTATCGTCAACAAAATCCAGCAATTACTGATCAATTTTCGTGGTTTGATTACCGTTCCAAGGGTTTTGTTGATAACCGAGGTCTGCGAATTGATTTGATTATGGCCTCTAGTTCGTTGTTTGCCTGCTGTGGTGAAACGGGCATTGATTATGACATTAGAAGTATGGAAAAACCTTCAGATCATGCCCCTATTTGGGCAAAATTTGAGTTAAATTAAGTTGAAATAAAATGATAGTACTATTTTATGCTTAGCTATCATTTGATTGCCTTTTTTGACTAGCTCTCTTCTTCTTGACTGATAACTTTTTATCCGTTTTTTCTTCGATGACCGATATCGTACGGAATATGGTTAAATCAGTTTGTTGTTTCGCTTGTTGGATTAACATCTTCAATGTATCTACCAATGGTAACATAAAATCCTGATAACGAAACTGTTTTTCACTGATTTGGGTTAATTTAGACTCCCAGTGAGCAGTCATATCAGGCAATACTGCCACCAGCGGTAAAACTTTATATAAGGCGATGCCTGCTGGCGCAGCATGGATATAACGGCCTTTTTTAACCAAAAATTTACGTTTAAATAACAGTTCTATAATACCCGCTCTGGTCGCTTCTGTTCCTAAACCATCCGTTGCTCGCAATACCTTTTTCAGCGCTTTATCTTGCACAAAACGGGCAATACAGGTCATAGCCGACAACAAAGTAGCATCAGTAAAGGGTTTTGGTGGCTGAGTCTGCTTTTTTATTACTTCACCCTGCTCGCAAAATAACTCATCTTTTACCTTTACCTCAGGAAGTGGCATACCATCATTATCCGCATCCCGTTCCTTAGTAGTTAAAATTGCTCTCCAACCAGGTTCGACCAAAAAGCGAGCTCTGGCGATAAATTTTCCACCTGCGATTTCCAGTTCAATAATCCGTTTATGAAATTTTGCACTGGCCATAAATTGGATAATATATTGAGCAGCAATCAATGCATAAATTTTGCTTTCGTTTTGATCAAGCTGCACCGTTGCTGCTTTAGCGGTAGGAATAATTGCATGATGTGCATCAACTTTTTTATCATCCCAACAGCGATTTTTCTTATCTAATTCAGCCAATTCAAATTGTGTAAGTTCTGGCTGATGCATAGCAATAGCTTTTAATAGCCCATGGCGATTGGCAAAATGCTCTTGCGGTAAGTAACGACTATCAGAACGAGGATAAGTAATAACTTTATGTTTTTCATATAATTGTTGACATATATCAAGAACTTCCTTGGCACTTAAGCCATGGTTTTTAGCGGCTTCAATTTGCAAAGCCGACAAAGAATAAGGTAAGGGCGCAATTTCTGATTCTTGTTTATTTTGATAGGCAACAACCAAGGCCGGTTGCTGCGTAATTCGTGCAGCAACATGCTCGGCTAAGGGGCGATGAATCAGACGCCCTTCTTCACCCTGATAATCAATGCAGGCTTCACTTGGCTGCCAGATAGCGGTAAAACGTTCTTTATTCGGCGTGATTATATGTGCTTTTACCTCAAAAAAATCTTTAGCAACAAAATGTTCAATTTCTTCGTCTCTTCTAACCACCAATCCCAATACTGGCGTTTGAACTCGACCAACAGATAATACCCCTTGGTACCCCCCTCGCTGGCCAAGCAAAGTATAAGCCCGCGTCATATTTATGCCATACAACCAATCTGCTCTGGCTCGAGCTAATGCAGAAACACAAAGTGGAATAAAATCTCGATTACTTCTTAACCGTTCAATGGCCTTAACTACCGCTTGAGGATTAAGATCGCTAATTAAACAGCGCTGAACAGACTGCTTTTTATCATCCGGTAAGGCTAAAAAATCTAACACTTCATCCACCAGCAATTGCCCTTCGCGATCGGGATCTCCCGCATGCACAATCTCATCGGCCTGAACTAATAGCGCTTTAATAGTATTAAGTTGCTTAATAACTGCCGCCCGAGGCTTTAATTGCCATTTTTCAGGAATGATCGGTAAATCAGTTAATGACCAACGTGCTAAGCGAGGATCGTAAGCTTCAGGTTCAGCTTGCTCCAATAAATGACCAATACACCAAGTCACATATTGTGAATCACCACAGACAATAAAACCATCTTGTCGTTTATGTGGCTTTGGTAAAACATCAGCTATAGCACGCGCTAAACTGGGCTTTTCTGCAATAAATAGACGGCGCATAGGTTATTCAACTACCTCAATCATCGCTCTGCCAGATTTGGATTGCTCTAATTGACCGATTGCGCTAAAAGATAAATTATTTTGCCAGGCAATTTGTTTAACTTCAGCAATTGCTGTTGGTAACACCGCCATTAATAATCCTCCTGAGGTCTGCGGATCACATAATAAATTGCGTTGTAACGGTGTCATCTGGCCTAAAAAATGGCCGTAACTAGCAAAATTACGTTGGGTTCCACCTGGTACACACTCTTGCTCAATATAACTTTCAATATGAGGTAATTTAGCTATTTGCGAAAAAGCCACCGTTGCCTGTAAATCAGCCGCCCCCTTCAATCACTTGCTGGGCTATCTCAGCTGGGATTTTATTAATGGGCCAACCTAATATCGCAATCGCCATAATGGGTTTACCACCCATCGCATAAATATCACTAATTGCATTAGTGGCAGCAATACGCCCAAAATCAATCGGAGAATCCACTATTGGCATAAAAAAATCCGTGGTACTAATAATCCCTACGCAATTTTACAACCACAACCCGCTCCATGACTAAATTGGGTTAATTTGATTTCCGATGGCATATTTTTTCCTTTAAAAATAAGTCACAAAATCCTTTATATCCGCTGAAGAACTTTTCATTGTAGGATTAAATTTTGGCGTTCCTAAATAGAGGAAGCCAACAATTTTATCATCTTGTTGGCAAGCTAAACCTGATCTCACCACCGGATCAGAGGTCCAAGAGCCTGTACGCCAGATGCCACCAAATCCTTGAGCAACAGCAGCCATCTGCATAGCATGAACACAACAACCAGCAGTAATAACTTGCTCCCAGGCAGGAGTTTTTGTGTCGACGACAATTTTAGCAATAACAGCAATAATTAACGGAGCTCGTAAAGGTGCTTTTTTGGCTTTCTCTTCAGCTTCTTTGCCTAAGTTAGCATTAATTGCGGCTTTTTCCAGTAACTGTCCAAATTTATCGAGCCCTTGATTGTGGATCACCACAAAATGCCAGGGGCGTAATGTACCATGATCAGGAGCTCGCATTCCGGCTGCCAAAATATTATCCAGTGATTGACCTTCAGGTGCCGGTGTTGTCAAATGACTCATGGAACGACGGGTTAATAATAGTGTTAAAGCATCCATAGATTTCTCCTTGTTGAAATTCACTTATATTACAACTATTTGCATAGCTACAAATAGCGTAGAAATGACCATTTTATATGTATGTTTCTCAAAAATAGAATATTATCATCAGCATTAGTATAGTAAGGTAACATTTTCAATCAGCTTGAATAGCAATAAAATAATATTTTTAATTATTCTATAAGTTATGGCTGACAATTATCTTATGTCCTTTTAAGATAAATATGTTAATCATATAATTGGAGATCACATGCGAAACCCATGGAATTTAATCGCAACCTGCTTTAAATTTAGTTGGCGATTACTTAATTTTATCAGACGATTTGTCACCAGTTTTATCTGTCTTTTTTTGCTCTTTATCGCAGCAAGCAGTTACTTTGCCTATAAAAGTGAAAAAAAATCGACGAGCCAATATCATGGTGCGCTACTTATTGATCTACAAGGTGTAATTGTTGATCAAGTCTCTATCCCTAATCCTCTTGGTAAAATGAGCCGCGAATTGTTAGGCTCATCAAGCAAACGCATGCAAGAAAACTCCTTATTTGACATTGTAAATATTATCCGCCGGGCAACCTATGACGACAAAATTACCGGTATCGTTTTACAACTGGATAATCTGATTGGTTCCAACCAGCCATCTTTACAATATATTGGTAAGGCGTTGATAGAGTTTAAGCAAGCGGGAAAACTTATTTACGCTGTAGGTAATGGCTATAATCAATCACAATATTATTTAGCCAGTTTTGCCAATCATATCTATATGTCACAACAGGGTCATGTCGGAATTTACGGTTTTTCAACCAATAAACTCTTTTATAAGACGCTACTGGATAACCTAAAAGTCAATAGCCATATTTTCCGTGTTGGCACCTATAAATCAGCAGTAGAGCCATTTATTCGTGACAATATGTCACCTGAAGCACGTGAAGCCGATAAAGTCTGGATTGGTTCACTATGGCAACATTATTTATCAACTGTGGCGCAAAACCGACAAATGACACCAGAAAATATCTTCCCTGGTGCCAATAAATTGATTGAAGAAATGAAAAGCGTCAATGGTGATAGTGCGCAATATGCGGTTAAACAAAAACTCATTGATCATATATTTACCGGCGCAGTTATGGAGAAAGAGTTAAGCAAAAAATTTGGCTGGAATGATAAAGAGCAACATTTTAATTACATCAGTATCTATGATTATGCCAATGAACAACCCCAGCAAAATCAGCTAATGCGACAAAAAGAATCCGATGAGCAAGCTGGAAATATCGCTGTGATAATTGCCCAAGGCGCCATTATAGATGGACCACAAGAGCCTGGCATGGTTGGCAGCGAAACAACGGTAGCGCAAATACGTAAAGCAAGACTTAACCCTGATATTAAAGCGATTGTATTACGTGTTAATAGTCCCGGTGGCAGTGTTACCGCTTCAGAAGCGATAAGGAATGAGTTTGTGGCTGTCCGCGAGGCCAATAAACCTATTGTAGTTTCAATGGGAGGAATGGCAGCATCAGGAGGTTATTGGATTTCAACACCGGCCAATTATATTTTTGCCAGTCCAACAACCCTGACCGGTTCAATTGGTATTTTCGGTGTGATAAATACCTTTGAAAAAAGCTTAGATACAATTGGCGTTTATACTGATGGGATCTCTACCACGCCATTAGCGGATATCTCAGCTACAAAAGGGATTAATAAACAATTTTCTGACATGATGAAAATCACCATAGAAAATGGCTATAACACCTTTCTAAAATATGTTGCTCAGGCGCGTCACAAAACACCGGCAGAGATAGATAAAATCGCTCAAGGTCGGGTGTGGGTAGGTTCAGAGGCGCTACAAAACGGTTTGGTTGATAAACTGGGTGATTTTGACGATGCTGTAAATAAAGCGGCTGAGTTAGCTAAAGTCACTACACCATCACTTGACTGGATGCAGCCTGAACGTTCTTTTATTGATCAATTAATACTTGAATTAACTTCAAGCGCTGAGGCAATGATGCCCAATACACTGCAATTGTTACTTCCGCCAAAAATGGCTAACGACCTGCAGCAACAAATCAAATTTTACCAGCATATGAATGATCCACAAAATCGCTACGCATTTTGTTTAAATTGTGGTGAAGTTTATTAATAAATAACCATCATTGTTCAACTCTAGCGCCCTGCATATGGGCGCTTTATTTTATATTAATATTTAATATCCCACAGATTTTATTAGCTAACTACTTTATAATTCTTTAAATTTATCAATTTTCACTTATTCATATCGTTAGGTAAAGAGAATGGAAAAAAATCCATCTATGTCGTTTACACAGGCGGCACTATTGGCATGCAATATTCAACCCATGGATACGTGCCAGCCTCCGGCCATCTACAAAAACAACTGAGCAGCATGCCAGAATTTCATAGCGCTGAAATGCCAAATTTTACTATTCGTGAACATAATCCTTCAATTGATTCCGCTAATATGACACCACAAGATTGGCAGTGCATTGAGGATGATATTAGTGATAATTATGAAAACTATGATGGTTTTGTTATTCTAAATGGTACTGATACGATGGCATTTACCGCCTCTGCACTCTCATTTATGTTTGATAATCTAGATAAGCCGATTATCGTGACAGGGTCATAAATACCACTGGAAGCGCTAAGATCAGATGGCCAAACTAATCTTCTTAATGCCTTGTACTTGGCGGCAAATTACCCTATCAATGAAGTGACGCTGTTTTTTAATAACAAATTATTTAGGGGTAACCGGACCGTCAAATCACATGTTGATGGTTTTAATGCCTTTACTTCTCCTAATTGTCCACCATTGATTGATGCTGGTATTCATATCCGTTGTTTACAAAGCTGTCCATTGCCAAAAAATGACGGCAATTTCAGCAGCCATAAAATCCCCCCTCAACCCATTGGGGTTGTTACTATTTATCCTGGGATTTCGGTACAAAATATCGAAAACATCTTATTGCAACCCACCAAAGCACTCATTCTCCGTTCTTACGGTGTTGGTAATGCGCCTTCACAAACTGAGTTGTTAAAATGCCTTGAAAAGGCCTGTCAACACGATATTATCGTCATTAATTTGACACAATGCCTCTCTGGACGAGTTAACATGAATGGGTATGCAACCGGGCACGCATTAGCCAAATTTACTTAGTCAATCTTTATCTTCAAATGATATTCGTACGCTGATGCAAAAAAATTTGCGCGGTGAACTTAGCTATAGTGACAATTATTAAGGACGACATAATGACGAATACTGCATTATTGCTGGCCGCTCTGCAAAATGACTTTTGTAAAGGGGGCGCCCTAGAAGTATTAGATAGTGAAAGTGTTATTAGTACCGCTAATAATGTTATCACCTACTGCCAGCAACAAAATATCGTTGTTATTGCCAGCCAGGACTGGTATCCTGCTGATCACTTAAGTTTTGCTGTCAACTCAGGAAGTCAGGTAGGCACCGAGAGGAATCTTAATGGCCTATGCCAAATTTGGTGGCCAGTTCACTGTGTGCACATCAGAAAGGAGCACAATTCCATCCAGCACTTAATCAGTCAGCCATTCAGGCAACTTTTCAAAAAGGGATCAATGCCACAATCGATAGTTATAGTGCTTTTTTTGATAATGATCATTAACATGCGACTCAGTTAGATCGTTGGCTAACAGAATATCAAATCAAACATCTATACATTATGGGGTTAGCAACAGATTACTGCGTAAAATTTACCATCCTTGATGCAGTGCAACTAGGTTATTAAGTAACGGTTATTCAAGATGGTTGTAGGGGCGTTAATCTTCATCCAGAAGATAGTCATAAAGCATTACAAGAAATGGTATTAGCTGGTGCTAAATTAATACCATCTTCTGATTTGCTCACTCAATCTATGATTGTAACTCATACTCTTAGCTAAGGAGCTGCAATCTATTATTAACATTGAATAAATTTTGCTTATTGCTGCTGTTCACTATCAAACAATCGCTTTAGCTCATCTTTTGTTTTCAAAATGATATTCCCATCGGTGCCCACTGTCATATGCTGAGCATCATGATTATGTCTAGCCTGCCAAAGCATAATAGCTTGCAGATTATTTTCTTTTTGCTCGGGCGTTAACACAACACCATCAGGCCACTTGCCCAATTCAACGGCAGTCAGCAATCGTTGATAAATGTCGACTGTCATTAAATTAACCAGATCATTAAGCTCCATATTTCATCCCTTCTCTTTTTTTATCGTCGTGTAAACCTTACTTAACCCTCAGTTACTTCGCCAGATTCTTGATCAGTAAAACTTAATGCAACAGAATTAATACAATAACGTTGCCCAGTCGGTTGTGGGATCGGCAAAAACATGGCCTAAATGTGCGTTACAGTGACGGCAACGCACTTCTATCCGCTGCATACTGTGGGAAAAAATCAATATAACTGACGGCTTGATCATTAATTGGTTGGTAAAAACTTGGCCAGCCGCAGCCAGTATCAAATTTTGTTTGTGATAGAAAAAGCGGCGCATGGCAACAGAGACAATAACAAATACCTTCTCGTTGATTATGTAATAATTTACCTGAAAAAGGCGGCTCGGTTCCGGCTTCTTGAGTGACATGATGTTGCATTTTATTAAGTTTATTTGACTTAATGCGTTTATGTTCTTTTTCAGTCATAAGAAACCTTTCCTTATTTTCTAGTAAAAGTAATTATATTCATATGATGAGCAAAAATTAACACTAAACCATCTCAATTATTTTTGACCCGGTAAACCGGGTCTTTCTAGTCTGATTTGTGATATAATTCACATATATTAGCAATATTCACTTTAAATCTCTTTATCCAGAACGATAATAGTGAATCAAAACATTGGCCTTAAGCTTGTTGCAAACATACAAAAGATGCTTTATATGTCAATTTTTCTGGTAATTGACACGATTCCGCTTGACGGATGACAAGGTTTTGGTAACGATAGAAACAATATTGAATTCTTTTAAATTAAATATAGCTGGTGGAAATACTATGACTATCAAAGTAGGTATTAATGGTTTCGGTCGTATTGGCCGTATTGTTTTTCGTGCTGCCCAAGAGCGTAAAGATATCGAAATCGTAGCAATCAATGATTTATTAGATGCCAATTATATGGCCTATATGCTGAAATATGACTCAACCCATGGCCGCTTCAACGGTACTGTCGAAGTTAAAGATGGTCACCTGGTGGTTAATGGTAAAACTATTCGCTGCACGGCAGAAAAAGATCCTGCTAACTTGAAATGGAATGAAGTTGGTGTCGATGTGGTTGCGGAAGCAACAGGTATTTTCTTAACTGATGAAACAACACGCAAACATATTGCGGCGGGCGCTAAAAAAGTCGTTTTAACTGGCCCCTCTAAAGATGATACCCCGATGTTTGTAATGGGCGTTAATCATAGCACCTATAGTGGTCAAGATATTGTTTCTAATGCCTCTTGTACCACTAACTGCCTAGCCCCATTAGCGAAAGTTATCAATGATAAATTTGGTATCATTGAAGGTCTGATGACGACCGTCCATGCAACGACTGCCACACAAAAAACCGTTGACGGACCTTCAGCTAAAGATTGGCGTGGTGGACGTGGTGCTTCACAAAACATCATTCCTTCATCAACCGGCGCCGCTAAAGCTGTTGGTAAAGTTATTCCTGAATTGAACGATAAATTAACCGGTATGGCTTTCCGTATTCCAACTCCGAATGTCTCAGTTGTTGACTTAACCGTTCGTTTGAATAAACCTGCCACTTATAAAGAAATTTGCCAGGCGATCCAACAGGCAGCAAATGGTGAATTAAAAGGCATTCTTGGTTACACCGAAGATGATGTTGTTTCCGCAGACTTTAATGGCGACAAACTAACATCAATTTTTGATGCTAAAGCGGGTATTGCCTTAAACGACAGTTTTGTAAAATTAGTTGCCTGGTACGATAATGAAACCGGTTATTCAAATAAAGTTTTAGATTTAATTGCCCATATTGCTAAATAAATAGCATAATTACTCGCTTCAAGCCGTCATTAATGGCGGCTTTTTTCATTCTGGCATATAATCCAACGATATTTTTAAACTAGCTAATTTCTAATCATAAAAAATATAAAAAGGTCGAAATGATGAATGATATGACACTGTTTAGCTTAGCTGTATTAGCAGCGACCTGTGAAATTGAATTTGAATATTATGTACTGAGCCTACCACCGGTGCATTACATACCTATTTACAAGTAAGTGACATAAATAAGATATATATATTGAAGGTCTAGGCAAACATTATATTGATAAAGTAGCTGATCGTAATGTTTACACAGAAGAGAAAAAACTTATATAACCACTCGAACTGATCGTATTTATACTGAATCGGATGATTGTAATTTGGTGTATGATAAAAATTGGCAACGTATTTTAGAAATACACCATTACCATCATAGCGACATAGTCTGTTGGAACCCGGACGCTGAACTATCCAGTACCATAAAAGATATGACCAGCGATGGTTACAAAAAAATGCTATGTTTAGAAACAGCCCATATTAGCCAGCCAATACAACCAGCAGGTGAAAAACCAGCCCGCATGTTTAACCTTAGGTGTGCGTAGCATCAAGATGCGAGATGTAATGTTATAGCTTTGCGATTTTTATGCAGAAATAATAATCAAGATTGTTAAAATTTATTAGTGTCTTACACTAATAACCGCTATCTCAATTAACGCCCTCATTTTTGATGAGGGAATAAAAATAGGCTGATAGCGCATTAACTAGCAACGAGTTTAACGTAATTCAGACAAATTATTTATCATATTGTCTTTATTTTTCATCTCACGCCAAATATTGCCACTATCTTTACCATAACTACGAACCCGATCTAACACCAGATCATTGTTTTCTTGTCCACATATTTTGGCTAAATCATGGTAGAAACGGCAAGCAAGCTGACGCGCCTTAGGATCAGAAAAATAGTAACGGCCAACACGGGTATATAATCCTTTCAAACCATTTAGGAGCAAGCCATAGATAGGATTACCAGAGACAAATGCGAGTCCACGAAAAATATTATAATCAACTGTACTAAATGCTTCAGAACAATCTTCTATATTCTCTCTTATTGATAATATCTCTAGTGATTTTGATTTACTTTTACGAAAGGCAGTTCGAATAAAAATAGCTGAAATATTGGTTCTAACAGATAACAAATCTTCAATCAGTTTAGGTGCTCCACTGTGATCTAACCGCGCCAGGGTTTCTAAAATGTTAAGTCCTGAGGTTTCCCAAAAATTGTTTACTTTAGTTGGTTTTCCATGCTGAATAGTTAGCCAACCGTCTCTGGCAAGCCGCTGTAAAACTTCTCGTAATGTTGTTCTCGTTACCCTAATTAACTCCGATAGCCCACGTTCAGCGGGTAAAATTGAACCCGGCGGAAAATGGTTATTCCAAATACTTTCAACAATATACTCTTCTGCAAAATTAGCCGGACTTTGCGCTCTAATAATCATATTTTTATCTACCTAAAACAAATTTTTGCCATTAATAAAACAAGATAATATCAGAATGAAAAAGTTTGAGGTAGCCGAGTTATTAAGAAATACTAATCTGACCATAAAGACTTAATGCAATTTGTCGTTAATTAGGAAATCGTTCTTTTAATTTCTGGTATAAAAAACGTAGTATGCTAGGTTAGTCAATTTTACTTATATACTAGTGAAGGAAAGCAAGTAATAATGAATATAAATATCAGACAAATTATGTTAAAAAATTTCCTTGGTAATTCCCCTGAATGGTACAAATTGACCATTATTTTCTTCTTGATAATCAACCCGCTGTGCTTTTTTTTGGTTAACCCTTTTATTGCCGGTTGGTTATTGATTACTGAATTTATTTTTACCCTTGCCATGGCGCTAAAATGCTACCCACTACAGCCTGGCGGATTAATTGCTATTGAAGCGGTAATAATTGGGATGACTTCACCACAACAAGTAAGTCATGAAATTGCTAATAACATTGAAGTAATTCTGCTATTGATTTTTATGGTTGCAGGTATTTACTTCATGAAACAATTGCTATTATTTGCTTTCACAAAATTATTACTGTCAATTCATTCTAAACGTGTACTCTCACTGGCTTTCTGTTTAGCAAGCGCTTTCCTTTCGGCCTTTTTAGACGCACTAACAGTTATTGCCGTTGTGATAAGTGTAGCCGTTGGTTTTTATTCTATTTATCATAGCTATGTATCCAGCCAGAAAGAGCTTCTTACGCCGGAGAATAACGCTGACATGACCGAAAAAGGCCAGATCCTTGAACAATTTCGAGCTTTTTTACGTAGCCTAATAATGCACGCCGGCATTGGCACTGCATTAAGTGGCGTAATGACAATGGTTGGTGAGCCACAAAATTTAATTATTGCTAAATATGTTGGCTGGAATTTTAGTAATTTTTTCTTACATATGATCCCGGTGACGTTGCCGGTATTTGTTTGTGGCTTAATTATTTGCTATTGCGTCGAACGTTTTAAATTATTTGGTTACGGCGCTGAATTACCTGAAAGTGTCCGCCATATTCTGCAAATCCACGATAAAAAAGCCAGCAGAAAACGGGATCGGCGAGAAAAATTGCAACTAATAACTCAAGCATTAGTAGGCGTTTGGTTAATTATTGCTTTAGCTTTCCATCTTGCAGAAGTCGGCTTAATTGGTTTATCTGTAATAATCTTAATAACCTCATTTTGCGGCATAACTGATGAGCACACCATTGGCAAAGCATTTGAAGAAGCTTTACCCTTTACCGCCTTATTAACGGTATTTTTCTCAATTGTGGCAGTCATTATCGATCAACACCTTTTTACGCCATTTATTCAATTTGTATTACAGTCTTCAGAATCATCGCAACTTGTTTTATTTTATTTATTCAATGGGTTACTTTCTACGATTTCAGATAATGTTTTTGTTGGCACAGTCTATATAAATGAAGCGATGAGTGCGTTAAAAGCGGGATTAATATCACGTCAACAATATGAATATCTGGCAGTTGCCATTAATACGGGGACTAATTTACCTTCAGTCGCAACGCCAAACGGCCAAGCCGCTTTTCTGTTTTTATTAACTTCAGCGCTTTCACCACTTATTCGCCTTTCATATGGCCGAATGGTTATAATGGCTTTACCTTATACTATTGTTATGACGCTAGTCGGTTTACTAGCCGTAGAATTATGGTTGATCCCGGTAACAGAGTGGTTCGCTTCATTAGGCTTGATAAATATAGCCTAATAACTTTTTATTAATAATGCTATTATTTATTTGAAAATAATAGCATTCTCCTGTCATTTTAAGCAAAAACTATCGGCTAAATAGAAAATTCATTTTAACAATTTAATTCATTATCCTATCTTATTAACTAATTTAAATTAGCTGTTTTTTTGTCCTAAACAAAATACGATTATATGCTTGCCTAACTAACTTATCGAGATAATGGAATAGAATGAACATGTTTAAATTTTTTTACTCATACTCTCAAACCAGAAAAGCCTGGTTGCTACTAGCTATTAGCGACTGTATGTTAGAAATTATTGCACTTTATTTTCAACACGGCATGGGACTTAGACCCTGCGTATTATGCATTTACGAACGGATAGCGATATTTACTATCTTAGCGGCAGGTTTAATTGCTGCCATGGCACCAAAAAGTGCTTTTCGCTTAGTAGCACTAATTTTATGGTTATATAGTAGCTGGGAAGGATTGAAATTAACCTTCGAACATACCCGACTACAACTCTATCCCTCTCCTTTTGATTCATGTGATTTTGTCGTTAACTTTCCTTCATGGCTGCCACTTAACCGCTGGTTACCGACTGTTTTTGAAGCCTACGGTGACTGTAGCCAAAAACAATGGTCATTTTTGAATATTGAAATGCCCGTATGGTTATTAATTATTTTTATTGCTTATTTCTTGGTGGCAATAATTGTCTTGTTAAGCCAATTTTTATGGTTTAGAAAAAATAGTCATTAAGACAATTTGGGCTGAACTAATAGTTATCAGCCCAGCTTTCGCTATGGCGATTTGATGAAAATAGTGCAGGTTTTCAACTGAAAATAGTCAAATAGCTAAATAAGTATTAGGGTTAAAAGATTATTAACTAATGCTCCTTTAATGATTATCAATGAACACTACTTTTAGAAACCAGATTAATAACTAAAACTCCAGAAATAATCAACAAAATACCTAAAATGGCTGGCCAATCTAATTTTTGCTGATAAAGAAACAACGCTGCCACAGACACCAGCACGATCCCTAAACCAGACCAAATGGCATAGGCAATGCCTAATGGCATCATTTTGACTACTTGTGATAAACCAAAAAATGAAATGCTATAACCAATAACAACAATAATCGATGGCAACAAACGGGTAAAACCATCGGAAGCCTTTAATGATGTGGTTGCAATCACTTCAGCCACAATCGATATTAATAGATATGCCAATCCGTTCATTTATACTCCTAAATATGAACTATATCATCACAATGGTAAGATAATCGAAGCGTTGATTGCCAGTATGTGGAGTAAAACTAAAATAGCCAGCAAAAGTTTTCTTTTGCTTTAAACTAGCCTAAACTGGTCGCATTTTCTTATCGCTGTGGATTTAAAAATCATTCTTTTGATAATAAAATCGATTACCTTTAATACATTAGTAATAAATATGAATCAACAAAAAGAACAATATAATTTTAATAAACCACAAAAAAAGTTACACCGTAATGTTAGCCAGGCGATCGCTGATTTCAATATGATTGAAGAAAATGATCGCATTATGGTTTGCCTTTCTGGCGGCAAAGATAGTTACACCCTATTATCAATATTACAAAATTTACAAAAAAGTGCACCAGTAAATTTTACTTTATTTGCCGTCAACCTTGACCAAAAACAACCAGGTTTCCCTGCCAACATTTTGCCATCCTATCTCAACAAACTCGGTATTGAATACCAAATAGTTGAAGAAAATACCTACTGTATTGTGAAGGTGAAAATTCCGGCAGGAAAAACTACCTGCTCACTATGGCTCTCGTCTGCGTCGCGGTATTTTTACCGGACTGCCAGCGAACTGGGAGCCACTAAAATCGCGTTAGGCCACCACCGCGATGATATTTTACAAACTGTATTTCTCAATATGTTTTATGGTGGCAAACTCAAAGGGATGCCCCTAAGCTAATGAGTGACGATGGTAAACATATCGTTATTCGTCCCTTAGCTTATTGCCGGGAAAAAGATATTGCCAACTACGCAAAAATTAAAGCATTTCCAATTATTCCTTGCAATCTTTGTGGTTATCAACCCAATTTACAACGGCAAGTTATCAGCAATATGCTAAGAGAATGGGATAAACAGTAGTACCCAGGACTAATTGAGACTATGTTTCAAGCGATGCAAAATATTGTTCCTTCGCATTTATGCGATAGCAACCTATTCAATTTCAAACAAATTAATCATACCAGCAACATTATTAATGGTGGCGATTTAGCATTTGATAAAGAAACGGTTTCCCATCATCAACGCCCACCAAGATCATTCTCCCCCAGATTGGGATAATATAGTTGAAATAAAACAAAAAAAAGCCGATGTATTAAACATCGGCTGATAGTGGTCAATTATTCTGTATAATAACTCAATATGAGAAAAACTACAATTATGGAGCACAACGTTCATCGCTTAACGTTGCATTCACCTGCAAAATCAATTCTGCCCTAGTTAAGGTTAAAACATCTTGATATAGCTCAATTTCTTTTTTTACTAAACTAAATAACTGGAAATTTTATATTGAAAAATGTTTTATTTTATAGCCATTTCCCTCTTTTTAGCCACCAGATAACAAAACTAATTAAGCAACTTAATAATAAACAAAAAACACTAAATGCAAATTTAAATTCACTACCAGGTATACCATTGAGGTTAACCCCAAATAATCCGGTTAAAAAGGTTGATGGAAGAAAGACAATCGCTAAGATTGACATAGTATAAATCCGTTTATTTGTTGCCTCTGATATCAACGCATTAATTTCATCGGTAATTACAGCGGTACGAGCAACAAAACCATCCAATTCATCAATACAGCGTCGAAGCCTTTCGGCATTTTCCTGCATGCAGTGGCGATCATCATCGCTCATCCATAAAAATTTTTCTGTCGCTAAACGAGTAAAAACATTCCGTTGAGTAGACATATAGCGGCGCACAATAATAACCTGTCTTCTTAATAACGCTAATTTTCCTCGTTCAGGGATCTCTTCAGTTAAGATCGTTTCTTCCATTTTAATTAAACGATCATGCAAAATATCGGTAAAATCACTCACTTCATCGTTAATCGAATCAGCAACTTCGACTAACCATTCTCCGCTCATTTTTGCGCCAACATGATGATTAAGATCGTCAATAACAGGCTCAAGAGATTTAACTTTGCGATGTCGACTAGAAATAATTATCTGATTATTAATATAAATACGAAAGGCAACTAGCTGTTCAGGTCGGTCACCAATATTTTTATTAATCGTTTGTAAATTAACCAATGTACCATCACCAGTTCTTATTATACGCAACCGATTAATATTTCCTGTTAGTCCATCTTTGATGGTTGAATTGAATAATCCAGAATGCTTTTGCTTTATCCATTGATAACTGGCTTTATTTCTATAATCATAGTGAAGCCAAAATGGCATTTGTGGTGTCGCTTCCGCATTAACATCGATAGCAATAAATCCACCCTCTCCATCTAATTGGTAAGCATGCACAAGTTCAGAGCCCTGAATGATTGAGCCATAAATAGCCACAACAAATATCCCCCTATTACGGTCAATTTTTGTTCTTTTCCTTTTTAAAATAGTCGTATTTCTGCTTAATTTAGGATTAATTGCGTCTGACATTTTATTTTTTATGTCAATAAGCGATTCTGTATACCGTTATTCATTATAAAAAATAATAAAATTAAAATAAATTAAAAACAAATTAATAAAAAGTTGTTCACAAGTGAAAAATAATTAAAATAATTTATCATACAAAATATAAACTAGGGACAGTTATGAAAAAAACCGTTATTTTTACATTAATAACTAATTTATTTTTTTCAGCAACAGGATTTTCAACTTCACCTCAATCGCAAACCTTCAGTCTAGGCTACTCTAATCTCTATTACCATGATAATTTGCTTACTGGTATCAATATTAATTATGACTACCAAATAGACAACCATTGGGGAGTATTAACGTCGATAAGCTGGAATAAAGGCAATCAATATTGGCGTAGTTACAATTATTCCTATCAACCAGTTAAACATAAAGTGAATATCGATTACCTCAGCTTACAAGCCGGCCCCAGTTATCGTTTCAACAATTACTTAACTTGATATGGCACTATCGGATTTGCTCGTTTTTACCCTACATCATCGCGAAAAATTCGATAATATAACGCTGAATTCGATGAAGCATAATACAGGCCTTGGTTGGGGAGTCGGAATAAAAATCAACCCAATCAACATGCTAAGCCTCTATTTAGGCTATGAAGGGGCAAATAAGGATGACTATCTGTCAAATCCTACAGTGAATGGATTTAATATTGGTTTAGGTTATCGATTCTAGTTGTCTAATTTACAATTTTGTACACTTGATGATATTCAGGGCATAATTTCATCACTGCCCTGCATTATGGAGGCTAATTTAGCATTGAATTAATGTTTAATAACATAAAGGGTATGACTATAACTTACACTTTCTGGATTGTTGACTGGATAGCCCTTTAACCAATATTTAATTAAATAGCCACGACTATAATAGTAAATCGGTGCAATAGGCGATTGAGTTAATAACATTTTTTCTGCTTGATTATAAAATCGATTACGATTTTTACTATTCTTTTCCATCATGGCCGATGCAATGATTTCGTCATAGTCATTATTTTTGAATTTGGCCCAATTACCAGCGTTGGAAGATGTCATGACATTTAAAAAAACTCGATGGCTCATTATATTCAGCAACTCTGGCAGCACCCAGCACATTAAAATGACCTGCATTACGACTCTCTGTGTAAGTTTTCCATTGCTGATTAATCAAAGTTATCTCAGCACCTAACTTTCTTTTCCACATAGAAGCGATAGCAGTAGCCACCTTTTTATTATTTTCTGAATTATTGTACACCAGAGAAAGCTTTAACGGATTATGGCTACTAAATCCCGCTAAATGCAATAGAACTCTAGCTTGTTCATCTAACTCTTTTTGATCATAACCATCATAAAAACCTCTTTCCGGAGTAAAATCAGCTATGATATCGGGTATAAAACGATAAGCGGCTTTCTCGCCATCAGCTAATATTTTGTTAGTGATAACTTCTCTATTAATTGATACAGATAATGCTCTTCTAACTCGTCTATCATTAGTTGGTGGCTTTTGCGTATTAAAAACATAGTAATAAGTTGCCAATTGCTTGGCCAAATAAAATTCATCAGGTATTTGCTGCAATAATTTGCTATCTAAATGCTCAGGCAAAAATTCTGTTTCGACAACATCACCTGCAAAATAACTTTGCCATGCTCGAGCTGTCTGTTTAATCGGTACAAAAGTTACTATAGTTAAAATTGTATTTTTATGATCCCAATAATGTCGGTTAGGTTTCAAAACAATTTTTTCGCCAGCAATACCCTCAGATAACATAAAAGCACCATTGCCAACTAAGTTTGTTGGTGCGACCCAATTTTGGCCATATCTGGCAATTATTTTCTGATTAACCGGAAAGAAACTAAAATGGTTAGTTAAATTTAGAAAATAGGGTGCTGGCTGCTCTAAAGTTACCTTTAAATTATGATTATCAATGGCTTAGACACCAAATTTTCCAATTGGTAGTTCATTATTAATAATTTTTTGCGCATTCTTGATACCCGCCAGGGTGGCAAAATAAGCAAATGGTGAATTATTTACTGGATCAACCAAGCGACGCCAGCTATAAACAAAATCTTCATCCGTGACAGGGTCACAATTTGACCACTTGGCATTCGGTCTTAAATAAAAAAACCAAATCCCATTACCGGCGGTTGTCCAACGATTTTCCACACCAGGAATCGGACTACCGGCTTCATTTTGATTAGTTAATCCTTCAAATAAATCACGTATTACATGCGATTCCGCTAAACCAACATTGCTAATCAGGATCAAGAGAAGTTGGATCTGCATTAATCTGTCTAACTATCTCTTGTTTTTCAGCTAATAAGTCCCCTCTAACCACCAACGCAGCCACGGCAGGTTTAGTATTGACGATACAATTTAAAAAGAATATTGCTAATGCTGTTCTATAGCGAAGCATATAGATTTCCATATTATATCCCGATGTTATTATAATTATAGAAAATAATTTGGTTAAAACGATTAGATATAACACAAGTTGTTGTAACGATTTAGATAGGAAACTTAATTATTTTCATTTAGAATTGTTGAACTAAATGTTATTAAGAAGGAAAGGATAAGATGTCAACTAGTACAAATTTCAAAGGGGAAGGTGTTGCTATCAATGGTAATTTCTTACAACCTATTGATAAAGCTAAACAATTTACCCTTGTAGCGAGCGATCTTGCAGAAAAATCCTTGTCAGATTATCAAGGCAAACGAAAAATTCTTAATATATTTCCCAGTATTGATACCGGTGTTTGCGCTACCTCTGTTCGCAAGTTTAACCAAATAGCCAGCCAACTAGAAAACAGTGTTGTATTGTGTATTTCTGCCGATCTTCCTTTTGCACAGAGCCGGTTTTGTGGCGCTGAGGCTCTTGAGAATGTAGTTACTTTATCGTTTTTTCGCGCACCTACCTTCAGTAAAGACTACGGCGTAGAAATGACCTCTGGGCCATTAAAAGGATTAGCAGCGCGTGCAGTGGTTATCATCGATGAAAACGATAAAGTCATTTATAGTCAATTAGTTGATGAAATCACCCATGAACCCGACTATGATGCCGCTCTTAATGCCTTAAAATAGTGATATTAATACTTACTAAAAATATCTGTTTTTTAATTAAGCTATTTGTCTAGTTTTAATTCGATAGCGATAAAACTTATCGCTATCTTGATCCAGATTACACTATCACTCACCCTCACTCTCTTTTTTATGACTTAATCCATACTCCCGCAACTTATTTGCAATTGCTGTATGCGACACATTAAGCCGTTTAGCTAATTTACGCGTACTTGGATAATCTTGATAAAGTCGCGCCAATATTGAAGCTTCAAAATGTTTTGTTAATTCATCTAACGTACCATTTAATTGATCGGCGCTAAACAATGAAATATCTTTTAGATCTGGCAAATGAATATCTTGTGGCGTTAATTCTCGTCCTGCCAATTGAATTAAGGCCTGATAGAGAACATTACGTAGCTGCCGCACGTTACCTTGCCAGTCATAACTGGCAAGGTAATGCCCTAACTTAGGCGAAAGTTTTGGTTTTTCAATACCTTGTTCTTGTGAAAATTGCCTAACAAATTCTACCGTAAGCGGTATTATATCAGCTTGTCGTTCACGCAGCGGGGGTAAGTTCACCGTTAATACATGCAGGCGGTAGTATAAATCTTGCCTGAATTGCCCTTTTTCAACTAATTCCAGCAAGTTTTTTTGTGTCGCGCAGATCACTCTGACATCAACTTTAACTTCTTGCTCTTCACCTACCCGACGAAAGGTACCATCATTTAAGAAACGTAACAGTTTGATCTGCATTTGTGGCGACATTTCACCAATTTCATCAAGTAAAACAGTACCTCCATTCGCTTGCTCAAAAAATCCTTTTTTAGCCTCAATGGCATTTGGATAAGCCCCTGCAGCATAACCAAACAGCTCGTTTTCTACCACATCCTCTGGCATCGATGCACAATTAAGCCCTAAGAAAGGTTTATCGCCTCTGATGCTCTGCAAGTGACAAGCTTTAGCTAAAGTATCTTTACCCGTTCCGGTGTCCCCAACCAATAGAAGCGGTTCATCAAGTAAAGCTATTTTTTTTAGATCCTCAACCAGCTGGCTCATTTTGGGACTGACTGCAATGATGTGAGCAAAACTATCTGCTACTGCTATTTTATCTGCTTGATACTGTTGCTCTGCGGGTAATACTTTTAGTAGAATAATGGCGCCTGCATTTTCAATCGAACCCGTTGCTTTATGGTTGTTAATTGGCGTAACCTGCAGCAAATATTTATTACCTTTAATCACCACTTGTTCAGAATAAGATTGTAAATTATTTTGCTCTAGTAATTTTGCCAAACGCGGGTGATTTATTAGCTGATTAAATTTTTTTTCTTTTAACTGATTATTATCAATAGCGAACAATTGTAACATCGCTGAATTGGCTAATTCGATGTGAGCTTTAGCATTAACCGAAAAAATAGGATCAGGAAATGTATTTAATAGAGTTAATAATAATTTTTTTTCATGCTCAGAAGGCATAAAAGAGACCGTCTTAACATCTTTAACACCACGAATACGCCGAATTTCAGTCATTAACAGTTGAAACGTCGTAGTGTCAATTTGAACAAATTTGAGATAAATATTACGATTTGGTGAAATTTCAATCCCTTCAAGGTCAATGTTTTGTAAAACAAGTAAATCAAGTAATTCACGTGTTAGTCCCATTCAATCTTGGCAAATCACTTCTAATCGCATCACTGAGAACCTTATATCTATATAATTTAATATTCAATTAATTAAGTATGCATTTTTATTTATTAAGCTACCATAGAAAACGTTTTATAACATAAACACTAGCACCAGAAATGATAAACGGATAAGCATTAATCTAATATTGCTGCTTACCATTTAGTCAACAGGGATCTTAATTAAAAAATTACCCAATTAAGCTTGATGGTGAATTAGTTAAATATTTTTATGCTCAAGGCTTTTTGGCATAATATTTTTTAACTGTCTGAATAATTGACGACGAAAATCAGCCAATTTAGGTTTATCATCCATCCACGGAAAAGGACGGCATAACTCCATCGTTTTAATACCTAATCTAGCTGTGAGTAAACCGGCGCCGATCCCTTGAGCCGCTCGTGTAGAGAGCCGGGCCATAATATCTTGCGATAACCAATCCATGCCAATTTCACGCATCAACTCACTTGCTCCAGCAAAAGCAATATTAAGTAATACCATTTTAAATAATCGGATACGGCTATAATTCCCTAGCTCAATGCCATAAATATCTGCAATGCGATTAATCAATCGAATATTGCGCCAGGCAATAAATGCCATGTCGACAATAACTAAAGGACTAACGGCAATCATTAACGCCGATTCAGCTGATGAACGATTAATCTCTTTCCTAGCCTGCTCATCCAAAATAGGTTGCACTATTTGGCTATAAAGTGTCACGATTTCTTTATCATTATGACTATCATGGATTGTTGTCTGCCAACGTTTCATCGGCGGATGATCTAAGCCTATCGCCGATTGTTTGCCTAGCTTTTGACAAAATTCACGCCCGCCATGCATACCATGACTTTGCAAAAATTCTCTAGTCTGGATGCGTTCTTGACTACGTTCTTTTAAATAATAAAGCCGCCGCCATTCAGTTATTATGGCGCCAATAGCAGCAATAATAATTAAGCCACCAGCCGCGACAATAGCTAAAGAAACCCAATTTTGCTTTATCCACGCTTGGTAGATCCATTGGCCGATCTGAGCAAAAATAGTCACTACGATTAAACTTAAAGCAATAACCACCAGTTTACGCCAAAAACTATAGCGCGGTTTGAGTGCAGCATTGACCAATGCCTCAATTTCACCTTCTCGTTCGTCATTTTCTGTTTCGTGTCTGCTAGTTGCAAATTGTTCAGGCGCTAATTGATCAAACACTTTGGCTTATTTTTAACTTTGTTTTTTTGTTTGCCGGCAAAGACTCATCAAAATCGATGCGGGATTTTAGCGGTTTACTCATTTCAATTTATCTCCGAGTAAAAATTCTAAAGCACTATCCAATCGAATATGAGCAACAGGTTGATCAGTCGCTGTTTCGCGAGGCCGAAAAGATTCAAAATCAAATCCCTGCTTTAACCAAAAATCAGCATTAGGCAAACGCCGTGGTACCTCACCTGGAAAAAAGTCATTAATCGAGCATCAGTTAATCGATGTCCCTTTAAGGCAGGTACCCGTTCTCCCTGATATTCAATCATGCCATTTTCTGTCGCCTGAATTGAAGCTAGTGCCAGACAATCCATGCTGATCCCTTCAAAAGCGGTATTTTTCCAGGCTGCACGCACTAATTGCTGGAGCAATGAAACTAAATTGGCATGTTGATCATGGGTTATATGATCAACCTTACTTGCCGCAAAAAGTAATTTATCAATATGTGGTGAGAACATGCGGCGCAATAGTGTCCGTTTACCATAATAAAACCTACGCATAATTTGGGTTAATGCGGACTGCATATCATTAAATGCTGCCGGACCGTTATTTAATGCAGATAAACAGTCAACTAAAACAATTTAACGCTGTTGCAACATACCAATATTAGACTGTTTGTCCGCTTGCTTTAATTTCAATTCATCTGTTGTATCAATATTGGGCCAAGGAAAAAACTGCAATACCGGTGCCCCTGCAAGATCACCAGGTAATACAAATCGCCCTGGTTGAATAAAATATTGCCCCTGTTGTTTACAAAAAACCAAGTAATCGGTGTAAGCCTGAGCAATATTAGCTAATAATTTCTCATCAGCCGCTGCAAAGGGCTCTTACTGTTGACAAAGTTGCAACCATTGCTATGCACCCTCCTTATCACGGCCTTTTAATAGCTGTTGCATTTGCCGTGACCAACTAAAATAGTCCTGAGTCAACATAGGCAGATCCCAGCAACCATTCGCCTGGATAGTCAATAATTTCAATATATAAATTAGAAGTCTCTTTGACGTGGCGTAGCAAACTCTGTTGCGATCGATAACGTAGTTGCAAGCATATTTCACTGATCCCACGGGTAGGAGTCGGCCATTGAGGAGGTGAATGGTACAATGCTACTATATTTTCGTCATAAGCAAAGCGAGGAATATTAAAATGTTTCTGCAGGATCTGTTTTGCACCTAATAGACGGCCATCTCTTTCGGCGGAAAACAGTGGCAAACGCGCCCCCACTGTGCACATGTAGTAACTGATTAACCAGCGAGGTAATAAATGCCGTTTTACCACTACGGCTAAGCCCGGTAACTGCTAAACGGACATGACGACCTACGCTTCGATTGACCAGTTCACTAAGCTCACTTCGCAATCGTTTCATATTTCTCCCATAACAACTTACGCACAAGTTTAGCGATGCCTGGACGTTGCAATAGCTGTATAACTATTAACATAAACCATCGCAAAGGTTTGCGGCTAGTATATTTTAACATTAGTCCAATTATTTCTGCTGGCGCGTAATTAATAACCATAATTATTGCTATTATTGCCATTTTTACGCTTAAAATATTGATTTTTGGTCTGATAATCAGCATATTATTCTGTTAATACATAGGATGATTTTTAATTAATAAGAAAAATAATTTTACGGTAGAGCATCATTGACTCTACCGTAATTTGATAGTTAGTTACAATTTATTGATGCGACTATCAATACTGAAACTATCAAAAGTGATATAGCGTTCCATTTGGCGCAGTTTTTTTCACCCGCTTTCAATTGCTGATCGATTTCATTCATTAACTTAGTCACTTTAACACTAATATCAGTTTCATCCTGATAACCTGCCGGGGCCGGTTCGATAAAAAACCACATTAACAGATAAATAACGATAGTAATGGCAAAAAATCCCAAGAATAATGCCACAACCGCCAGTGCCCGTACTAAATTAACCGGTAAATCAAAGTAATGCGCCAACCCGGCACAAACGCCCCCAATCATATCGTTGATCAGTACGTCGATAAAGTTTTCGCGCGCCCATTTTTGCCATTATATTTTCCTCCAATTTGGATGCTTTGCATCCAGAATATCTTCCAGCGCTTTAATACGTTGCTGCATGCGTTGTGCTCGCTCGGATAACTGCGTTGGTCGCTGGATCTCATTCTACGTTAATTGACTATGGCTATTTCCTTTTTTACCATAGTGGCACCATAACCAAATAGGCAGAATAAAGATAACAAAGATCAATAAAACTAACCCAATAAATATAGAGCCCATCACATTTCCTTATTCATCATTAATTTTGGCTACCAATAGATTACTCTTGTTTGTTCAGTTTAGCTTTCAACTCAGCCAATTGCTCACTGATTTCATCATCAGCTTTTAATTCAGCAAACTGTTAGTCTAAGAATTTTTGTTTACCTAAATGATAACTTTGCGCTTCACTTTCCATATGATCGATCCGCTGTTCAAACTGTGCTAATGCTTCATCCAATTTACCACTATCTAATTGACGACGCACATCACGACTGGATTGCGCGGCTTGATGCCTTAATACCATAGTTTGCTGCTTTGCCCGTGTTTCAGTCAGTTTTTGCTCTAATTCAGCAATCTCGTCTTTCATACGTAGTAATGCTTCATTTACCATAATTAACTCACTTTTCAGTGTATCAATATAATGGTAGCCACTTTTTGCTTTTCAATTAATGCCGCGCAAGCTAAATCCTCTTTATCTTTAACTAGCGCCAGTTCTGCTTTTTCTTGCCATTGTATAACTTGTTTTTCACCGCTAGCAATACGGCGCTCTAATCCTTTCTGCTCAGCTAAAGTGCGTGCCGAGATTGAACGAGACTCAACTAACATATCTTCCATTTCTTGGATCATTAAACGGATCATTTTTTGTGGATCTTCTGCTTTATCAAGTAAAGAAGCAACATTTGCATTAATAATATCTGCGAAACGTGTGAAAATACCCATCGATAAATCCCTTAATGAATATTGAATGATTGATTTTTCATTAAATTTTTTTAACCTTAATCATTGGTAAGCAAAATTCATACTAACTTTACAAAAAAAATATAACAACATGAAATAATTAAATTTTTATTTTATTATCTTTTGTTCGAATTTTCGTTATAATTTGCAGATTAATTAAAATGACCAATAAATGGCTAAAATGACCATGCAACTCTCTACAGATAATATTCTTGGCACTGCAGATAATTTCTTAGAAATACTGGAGCAAACTTCTGCACTTGCCAAACTGAGTAAACCGGTTTTAGTTACAGGTGAGCTAGGAACAGGCAAGGAGCTGATTGATAGCCGTCTTCATTACCTTTCACCAGATTGGCAAGAACCATTTGTTTCACTTAATTGCAGTGCACTGAATGAAAATTTATTAGATTCCGAATTATTTGGTCATGAAGCAGGCGCATTTACTGGAGCACAAAAAAGACATTTAGGCCGATTTGAACGGGCAGATCGAGGCACACTTTTCCTTGACGAGTTGGCAACCGCCCCCATGATTGTACAAGAAACATTATTACGGGTGATCGAATATGCCCAACTAGAGCGTATCGGTGGTAGTCAAAGCCTTAAAGTCGATGTTAAGCTTATTTGCGCAACCAACGCTAGTCTACCCCAATTAACTAGAAAAGGCTTGTTTCGTACCGATCTACTTGACCGTCTGGCCTTTGATGTCATCCACATTCCGCCCTTACGTGAGCGATTAGCCGATATTATGTTACTGGCTGAACATTTCGCAATTAATATGTGCCGTAAGCTCAATCTCTCTTTTTCCCCTGGGTTTACTGTTAAAGCACAAAAAAGCCTGTCAGCTTATCCCTGGCCGGGTAATGTACGTGAATTAAAGAATGTTATTGAGCGTTCCGTCTATCGTCATTGCGATAGAGCTGAACAATTAGATTTGATTGTCTAATGAGTCAATGATGTCGGTGGTAACAACAGAAAACGATGAGCTACCTCAACTTCCCATTGATTTAAAACAATGGCAGCATGTTGCAGAAAAAAATTTGCTCGAACAGGCATTACAAATAAGCCAGTTTAATCAGCGCTTGTCCGCTTCACAATTAAAATTAACTTATCACCAATTAAGGGGACTACTGAAAAAAACATAACTTGCCAGAGAATCAAAATAACAAATAAGAATTAGTAATCGAGAAAGTAGCCATCCGATGCTGGCAAAAAAATTAAACCACTGGCAACAATCTAAGCAATATTGTGTCAGCAATAAATTAAAGTTACTATAATTATCAATAACGTTAGCAAAGCACTTGGTTGACAATTTTTATCAACAAATTACTGATAATTTTATCAACTCTATTTTGTTGTATAACAGGAGTTAAGCTACAATAAAGCCATTCGCACTTATAATAGGTTTTTATATGCGGTACCTAATTTTATGGATTATTTTAATAAATGTAGGGACAATAAATGCATTAGCAGATACCCTTCCATCACAAATTCGTCAAAACAGTTTTATCTATTGTGTTAATGGCATTGTCACTACATTTAATCCGCAAATTGCCAGCACCGGGCTGATTATTGATCCGCTAGCCGCTCAACTTTATGATCGATTATTAGAAGTTAATCCATTTACTTACAAATTAGATTCCGAACTTGCCTCGCACTGGAAATCATTTGATAAAGGAGCAACTTATCGATTTTATTTAAAACTTAATATTCCATTTCAAACAACAGATTGGTTCACACCGACACGAACGCTCAATGCCGATGACGTTGTGTTTAGTTTTTCCCGTATGTTTGATAAAAATCATCCTTATCACTATGTCGGGGGAGGCAATTATCCTTATTTCGATAGCCTGCAATTAGCTAACAATATCCGTAGTATTCGTAAAATTGATAATTATACTGTTGAATTTAAATTATATACCCCCGATGCATCATTTCTCTGGCATCTTGCAACTCGCTATGCACCCATACTTTCACAAGAATATGCGCAATATCTCAACAAAATTAATCATAAAGAATTTATTGATTGGCAACCTGTTGGCACTGGTCCTTTCATGTTGGTAGGCTATCAAACCAGTCAATTTATCAAGCTAAATCGGCATAATAACTACTGGAAAGGAAAACCTTTAATGCAGCAAGTGGTGATTGATCTGGGTGCTGGCGGTACAGGACGCATATCTAAATTATTAACCGGCGAATGCGATGTCTTAGCCTATCCAGCTGCTAGTCAATTAAAGGTGCTACGTGAAGATGCCCGTTTGCGGCTATCGATGCGAGCCGGCATGAATATCGCCTATCTGATTTTTAACACTAGCAAACCACCGCTTGATCAATTAAAGGTTAGACAAGCCATAGCGTATTCAATTAATAATGAAAGATTAATGCAATCTATCTATTATGGCACCGCTGAAACAGCAACTTCTGTTCTACCAAGAGCTTCATGGGCTTATGATAATCAAATTAAAGTGACAGATTATAATCCTGAAAAAGCCAAAGAAATGCTAGAAGAGCTCGGTTTGTCCGGTATTAAATTAGATATTTGGGTTCCCGTTATTTCTCAATCCTATAATCCGAGCCCGTTAAAAACTGCCGAACTTATCCAGGCAGACTTAGCAAAAGTAGGCATTAAGATGAATATTCATCCGATAGAAGGCAATTTATTAGAAAATAAGCTAAGTGATCGCAACTATGACATGATTCTTGACGGTTGGTCAACGGATAGTAATGATCCTGATAGTTTTTTCCGTCCTCTACTTAGTTGCGCTGCTAAGGAATCACATACTAATTTGAGTAAATGGTGTAATCCTTACTTTGATGAACTTTTATCTAAGGCGCTAGTAAGCCAAAGTATTTCATCTCGCATTAATTATTACCACCAAGCGCAATCATTACTGGCAAAAGAATTACCCGTATTACCGCTAGCTTATTCATTACATTTACAGGCTTATCGCTACGATATCAAAGGGCTTGTTATTAGCGCCTTTGGTAACTCCTCTTTTGCCGGGGTTTATCGTGATGGGTCGATTAAAACCCCACTACCGGCTGACTCCTATTTTAATGACGAAGAAGGAGTAGCGTGGTGATTATTTACGTATTAAGGCGGTTATTATTTTTAATTATTACTTTATTTTTACTAACGCTGGTTAGTTTTAGCTTGAACTATTTCACTGCTGATGCTCCGTTAAGTGGACTATCATTATGGGATGCCTATATTTTTTATTTAACCAGCTTATTACATTGGAATTTTGGTTTTTCTAGTATTAATGGTCAAGCCATTAGCAGTCAGCTGAATGCCACTTTTCCTGCCACTATGGAGTTGTGCTTTTTAGCGTTTATTTTAGCTTTAATAATCGGCATCCCTACCGGCATTATTGCGGGTGTCTGGCGCGATAAACCAATTGATTACATTATTAAAATTTTTACCCTAATCGGTTTTTCTATGCCAATTTTTGTGATGGCTTTATTATTTATCCTGCTTTGTTCATTGAAATTAGGCTGGTTACCGGTCTCTGGCCGAATTAATTTACTGTATGATCTTGAACCTGTGACCGGTTTTGCCCTGATCGATGTGTGGTTATCGAATTCAATCTATCGTAGCCAAATGTTTATTAATCTATTAGAGCATTTGGTTTTACCCGTTATTACATTAGCTATTGCGCCAATTTCTGAAATGATACGTTTAATGAAAAATAGTACTGAAGCTGTTATGGGTGAAAATTATATTAAAGCAGCAGCAACCAGAGGACTCTCTCGTATTACCATTATCAAACGTCATGTCTTACACAATGCGCTGCCTCCTATTATTCCAAAACTTGGTCTGCAGTTTTCTACTATGATAACACTAGCGATGATCACTGAACTTGTATTTAATTGGCCAGGCTTAGGGCGTTGGTTAGTCACAGCCATTCGACAAAATGATTACTCAGCAATTTCTGCCGGCGTAATGATTATTGGTACTTTAGTTATTTTCGTTAATGTCATATCGGATATTTTAGGCTCTATGATGAACCCTTCTAAATATAAGGATGGGTATGTCTTCAGATAATTTTTATCGTGAACAAAAGATGCCATCCCCTATCCGGGTTGTCTGGCGATTTTTCTCTAATGATATTCTGGCAATGACTGGATTTTATGGTATTGCTTTTCTCCTGGTTTTCACTTTATTTGGCAGCTACTTAGCCCCCTATACCATTAACCAACAATTTTTGGGCTACCAGCTACTACCTCCATCCTGGTCGCATTATGGTAATGTAGCATTTTTTTTGGGTACTGATGATCTTGGTCGTGATATTTTAAGTCGATTACTTATCGGTACAGCATCTACCTTTGGCTCTGCACTTGTGATCACCATTAGTACAACGCTGGTCGGATTAATATTAGGTTGTTTAGCCGGCATTACGCATGGGTTAAAATCAGCTATTTTAAATCATGTGTTAGATACTCTGTTATCAATTCCCTCACTACTCCTAGCGATTATTATTGTCGCTTTTGCCGGTTCAAGCCTTGAAAATGCGATGATAGCAATTTGGTTAGCCTTATTACCAAGAATTGTTAGAACAATTTACAGCGCTGTTGGCGATGAATTAGATACCGAATATGTTCTTGCCGCTCGACTTGACGGTGCTTCAAACTTTTATATCCTTTGGTATACCGTATTACCCAATATCACACCTATCTTGGTAACAGAAATTACTCGCACTCTTTCTATGGCCATTCTGGATATGGCTGCGTTAGGCTTTCTTGATTTAGGCGCCAGATTACCGACTGCTGAATGGGGCACTATGCTCGGTGATAGTTTAGAATTGATTTATGTAGCACCATGGACAGTTTTTCTTCCTGGTGCAGCCATTATGATCAGCGTTTTATTTGTTAACTTACTTGGTGATGGCTTACATCGCGCCATTAATGCTGGGGTGGAATAATGCCATTATTAGATATCCGTAACCTCACTATTGAATTTATGACCGCCAAAGGGCCAGTGAAAGCCGTCGATAATGTTTCTTTACAGTTAAATGAAGGCGAAATTCGTGGCTTAGCTGGTGAGTCTGGTTCAGGTAAAAGTTTGATTGCTAAGGCTATTTGTGGCGTTACTAAAGATAACTTAAAAGTGACTGCCGATCGTTTTTATTTTCTTGATATTGATCTGTTAAAGCTCACCGCACGCCAACGACGTAGAGTGATAGGCCATAATATTTCGATGATTTTTCAAGAACCCCAGTCTTGTTTAGATCCAGCTGAAAATATTGGTAAACAACTTATCCAATCAATACCACAATGGACTTTTAAAGGTCGTTGGTGGCACCGATTTAGTTGGCGTAGGCGACGCGCAATTGAATTACTCCATCGAGCCGGAATTAAAGATCACGATGATATTATGTACAGCTATCCTTATGAACTTACTGAAGGTGAATGTCAGAAAGTGATGATAGCCATTGCGCTAGCAAATCAACCACGATTACTGATTGCAGATGAACCCACCAATGCAATGGAATCGACAACTCAAGCACAAATATGTCGCCTGCTTGATAGATTAAACCAAAACAATAACATGACAATTTTACTAATTAGTCATGATATGCAAATGATGAGCAAACTCGTTGATTGAATTAGCGTACTCTATTGTGGCCAAACCGTTGAAAGTGCAACACCTGAAGAGTTAGTGGTCCGCCCACATCATCCTTATACACAAGCATTAATCCGTGCTGTACCGGACTTTGGTAGCCCACTTCCGCATAAAAGTCGACTAAATACCCTACCCGGGGCTATCCCTTCTTTAGAGCACCAGCCAATCGGTTGCCGTCTTGGCCCTCGTTGTCCCTATGCACAAAAAACGTGCATTGTCACACCGCCGCTACGCAGCATAAAAAATCGGGCCTTTGCATGTCATTTTCCTCTTAATATGGAGGAAACATCATGACAACACCGTTACTGGCAATAAAAAATCTGACTAAAATTTTTCATTATCGCACCGGGTTATTTCAAATTCAACTATTAGAAGCAGTAAAACCTTTAAGTTTTACCTTAAGAGCTGGTGAAACCTTGGCTATTATTGGTGCTAATGGATCAGGTAAATCAACCCTGGCCCGCATGTTATCCGGTGTTATTGAACCTAGTGGTGGTGAAATCTTTATTAATGGTCATCAACTTAACTTTGGCGATTATAGTTATCGCAGTCAACGCATCCGCATGATATTTCAGGATCCAAGTGCTTCTTTAACCCCCAGGCAGCGTATTGGGCAAATTCTTGAGATCCCTTTAATTCTAAATACTTCACTGTCCGTTTATGAACGGGAAGAGCGTATAGAACAGACTCTTCGCCAAGTTGGGCTATTACCTGATCACGCTGGCTATTATCCGCATATGTTAGCAGCGGGTCAAAAACAGCGAGTAGCACTGGCAAGAGCGTTGATCCTGCAACCAGAGATTATTATTGCCGATGAAGCACTGGCGTCATTAGATATGACTATGCGTTCTCAAATCATCAATTTAATGCTTGAATTACAAAAAAAACAAGGTATTTCCTATATTTATGTTACTCAACATCTAGGTATGATGAAACATATCAGCGATAAAGTGTTGGTAATGGATAATGGTGTTGTCGTCGAAAGAGGTAATACCGCCGAAGTACTTGCTTCACCTTTACATGAAGTGACCCGACGCTTAATTGCCAGCCATTTTGGTGAACTTTTATCAGCCGATGCCTGGCGGCAAGATGTTAGCTAATATAAAGGCAGCTAAAACTGCTCGGATCAGCGAGGTAATACAACATATTTTCTTCTGTCATGATAAACTCTCTGCCGTTTATCAAAAAAATAATGCATAAATACCATCTACAATAGATAATTTATGCTGTGTACATTATTGTTATTATTTAAAAATTTACAAGGATACGGCTTATGGGCTTTATGAGCGGCAAGCGCATTCTAATCACTGGTTTAGCTAGTAAACTATCTATTGCTCACGGTATTGCACAAGCAATGCACCAACAAGGGGCTGAACTGGCCTTCAGTTATCAAGGTGATAAACTGAAATCTCGCGTAGAAGAGATGGCAAACAGCTTTGGCTCTAGTATTGTTTTGCCATGTGGTGTCGCTTCCGATGAAAGTATCACTAATTTATTTACCGAGCTGGCGAAAGTATGGCCCAAATTTGATGGTTTTGTCCATTCAATTGCCTATGCACCAGCCGATCAACTTGAAGGTGATTATGTCGATGCAGTGACACGCGAGGGCTTCCGGATTGCGCACGATATTAGTTCCTATAGCTTTGTTGCGTTAGCAAAAGCTTGTAGAAGTATGTTAAATCCTCATTCTGCCCTGGTTACCCTAAGTTATTTGGGCGCTGAGCGTGCGATCCCTAACTATAATATTATGGGATTAGCAAAAGCTTCCCTTGAAGCAAATGTTCGTTATATGGCTAACGCAATGGGGCCTGAAGCTATTCGCGTTAATGGCATTTCAGCCGGTCCAATCCGCACATTAGCAGCATCGGGCATAAAAGATTTTCGTAAAATGCTATCACATTGTGAATCAGTAACCCCCATTCGCCGTACGGTAACAACGGAAGATGTTGGCAATTGTGCTGCTTTCCTTTGTTCTAATTTATCAGCGGGTGTCACTGGTGAAATTTTACACGTTGACGGTGGCTTCAGTATTGCTGCTATGAACGAACTAGAGTTAAAACCTTAGTACAATAATCAGCCCGCCAAATCTATTGATTGATAATGATACAATTTAACGGCGGGCTTGCTGTTATTAGCAAGACAAATTAATGATACCGAATAAGATAATTTGCCATCAAATCGGTAATTATCCCTATTTGATCGTTATAACTAATAAAATTTTCATGCGGTGTATCGATGAACCTAGGTAACATTGATGTCACAATACTCGATTTTGTTAAGCCTTGAATGGCCTGATCACTGTCAACCAAACGCAACGCTTCTGCCATTGAAGCAAAACAAGCTTGCAGATTATTTTGTGTTTGTTCTGAGCCGCTAGCATTAATTTTTTCCTTGATTAAACTATCAAAGTCCTCTTGCGCCAGGGCCTTGTCTAATTGTTGCAATGCTTCTGGATTACTGTTATCGATTGACAAAATATTTTTTAATTCATTCATATCTACGTTGGGGAAAAATTCACCTAAAAAGGTTTTTACCATCCATGATAAAGGAATGGGTTCAGATTGAAGTGGTTCGTTGCTAAATGCCTTAATCAATTTGCTATTATCATCTTTGTATATTCCTTTATTCGGCTCTCCTCTAAAAATACCCTCAACATTTTTGTCCGTTATAAATTGATTTAACTTGTCACAAATTCCTGCAATATTAGCATGCATTGCTTGTTCTACTGCTATACGCTCTTTAGATGACTTTAAATACAATAAACAATAAATATCAATTACTTAAAAATATATAGCTCATTTAATATACGCATTTACACGTAAAAACAAGCGATTTCACTCACTATAAATCAATTACTTACGGCTTATAGTGAGTTCTAATTTTAAAAAACCACTTGCTCGCAACCAACAACTAATAGTTAACAACTTCCTCCAACGCTGCTAATATGATGCCCCTTGAATGGGGCTGTTTGTATTCGTAAGATAAAATTTAAGATGAGATCTGCTATGACGTTTCGAAAGGATATAAACGGATTAAGGGCCATTGCAGTTTTGGCTGTGATTATTTTCCATTTCAATCCACGTTGGCTACCAGGAGGTTTTGCCGGTGTTGATGTTTTTTTTGTTATATCTGGTTTTTTGATGACATCAATCATCATGAAAGGTATAAATAATAATACATTTTTATTGATGAAATTTTACATATCGAGAGCTAGAAGAATTATTCCTGCTCTTTTGATCATGATTGTAGCCCTAACTATTTTTGGATATTTTTATTTCGCCCCAAGTCTCTATAAAGAGTTCGCCAAACACGCAGAAAGTAGTTTGTTATTTATATCAAATATAACTTACTTAAAAGAGTCTGGGTATTTTGATACCGCCTCTATTGGCAAAATACTACTGCATACATGGTCACTCTCAATCGAATGGCAATTTTACATATTATATCCGATTATTTTATTGGCAATGTCAAAATTGTTTTCCAGTTGCGTAATAAGAAAAGTAATTTTAATTACTACTTTGGTTTCTTTTTCTTTTGCTGTGTATGCAAGCTATCAATGGCCAATAGCATCTTATTTTTTAATTTTAACAAGATCATGGGAACTACTGCTTGGTGGAGTAGCATTTTTGTATCCAATAAAATTTAAAAATTTTTGGCAAAAAAACGTGTGTGGTTTTATTGGTTTATTTTTAATTTTATTATCATTTTTTATCTATTCTCCAAATACACTATGGCCTAGTTATTATTCTTTGGTACCAACACTTGGCGCTTTTTTATTGATTGTTTCTTGCAGCAATTCTCTCGTTACCAATAATTTAATTTTTCAAAAATTGGGTTTATGGTCTTATTCACTTTACTTGTATCACTGGCCAATTTTAGCTATTAGCTATAGATTTGATTTTAATATTGGATTTTTTTTATTTTTTGGTATTACCTTAATTCTTTCAATCATTTCATATTATCTGATTGAACTTAATAAGTGGAAAACTAGATATGCTTTATCCTTTGTAATGATAACGTTAATGTTTCTATTTGCTATTCAACAGATGAACGGTATTAGCAGTCGATTAGCAAAATCGAGCACGTTAAACAAAATTGACTATATGTTATCGATGAATCTGGGACACAATATTATTGGACGCAATGGCTCACTTGAGATGAATGTCAGCGAGAACATTTTAAATGACAAGCCAGGCAACAGATTACAAGCTGTATTAATCGGAGACAGTCAAGCTGCTCATTACTCTTTTGGTATATCCGAATCCGAGAATAAAATTCCTATCCTAATTAAATGGGTTTCTAGCTGTTTAAATTTACCAGATTATTTTAGCAAGCCTAGATACACATGGCAGGATAAATATTGGGCAGAACGGTGCAAAAATAACACTATAGAAAAGGAAAAGCTGAAAGGTATACCCTTAATTATTTCTCAAGATTGGTCTGGGTATGACCAAATTAACGAATATCAGTGTAAAAATGATCGGTGCAGTGATAATAACAATAAATCAAATTTTTATGAGTTATTTGATGATCAATTGACTAAGATTGTTAACATTTACAGTACATCACCTATTATTTTAATAGGCACACCACCATTTCCTAATGAAGAAATATTAAACTGTTATAAAAATCAACTATCCGATTGCCAAAATGAATATCCTGAGATATCCACTAAAATTATCAATAGGAATAATTTTTTAAAAAAAATGGCTAATAAACATGGAATATATTTCATTGATCCATCAATTTTTTTGTGTGCAAATGGTAAATGCAAAGCTTCGATCGATGGGTATTCCTTGTACTTTGATACTGGTCATTTTTCTGCATACGGATCAAGATATATATGGAATTACATAGAGAAAGAACTGATAAAAAAAGGATTATTGATACCAACTAGCATCCATTGACTAGTTATCTAGTATGCCGAACAATCCAGTCCTCCATTTCATGGAGGATATCAACAAATAGCAATATCAATATTTGTATATTGCGGCGACGCCAATACTTTAATTTTTTTTGTTGCAAACAATTGTAACGATACTGACTCGTTGCTTCCTATATATATTGTAACGCTCCTTAATGAGATAGATGCTGTTCCTTTGCTTACTTTTGTATAGGCAAGCCTAGCTATCTCGCCTGTTGTCTGTTTGGATAGCCTTAACCCAACATAAGCTTCTTCTATAGCGTCAACAGTTATCATTCCTGTCAAGGTATAATACCTGGATTTCTTCGGTGTAAACGTTGAGCCAGAAAATTCACCGTTCAAATCAAAAATTTTTGCATCAAAAGAAAAATCCAACCACTCATTTAAGTGAGGGGAAGAATCCAATTTCAAACCTAAGCTAATATAATTGCCAGCCGAATAAGTATTCTTATAAAGAGGATTAATGCTTCCAATTTCTGACACATATCCTTTATCACCTGAAAAAATATGACCCTGCTCACCAAAATCATTATTCAATATAGTGAGGTTTAATTTCTCAGATTGCCTAGCAATCTTGATACATGCATCTGATCCTTTCGACAAGACTTTATTGGCATTTATCAAAATTTTTCCTGCATTAGCGTTAGATATATAAAGAGCTTGACTTAAGGGTTTGTCCAATCTTTTATATGATTCAGGATCTATGTCATTAAGAGAAAACTCAATATTATCAAAAAATACATTTTTTGGGTTACTACCATAGGTATGGCAACGTATAGACCCTACCGAGTTTCCGATAAATTTTATATTGCGGCATCCTTCGTCGTCATCATTGCCGACTGAAACTCTTAGTTCTCGGCATCGATTGTTGGAAACAATAACATCCTGTGCTCCAGCCATCCAAATGTCATGAGAACAAATATTATTAGCTACAATAGCATTCGATTCTTCACTATCTTCGATCTGTATCCCCGCCTCAACATCCGTGATAGTATCGGCAACGCCATTTTCTCTGTTTCCTGTTATAATGATGTTTTTTGAAGAGGTGATGCCATAAGCAGACGTGTTTAACCCCAAAAATGTCTCATTATCACAGTATCTTACTCCATCGCCATTTATAACGAAGAAATGACCCGCATTAACTTTATCAGGCGCGTAGGATTTACATGATTTTATTACAATATTTTTGACGGATATACCTTCTTTGCTTATTGGTATTGCTCTTATCGCGTAAAACAAGCCTTTAAAAGTTGACCCGAACACGTTTAAATCACTTATCCCTGAATTAGATTTCACCTGTATGCCAACCACCCTTTTTGTTGCTTTTACTGAAAGGCATAAAAAATTAAAGTTATTTTCTTGAACGTTGATACATCCTTCTTCATGGTCAATATCAACATCAAATATCATTTCTGCATCACCTTCTGAATAGAAGGTACAATTTTCAGAAGTTATGTATAATTCTTTCTTTGACAAGTATTTTCCTTTCGGAAAATAAATAGCACAACCCAATGATGCCACTTTTTGCAATGCGGCAAAATCATCCGTTACACCATCACCTTTGGCGCCAAAATCCTTGACAGAGACAATATCAGTCAGCGATAGCCCAGATAGCCTGTTCGTGAAAAGGCGTTCTTTTTTAAATCTCTGGGCAAATTGGTCAGGATCATACTTTAGAATATTTGAAAAATAGAACTGTTGCGCACCATAGCTGTCATACACCACCATCGAATGACCTGCTACTGTGACAAACTTGGCAATTTGACCATTGTAGACTGGATATCCAGCTTGATTGACGATAATAGGTTGTGCAACAGGGACATGTGAACCGTCTTCATTTTCAAGATATACCTGAATCTGGTATTGTTGGATCCATATAGATTTTACCAATATAGATTTTACCATTGCTCACAGCGGCAAACTTTCTTCTCAAGGAGAAGAATTGGCTTGGCATACTCACGACAACATTAGGCATAATATCTGACATTTTTTCTCCAGATGGGATTAATCTAACCCGTTATACTGGTGTATTGTTAAAATTTTTATAAATATCGATAACGAAAAGGAAAAACAAAAATGGAAAGACAGCAAGGATCCCCTTGGCCTATGGCTGGATTGGTTAAGGGCTACTTCCCTTCTTCATCGTCCTTCATCCCAGTTAGAATAGCTATGATTCCAGCAGATTTAATAGCTTGATATTCAGCAGGTGTTAGTTCCTGTCTTAGATTTAGCTTGAAGAGCAATGTCCTGCGATAAAATGGTTAATCAAGCTTGACCGCTTTAAAGTGATAAGCTGGATTTACCATTTTATCTTGCGCAGCAACCAGTTGTAAGTCATATTTATCCATTGCTTTCGTCTTTAACACCACTTCATAAACCGCTGCCGCTACATACTCTAATGCACTAGATAACGATTTGCCGCTTAATAAATTGACCAACATTAAGCCGCTGGTAAGATCGCCAACCCCAACCGGCTGCTGTTTACCAAAATCAATAAGTGGCCGACTGATATGCCAGCAATGCGCTTTGGTCACTAATAGCATTTCAAAACAGTCGGCATGATAACCGGCGCGACTGAGATGTTTTACTAAAACCGTTTGCGGGCCTTGTTGACACAATTCTCTCGCCGCTAATAGCGCTTGTTCAACATTAGTAATCGATTTTCCAACTAATGTTTCCAGCGCTAATAGGTTAGGCGCCATTATGTCGCAGATAGGTAAAGCTTCATGACATAAAAACTCAGCCACACCCGGGGCAACAATACAGCCTTTTTCAGCATGTCCCATTACCGGATCACAGAAATAGCAAGCAGCAGGGTTACTTATTTTTATCTGTTTAACAATATCAACAATCGCTTTACCTTGTTCGGCAGAACCAATATAACCCGTCAGAACCGCATCACAATGTTTTAATTGGTGGATCTTAGCAATTTCGTTAACAATATCTGTTAAATGTTCAGGCGGCATAACACTACCTGTCCATTGTGGATATTGTGTATGATTAGAAAATTGCACCGTATTCAGGGGCCAGACATCAATTCCCATCCGTTGCATGGGAAAAACCGTGGCACTATTACCCGCATGGCCAAAAACAACATGCGACTGAATTGATAGAACACTTTTCATATATCACTCATTTTATTTTTGATAATACTCGCTTTACAAAACAAAGTCGTTACTTTCTAAACAAGCAATTAACACATTAATAATTAATCTAATAAATACCAATAAGTTAATCGCTATGTTAGACAAAACTTATAGTGATTAAATTTACCCTACTATGCTACCATTATTGCCAATTAACTAAGCAGTAATGTTTTTTACCACGCCTGATCAAAGAATAACGGCCAAATAGACGATCTTCCGCAGTAAAAACATATTCAGCATCAATACATTTCTTACCATTAATTGCGACCGCATTTGAGTTTATCATCGTTCTAGCCTGACCTCGTGACGGGACCAATTTCGCCTCAACTAATGCCTGCTGTAAATCTGCCCCTGAATTTAATTTGATCATAGGCATGCCATCTTGCGCCAACTGAGCAAAATCAGCTGCAGTTAATGCAGCAATCGTATCGGAAAATAAGCTTTCGGTTATCCGTTTGGCAGCCTGTAAGCCCTCATCGCCATGTACTAACTGAGTAACTTTCTCTGCTAATACATACTGTGCTCGTGGGGCTTTACCACTGTTTTGATCCTCACTTTGCAAGGCGTCAATTTCTTCAATTGGCATAAAGGTAAAAAACTTAAGAAAACGGTACACATCCGCATCAACAGTATTAACCCAAAATTGATAAAACTTATATGGGCTGGTTTTTTGCGGATCTAACCAAACCGCCCCCGCTTCGGTCTTGCCAAATTTAGCTCCATCAGATTTAGTAATTAACGGCACCGTCAAACCAAAAACCTGTTTTTGATGTAAACGTCGAATGAGATCAATGCCTGAAGTAATATTGCCCCATTGATCAGAGCCGCCTATCTGTAATTCAACATTATGTTGGTGACAAAGGTTGGCAAAATCATAAGACTGAAGCAAATTATAGGAGAATTCAGTAAAAGAGATGCCTGCATCATCGCGCTCAAGTCGTTGTTTAACAACTTCTTTATTGATCATTTGATTAACAGAAAAATGTTTACCGATATCGCGCAAGAAGGTCAAGACATCCATTTGACCAAACCAATCATAATTATTAACCACCTTGGCACTATTTTTACCACAATCAAAATTAAGAAATGGCGAAACCTGTTTACAAATTTTTTCTACCCATTGCTGCACTGTTTCATTCGTATTTAATTTACGTTCAGTGGCTTTAAAACTTGGATCGCCAATTAAACCTGTCGCACCACCCACTAAAGCTACTGGTTGATGTCCCATTTGCTGGAAACGCTTTAAACATAGCAAAGGAACCAAATGCCCTAAGTGCAAGCTATCAGCGGTTGGATCAAATCCACAATAGAGCGCTACTGATCCCTGAGATAGTTTCTCTATTAATGCCTTTTCATCCGTCAGCTGAGCTATTAAACCCCGCTCTTGCAATTGTTCAATTAGGTTCTTGCTAACCATCAATAACTCCATCAATTTTTTTATTTCATCGATTTTGTGGATAAATATAATATAAATAAGCGCAATAGAATAAAACGCGAGTCAAATAAGTGCCAGTTAAAAATCATTTTTTCCGTTTATGGCGCTAAGCGATCAATTTGCCAATGATCATGTTGCCATTGATACAAAAATCGATCATGTAGCCGTTTAGTGCCACCTTGCCAAAATTCAACACTGTTAAATCTCACGCGATATCCGCCCCAAAAACTAGGTAAGGGAATTTCACCATTTTTAAATTTTTGTTTTAATTTAAAAAATTTATTTTCTAATAGACTTCTAGCAGAAATTTTTGCTGATTGTTGTGAAGCCCAGGCCGCTATTTGACTATCTTTTGGTCGACTATGAAAATATTTTATTACCTCAAGTGGAGTGAGTTTTTCTGCTTCACCCAAGAAGCAAACCTGACGCTCTAACTGATACCAGGGAAATAGTAAACTGACTTTATTGTTATGAGCGATATGTTGTGCCTTACGACTAGATAAATTGGTATAAAATATCAGTCCATTTTTATCATAATGTTTAAGTAATACAATGCGTTGGTATGGTTGTCCATCGCTGTCTACGGTTGCAACAGACATGGCTGTTGGATCGGCTAATTTTGCTTCATAAGCCTGCTTTAACCAACGCTCAAACAATATTAATGGCTGGTCGGTTAAATCCTTACGTCTTAAACCACCTTGGGCATATTCCCGTCTTAAACTAGCAATATCCAACTGAATTTTTTCTACCATTTTTTGCCTCTATCTTGTTACAATAGATATCATGTTATTAACTATTAGCCGGATAAATTGCGCCTAATACTGTTTCCTGGTTAGCGCCAGTAACAGAAGGTAAATTGCCTGGCAAACCCGATAAGGCAAGAGCCGCTAGCCAAGCAAAAGCCAAAGCTTCGACATTATATCCACTCAAACCATATTTATCTGTTGATGCCACCACAATATTGTTTAACAATTCGCTTAACCTTGCCATAAGATAGCTATTTTTTAGCTCCTCCACCACAAAGCAACAAACAATCCGCTTTGTCATAAAGCAAAACCTGATCAACGATTGAACGGATGGTTAATTCTGCCAAAGTGGCCTGTACATCCTGGGCTGATAAATTTAAGTACGATGTCAGATATTTTTGTAATCAAGCAGAATTGAAATATTCTCTACCCGTACTTTTGGGCGCTGGCCGCTTAAAATAGGGATCCGCTAGTATTTCAGTCAGCAGCGACTTATTAACCGTCCTGAGCGCGCCCAATCGCCGTTATTATCATAAGGTTTATTTAAATGTTGACTGGCCCAGATATCCAACAGCATATTTCCAGGTCCGGTATCATAGCCTTTAATTATTGAATTTTCAAATAAAGTAGTAAGATTAGCGATGCCACCTATATTTAAAATAATACGATTTTCATCAGGATGACTAAGTACCTTGCGCTGAAAAGCAGGTACTAAAGGTACACCTTGCCCACCATACGCCATATCTCTACGACGAAAATCGCCTACTACGGTGATGTTAGTTAACGCAACAATTCTATTATTATCGCCTAATTGCAGAGTAAAAGGCCGTTGGCCAGTAGGTTGGTGCCAAACTGTTTGCCCATGACACCCTATCGCGGTAATATCTGTGGCCGATAATAATTGCTGTTTTAATAGGTTATTGATCGCTTACCATATAACGAGCCGAGCTGATAATCAATTTCACCTATTGTTGCTAAGGTGACCGCTTGACCTTGACATATAGACAAGACTTGATTTTTTAATTCAGTGGGAAAAGGAAAGGAAATCGCACCTAGCTGAATCACATTTTTGTCATCAATCTCAGCCAAAACAACATCAACCCCATCAAGACTGGTACCTGACCTCCCCCCTATATAGCGACCTGCTTTCATGTTTGACCTCTGATTATTTTATCTATACTTCGTTTTAGTCATTCAATATACTTATAGGCATAGTTTTTCACTTAAAACATTTAACTTATTGAAATAAAATAAAAAATAAAAATTTAAGGATATTTTAATTAAAAATAAATTAATTAAGCTGAATTTATTACTTTAAGAAAAAATTATTAATGTTTAGACTATATTTAGATTGTAGAAAGTAAATTAATTTTACTATTTGTCTGATTATCCAGTTCGGTTATATACAATAAATTATGATATTTGTGTATTCATGATTATTATTACACTGTAAATCAGATTTCCAAAAGGAGTAATCATGTTAAAGCAAGTTCTCGTCGGTATTTTTACAGTAACAGTTTTATCGGGCTGTATAAATACAGGTAGTCTTTCTGGGGACACTTATACCGCATCTCAAGCTAAACAAGTACAAACTGTGACCTATGGTACCATTACTCGCGTAACCCCGGTTAATATTCAGGCCGGTGGTGACGAAAACATCATAGGAGCACTGGGTGGTGCTGTTCTGGGTGGGTTATTGGGTAATACGGTTGGCGGGGGCACAGGAAAAACCCTTGCAACGGCAGCCGGTGCGATCGCCGGTGGCGCTGCCGGTCAAAATGTTCAAGGGGCACTTAACAAAACAAAAGGCGTTCAACTGGAAATCATGTTGGATAATGGCCGAGTTATCTCTGTGGTGCAAAAAGGTGATCCAAACAGCTTCCGTAATGGCCAGCGTGTATCTATTATAGGTAGTGGAAATAACATTACTGTTTCATCTCGTTAATTCAACTTAAATAGCATACGCAACTAGATTTAGATAATTAGCCGCGTATGCATTATATTATAACGCCATTTGTTCTTTTTTTATTGCGCTATCATTTATTACGAATGATTATGTAACCGAATAATATTTTGCTCGAGTTTTAATATCAATAAATAAAGTGTATTTAATTCATCATGTATAATACCTCCTAATATCTACTTTCGAGTTTTTTCAATTACATAATCAACCTGTTTAATAAATGGCATCGATTCTTCTGTTAATTTAATTCTTTTTGCTCGTCTGTCATTGACACAGGTGTGACGCGTGATCAATTTCTTTTCTTCTAATTGATCGAGAGTTCTAACTAGCGATGGTTGTTCAATACCTATTGCTTTAGCCAATTGAATTTGTGATTGCTCAGGTGGTAACTGGCTAATGTTATATAAGGTTACCCTATGAGTTTGGATGAGCTTTAATGGTTTCAGACGATGATCAATCAATGCCCGCCAGACTCGAACTAAACGCGCAAGATCAGTTCCTATTTTTGATTCCAATTGTTCCTCCTTAAAAATAGAATACCATCTACATCTATAATTATTAAATTGCCAATTAATATCCCAGAAACATATATCCATTTCTATTCACTAAGATATTAATATAGAAATGGGTAAATATTTATATTTATATTTATATTTATATTTATATTTATATTTATATTTATATTTATATTTAACATAATAATATATAAAATTATATTTCATTATTAGTATATTAAGTTGACTTAATTAGTGTTCTAATCATTACCCACTTATGTACCATATAAAACAAAAGGCTATTAGTTAAATATCCTTATAAGAATAGCCTTCATCTAAATTCTATTCTATATGCTTTTATATTAATATTATTTTTAATTTGCAAAAAATAGACAATAAAAAAATAAAAATCATTATAAAAAAAGTTATTATAAATATTCTTAAAAGCATTTATTCAGCTATACTTAGATACTAAGTCTATATTTATTTTTAATAAATTACCTGAAAGTTGAAAAAAAATAATAAAACCATATTATATCTTAAATAAATAATACCAAATAAAATAAGCTAATAAGTCAACAAATAATTTAAAAAAAATTATAGCCCGGTAATAAATGAATACATCGACTATTAGCAATAATAAAAAACAATTGTTATGCATTACTAATGCATAACTTGTAAATGAAAAATATCCGTTCAGTTTACAATATTATGATAACAAATAGCTTATAACAACATCAGCGATTAGCTATAATTGAATAGCTACTATAAAGTTAACTGAACGATATTTTTAAGCCGTAACAGTTGACACTAAAGTAACGCAATCAATTATATTGTAAATTTTAATTAATAAACCAACTATATAAATTGAAATAATAGTAAGGTTCACGTTATATTAATATCAGTAATGAATGGTTTTTAAACTTAAAAAGAGGCTTATATGCGCTTACTTCATACCATGTTACGGGTTGGCGATCTGCAACGCTCAATTCATTTTTATACTGAAATATTAGGTATGCGTCTATTACGCACAAGTGAAAATCCTACATACAAATATTCCCTCGCCTTCGTCGGCTTTGATGATGAAAGTAAAGGTACCGTAATCGAATTAACCTATAATTGGGGTGTTGAGCATTACCAGATGGGTACCGCATTTGGTCATATTGCATTAGGTGTTGATAACGTTGCAGATACATGTAGTAGTATAAAGCGAGCAGGCGGCAAGGTGACGCGCGAAGCAGGCCCCGTAAAAGGTGGCTCAACGATTATTGCATTTGTGGAAGATCCTGATGGCTATCAAATTGAATTGATTGAAAATAAAAATGCCAGTAATGCTTTAGGTAACTGACGCTTTTCGTCATTGATCGAACATCTATCCATACATTTTCTATACTTAAGCCAATTTATGCATTTTAGCCAAAATTTGGCATAATATCTTTATTCTCAAGTATAAAGTCTTAAGCAAATGTCTAATAAAAAAAATGGTGTTAACACGCTGGCAAAGCGTTTTCGAGGTTATTATCCTGTCGTTATCGATGTAGAAACTGGTGGGTTTAATGCACAACAAAATGCGCTATTAGAAGTTGCGGCTATGACGCTAAAAATGGATCAAGGGGGTTGGTTAGAGATTGATGAAAGACTCCATTTTCATGTTGAACCTTTTGCAGGAGCAAATATAGAAGCAACTGCACTGACTTTCACTGGCATCGACCCAACTAATCCTTTACGTAACGCTGTCGATGAGTATACCGCTTTACATACAATTTTTAAGATGGTTAGAAAAGGCATTAAAAATAATGATTGCAATCGGGCAATTATTGTTGCCCACAATGCCAATTTTGATCATAGTTTTATTATGGCTGCCGCTCAACGAGCAAATCTAAAACGTAATCCGTTCCACCCTTTTGCGACTTTCGATACCGCAACCCTCAGCGGGCTGGTTTTTGGTCAAACAATTTTAGCTAAAGCTTGTTATACCGCCGGGATCCCTTTTGATGGTAAACAGGCACATGGCGCTCTTTACGACACAGATAGAACGGCATTACTGTTTTGTGAAATCGTCAATAAATGGAAAAAATTAGGTGGCTGGCCATTAATAACCGATTAATTATCAAAGGCAGTGGTAACGCATAAATTTTACTGCCTTCTAATTAACTATTTATTTTGTAAGGGTTATTTAGCTACTCAGCGCCTGGCTGTTCTGAAGTGCGATATTTATCGGCAGTGGCGGTGATCAATTCCTGTAATTTACCCTGCTGATACATTTCAATAATGATATCGCAACCACCAATTAGCTCACCATCAACCCATAACTGAGGAAATGTTGGCCAGTTTACATACTTAGGTAACTCACTACGAATATCAGGGTTTTGCAAAATATCTACATAAGCAAAACGTTCACCACAAGCAGAAAGAGCTTGAACCGCCTGGGCAGAGAAACCACAGCTTGGAAATTTAGGTGAGCCTTTCATGTATAAAAGAATTGGATTTTCTTTTACCTGTCGTTCAATTTTTTCTATTGTCGTCATTGTTACTTCCTTAAAAACTAAATCTATTATTTTGCACTACGCGAACATAACATTGATATAGAATACCATTTTCTATCAATACTTGATAACCCTTTGCTGCTATCTTTATTATGTTCCAATCATATTTAATAAAAATTGATTAACATAATTATTAAGTTATCTATATAAAAAATGATAATTTCAATATGTTTATATTTTGTATTTATCAACTGGTTGCGCGATACGAATAAAAAGGAGTCTGCAATGTCTTTCCAATTACCGCCATTACCTTATGCTAAAAATGCTTTAGAGCCCCATATTTCTCAAGAAACGTTAGAATACCATTATGGCAAACACCATAGCACTTATGTCAATAATCTAAATAATTTAATTAAAGGGACTAACTTTGAGGGTAAATCATTAGAAGAAATTATCAGAACCGCACAAGGAGGCATTTTTAATAATGCTGCCCAAGTGTCTGGAACCATACCTTTTATTGGCACTGCTTAGCGCCTAATGCCGATGGCGAACCAACAGGTCAAATAGCTGAGGTCATTAATCAACATTTTACTGATTTTGAAAAATTTAAGCAGCAGTTTACCGATGCGGCGATTAAAAGTTTTGGTTCAGGCTGGACATGGTTAGTCAAACAGGCAAACGGAAAGCTCTCTATCGTCAATACTTCTAATGCCGCCACACCAGTCAGCGATGATGATAAACCATTACTGACTGTTGATATATGGGAGCATGCTTACTACATTAATTATCGTAATGCACGGGCAGAATATTTGACAAATTTTTGGTCGCTGGTTAACTGGCTATTTGTCGAACAAAATGTGTTGCCATAATTTATTGGATATGATTTGAAAAAATGTTAAAAATTAAACAGCCACAACAAACAGACTCCTGGCTATGGCTGTTATTAAATATTGTCACAAACAGCAATTACATAATTAATATTAAATAACATCGTAAATTACATTATTTATAATACTGGGTTAGTAGATAAACGAATTTTATCATTAATCTAGCCGCTACATCACTGTGAATTTTTCTCTTAATTAGTTGTCTATTGCTCAGTTAATTGATGGATCATCATCTTCAATTGGCGCTCTAACTAAAGAAATGCTTTCATTTGGCATTTCAGCTTCATCATTAATAGTAAGCGCTGAATTCTCCCTTAAAGTTGCCCGATATTCGGCTGCTCTTATTGCAGGAAGATTGGCTTCTTCAAAGTTTTCTTGCTCGCTTTGCGCTAGCAACCTATCAAACTCATCAACATTGAGAGTAGAATTTGTACTATTTTTTTCGCTATTTAATGATAAAAATTCACTTCCTGCTGGCTGAAAGGCTCGCGCACGTTCTAATTGTTCGATATAGGGTCTGAAATCGCAGAATGTTTCTTCAAAGCACTCCACTTCTTGAGCTAAATCAAAATTGGGATTACTAAGTGGTGAAAGCCGAATATTATCATCCGTGTTGAATGACATATTCGACCGCTAATAAAGAGATATTCCAAGAGCAATGTCTATAGTCATATTCAAGGTCATATTAGGCACTAGCTGCTCATCTTCTGATCGAATCTTAGTGCATTATTGATAACGTTTGGTGGTTTGTACTTGTCGATTGCGCCGTACCCAAACCTGTTCCGTTATTGATTGCGGCCGACTGCCATTGGATATGATTATTACTAACTGTTCGGATCTGCTGTCCTATTTGGGCCCAATTGGTTGCGATGAAGAAATAGTAATATCACCTACCTCACCAATTTGAATAGCCGTTACACGGTTATGCGATTGAGTATGATTAATCTGATTAAACATAAATATCCTCTTTGATTTACTTATAAATATTTAGCTAAATCCAATTTTAAAAAATTAAATATCAAATATTTTTTTTATTTAATATAAAATAACATTATTCCCTTTCCAGTATACAATAAACATTTAGTTTATCAGTCAAATTTTATCATTTCAGATAAAATCTAACGGCACTGTTATCTGCTAGTAAATATTGTGGTGATTAGCTTATGTTTATATTGGTTTCTCGTTGATAGCATGAATAGTAATAACTACAATATCATAATAAGTTATATATCATTCAAATGATGCAACTGGCAATATATGGCCAGTTGCAATAATAAGGCATGATATTTATACTTGTGCCACTTACTTTATCATTATAAAATACCAGTGGATTTTTAGCTATTCGTTACGGCGTATAACCTATATCAAAACAAAAACCTGATATAAACACCGCAATTAATTAATAAAATACTGCTATAAAACCTGTAGATTAATTGTCATGAAAAAAACCAAAATTGTTTGTACTATCGGCCCTAAAACTGAATCTGAAGAAAAACTCTCACAATTACTTAATGCTGGCATGAATGTCATGCGGCTAAATTTCTCACATGGTGATCATGAAGAACATGGTCAACGCATTAAAAATTTACGTGCGGTCTGTAGCCAAAAAAACCAACAGGCTGCGATATTATTAGATACAAAAGGGCCAGAGATCCGCACAATGCGGCTTAAAAACGATGTATCGCTAATCGCTGGGCAAAATTTTACCTTTACCACCGACACCTCAGTGATTGGTAATCAAGATCGGGTTGCTGTGACCTACTCCGGTTTACCTGATGATCTTAAACCAGGTAATACTATTCTGGTTGATGATGGCTTAATCGGTATGGAAGTTTTATCCGTTACCGCTAGTGATGTCATCTGTCGAGTACTTAATAATGGCGATTTAGGTGAAAATAAAGGCGTTAATTTACCTGGCGTTTCAATCGGCTTGCCGGCACTGGCAGAAAAAGATAAACAAGATCTGATTTTTGGTTGCCAGCAAGGCGTTGATTTTGTTGCTGCTTCCTTTATCCGTAAACGCGCTGATGTAGAAGAAATCCGCGCCCATCTAGCGCAGCATGGTGGTAAAAATATCCAAATAATCTCTAAAATTGAGAATCAAGAAGGATTAAATAACTTCGATGAAATTTTAGAAGCCTCTGATGGGATCATGGTGGCACGTGGTGATCTTGGCGTCGAAATCCCAGTTGAAGAAGTTATCTTTGCGCAGAAAATGATGATCGAAAAATGCGTTGCTGCCCGTAAAATTGTCATTACGGCCACCCAAATGTTAGATTCGATGATCAAAAATCCCCGCCCTACTCGTGCGGAAGCCGGTGATGTTGCTAATGCTATTTTGGACGGTACAGATGCCGTTATGCTATCTGGCGAGAGCGCGAAAGGAAAATATCCTATCGAAGCGGTAAAAATTATGGCGACTATTTGCGATCGTACCGATCGTTTTATGCCAAGCCGCATTGATGATAGTAAAATAAACCAAAAATTACGCATTACTGAAGCAGTTTGTCGCGGTGCGGTTGAAATGGCAGAAAAGTTAAACTCTCAATTGATTATCGTGGCAACCTATGGCGGTAAATCAGCAAAATCAGTACGTAAATATTTTCCAACAGCCCCGATCCTTGCTTTAACAACTAATGAAGAAACTGCCCGTCAATTATTATTAGTTAAAGGCGTTATTCCACAATTAGTCAAAGAAATTGCCTCTACAGACGATTTCTATCGTATTGGTAAACAAGTTGCTTTAGCCAATAATATGGCCGAAAAAGGTGAAGTTGTTGTTATGGTTTCAGGAGCATTAGTGCCAAGTGTTACAACAAATACCTCATCTGTCCATATCTTATAATTCTATTAGCCAAAAATTAATATTTCCAGCCCAAAAGATCATAATCGACATGTTATTTAAAAAATAACTGTTATCGCATTAATTTTATTTTATATTTGCAGTAAAAAATAATTGACAAAATAACGCCATGAAATAATTAAAAATTGCCGTCTACTCAAGCAAAATGAACAAAAAAAAACAAATAAATTTATTGTCTTTTCTTAATTTTATTAAACAACTTGTCAGATTTTAAGTAAAAAATATTCTAATTAAGTACTAGTATAAGAATAAGTAAGTATTCTGCCTGAATTTGAAAAAAATCTAATAATTCAAAGTTAGAGACAGAAATTTATTCTCTGTTTTACCAGGAATGTGCAATACTTACCTTGCTACTTGGAGATTAACTAAATCTAGAGGGTAATATAATGAAGCGTACTAAAGTTGTACTGGGCTCTATCGTTCTGGCTTCTGCTTTGTTAGCAGGCTGTTCAAACAGTAGCCAAATTAGCAAACTGTCCTCAGATGTACAAACGTTAAACAGTAAAGTCGATCTACTATCCAATGACGTTCAGTCATTACGTACTGATGTTCAGACTGCTAAAGATGAAGCTGCTCGTGCTAATCAACGTTTGGATAATCAAGTTCGTAGATATAAAAAGTAATCCAATTGCATTTAACGGATCACTGGATATACTAATAAGGCACCCATCGGGTGCCTTATTATTTATTACATACAACTAATTTTTAATAATACCATTATCTGATTATTAATTAATTCACTATTTTTTATAAAATAGAGTAAATCTACTCATAATACATCACCATCTAATATTAATTTAGGTCTTATTTACCCTAACCGGCATTCCTGAGCGGCGTGCTACGGCTTGAGCAACTAATCTCTGATCAATACCAGGTTGTTGCAAAAATGCCTTAAACTCATTGCTATATACTAATGGCATCGTTTGCGGATCATCAGATTCACGTTTAGATAATGGTTGATGAACTTCGATATAATAGCTTCCATCTGGCTCTTTAGAGTACTTAATCGGCTCATTAATTACCTGTACGCGAGTTCCTACCGGTATAGAGTAGAATAATGCTTGTATATCCTCAGGTCTTAAACGAATACAACCGGAACTAACACGTAATCCAATACCAAAATTGGCATTAGTACCATGGATCAAATATTGTCCCTTACCATAAGATAATCGCAAGGCATAAAGCCCCATAGGATTATCAGGCCCAGCAGGAAATACCGCCGGCAAAATAACGCCATCGGCAGCATAACGTTTACGGATATTCGGCGTTGGTGTCCAGCTTGGATTTTTAATTAATTGACTAACAGTCGTCACCATTTTAGGCGTATTAGCGCCCAATTGGCCGATACCAATAGGGTAAACCATGACTTTATTGCTTCCTTTAGGAAAATAATACAGTCGCAATTCGGCTAAATTAACGATGATACCATCACGCTTAGTCGCAGGTAATAACATTTGCGATGGAATAATCAATGTTTTACCCGCTTTAGGTAAATATGGATCGGTTCCTGGATTAGCTTCCAACATACCCAGCAAACCTATCTGAAATTCACTTATAATAGCTTCCAGTAGACGCCCATCATTAGGCACCACATAATGACTATTTTCACCAATTAAGCGTGCTGTAGTGGATGGCAAGGAGTATTCAGCAGCACTGACATTGAAAGTCAGCCCGCTTAAAAACAACAAGCCGATAAAAAATAGAATTCTCTTCATACTTTTTCCTCCTAAGGAACGTACAAAGTTTATCGGGTGAATAAGAGTCACTTTAATAATATCAGTAGTTAACTAAATGTTTAAGTGCTTAATTGGATAATTTTTTCAGCTCGCTGACGGATTGTTCTGATCATAGCATGCAATCCCTGGCTTCTTGATGGCGTTAAATGCTGCTCCAATGACAACTTTTGAAAAAATGCTTTGCTATCTGTGGTCAAAATTTGTTGTCCGGTTTTATTTTGAAAAATAATTATTACTAATGCAATCAATCCCTTAACTATAGCAGCATCGCTGTCGCCAGCAAATTGGATCTTTGCGTCACTATCTGGCTCCATAACAATCCAAACCTGGCTTTGACAACCTGAGACCTGATTTTTCACTTGTTTTTGTCTATCGCTAAGAGGTAATAATTTTTCCCCTAATTCAATTAAATAAAGATATCGCTCTTCCCAGTTTTGACAACGTGAAAAATTATGCAACAATTTATTCTCATCAGGCAAGGCTGACATCATTCTACCCTTATATGTACTTTAAAGCAGATTAAGTTAGTAATTTTTCAATATGTTGTAGTTTTTCAACCAAAATATCAATCTCTTCTTTAGTAGTATAAACCGCTAGCGAAGCTCGACACATAGCTGGTACTTGATAAAAATCCATCAATGGCAACGCACAATGGTGGCCTGTCCGTATTGCAATTGCATAATTATCTAAAAAACTACCGACATCATAAGCATGATGCTCGCCTAAATTGAAAGCAATAACTCCCTGGCGCTCATCTGAGCCGTAAAGACGCAAAGAGTTTACCGTACTTAAACGCTGATTAGCATACTGCATTAATGCCGTTTCATGAGCAGATATTTGTTGATAACCAATATTATTAACATAACGTAAAGCCTCACCTAAACCAATAATACCAACAATATTGGGTGTGCCTGCTTCAAATCGCCATGGCGCCTTTTCGTAAGTGATATTTATTATTGCTGGCTCTGACTCAGATAACGTCATACTCACTTTATCAATCATGGCTCCCCCACCTTGCCAAGGTGGTAAAGCATTTAATAAGGCCTTTTTGCCATATAAAACACCTATACCAGTAGGTCCATACAGTTTGTGACCGGAAAAAACATAAAAATCACAATCTAAATCTTGGACATCAATCATTTGGTGCATAATACTTTGCGCACCATCAAGCAAAATATGCAATTGTGCTGCTTTTTGCTCTGCACATTGGCGCGCATAGGCAATAATCTGTTTTGCTGGATTAACGGTTCCCAAAACATTCGACATGTGGGTAAAAGAGAGTAACCGAGTCCGGCTATCGATTAGCCTATCTAATTGTTCAAAAATTAATTTCCCATCATTATCAATAGGTAATATACGAATATCAAAACCAATCTGGCTTGCAAGCAGATGCCAAGGAACTATATTAGCGTGATGCTCCATTTGGCTAATGATAATATTATCGCCTGGTTTGATAAAACCATGTCCATAACTATTAGCAATTAAATTTATGCCTTCTGTTGTTCCTTTAACAAAAACAATTTCTTCAGAATCAGCTGCATGAATAAAATCAGCGACTTGCTGACGAACATTTTCCACCATCGCTGTGGCTTCACTACTCAAGCGATGGATCCCTCGGTGTACCGCCGCATAGTGATGACAAAGAAATGACCTTTGCTTTTCTATCACTTGGAGCGGTTTTTGCGCACTGGCTGCACTATCCAAATAAACCAACGGTTGATTGTTGATTTTTTCTGCCAGCATAGGAAAATCTTTGCGAATGGATGCCACTGAAAATGTCATATTAAATCCCTGCCAAGCGCTGCTGAATAATATCCATTACCTTGTTACTTACAGCTTCACTATCAATAGCTTCGATGACTTCAGCTGCAAAGGCCACCATAATCATATGATTTGCATCATTGAGATGAATACCCCGTGAACGTAAATAAAACAGCTGTTCATCATCAATCCGGCCTACTGTAGCGCCATGACTACACTTAACATCATCAGCATAAATTTCTAACTGCGGTTTGGTGTCAATTTCGGCTTGTTTACCTAATAACAAGTTATTATTTGTCATTTGACCAGCGGTTTTAAGTGCCTGTGGCGCAACTTTAATCATACCATTAAAAACAGCTTTACTTTCATCCTGCACGATCGTTTTATGCAACTGGCGACTTTTACAAAATGGCTGACTATGTTCAAGATAAGTTCTGGTATCAACAATTTCTCTATTTTGTGGCAACAATAAGCTATTGAGTGTTAATCTGCTACCCGCTCCATTTAATTTCACACTGGTATGATGGCGAAGTAATGCTGAGCCGATAAAAATACCACTACTGTTTATTTGACTATCTCGACCTGACAAGATGTCATTATGGGCAAAATGGTGACTTTGGTTGTTTTCAACGCAAAGTTTGATATGGCTAAAATGACTATTATCATCTATATTAGCGGTCAATCGACTACCTGTCAGATGCGGCTTATCATCAACAGAAACAAAATGTTCAATAACTTGCGATTTGCAATTAGCACCAATCTCTAAATGATAGCGATAGTGACTAGTATTAACATAATCATGGTGATTTGAACCAGAGGTAATATTCAATATATAAAGCGGTTTTTGTACCTGTTGATTAGCGGCCAATTTAATCATTAGGGGTTGAGCGGCCAGACTTTCAGTTAAATACAGGAATATTTCATCGGTCACGATAGGCGCCGGAAGCTGTGCTTGCGCATCCATCATTTGAATTTGATAAGGGCCAAAGTTATCGCTACTTAAGGTGGGGATAAGGCATCCATCAAACAAAACAATTCTCCAGCCGTCAAGGGAGATAGCCAGCTGTTTTAATTGCTTAGCAGTAATGGTGTTAACTTTATCACTATTTAATTGGTATTGAGCGTTAAGTACTTTTGCCAACGGCGTATAATGCCACTCTTCATGACGAAATGGCGGAAAACCAATTTTCTCTACCTGCTGCCAATAGGCCTGAGCTTGTTTTTCGCTTGCTCTTTTACTGGCATAAAAAAGTGTCGCAAACCTTTTTAGCGCCTGTTGATTTAACTTTGTGACTTGCTGCTGTTTTTCTGCTCTTTCACTGTTGATCAATAAGCCAGCCATAGCCTTGTACCTCCAGTTTTTTAGCCAAGGTAAAATCACCTGATTGAATAATTTTGCCTTGATAGAGAACATGAACAAAATCAGGCTGTACATAATCCAAAATACGCTGATAGTGAGTAACGATGATAAAAGCTCTTTCAGCGCCACGAAGTGAGTTCACACCATTAGCCACAACTTTTAAGGCATCAATATCAAGACCCGAGTCGGTTTCATCTAAAATACATAACTCAGGCTCTAACGCTGCCATCTGTAAAATATCATTGCGCTTTTTTTCTCCACCAGAAAAACCGACATTTACTGATCGAGTAAGTAAATCTTTCGGCATATCAAGTAGTTCAATTTTATCTTCAATAAAATCCTGAAAATCAAATCTATCTAGTGGTGGCTGCTTACGATACTCTCTTACTGCATTAACCGAGGTTTGTAAGAAAAGTTGATTACTTACGCCAGGAATTTCCACTGGATATTGAAAGGCTAAAAATATACCTTCTCCTGCACGTTCTTCCGGCGATAACTCAAGCAAATTTTTATTTTTGAATAGAATTTCACCCTGTTCTACTTGATATTCTTCACGTCCTGCCAGTGTCGCTGATAATGTACTCTTGCCTGATCCATTAGGCCCCATGATTGCATGTACTTCACCCGCTTTTACTTCTAGATTTAATCCGTTAAGAATTTGATTACCTTCAATACTGACATTTAAATTTTTAACACTTAACATTTCATTGGCCTTTGAATAACTGAGTATTCTTTTAATAAGAACCATCAACCCACACTATGTTCCAAACTAATTGCTAACAATTTTTGTGCTTCAACGGCAAACTCTAATGGTAATTCAGAAAAGACATCTTTACAGAAACCATTTACGATCATCGAAATAGCGTCATCCTCACTAATACCTCGTTGCAAACAATAAAAGAGTTGATCTTCACCAATACGAGATGTTGTAGCTTCATGCTCTAACTGTGCACTACTATTTTTTACTTCAATATAAGGAAAAGTATGCGCGCCACATTGAGTGCCAATTAACATAGAATCACATTGGGTATAATTTCTGGCATTTTCTGCCATCGGTAAAATCTTTACTAAACCGCGGTAACTATTTTGACTACGACCAGCTGAGATCCCTTTAGAGATGATGGTGGAATGCGTATTCTTACCAATATGGATCATTTTTGTACCGGTATCAGCCTGTTGATTACCATTGGTTAATGCCACTGAAAAGAATTCCCCCACCGAATTATCCCCTTGCAAAATAACACTAGGATATTTCCAAGTAATAGCCGAACCTGTTTCAGACTGCGTCCAGGACATTTTGGTATTCTCACCCTCGCATAAGGCGCGTTTGGTGACAAAGTTTAAAATGCCACCGGTTTCACTTTCACCACCTGAAAACCAGTTTTGTACGGTAGAATATTTTACTTCAGCATCTTTATGAATAATAACTTCAACTACCGCAGCATGTAATTGATAGCTATCTCTCACCGGAGCAGAGCATCCTTCAATATAACTAACGTAACTACCTTCATCAGCAATCAAGATAGTGCGCTCAAACTGACCGGTCTTAGCCGAATTAATACGAAAATAGGTTGATAATTCCATCGGGCAACGAACTCCTTTTGGCACATAAACAAATGTCCCATCAGAAGCGACAGCAGAATTTAATGCCGCAAAAAAATTGTCTCGATTAGAAACGACCGTACCAATATATTTTTTTACTAACTCAGGATACTGTTGGATAGCTTCACCAAAAGAACAAAAAATAATACCAAGTTTCGCTAATTCGCTACGATAAGTTGTTGAAACAGAAACAGAGTCAAAAATAGCATCTACCGCAACCGATTTACCCTCACGGACTGGTATACCAAGTTTATTAAATGCTTCTTCAACTTCGGCGGTCAGATAATTATTGCTATGCTCATTCCCACCCGCTGCCGATGAATCAGTTTCAGTTTGACAAGTATCATCGCAACTATTGCAGGATGGCGCTGCATAATAACTATATTCCTGGTAGTTTAAATCAGGATAATAGCCTTTAAGCCAGTGGGGCTCTTCCATACCCAACCAATGTTGATAAGCCTCTAAACGAAACTGCAACATCCAATCAGGTTCATTACGTTTGGCTGAAATCGCTTTGATGACCTCTTCATTGAGACCTTTAGCTAATTCATCCGTTGCAACCTGAGTGAAAAAACCCTCTTTATAACGATGCTCCGCTAACCATTGTTGAACATCATCACCAATTTCTATATTACGCTGTGACATAATTTAATTCACTTCAATACCAAAGCTTTCACCACAACCACAAGCGTGTTGAGCCTTAGGATTATTAAATTTGAATACTTGATTGAGTCCCTCACGAACATAATCAACCTCAGTACCATCAATAAATGGCATTGCTCTTAGAGGAACAAAAAGTTTGGCGCCATTATTTTCAAACAGCAAATATTCTTTAGTTGGATTATCTATCAATGCAATGACATAACCAAATCCTGCACAACCTGATTGCTTGATATTAAGAGATAATCCCTGGTTAGCAGGATTTTTTTTCATTAATTTAAGAATTTGAGCAGCTGCTTTATCGGTTATGGTAAGGCCCTGCCAAGTTATTTCATTCAAAGAAAAAGTATCAACATACTCTGCCATTATTGACCTCACGAAACTAATATTTTGACTAGATTACACTATCAATCTAACTAGACTTTTTTTGTTTAATATTATATATGGTAATGATAACATTTCTCACTTCAACCATTTATTTTAAGCAGAATATTTTTATTAGAGTGTTTTTTCAGCAAAAAGTGGCGTTTATTTTACTGTTTTTTTACGATTTTTAATTTATCAATCATATAAACATTTTGATAAACATTAAAAAAATAAAATAAACTCGCAAATTCAGCAATATTTAACGTGACGAACAAAGTATCGCTAAATCATCGAGCTTTTGTCGTTTAGTTATCTTTAAGTGCTAATAATTACATGATTACTGTTGTCAAACGACAAATACAACTCAGTCTTAATTGTTCATCAAAGATTTTTATCGACCAGACTTGTTGCCGGCGACCTAGATGAATTGGACTACATACGCCACGTACCCTTCCTGAATATACCGGCCTAATATGGCTAGCATTAATTTCGGCGCCAACTACTTTTCGATTATCTTGAGTATAGAGATAACCAGCTATCGAGCCTAACGATTCGGCTAACACCACCGAAGCACCACCATGTAGTAATCCAAACGGCTGCATGGTACGTTGATCAACCGGCATTGTTGCTTCAATAGTATCGTCACTGATACTTAACATAACAATCCCTAAATGGGATAACATGCTGTTATCACCCCCAACTATTAATTTCTTCGAGGGTATAAGAACGTTGCCAAATCATTTAAACATCTCCAATAACGCTTGTAAAGGATGTTTTATTATTTCATTTTCAATTCGTTTTACTTGACTGCGACAAGAGTAACCTGTTGCTAGACAACGTGTTTTGGGTAATTTTTGTAATCGATTTCCCCAAGATAAGGCATAAATTCCCTTTGAGTTAGCCAGATGTTTAACCTCATGACCATCAGTTCCTGCCATGCCGCAACAACCAACATTAATATTAATCAGTTGACGACCAAGCTGAGCAAAAATTTTAATCCATTGTTGAGCACTATCAGCTAACAATGACATTTCGGTACAATGCCCTAATAGATACCATTTTTCAGCCGTTAACTTCGCTGCTGGCTTTGGCACTAATACTGTCATCAGCCTCATTAACTAATTTAACTTCGAATTTACCCGTTTATTACCAAGGATCTGGCTATATTCATCGCGATAACAGAGCACTAAGGCTGGATCAATACCGACCATCGGAATTTATAATTGCGCTAAGCGGTTAAGAAAATCCGCTGTTTTTTGCGCTGTTTTGGCAAAACGGGTTAAATATCCTTTAATATGCAACACTTTTCCATTAGCAGAAAATGGCAACAATATAGGCCTATAACCTAGTATTTCAATTAAATGGATAAAATCGCAACTACCTTTGCATCATAATAACTAGTAAATGGATCTTGGACGACAAAAACAAATTGGCTGCGATTCTCTTCAGGTAAGCTTTCTAATTGTGGCAATGACAGAGACAATGCTGCATGACCAGCCAATTGTTGTTGTAAACTGGGTGTAGACAGTTGAGGAAAATCCGTTAGTCCAATCACCTTGTGACCTAGGGTTTGTATCCACCCTTGCCGTAATATAAAATTAAACCAGCGTGGTTGTTTTGCCATGAGCGGCAAAGTTAATTCAATATTAGCAACCACGTAGTCACTAATTGGTCGCAAATAACGACTATAATAGAGGGCTAAAAATTTTGCCCTAAACGATGGAACATCAATTTTAACTGGGCATTGGGTTGAACACGCTTTACAGGCTAAACAACCCGCCATCGCCTCTTTTACTTCATGGAAAAAATCATACTGTCTACTCTTAGCTCGCAAGGTATGGTATAGGCGTGTTATTTTTTTCGGCCAAGAGAGTTTATAACTATCAATATCTTCTGCAAATAATGCTAAGTTTACGCCTTGCTTAACCTGTAATCTTAACCATTCATTAATGTTGCTCGGCCTTTTGGCGAATGAATTCGTTGCTGGGAAATTTTCATTGAAGGACACATTGGACTATTAACGTCAAAATTAAAGCACAAGCCATTACCATTGCAGGCCATAGCCTGCTCAAATGTTTCCCTCACTTTGATCGGGATAGTGCGATCATAGGTTCCTCTTTTTACAGAATCGATAGGCATTAACGTGAGCGCTACATTAATTGATGAGCATATTTTTCCTGGGTTTCATTGATTAAAGGGATCAAATGCGGTTTTAATTTGACAGAGTATTTGATAAAGCTTTTCACCAAAAAATTGTGGGCCATAGGCGGAGCGAAAACCTTTACCGTGTCCCCCCATAATAAGCCGCCATATTTAGCGGTAAGTTGAGCAATTTGACCTGAAATTTGTTTCATTCATACTTCTTGTTGAGGATCACACATATCCATCACCGGGCGAACATGTAATACCCCTGCATCAACATGTCCAAACATGCCATAAGCTAAATTATTGTGGTCAAGCAACGCACGAAATTCAGCAATGTAATCGGCTAAATGCTCCGGTGGCACGCAAGTATCCTCTACGAACGGTATCGGTTTTGCTAATCCTTTGGTATTAGCCAATAGGCCAACTGCTTTTTTTCTCATCGTACAGATATTTTCAATATCTGCTAATTGATGGCATATATGATAATCAAGGATCCCCGAATTACCGGCTTAGATTAACTTATCCAATTGTGAACATAAACGAGTTAATTGTTGATTAATTTTTTCTTCACTAACCCCACTAAATTCAACAATATTTAATGCTGATAATTTTTTGTCATCAACATCGTTAATTAATTTACTCACTGAATACCAGATAATATCATCACGCGCTAAAGAGAGGATTTTAGTATCAACCGTTTCCACTGATAATGCTTTGGCTACCACCATAACTTGTGCATTACGTAACGCTGAATCAAATGAGTCATACTTTATATTAACTAATCGTCTTATTTTAGGTAATGGAGTAATATTTAGCTTAGCTTCGGTAATAAAAGCCAGCGTCCGTTCAGAGCCGGTTAAAAATCTATTTAATCGTGGAAATTTAGCCAAAATTAGCTGTCGCTGCTGACGACAATGGTGATACACGATGCTATATATGCGACCAATAGTTGATTGCTGCTGTGAAAAACGCTCCGCCAACTCAACTGTCATCGAATAGGTTTCTAATACCTCTCCACCAAGTAAAATAGCTTTAACACTCAGTACATGATCCGATGTTTTACCATAAACTAATGAGCCTTGACCTGAGGCATCAGTATTGATCATGCCGCTCAAGGTGGCTCGATTACTGGTTGATAATTCAGGTGAAAAAAATAACCATAAGGTGCCAAAAATTGGTTAAGTTGATCTTTTATCACACCGGCTTCGACTCTAACCCATTTTGCTGCGACATTAATTTGCAAAATTTTTTGCATATAGCGCGACATATCAACCACAATGCCTTCAGTCAAAGCCTGGCCATTGGTCCCTGTGCCACCACCTCTGGGTGTAAAGATTAATGACTGAAATTGTTTATCAATGGGAAGTTTCGCCAACAATTGAACATCGCTAGTCGAACGTGGATAGACAACAGCTTGAGGCGTAAGTTGATCAATACTATTATCTGTTGCCATTGATAAACGTTCAGCATAACTGGTGGTTAAATCTCCGCTAAAACCTCGGTCTTTTAATGTCGTTAAATAGGTTGTTATCTGCTGACTGATTTGATGAGCGCGTCCTATACGTGGGATCATTATACTAGTAAATCTTTTTAATTAGTGTTCACTTTGCAATTTATGTACTATCTTTGATTGAGAGTACATACCAGACAAAATTTGGCAATTAACATTTTGTAAACAATACAATTTTCATCATCACCCTACTTTTATTAGATACAAAAAACATGATTAATCATGTAATAGACAATTGATAATATGCACCCATCATTCTTTATAATCAGGCTAATATATGGAAAAAGCGCAATCCCCTAATGATTTACCCAAATTCATTTTTAGCATAATTGCTATTTTATTGATGATAGCTGCATGTTTTTGGGTATTGAAACCATTCATACTTGGTTTTCTCTGGGCAGGCATGGTGGTTATTGCAACCTGGCCATTATTTAAAAAAATTGAAAGTAAACTATGGCATAAAAAATGGCTAGCAAGTATAGCGATGACTCTATTAGTAATATTATTATTTGTTATTCCTTTTGCAATACTAATTGGTAGCATTATTCAAAACAGTGGCCCACTGATTGAATGGGCAAAATCACCAACTGAAATTAGATTACCCGAGCTATTGTGGTTAAAAAACCTACCCTTTATAGGTAATAAACTCTTTTATGGTTGGCATACATTGGTCGCTAATGGCGGTAATACATTAATTGCTAAACTACAACCGTATGTTGGAGAAGCAACCAGCTGGTTCTTAGCACAAGCCATTAATGCCGGGCGTTTCGTGTTTCATCTTGTCGTAATGTTACTATTTAGTGCATTACTCTATTTGAAGGGAGAAAGTGTTATATTAAGTATTCGGCATTTTGCCATTCGCCTGGCAGGTACGCGAGGCGATACCGCGATCCTACTTGCAGGCCAATCAATTCGCGCTGTTGCATTAGGTGTAGTAGTTACCGCATTAATACAAGCAATTACCAGTGGTATTGGTTTATCTTTAGCAGATATTCCTTATGCTGCGATATTAACAATTCTTATATTTGTATGTTGTGTTGCCCAACTTGGACCATTATTGATTATGGTACCCTCCATAGTATGGTTATTCTGGTCAGGCAATACCAGCTGGGCCATTATTATGATTGTATGGAGCATAATTGTCGCAACAATGGATGGCGTACTACGTCCTATTTTAATAAGGATGGGGGCGAATTTATCAATGATACTTATTTTGATTGGCGTTATTGGTGGAATTTTATCATTTGGCGTAATTGGTCTTTTTATTGGTCCAGTCGTTTTAGCTGTCTCACATAATTTACTAACCGCCTGGATGAATGAGGTTTCGAAACCAGCTAAGTTATCAAATAATTTAACCAAATCTAATTTATATAAGAAAGATCCTTAAATTAAAATGATTGACTTAATTAATATTCTTGTTAATCATTATACTTAAATTATTTGAAATTTGTTGCGCTAAAAATTTTCCAGAATACCGATTAATACCGTACAATTAAATTTCATTAATTTTAACATTAGTATGATTAAATAATAATCTTATATAATTATACTATAAAGTGAAATTTTTATTGAGATAATTCTTAGTGATAAAACCTTAGAGTTATCTTAATATAATGCTTATAGATTAACCTCTTTATAAATTATTGGTTACAATATTCCTAGCATTATTATGCAATAAAAAATCATGAAACCTACAAAATATTGCTGTGTGTAGTCTTTGCCTGTCAGCCCATGATAGGCTTTTTTTTCTATTGTAAATAGTAATATTAATGATAATCAATTGATTTATAATGATATTATTGAATTTTATTTATAATAATCTAAAGCGTATCTGCTATAAAGTAAGATACTTACCTATCAATATTCATATTTTTAATTAAGCCTGCCAAATATTGATTAATAAAACATGCATAAACCTTACCTGTTATTCATTTACCACTCAATTGATTATCTAATACTATATATTATTATTTGATTTCTATTATATAACAGTAAATAAACCTTATTCTATATCATAATCTGGTCTGTCATCCGTCCAGCTATAATTAAACATATAATTTACAAATTTCAACTATGTTATTTTTTTAACGTCACTGAATATAAATAAAATAGTAAAAATAACCTAAAGTTAACAATAAATAAGTAAATGGAATACCATGAAAATCAAATAAAAGTTTTGAACGATATATTCTGACTATAATATAAACAAATAAAATCTATTATTTAATAATAACATTTTATTATATAATTGCATTTAGATTAAAAAATATATTTATTATCTATTTTATTGCTCAAAGAATGAATAAAAAAACTATAAAAAACAGATAAATATTACTAATTATTCTAATACCATCTAAAATAATAATCTTGCTTTATAAAAATTATTTATATTCTTTCAACCATCCTTTATGAGAATAATTCTATTTTCTTGTTTTTAAAATAAATTTCTTAATTATTTATCATTATTTCACTTTATCACTGTTTATCTGCAGATGAAAAACCTTGATTAACAACAACAATAATAATTATCATTACTATTACCATTATTTAGTTATACCTCTTCGATATGAACAAACTCAGACAAAGTAATTTACTAAATTCAGATATAAAACAAATTACAACCCAGATGATTAATACCATCAATAGCCAACATTTATTGGATCAAAAAGGAGTTGCTAATATCTACATCAAGGTGAAATTTATCAATTACGCCAGACCAGAGCAGGAAAATTAATATTAACCAAATAAAATAATCAAAACCAAGCCACCTAACTACTATCAGGCAGCTAATTTTTAAATCTATTATAACAATAGGGAAGGATACCTATGGGTCTAAATAAAAAACTTATTTAAAATCAATTAATTATATTAAATATTCACTATATGGCGTACCTTGATCATCGGAATGCTGATTCCGCAGCCATCCTGGGCAAAAGCAGACGATAAAACCATTACCGTATACGCTGATCAAGCAATGCCAAATATATCCACTACCGCTAAAACATATACGGTAATTGATACTAGCAAGCCAAAATATCAATATGCATCTAACGCATTAGATTTATTAAGAAGCATTCCCGGTGTTAGCCTATCTGGCTTTGGTAGTACTCATGGCAAAAATTTAAACATGTGAGGTTATGAAAGTTCCAGGGTTCTCATAACCATTGACGGTATTCGGCAAGATATTGATGCTGGAACAATCACCGGCACCTTTCTAGACCCAATGTTTATAAAAAAATCATTTCTATTCAAGGTAGTAATAGCCTACAAGATGGTAGTGGAGCCCTTGGTGGTACTATCGACTTAAAAATAGTTAATGCACGAGATCTGCTGGCTCCAGAGCAATCTCATGGTGCTATTCTAACCTTAGGCTATAGCCATAATGATCAAGGATATCAATATGGTAGCTTATTATTTGGTAGAACTAACGACACTGATAGATTAATTGCCTTTAGTACAAGATCAAAAGGATCGCCTCATCTCAGTGATGGCTCAATTCCTTTTAATAAGGAGGATATTCACAGTCTACTCGCCAAAGGCAACTGGGCAATCACTCCATCATATATGATTTCAGCTCAATTACGCTATTATCAAAATGATGGAATACAACTTAGAAACCCAGAAGTTGTCAAACCTAGCCGCTACGATCGCATTACCAGCCGATATGATATGCAATTGACACAAAAAATTTATCCGGTTCATACGGAAAATTGGCTTATAGATTGGGATCTTTACTACAGTAAGCTAATAATCAAACAAAAACCTATTAATAAAAACAATGATGAAAACCGTTCCCTTATTAGCCAAGGAAGCAAGATAATTAACCATTTTATCTGGGATCATAACCAGTTTGCTGCTCACCAATTCAACATTGGTAGCGAATTTTATCAACAACAGCAAGAGTCTAATAAACTGGCGGATCGCTTTCCTGCAGCAACCTTGCGCAATATAGCGGTTTGGTTAGAAGATGAAATTCGATTAAATAAATTACCAATTACATTTTCTATCGGTACTCGTTATTCTAACTATAGAAATGATAGTGATAGATACGCTAGCAATCAAGATTCTCAATGGAAATCTCGTGGCGCAGTTAACTTTACTCCCACACACTGGTTGGAGATTTTTAGTTCTTATGCCGAGGGCTACAGAACGCCTACCTTAAATGAAATTTATAATGATTCAAAACACTTCGCTATGAATTATTTTACGCCAAACCCTAATCTATAACCTGAACGCAATCAAACAATTGAATACGGTGTAAATTTACAGTTTGATAATATGTTACTGGCTAATAATAGCTTACAATGGCGAACAGCTATTTTTGATACTAAAGCGACTAATTACATTAAAACCCAAATTCATGGCTTTCCTCCCATTGGCAAAACATTAAGTATCAATACACCATCTGTGGTTATCCATGGTATAGATAGTAGAATTAATTATACCACTCCTTGGTTCAATGCTGTTCTCGCTTACAATCGAACTCATGCGAAAGACACCACATCTGGTATGAGCATTTCATCGATTCGACCAGAAAGTTTGACGGCTTCACTTGATGTACCACTGGCTAATAGCGGTTTTTCATTTAGCTGGATTGGACAGTTTGCCACCAGAACTAATAGCTCTGGCGACCATAGAGGTAAAGATAAATATTGGAATCCTATCACTCAACAAGCGGGTTATAGTACCAATGACTTCTATCTATATTATCAAGGAAATGGGCGGTTATGAGGCATAAATTCCACCCTATCATTAACCAATGCATTTAATAAGTCCTACACCTCATCATTAGGTATTCCACAGGAAGGCAGGAATATACATTTTAAAATTAATTATCGCTGGTAATTATTTTTATTAACGTAATAGCAAGTCATGAGTAATTATTTATTTTACTAATGACAATTAATTTTATTGCGAAATTTCTCTCTATCAGATCAAAATTTTGTCATAAATACGTTTTTAGAGCAAAAAACAAACAAAATAATAAAAATCAGACAATCTAAAGCAACAAGTGGTTTATAGAGCTAAAGATTTCTATTTAAGCTATTAGTAATGACAAACAGGATTTTAAATTTAATAAATCGGAGAGACCTACAATTTACACCTATGTCCAACATTAGGCATAGCAGGTTAGTGATAGTAATAAATAAATTATGGATCAATACATATACCTAATAAGGAAATGAAAGTATGAACGATTCACTTTATAACCGCGACCAGCAGGCAAAACAGCAGAATAATCTGTAATCAATGGTAGAGTCGGCAAACTATTTAAATGTCACAGAAGCAGAATTGATTTATGCATGTGCAAATGCTGATGATGCTAAACAGTTAAATATAAACCCAACACTATTATTACCTGAATTAGCAAATCTAGGTGAAATAAAAGCAATTACCAATAATAAGTATGCCACTCATATCCATACTGTGCTGTATATTATCTAAAAATGTCTCAGTTAAGGCAAAGCTGATTGCCCAGTAGTGATCAAGAAAAATATGCAAATCCAGTTCTCTGGGATTAAGAACAATACCAGTCAGGTTGTTTAAAGGAACATTTTTGAATTCACCAGTATTCAGGTTTTTGATCATTATGGTAATGCCGTACATAAGATCTATGCCACTGAAAAAACCAATATGGCTGTTTGGTATAAGTTAATCAATCAATATCAAATGACCGCCAATCCACCATTAAATTTGCGTCCTATTACTGCCTATCAACAACCACCAAATATTAACGAAGCGGTAAAAAAAACAACTAGAAACAGATTGGCGCAATATGACAAACGTTCATCAATTTTTTCAATTATTGTAAAAACATAATGTCAAACGGCAACAAATCTTCGCCGCAGTTAGCGACGAACTTGCTTATCAGGTTAATAATCATTCTCTCTATCACATCCTGCACTCCGCCTTTAATCAACAAAATGAAATTATGATCTTCGTTGGTAACCTTGGATGCATGCAAATATTTACCGGATGCATTCAAAAGCTAGCGGCTTATCATGATAAACAAAGTGCCCACAGAAAATTAATGTTTTAAATACAAAATTCTCCCTCAATGTGATTGAAACTGGCATCGCTAACAGTTGGGTAACACGTAAACCAACCAAGGATGGTATAGTCACCAGCCTGGAAATTTTTGATCACTATGGCAATCAAGTCATTCAACTATTTGGTCAACGTACCAAAGGAGAACCTGAACAATTAGATTGGCAAAAGCAAATTTCAACCTTAACTAAAATATAATGACAGGAGTTAAACTTAATATGAAATTAGAGCTTCTCTCCATCATCATATTTTTACTCATTCCTTATTCTCAGACAAATGAACGCATTATTACCCTTGGAGGGGACATTACTGAAATTATCTTTGCCCTTAATGAAGGAAAGCAGGTTATTGCTCGAGATAGTACCAGTCGTCAACCAGAATCGGTATTAAAGCTTCCTGACGTAGGCTATATGCGTATGTTAAATGCTGAAGGCATTTTATCGCTATACCCAACACTAATCTTAGCAAGTGAACAAGCTAAACCCGATTTAGTCCTAAAACAAATTCAACAAACAGGAGTGAAAATAATAAAAGTAACAGGAACACCTTCTCTGGCAGCCATACCAGAAAAATTCGCACCATTGCTAACACTATCCAGCAGCCACAAAAAGGTGAACAACTCATCGATAAATTTAATGAGCAATTGTCATTAATTAAGACTGCTCCTTTGCAGCAAAAAATCATTTTCATATTTAGCCATAATGGAATTGTACCGTTAGTCGCCGGTCAACGCACCGCGGCAGATAGTATTATTTCAACGGTCGGGGCCAAAAATGCACTGCAAGGTTTTAATGGTTATCTGCCAATTTCTCAAGAGACCATCATTGCCAGCCAACCTAATTGGATTTTAATTACCCTTGAAGGGCTCCGCTCTTTAGGTGGAATAGAAAAAGTCTGGCGATTACCGGGTATTAATATGACACCTGCCGGAAAAAACAAAGCATTACTCGTCGTTAATGATTTAGGGCTGCTCGGATTTGGCTTGTCGACGCCCTAGCGTTATGAAACAAATACATGATACTTTGGAAAAAACCAATAAATGATGAAACAATTCGCTTACCCCGTATTTTGCTGGCATTATTAGTCGGCTGTGCATTAGCCGTTGCGGGTGCTATTATGCAAGGGCTATTTCGTAACCCATTAACCGATCCCGGCTTACTTGGCATTAGTAGCGGATCAGCCCTTGGTGTTGCGCTTTTTATTGTTCTTCCCTTCCCCAGTTCTTCACTGTTAAGTGACTATGGTTATTTGATAGCCGCGTTTACTGGTGGCTTTATTATTGCAATAGTTATTTTTTCATTAACCCATTATTCAAATAGCCATTTAACAAAATTACTTTTATCAGGCATAGCGATTAGTACATTATGCGTATCTTTCATTGGTGTACTTAGCTATATTAGCGATGACCAACAGTTACAGAGCTTTACATTATGGATGATGGGCTCTTTAAGTCAAAATAATGGTGTCATATTAGCCATTGCCACCACCATCATCTCACTGACCATACTTATTACCTTACAACAAAGTAAGAAACTTAATTTATTACAATTAGGTGATGAAGAGGCCCATTATCTCGGTTTAAAAGTAAAAAAAAATTTATCCTGTTACCACTTAGCTCACTTTTAATTGGTTGTGCTGTTGCGCTAAGTGGAATAATTGGTTTTATTGGCCTAGTTGTCCCGCATCTTATTAGAATAAGCTTTGGCGCCAACCATAAATGGTTATTACCCGCTTGTGCTTTAGCCGGGGCCGCTTTACTACTTACTGCTGATACCAATCGCTCGTACCATAGCCACACCGGCAGAAATTCCAGTAGGCTTAATTACCGGGTTAATTGGTGCCCCTTATTTTCTCTATCTTATTTTAAAACAGTCACAAGGTTAGTAATAAAATTATGTGCCCCTCTTCCCCACCTTTTATTGCAGCAAAACGACTCTGTTATAGAGTAAACAGTCAAAATATTATTGATGATTTATCACTGTCACTCTATCACAACCAAATAAGTATTATTATCGGGCCTAACGGTGCCGGAAAATAGACCTTACTACGTTTATTGACCGGCTTTCTTACACCACATACTGGAGACTGTTTATTAGAAGGGAAATTGCTGGCAACCTGGGATATTAATAAATTATCGCGTAATCGTGCGGTAATGCGTCAACATAACCAACTCAACTTTCCGTTTACCGTTGAAGAAATTGTGCCAATGGGACGAACTCCCTATGGTAGTTATTATTTCAATCAAGCTATCGAAAGTGCATTAATACAAACAGACTGCCTGGCATTGCGTTATCGAAATTACCAACAACTTTCTGGCGGAGAACAAACAACGTGTTCAGCTAGCGCGAGTTATCGCCCAACTTTGGCAGCCTGAGCCCAATAATAGCTATTTATTTTTGGATGAACCAACCTCGGCACTTGATCTCTATCATCAGCAGCAAAGTTTACGTTTATTACATCGATTAAATCGAGAACAATCTATTGGCATCTGTTGTGTATTACATGATTTAAGCCTAGCAGCATTATATGCAGATCGCATTTATTTACTTTATCGGGGGCGACTTAGTGTCGGCACGCCGCAACAAGTCATGATAGAAGACAATTTACGCCGCTGGTACAGAGCCAATCTTTATGTGAAAATTCATCCAGACAAAAAGGTTCCACAAATATTTTTACATCATTAACTAATTGGTTTTGATTGATAATAGTCAGTTAAAAGCATAAATATTAAATATTGATCGCCACTAACTGAGTCTGTTTTTTTATGTTCAGACTCAGTTTGCAAAATAAATTTAATTAATAAAATTAACCAGTACTAATCATTTTCGGTCAGTGACAACCATGTTTTCATCACCGTATCGGGATTAAGTGAAAGACTATCAATCCCTTCTTTCATTAACCATTGGGCAAAATCCTGATGATCAGAAGGACCTTGACCACAAATACCTACATACTTGCCTTGCTGTTTCGCGGCTGTTATCGCCATTGAAATTAATGCTTTTACCGCTTCATTACGTTCATCAAATAGTGAAGAAATAATACCCGAATCACAATCAAGCCCGAGGGTTAATCATGTCATATCATTCGAACCAATAGAAAATCCATCAAAATAGGCAAGAAATTATTCTGCTAATAGGGTATTTGATGGAATTTCACACATCATTATAATTTTCAAACCATTTTCACCGCGTTTTAAACCATGATGTGCTAACTCCTCAATAACAGCTTCTGCTTGAGCTACGGTTCTGACAAATGGGATCATAATCTCAACATTGGTAAACCCCATGATATTTTGCACTCGCTTGACCGATTCACACTCTTAAGTTAACATATTTAGTTGATTTAAAATCAGATAAACGGACAATCAGCCGTTTCGGCCAAAATGCTGCCGTTAGCGTTGCAATTCCTTCTGTTAAGCGACAAATGTAAAACTCAACCGGATCCTGATAACCTAACATTATCGCTCGAATTTCAGCCTGTAACTCAGCTGTTTGTTACTCAAACTCTAATAAAGCCCGTGGATGGACCCCAATCATGCGATTAATAATAAATTCCAAACGTGCCAAACCAACGCCATCATTAGGTAAACAAGCAAAATCAAATGCACGATCAGGATTACCAACATTCATCATAATTTTCACCTTTAATGGTGGCATTTTATCAACCTGACCCCTTTTGATTTCAAATGGTAATTTATCAGCATAAACAAAGCCGGTATCACCTTCAGCGCAAGAGGCTGTCACTAATTGGCCCTCTTGTAGCCGCTCAGTCGCGTCACCGCAACCAACCACAGCCGGAATAAATTCACGAGCCCGCGTGGCAAGTACGTCCACCACGATTAGTGACAATAGCAGCGGCTCGTTTCATGACGGGCTCCCAATCAGGATTATCGGTAACCAAAACATCACCTCGCCTGCACACGACTCATTTCACTAATATCGTGGATAATTTTAACTGTTCCTGCACCAATACGTTGGCCAATAGCACGCCCTTCTACTAATACCTTACCGGTTTTTTTATTTGATAGCGCTCCATTACCTGATGATTAGAACGGACAGTTTCAGGAAGCGCCTGGACAATATATAATTTACCATTATGGCCATCTTTAGCCCATTCAATGTCCATTGGCCGGCCATAATGCTGCTCAATTAATAATGCCTGATGAGCAAGGGTTTCAACTTCAGATCCGCTAACGAAAAACTATTACGCTGTTTTTCGGCTACCTCTTCAATTCTCACCTGCTTACCATGTTGATGATTATCAGAATAAACCATCCGCATTTTTTTCGAGCCTAACGTTCTACGCACAATAGCTGGACGGCCCGCTTTTTAATGTCGGTTTATGCACATAAAATTCATCAGGATTAACCTCTCCTTGAACAACCATCTCGCCAAGCCCACACGCTGAGGTTAATATAAAACTACCTGATCAAAACCTGATTCGGTATCTAAAGTAAACATTACGCCCGAAGAAGCTAAATCAGAACGTACCATGCGTTGAATACCAGCAGAAAGCGCGATACCACGATGATCATAACCTTGATGAACTCGATATGAGATAGCCCGGTCGTTAAATAGTGAAGCAAAAACATGTTTAATAGCAACCATTACCGCGTCAATACCTTGTACATTCAAAAAAGTTTCTTGCTGACCTGCAAAAGAAGCATCTGGCATATCTTCGGCAGTAGCAGAAGAACGTACAGCAAAAGAAATATCAGGCTCATCGGCGGATAATTGCAAAAAAGCCTGCCGAATATCTTGTTCTAATTTATCGCCAAAAGGGGTATCGATGATCCATTGCCGGATTTGGCAACCTGCTTTGGCTAATTGAGTTACATCGTCAATATCAATTTCATCCAATAATTGGTATATACGCTGATTAACCACACCTTGTTCTAAAAAATCATTGAAAGATCGGGCGGTAGTGGCAAAACCATTCGGCACCATAACATTCAGATCAGCTAAATGTGTGATCATTTCACCTAAAGAAGAGTTCTTTCCACCAACTAAATCAACATCATTCATAGTAAGCTGGTTATACCAAAGTATATTGCATGAAGTACGGCCATTATCGGACATTGAAAAAGATCCCTTATTAAAATAAATTCATAGGAAGTGTAAATATTTTAGTTAGTTGGCAAAAATTATCTCATCATTAAGACTAACATAGTGTTGAACCAAAAATGGAATGGTGAATCGATCAAGCTCATAATAATATTTTTTAACACCAGATAATCTATCATTCGGCTAACAAATTTTTACATTTGATCTTTATTATTTTACTTTCTAAAAATAGAATTAAAGAGAAGGAAAATTAACCAATGGACAATCATCACGCCAAAAATTTAGAACGCTGTGTATTTTTTATCTCTGACGGAACCGCTATTACTGTAAAGACACTCGGGCATTCAGTTTCATCACAATTTCCGCTAAATTTTTCTTCTTACACACTACCGTTTGCCACCAGCGAAAAACGCGCCGAAGAAATAAAACAAAAAATTGATCAAATCTATTCAAAAACCCATCTCCGGCCGTTGGTTTTCTACTCGATTATCTCTCCAACAGTAAAAAAAATTATTACCAATAGTGCCGGCTGTTGTCATGATATTGTCCAATCTTTAATTGATCCGATCCAGCAAGAGATCGGCTTAAAACCCGAACCAAAGCTCAACCGTACGCATGGACTATCTAATCTAAATCAATATGATGCTAGAATTGCGGCGATTAAATATACATTAGCGCACGATGATGGTATATCACTAAAAAATCTCGATCAGGATCAGGTTATTTTACTTGGGGTTTCGCGCTGTGGTAAAACACCCACCAGCCTCTATTTAGCCATGCAATTTGCCATCCAGGCTGCCAATTATCCTTTCACCGCAGATGATATGGATAATTTACAATTACCACTTGCATTAAAACCTTATATAAATAAACTTTTTGGTCTAACAATTAGCCCTGAGCGTCTAGCCGCTATTCGTTAAGAGCGCTATGAAAAAAGTCGTTATGCTTCTTTGCATCAATGTCGGATAGAATTAACTTAGGTAGAGGCTTTATTTAGAAGACATAATGTTAACTATTTAAATACAACTAATTACTCTGTCGAAGAGATTTCAGCCAAAATTATTGAAATATTTGGGCTAAGTCGTCGTATATTTTAACAATTTAAAATTAGCTGAGAAACGCTCATTACTTTAACGATATCTTAAACAACCATTAGATCCAGTTTATTTTCAGTTATGGTAATGCTAATTTATTTGCCAGAAAATCGACTCTATTGAATTATATATGAGATAAATATGTATAAAATCGATGAGTTAAGAATTCAACCTATTGATAGCCTTATTACGCCTCAAGCACTGGTGGATGAATTTCCGCTATCTAAAGAAATTATCAAAAATGTGACAACGTCACGAAAATCGATTGAGTCAATTTTAATTGGCCAAGATCAACGCCTATTGGTGGTCATTGGCCCCTGCTCTGTACATGATACCCACGCGGCACTTGAATATGCCAAAATGTTGGCTAAAGTGCGCGACGAATATAAAGATTATCTTGAAATCGTGATGCGTACCTATTTTGAAAAACCACGTACGGTGATTGGCTGGAAAGGTTTAATTTCCGATCCTGACCTAAACAATTCGTGCCAAGTTAATAAAGGCTTGCGTTTAGCCCGTGAGCTACTAACTAATATTAATCAACTTGGACTACCAACAGCAACTGAATTTTTAGATATGATAACCGGTCAGTATGTAGCCGATCTTATTAGCTGGGAAGCTGTCGGCGCCAGAACAACAGAAAGCCAAATCCATCGACAAATGGCATCAGCTCTGTCGTGTCCGGTTGGTTTCAAAAACGGTACCGACGGCAATATTAATATTGCTATCAATGCTATTCGTGCCGCACGTGCCAGCCATGTATTTTTATCGCCTGATAAGAATGGCCAAATGACTATTTATCAAACGAAAGGTAACCCTTATGGCCATATTATTATGCGGGGAGGAAAACGACCTAATTATAGCGCTGAAGATATTGCCATAGCCTCTAGTCAGTTACGCAAATTGGGATTACCGGAACGATTGGTTATCGACTTTAGCCATGGTAATTGCCAAAAAATTCATCAACGCCAAATCGATGTCGCTAAAAACATTGCTCAACAATTGCAAAAAGGCTCGAAGGCTATCGCCGGCATTATGGCAGAAAGTTTTCTAATAGAAGGTACCCAGAAAGTCACTGCCGGCAAGCCGCTTACCTATGGTCAGTCTATTACCGCCCCTTGCCTAGGCTGGCAAGACACTGAACAATTACTAACTATACTTGCTGAAGCGGTAAAACATCGATTTTAGTCATCATAAAGAAGAATTTTTAAGTCACAATTAAATTAATTGTCAAACAAAATTCTTCCTTACCAATAAGTTATTTTATCTGGACGGATTTACTGAATTTTTTATTATTAAAATACCAAATGCCCCACCATTAGCTATCTTTACCCTATACACTTGTATAATTTTTTATTGAGCCTATTTTAACAATCGCATTTACTATTTTGTCTGGTAATTAAAAATTTAACTAAAATTTACTATCAAGCCTGGCAACAAAATTATACCCATTATGCCGACTACAGAGGATATTTTTAGATGCAAACATCTCTCGTCATCGCTAAAAATAATGAAACTGAATTAGCCATATTACCTGCACTGGCAAATCGACATGGATTAATTACTGGTGCAACAGGAACAGGTAAAACAGTAACGCTATAAAAAATGGCGGAAAGTTTTTCTCAAATTGGGGTGCCGTTTTTTATGACAGATGTAAAAGGTGATCTTTCGGGTATTGGTGCAAAAGGTGTATTAACGCCTAAATTGCAATCACGCCTCGAAGCTCTTGGCGTAACAGACTGGCACCCAGCTGCTTGTCCTGCCACTTTCTGGGATGTTTTTGCAGAACTTCAGACACCCGGTGCGGGCAACCATCTCAGATATGGGACAATTGCTATTATCACGGTTGATGAATTTAAATGATGTGTAAAGTGGTGTATTACAACTTATTTTTAAAATTGCCGATGACAACGGCTTACTATTGCTGGACATGAAAGATCTGCGCTCTACCGTTCAATATGTTGGTGAAAATGCGAAACAATTTCAAACTGAATACGGTAACATTGCCAGCACCTCAATCGGCGCCACACAACGTGGCTTATTAACCCTTGAACAACAAGGCCCTGATTACTTTTTCGGCGAACCTATGCTTGATATCGTTGACCTGATCAAAAATGATCCTAATGGCCAAGGGATGGTCAATATTCTTGCCGCAGAAAAGCTCTATAATCAGCCTAAGCTCTACGCGGTGTTTCTATTATGGTTATTATCGGAACTTTTTGGACGTTTGCCTGAAATGGGTGATGTTGAAAAACCAAAACTGGTGTTTTTCTTTGATGAAGCCCATCTACTTTTTACTAATGCACCAACAGCATTACTAGAAAAAATCGAACAAGTTGTTCGACTGATCCGTTCAAAAGGGATTGGCGTTTATTTTGTTACCCAAAATCCACTTGATATTCCCGATAATATTCTAGGACAGTTAGGCAATCGGGTTCAGCATGCATTACGAGCATTTACGTCACGTGATCAAAAAGCAGTTAAAGCAGTAGCCGAAACTATGCGAGCAAATCCAGATTTTAAAGCTGAACAGGCAATAACTGAACTTGGGTTGGTGAAGCATTAATCTCGTTCTTAGACGAAAAAGGGCGTCCTAATATAGTTCAAAGAGCTTTTGTTATTGAGCCAGACTCACGTATGGGAGTATTAACTGCCGAAGAACGCAATAGCTACTTGATCATTCAGATATTTATGGCAAGCATGAGAAGATGCTGGATCGCGAGTCAGCCTATGAAAAACTGACAAATCAAACAAGCAATGATATATCGGCGACCAACCCAGTAAATCAAACAACAAAAAATACCGAAGATAATGGATTTGTCGGCGGCTTAAAAGATTTTCTTTTTGGTTCAACTGGCCCTAGAGGGGGTAAAAAAGAGGGTTTAGTGCAAACGGCAACGAAATCTGCAGTACGTCAAATCAGTAATCAAATTATTCGTGGCATTTTAGGCGGTAGAAAACGTTAAAAATAACCAATAACAAACCTGGCTGTAGCTTAAACCAGGTTTGTTAATCAAATATCCTAATGTAATAAGTAACAAGTAGTTTTATTTACATCATAAAATAGAAAAAATTACTTGTTAATACTATTTAGCAGCCAATCGCAGTCACTGTAGTGCTTTCAGCTAAATCAAAATTTTTTAATACCATTAGTTACTAAAGAAAAGTCGCTGTAAGATGATTAAAACTAGCGAGTTTTCATATTGGCATCAATAACTTGATAAAATGCATTATGTATCATCTATGGCCCATACACCTAAAATGACCTGATAACCGGTACGTTTAGGTACTTGGCATTTCATGGTAACTCTCTCGAGCAGGTGCCGATCCACCATCAAATCGTGAACAAAAGGGTTTTAATTCAAATACAGCACGACTTAATGGAGCATTAGGATTCCCAATCTTGTTTGGTAATAAAATATTCCCAGCCGGTGGTTCTATGTGGAGCCGTTAATGTCCAATGGAAGATATTTTCACCTGATACCACATTAACCTTAGTCCAACTAGTTGCCGTTTGCTCATCTAATTGCTTAAACGCCCCCCACACCAGCACTGGCTATTTTGCCATCAGCAGGCCCTCTTTGTGGAAAACCTTTTCGACCTTCAACTGATTGCGGTTCATACTGAATTGGGCCACAACTCTAGTTTTGCAGTGTTGAACGGCGAATCAATATATCCATGCATAGGTTTGATTTCAGTGCCGGTACTAGCAAAACTCGAAGCACTGATTAACGTTAACGTTGCCAACAATAATTTGGTTTTCATTTTTCTTACTCCTTAAGCAATAAATTTGATTTCTGCAAAGAAATAATTAGTAATAAACACAATAACAGCGCAAAAAATTATCATCCCAGAACAAGCTCGATATCAATTTAAATTAATTATTTAACGCTTAAAAAAACACTTACAATATTTTTGAAAAAGAACTAATAAATATAAATTATTATTATTATTATTATTATTATTATTATTATTATTATTATTATTATTATTATTATTATTAAAATCTTAATTAAAGTTTTATAAAACATGATTTTCATATTTAATGTTTAGTTAAGAAATAAAATAAATTTTCAAACAGCCATGTTATATAACATGGAAAAATATTAATCAAATTAATTAGAATTGGTATTTTTCATTAATTTTTAAATAAAATATTTAATTATATTCTTATTAAAATAACAATATAATTCTCAGTAACAAAAAACCCAGTAAAAATTTTTACTGGGTTGTTGATATAAAGTTATTTTGGCAATCGGCGTTTTTATTCCCACTCAATCGTCGCTGGTGGTTTGCCGCTAATATCGTAAACTACTCGAGAGATGCCGGCCACTTCATTGATAATTCTATTTGACACCCGGCCAAGAAAATCATAGGGCAAATGGGCCCAATGGGCAGTCATGAAATCAATAGTTTCAACCGCGCGCAATGACACAACCCAGTCATATTTTCGGCCATCTCCCATTACGCCAACAGAGCGTGCCGGCAGGAAAACAGTAAAAGCTTGGCTGACTTTATGATAAAGATCGGCTTTATGTAATTCTTCAATGAAAATGGCATCTGCCTGACGTAACAGATCACAATAGGCTTTCTTCACCTCACCAAGTACCCGCACACCTAAGCCTGGGCCAGGAAATGGGTGACGGTATAACATGTCATAAGGAAGTCCTAACTCCAGGCCTACTTTACGCACCTCATCTTTAAATAACTCTTTTAATGGCTCAACTAATCCCAGTTTCATTTCCTGCTGGTAAGCCACCCACGTTATGGTGAGATTTAATGACATGCGCTTTGCCGGTAGCTGAAGCGGCAGATTCGATTACGTCCGGATAAATAGTACCCTGAGCCAACCATTTTACTTGCGTTTGTTTCGCCGCTTGCTCATCAAATACTTCAATAAAAACGCGGCCGATCGCTTTACGCTTTAATTCTGGCTCATCAATCCCTGCCAATGCGCTAAGAAAGCGCTCTTCTGCAGCCACATGAATAATATTAAGATCAAATTTACCGGCAAACATGGCCATAACTTGCTGCGCTTCATTTAAGCGTAACAAACCATTATCAACAAACACACAAGTAAACTGCTTACCAATAGCACGATTGAGTAATAACGCAGCAACCGATGAATCAACGCCGCCTGATAATGCCAGAATAACTTGATCATCACCAATCTGTGCCTTCAAGCGCTGTACCGTATCTTCAACAATCGCCGCCGCGGTCCAACGAGCTTCACAGCGGCAAATATCTAATACAAAACGCTGTAGAATAGCTGCTCCTTGATGAGTGTGAGTCACTTCAGGATGAAACTGAACACCATAGAAACGTTTTTCTTCATTAGCCATAATGGCAAATGGGCAGCTATCGGTACTGGCGATAACTTTAAAATCAGCTGGAATTGCCGTCAGTTTATCGCCATGACTCATCCAGACATCTAACTGTGGTTTACCATCTGCACCTAAGCTGTCATAAATATCGCTAAATAGTTCACAGGATTGTTGAATGGACACCTGGGCGTAACCAAACTCTCGCTCGCCAGACACCTCAACTTGCCCACCTAATTGGATGGACATCGTTTGCATGCCATAACAAATACCCAATACCGGAACACCAGCCTGAAAAATATACTCCGGTGCACGTGGGCTATTTAGTTCAGTGGTACTCTCCGGCCCGCCAGAAAGAATAATTCCAGTAGGATTAAATTCACGGATCTGTACCTCGGAAACATCCCAAGCCCAAAGTTCACAATAAACGCCAATTTCACGAATACGACGAGCAATTAATTGCGTGTATTGTGAACCAAAATCGAGAATCAAAATTCGGTATTGATGAATGTCAGTTGTCATCTAAAGATAATTCCAAAACAAATAATAATTTGACGGTTTATAGCAAAAACCGCTAATAAAATAATTAACCTAAACGATAATTAGGTGATTCTTTGGTAATGGTAACATCATGTACATGACTCTCTTGGATACCGGCACCACTAATACGCACAAATTCTGCTTTGCTTCTTAATTCATCAATAGTGGCACAACCGGTCAGTCCCATACAAGAACGAAGGCCACCCATTTGCTGATGAACAATATTCTTCAAAAATCCTTTATAAGCAACCCGTCCTTCGATGCCTTCAGGTACCAATTTATCTGCAGCATTATCGGTTTGGAAGTAACGATCGGAAGAGCCTTTCGACATTGCACCTAATGATCCCATTCCTCGGTAGGCTTTATAAGAGCGTCCTTGAAACAAGATAGTTTCACCTGGTGACTCCTCAGTACCGGCAAGCATTGAGCCAACCATAACGCAAGAGGCACCGGCAGCCAGTGCTTTAGCAATATCACCCGAGAAGCGAATACCGCCATCGGCAATTATCGGTATATTCATGCCTCTCAGCGCCTCAACGGCATCGGCAATAGCAGTGATCTGAGGTACACCAACACCAGTGACAATTCGCGTTGTACAGATAGAACCCGGGCCAATACCAACTTTCACCGCGCTGGCACCTGCTTCAACCAAAGCTTTAGCCCCTTCGCCGGTGGCAACATTACCACCAATAATCGGCAAATTAAGATATTTTGCTCTCGTTTCACGAATACGTTGTAAAACTCCTTGTGAATGTCCATGGGAAGAGTCAATTAACAACACATCAACACCGGCAGCCACTAATGCCTCAATACGTTGTTCATTATTCGCGCCAGCGCCAACCGCTGCGCCTACTCGCAAGCGACCTTGCTCATCTTTACATGAATTGGGCTTGCGTTCAGCTTTCTGAAAATCTTTTACTGTGATCATACCAAATAGGTGAAAGTTATCATCAACCACCAATGCTTTTTCAATACGTCTTTCATGCAATTTTTGCAAAACCACATCACGGGATTCACCCTCTTTGACCGTGACCAAATGGGGTTTAGCTGTCATAACCGCCGTAACCGGCTGATCCAAATCCGTCACAAAACGGATATCACGGCCAGTAATGATACCAACCAATTCTTTATTATTAACCACAGGATAACCAGCAAAACCATTACGCTCAGCCATTTCATAAACTTCACGAATTGTGGTTTCGGGTGTGACGGTAACCGGATCGATAACGATGCCACTTTCATACTTTTTAACGCGGCGAACTTCTTCTGCTTGACGCTCAATTGGCATATTTTTATGAATAAAACCAATTCCGCCCTCTTGGGCTAATGCGATAGCTAAATCTGATTCAGTCACAGTATCCATGGCGGCAGAAAGCATAGGAATATTTAAACGGATCGAGGCAGTTAATTGAGTTGATAAATCAGCAGTATTAGGCAATACATCTGAGTATGCAGGAACTAACAATACATCATCGAATGTTAGTGCTTCTTTCTTAATACGTAGCATAAGCAATATCTCACCAGGCAGGATTTGGAAAAAGATAAAATATTGCGCCGTATTATACATGACGAAATTTATTGACTCCAGTACTTTCTCACTAAAATTCATTTTTAGCTGACAAAAACGCATACTACTATGATCAAATTTAGATTTTTGCTTGTAAATAATTTATTTATTAATCGAATTATTTAATTAATTTTAAAGCAAATAAATATTACATGAATTAGGAGGTATTTTGCTTAATTTATTCTGACTAACCCGTCACTTTTTAAAATTGATTACTTCCTTACAATATGGTTAAAGTTAACGGCTTAAAAGTAGGAAAGTTATGTTCTCCATCAATAAAATAAACTTTAATCCATTACCTAATTATCAATCCAATCCCCAAAGAGCTACTCCCCCACTTTCGACTATCGAAAAACAACATATTCATTTCCTGGATTCACTCTATGCAAATGAAAATATTAGTTACCCCTTACACTCTTATGACGAAGCTTTAGCACTTTTAACACCACTCTACGATAAAGATTATATTGAAAATAAATCTAAAATTAATTTTGTATCAACAATGAATGAATACAATCAATCGTCTGCCTATAAAAAATGTAGCTTTATCGATTGGTATACTATTCAGAATTATCAATATAGCAGCTATGATTATTTAAATAATATGCTAAAGCTAGGCACTAGTTTCAATCATCATCCTTTAGTTAAACAACTAGCTCAAGCGCTAATGCATTTATCCCTATTTAATAATTACAATAATAAATTTACCCCCACTATGCTTTATCGCGGTGAGGTCAGAAAATTGTCAGATATGATTTACTTAAAAGTAAATGGACCTTACACACCCACTTCGTTTTTCAGCACCACTAAAGAGCCCAATGGTGTAATACCTTTCCTTAAAGAAATCCAAGCATTAGCTGATGACGAAGTTAACCTATTATATGAAATCCACCATACCGAATCTCTAGTAGTTGCCAATATTTCCGATTTATTAAAAGATGATCAGCAAGAAGTCTTATTCTGGCCAAAAACAGAATTTATTATCACCTATATTGACCATAATGAGAAGTTTAACTGTTCGAATGAAGACCTCCAATATTGAACAACATGAACGGGATAATCACTTATACGCTCTATTTTGATTCTATGTATAATAGAAATAATCGCTGCTAATATTTAGCCATTAATTTTATTTACAAGGTGTTACTAACTTAACATGTTAACTTCAGAAAATAGTGGAATTTATTCGGTTAGCCAACTTAATCAATCGGTTCGGCAATTACTTGAACTTCAAATTGGCAGAATTTGGCTTAATGCAGAAATCTCTAATTTTTCTCAGCCATCTTCCGGCCACTGGTATTTCACCTTAAAAGATGAAAAAGCGCAGCTACGTGCTGCGATGTTTAGCGGCCAAAATATTCGCGTCAATTTTCGACCACAAAATGGTCAACAAGTGTTAGTTCGAGCGACTGTTACCATGTACGAGCCAAGAGGAGAATACCAATTAATTATCGAAAATATGCAACCTGCGGGTGATGGATTATTACAACAACAATTTGAAATATTGAAACAGAAACTTTCAGCTGAAGGACTATTCGCACAACATTACAAACAAGCACTACCAATGCCGGCCAAACGCTTGGGTGTTATTACCTCCGCAACAGGCGCTGCATTATATGATATTTTAAATATCTTAAAACGCCGCGATCCTTCATTACCGGTCATTATTTATCCCACCGCCGTGCAAGGAGAAGATGCACCACAACAAATTATTCGTGCTATTGAGTTGGCCAATCATCGCCGAGAGTGTTATGTCCTGATTGTCGGCCGAGGTGGTGGTTCATTGGAAGATTTATGGGCTTTTAACGATGAAAGGGTCGCCAGAGCAATTTTTGCTAGTCAGTTACCAATTATTGCAGCGGTTGGTCATGAAACCGATGTAACTATTGCTGATTTTGTTGCCGATTTACGAGCCCCAACACCCTCAGCTGCGGCAGAATTAGTGAGTCGCAATCAACAAGAATTACTCCGTCAGTTACTTGAACAAAAACAGCGATTAGAAATGGCGATGGACTATTTCATCGCGCGTAAACTACGTATCTTTGGTCAATTACAACATCAATTACAGCAGCAACATCCTGAACTACGGATAACGCGCCAACACAATTATCTGATCCAATTACAACAAAAACTTGTTAACGCCACACAACAATATTTGCAGCAAATAAATCGTCAGCAATATAACCTTGAACAACGTTTAATACTATGTGATCCGCGGCCACAACTACAAAATTGTCGCCAACATTATAGTCAGCAGCAATTTCAATTAAAACAATTAATTACTCAAATACTAAGCCAATATCGTGAAAAATTTAGTGTCAGTTGCTCCCGCCTTGAAGCAGTAAGTCCATTAGCAACATTAGCCCGTGGTTATAGTATCAGCGAATCACCTAATGGCCAGGTTTTAACCAAAACACAACAAATACATATTGGAGAAACATTAAAAACTCGCTTACAAGACGGTTGGCTTGAAAGTAAAATCTTATCGATCGATAAAATTGCTTAATCCAAACAAATTATCATCTATAAATATGATTTATTAGCCTTATATTAATTATCATATAAGGCGACAAAAATTTATATTGAACATCAAAATCAAGGAAATATTTTTTATTATCATCTAGCATCAAAATAAAAGCATATTCCAATGCTGTATCTTTTAGACGATTAAATCGACCCGATTTACCACCATGCCCGGCTTTCATATTTGTTTCCAGCAATAAGAGCGTATTATCCACTTTATACTCTCTTAGTTTAACCACCCATTTGGCTGGCTCCCAATATTGGACTTGTGAATCATATAACCCCGTCGTAACCAATAAATTGGGGTAACGTTGAGATTTTAATATTGTCATAGGGACTGTAAGATTTTAGTCGAAAATAAGCGTCTTGCGCAGCGGGATCACCCCATTCATCATATTCACCAGTTGTTAATGGAATAGAAGGATCAAGCATGGTTGTCACAACATCGACAAAAGGAACTTGAGCGACAACGCCTCGATAGAGCTCCGGTGCCTGGTTAATTACCGCCGCCATCAATAAACCACCAGCGCTACCACCCATTGCATATACCCGTTTGGGATCACCATACCTCTTTGCAATCAATATTTTGGTTGCATCAATAAAATCACTAAAACTATTATCTTTATTTTCAACCTTCCCTTGTTGATACCAGGCTTTGCCTAAATCGCCACCACCACGAACATGCACTATTGCATAGATAAATCCCCTATCCAATAAACTCAAACGCGGTGAACTAAAAACCGGATCCACATTGATACCATAAGCACCATAGCCATAAATCAAAATCGGATTTTTACTTTTTTGCCATCGATCTTTACGATATACCAACGAAACTGGCACTTTTGTCCCATCTTTTACCTGAACCCAGATACGTTCACTGGTATAAAGTGATTTATCAAATCCATTGACTTGTTGTTGTTTTAGCAATTCACGCTGCCCAGTTAGCATATTTATCTGCATAACAGATATTGGGGTAGTTAGTGAAGAATAACCATAACGTAACGTCTAGCTATCAGGCTCTGGGTTATAATCAATCCAGGCACTATATACCGCTTCATCAAATTGAACTATTTTTTGCTGTTTTGTCTACCAATCTATCTGTCGAATATTCACTAAGCCATTATGACGCTCTTCAACAACCAACGGTTAAAAAGTGCAAAATTTTCTAAATCAGTCTCTTTATTTGGTGCAGTAATTGTTTGCCATGGCGGGTCGATTAATTGAGTAGCATATAACCCAAATTACTCCCATTGATGGTTAGAGCGAATATAGAAATTATCACGAAAATGATCTAAATCGTACTCACGTCCCGTTTGGCGAGGGGAAAATATTTTAAGTGATTCAGCGGGGTTATTAGCATCGATTAATCGATATTCAGATGTTTCTGTACTACTAATCGCTAGTAGAATATACGCTTTTAAGCTACTTTTTGTCATGCTCAAGTAAAATCGGTCATGATTCTCTTGATAAACTTTTTTATCTTCACCCCCCCCCCTCTAATCCATATTGATGACAATATACTTGATAAGGTAATAATGTTTGTGGGTGGTTACGAATATAATAGAGAGTTTGATTATCATTAGACCATACAATATTACCAGAGGTATTTTTTAATTACTGCATTCTGCCATTTTTTACTGGCTAACTGTCTAAATGAAACCTCAAGCTGACGACGACCTTGAAAATCTTCGACAATTGCCAAACGATTACTATCTTCAGAAACAGCAATACCACCCAAGGTATAAAATTGATGCCCCTTAGCACGTTCATTACCATCAACTAATATCTGCCAATCACTATTTTGGTTTACAGGTTTACGTTGATAAACAGGATAATCTTTACCTTCTTGATAAAGGGTACGATAAATATAACCATTATAGGTATAAGGCACCGATTGATCTTGCTGCTCCATACGAGCGACCATCTCGTCAAATAATTGCTCTCTTAATACGATGCCAGACTTTAATACCGCATTGATATATTGATTTTCATCAGTCAACTATTTGATAATTTTTTTTTTATTTTTCTCGTATCATCATGTAGCCAATAATAATTATCAATGCGGCTATCACCATGTAAAACCATTTTGTGTGGTTGCTTTTCTGCCATTGGAATTATCATTTTTTCTCCTGCCAAACTGGTAAACGCAATCATATTTAATAATAATATCAATAGTATAATGTTAAAATGTCGATAGAAAAAGCGCTGAGTTAATTGCATATTTATTAGAACATCCTGTTGGCAAATTTTTAGTTATTTAATAACACAAAATTAATAAATAAATATTTAAACAATGAATCAACAAAATTAACGGCTATATTTTATCTTTCCATAATATAAAAAACCTCTGTTGTCGTGAGTAACAGAGGCCCAAATTTGTGGTTAATTTTATTCTACAATAGTTGATTTTGTGCTTCCGCTGCAGCTAGCGCAACCATATTAACAATACGTCGTACCGATACAATCGGTGTTAATATATGTACTGGTTTTGCTACTCCCATTAATACCGGCCCCACAGTGACGCCATTAGAACTGGTAACACGAAGTAAGTTATAACTAATACGCGCAGCTTCCATATTAGGCATAATCAGCAAATTAGCCGATCCTTTTAATGTACTATCCGGAATAATATCTCGCCGAATGTTTTCAACTAATGCTGCATCGCCATGCATTTCCCCATCAATTTCCAACTCAGGATCGGCACGTTTGACTAATTCCAATGTTTTACGCATTTTTTGTGCTGATGGACAGTCTGAAGAACCAAAACTTGAACGAGATAATAGCGCCACTTTAGGCTCAATACCAAAACGCTTTACCGCCTGTGCCGCCATTAAGGTAAGTTCCGCCAGCTCCTCAGGGGTTGGATTATCATTCACATAGGTATCTGCAATAAAAGTATTGCCAGTTGGCAACATCAGGGCATTCATTGCACCCGCTACTGAACTATTCTGCCGGAAGCCAAGCACATTTTTTATAATGGTAAAATGTTGATTATAACTACCAACAGTACCACAAATCATGCCATCGGCTTCACATTGGCGGATCATCAACGCACCAATTAAGGTTGGGTTATTGATCACTTCTCTACGCGCCATTTCCTGCGAAACACCATGGCGTTTCATTAATTGATAATATTGTTGCCAATAGGTTTTAAAACGCGGATCATTTTCATTGTTAATCAACTCAAAATCTTCACCAATTTTAATTTGTAACCCAAGCTTTTCAATTCGCTTTTCAATCACACTGGGTCGACCAATTAAAATCGGATAAGCCAAACCTAAGGATATTAATTCTTGGGTTGCATGCAACATTCGTTCTTCCTCTCCTTCCGCTAATACAATCCGTTTTTTTTCTTTGCGGGCCAGAGAAAAAATCGGCTTCATAAATAGGTGGGTGCTATAGACAAACTCATTAAGTTTTTCTATATAAGAATCAAAATCTGTAATTGGTCGTGTTGCTACACCAGATTCCATTGCCGCTTTAGCGACTGCTGGCGCAATTTTAACAATTAAGCGCGGATCAAAAGGTTTTGGAATAATATAATCAGCACCAAATTTTAACTCCTGATCACCGTAAGCGGAGACAACAACGTCATTCTGCTCGGCTAATGCCAAATCAGCAATTGCCTGAACACAGGCTAGCTTCACCTCTTCATTAATCGTGGTTGCACCAACATCAAGCGCGCCGCGAAAGATAAAAGGAAAACAGAGTACATTGTTTACCTGATTAGGATAGTCAGAACGCCCAGTGCAGATAATAGCATCAGGCCGTGCTGCTTTTGCTATTGAAGGAAGAATTTCAGGTTCCGGATTGGCTAATGCTAAGATAAGCGGTGCATTAGCCATCGATTTTACCATTTCCGCAGTCAACACACCCGGCGCTGAGCAGCCTAAGAAAATATCCGCGCCTGGGATAACATCCGCTAGAGTACGTAAACCATTATCTTCAATTGCATAAGCGCCTTTAGTTTCATCCATCACTTCATCGCGGCCACGATAAATAACGCCTTTTGAGTCACAGACAATAATATTGCTACGATTAAGACCTAATGCAACCAATAAATTCATGCAGGCGATAGAAGCAGCACCTGCACCTGAAACAACTAAGCGAACCTGGTCAATTTTTTTATTAACAATGCGTAAACCATTCAAGATTGCGGCGGTTGAAATAATGGCAGTACCATGCTGATCATCATGGAAAACAGGGATTTGCATTTTTTCACGCAGTTTTTTCTCAATATAGAAACATTCTGGTGCTTTAATATCTTCCAAATTGATTCCGCCAAAGGTTGGCTCCAATGCGGCAATAACATCGATCAGTTTATCCGGGTTGCATTCGTCTATTTCGATATCAAATACATCAATACCGGAAAATTTTTTAAATAAAACACCTTTTCCTTCCATAACCGGTTTACCAGCCAAAGCACCAATATTTCCCAGTCCTAACACTGCGGTACCATTAGAAACTACGGCCACTAAATTAGCCTTAGCTGTATATTTGTAAGCGGTCAGAGGATCAGCTGCAATTTCAAGACAAGGATAAGCAACACCGGGAGAATATGCGAGGGCCAGATCTCGTTGTGCCGTTAATGGCTTAGTAGGTGTAACTTCAATTTTACCTGGTTGGGGAAACTCATGAAAATCTAGCGCACTTTGTTTTAATTTTTCATCCATTGTGTGTCCTTAGAGAATTTTTATTAGAAATAACATCCCCATTATAGTAATCTCTATCAATGAAATCATGACATATACAACAATTTCGGCAGAAACTAGCTAAACTTGAACATTCTATCAACGAAATCAATATAACCAAATAATATTGAAATTAAAATATAAAACTGGTGACCTTTATATTATTAATTTTTTTTATAATCATAAAATTTAATACTATTGAATTTAAAATTATAAAATTCAATGTGTTTTTTATTTAAGATAATTACCTTTTGGTTATTTCATTAATATTGTTTTTCTTATATTTTTGCAATGTTTTATTTTTTCAAAAAACTTTAAAGACTAATAATGAAAATCAGTTGTAAAAACCCATTTATTTCTACAGGCATTTAAAAAGGAATATACTATGTCTAATCATTCAATAATGTTGGTTGATGAATATCCCCTAATACGTCATAGTTTAAAAAAACTCATTAAAACTGCAGATGAATTTAGTGTCGCCGGTGAAGTAAGTAATGGCGTTGATGTTATTAATATAGCCAATCAATTAAAGCCAGATATTATTATGATGGATATTAATATATCTAACATGTATGGCCCTGAAGTTATTCGTCAAATTAGAAAAGAGGGGATTAAATCTTATATATTAATGCTTTCTTTTTCCGCTAATAGAATTGATGTTTATAACGCTATCGATGCTGGTGCCAATGGTTATTTATTAAAAATTTTCGAATTAGATATGTTACTTAATAGCCTGAAAAGCGCCGAAAATGGTTTACCCGTTTTTAGCAATCAAATTCATCAGTATTTAAATAATCGTCATCAATATCAAGATATCAAGATCCACTTTCTTCATTAACCAAACGTGAATTTTAAGTATTACGTAAAATTGCTAATGGATTAAAAAATAGAGAAATATCTAAATCTCTTTTTATTTCTGAAGAAACAGTCAAAGTACATATTCGTAATTTGCTGAAAAAACTTAATGTGCGTTCTCGCTTGGAAGCCAACCTAGTTTATATGCGCTATAAATAAACTTAACATAGATAAAATATCATTAAAGGATGAAGAAATGATTTATTAAAACATCATCATCTAACACATAGTATATTTATATGCATTGCTTAATTAACACATCATTTTATGTGATGTAGAATATATTTTATTGAATTTTTTTATAATCGATTTCTAATAAATTTAATAAGTATTCTACTTAATAGTAGCCTTATATAGATTATTATCGCATTTTGCAGCATTATAGAGATCTTTGCTACATATCAAAAAAGGAAATTATAATGTCAACTTCAGCAAGTTACATACTTTATGGTATAAAAAATTGTGATACTATTAAAAAGGCACGTCAGTGGCTGGATAATCATCATATAATCTATCAATTCCATGATTATCGCACGGATGGGATATCAATTGAATTACTCGAAATTTTTATTCAATACTTAGGCTGGGAAGCCTTGATCAATAAACGTGGTACAACCTGGAAAAAATTGTCCAATGAGCAAAAAGCGAATATTATTGATGTCGCTAGTGCTAAAGAGTTAATGTTAAAATATCCAGCAATTATTAAACGCCCATTATTAACAACTACTGGTAGCCATTATCTACTCGGTTTTTCTATAGACCAATACCAACAATTTATTCATCACAGAGGCTAACTATGATTTGTCCTGTTCTTAAGCTTGCGCAACAACTTATTCAACAACCCTCTGTTAGCCCCGATGATAATGGCTGTCAAACAATTTTAATTAATCGGTTGAAAAAACTTGGTTTTTCAATTGAAGTCATGCCCTTTGACGATACCACCAATCTATGGGCATATCATGGCGAACAAGGTGAAACGCTAGCTTTTGCTGGACATACCGATGTTGTTCCGCCAGGTGCAACTGACAATTGGCGTTATCCTCCCTTTACACCAACATTAAATAACGGACTGCTCTATGGCCGAGGAGCAGCCGATATGAAAGGTTCCCTTGCGGCAATGATTATTGGCGCCGAAAGATTTATTAGCGATTTTCCCAACCATTCTGGCCGATTGGCCTTCTTAATTACCTCTGACGAAGAGGCTAAAGCCACTAACGGAACGGTAAAAGTGGTTGATGAATTAATGATACGCAATGAACAAATTGATTATTGCATAGTTGGTGAACCATCTAGCCAGATTAAAATTGGTGATATTATCAAAAATGGTCGTCGAGGATCACTCACCGCCAAACTGACCATCGAAGGAACGCAAGGGCACATTGCCTACCCCCATTTAGCCAATAATCCAATACATAGTTCATTAGCTTTTTTACATGAACTAGTTAATAAAAAATGGGATGCGGGCAATACTTATTTTCCTTCCACCAGCATGCAGATTTCCAATATTCATGCTGGTACTGGTAGCAACAATATTATTCCTGGCGAGTTAGTCATACAATTCAATTTTCGCTTTAGCAACGAACTCACCAAGCAACAAATTCGCCACCAAGTTGAAGCAATACTAGAAAAATATCAACTCGATTATAAAATTGAGTGGTCATTATCCGGCCATCCATTTTTAACAGAAAAAGGTAAATTAATTAATATTGTCAGCCAGGTGATAGAACAATATTGCGGCTATCAACCTCAGTTGTCAACTGATGGAGGAACATCTGATGGCCGTTTTATTGCTAAAATGGGGGCTCAAATTGTTGAATTAGGCCCTTTAAACGCAACTATTCATAAAGTTGATGAATGTGTTAGTGTTGCTGATCTTCAGAAATTAAGTCTCGTTTATCAGGAAATTATGCAAAAAATATTATTATGACCCCAAAATTTAAATTCACTAGCTATATCATTAGCTAAATAATAAATTGGGTTAATTTTTTCCCTCATTGATTTGTGGCAACCTTAATAGATAAGAGAGCAATATCGCTAAGATAATGAAGAGTGCCCCCTGATCCACCAACTTTCTACAAACCAAAGCGAAAAAATAAAACTAAATAAAATAATAACAATCATCTTAATTTTAACCCCTTTAGGCAGCGCTTTATGTTGTTGCCAATGACGAATATATTTACCAAACCATGAGTTATGAAGTAACCAGTAATGAAAACGTGGTGATGAGCGAGAAAAACACCAGGCGGCTAATAGCAAAAAAGGGGTAGTGGGTAATAATGACAAAAGTATACCAAATATCGCTAAGATAATACTAAACCAGCCGACAATAATGAGTAAAATTCGTTGTAAACGCATACTTAAATCTATAATAGTTATACTATAAAAGGAAAAAAGAGTATACTTTATTTACTACATTTCCTAATGGAAAAACAGCTATGCATTGGATTACTGGTGGATTATTATTTTGCTTCTGATTGGTATCATTTGGAGTGCCGTCAAACAGATGCAAAAAATCGATCCTAAACGTTTTTTAGATAACAAACCCAAACTTCCTCCTCACCGTGATTTTAACGACAAATGGGATGATGAAGATGACTGGCCTAAGCAAAAGAAGCATTAACCCATGATTTAAGTTTTTCTGCTCGCTGCCAGTCCAATTCTGATAATGCCGCAGCAATATCGTTGCGTACTTGTTTTAACCACATTTGTTGACCTGTCAATTTTAACTGCTGACAGCATATATCAATAGATAAATTATGTTCACAGTGAATTCTAGTCGCTGTTAAAACCAGTGACGACTGCATTAATAACCGTCGGATTGCTGCATAGCTAGCTGAAAAACTTCTATTACCATAAGCAAAACCTGCCAAAACCTGCCAATCTTCATCATTTAATTGATCATCGCTAATTGCTGTTAGTGCTAAACCGGTTAGCTGATTTATATAAAAAGCGTCTCGCTTTAACAAATATTGCGCCCGTGACACCAATTGTTTAGCCGCTGTTGATAAAGGCAATACCGCCATAGCGGTATAATATCCACTGGTCGCGTCTTTACGGCTGCCAACTCTGACCAAATGAAAACCATTTTGCTGCCATAATGACTGCAACTGCTCACAATAACCAAAGCTGACAGAAAGAAAATCTTTCCCCTCTTCCATCGCCTGCTGCTTATAAAAACTGAGTAATTTTGTTGCCACACCCTTACGACGAAAAGCTGCAGCAACGGTTATACGGCTGATTCGCTGAGAATTCATTTGTGCCGCTTGCGGAAAATAGCTATGTGCTGCTACAGATTGAGCAACTAAATTACCTTTAGGTCGACGCCGTCCAGCCCATACCTCATGTGTAAGCGACACAGATAATCCACCTTCATCCACTAACCATAACACAGCTAACAAATTTTCCTTTTGCTGTGCAACCAATAAATGCATCCCTTGCGCATCCAATAATCGTCTTAAATCAAGCGGTGAGGTACGATAATGTGCATTAGTCAGCAAACCATATATTGCTGATAATAATTTTGGTTTTTCAATTAATAAAGACTGTGAAATAGGTAACAACGCCATGTGATGGTTATTTAATTTAGCTAGCATCGTAGATTTTGGTAAATATTCTTTTAATAACAAGCTATTATTTAACCAATACTCCAACGGATCATTTGATGCCCAGCGGATTGGCGTGGTTAAAGTTAGAATGTGACATTGAGCTAATTGCGCACAAAGTTTTAGCAAAAATCCGCGCCCTGTACCTTCATAGCCATCAACAGTGGTAGTAAAGAGTAAACCAGGGAAATAGTGCGTTAATTGATTTAGTTGTGTAATCGGGATCATCGCCGCTTCATCAATAATTAACCAATCAACCTTGCGTGGTTTTTGTAATCGACAATCAGCCAATAAATGGTCAATTGACCAATAGCGAATTTTTTTGTCGGTATAGTGTGTTAATACCATTGACGCTGATTTTGCCGGCGCACAAACCCAACATTCCCCCTGCCAACGTTCAATTAACATACCTGCTAACGCAGATTTTCCACGGCCACGCGGGGCAACTAATGCCCAAACTCCCACCTTACCAGTCAGCAGGCGCTGCAAAATTTTTTGTTGTTCAATCGTTGGTTGTCCATTCGGCTGATACCAGGCAGTTAATTGTGGTAGCTTATCAGCCGTAAAAGGTTTACCTTCACACCACAGCAAAACATTAGCATCATGTTGTAGATGATACTTTAACCAACAGACAAAATTTGGTACTGCTATTGTCGACGCCACTTCATTCCAGCGTTGACTATCTTGATCCGGCTGTTGAGACCAAGTCCCCCACTCAGGCAGGCAAAGAATGAGATAACTACCCGCTTTTAATGTCCCTGCCAACATCAGCAATCCTTCAGTATGAAAACCCTTAGTGGCATCAAAAACGCCATGTAAGAACTCTTGTCCTAATAGTGACACTGCATTTTGTGGTGGTATAGCATCAGGCCAATGTGGTGAAATGGTTGGCCAATCGCCAATTATCCCCTGCCTAAGTGCAATTAGCTGTTCAATGATCCAGTTGCTATTACCGCTTAGCACGAGTAAGCGGCGTTGCCCCTGAATGCGTAACTGAGATTGTAAATTAATCAGGCTTGCAATAGTCACTAAAACTTGCCAATTAGTAACGAGAGAAGACCTGCTGCTATTAATGGACCAACTGGAACACCACGGAAAACAGCAACGCCTATCAATGTACCAACCAATAATCCGGCAACTGTTGACGGTTGATTAGACATCAAAGAGACGCCTCTACTGCCAAGCCAAGAGACCAAAATGCCAATCACAATCGCCAACAACGATTTCCAGTTTAAAAAAGAGTTAATAACATCTTGCGGAGAGATCTTGCCACTGGCGATAGGGGCCATTACACCAATAGTTAAAATCAAAATACCGATGGTTAAGCCATATTTTTCAACCCAAGGGAAAAAATTATTAAGCGGTGTAATGCGAACAACTAACAAAAATAGCATTGCCAATGCCACCGTCATGTTATGACTAATTATTCCTAAGCCAGCCAACACTAATAAAATAAGTAATGTTGGATCAAAATTACCCATAAAATTATTTACCAATAAAAATATATAATTAATTTATTCTATCAATAAATCATGACTGATCAAAATAAATAATAGATCCTATTAGCTGCTAAAATTATGCTAACTCGAGGCAACTTTTATCGCGCTATAGTGCGCCAAAAGTATTACAATTTTTAAAATCCCCGCTATCATAGCCTTTTTTAAACCAAGTATAACGCTGCTCAGAGGTACCATGAGTAAAACTATCGGGTACATTGGCTTTGTTGCTGTAAGCGATCATCACCGATTGCCTGGGCCACCGCTAATGCTTGTTGTAAATCGCCTTCTTCTAGCAGACCTTGCTCATCCATTTTATTGCCCCATAAACCAGCAAAACAGTCAGCTTGCAATTCAAGCTTAACCGAAAGTTTATTCGTGTCAGTACGACTCATACTTTGTTGAGCCTCTCTAACTTTCTGATCAATGCCTAATAAATGTTGAGCATAATGACCTACTTCATATGCCACAACATAGCCTTGGGCAAAATCACCACCTGCCCCAAGCTTATTTTTCATCTCTTCATAAAATGACAGATCAATATAAACTTTTTAATCGGCAGGACAATAAAATGGCCCCATAATTGCCTGACCAGTACCACAAGCCGTGGTAGTATAACCTCGATAAAGCACTAATTTAGGATAAGTATAACTACACCCCGAGCGACTAAACTCTTTTTGCCAGACGTCTTCAGTTGACGCTAATATAATTGAGGTAAAATCAGCTAATTGTTGATCTTTAGCACTAATCGGTTGGTAATTTACTTGGTGAGAGGAGTTAATGCTGGATCCGCCGGTGATAAAGCTGGTTAAATCGATACCATAATAGCCGGCAACGAGAACAACCACTAAAATGAATAAACCACTTTTCCCACGTAACGGCAATCGCATACCACCGCCACCAAAAGGTGATCCCATTCTACCCGATTGATTCCGTCTGTCTTCAATATTATCCCTTTTGCGATGATCCCGCCAGCGCATAATAACCTCCCAATATGACATGAATCATTAGCCCTTGATGGGATTATAGCGAATCATCGTCATTCGGGTGTAATTATTAACTCACAGTGGTGATAAAATTTAATAAATTCATTTCAATGCTACTGATTAAATAGAAAATAGTTATAAGAAAAAACTAGCAAAAATCGCTGGCAGGCCACAGCGAAGCAGTAAAGATTAATGCTACGATTCTATTGATTATCCGTATAATCACTCTTGTAGCGGCCATCATATTGTAACCAATCGATATCATAGCCAAATCGGTTAAAGTCATTTTTTCATAACTATTGTATACATAATTAACTATCTAGTTATCTAATAGCCATTTAATTCTGCCAGTATTTTAGTTAATAATTTAATATTAAAATTATTTTATATGTTTAACAATTAACCATCTACTTCACTTAATCGAATTTAATTAATGTAATTCAACTGTTTTTATTTCATCTTTATAAAATAAGATCAAAATTTTACTATAGTAATTCACAATATAGTCTGTTTAGCGACTTAATTTAATAAAATTGTGTGAGTGGCTAATTAATATTTAAGCTACTCTTAGGTATCCTTTAATAAAAGTAAGTTAATAACTAATGATAATAAAATAAAGTTTTTCTAATCCAATCTTTACTCAACATCTTTTGCTAACAAAAAGCTTTTTTTAATCCAAGCAAACACCTATGCGCTTAGCAACCTCTTCATAAGCTTCAATTAATCCTCCTAGACTCTGGCGAAAACGATCTTTATCTAATTTATCCTTGGTTTTTTTATCCCATAAGCGACTGCCATCTGGCGAAAATTCATCACCCAAAACAACTTGATCATTAAATAAACCAAACTCCAGTTTAAAATCGACCAAAATCAACTCCGCTTTATCAAAAAGCGCATTCAATACTTCGTTCGCTTTATAACTTAATCGTTTCATTTCGCTTAGATGCGTTCTACTAACCCAACCAAAAGTTTCACAGTAAGATTCATTAATCATGGGATCATGCTGCGCATCATTTTTCAAAAACAGATCAAAGATAGGTGGCTCAAGCAACGTACCTTCTTCGATACCAAGCCGTTTAACTAAAGAACCTGCTGCTCGATTACGAATAACGCATTCAACCGGGATCATGTTTAATTTTTTTACTAATGATTCAGTATCTGACAGTAATCGTTCCATTTGGGTTGGAATGCCGGCTTGCTCCAGTTTTTGCATAATGAAATGATTAAATTTATTATTTATCATTCCTTTACATTCAAACTGCTCTATACGCTCACCATCTAGTGCCGATGTATCATTGCGGAATTCTAATACTAATAAATTAGGATCATCCGTAAAATATACGGTTTTCGCTTTTCCACGATACAACCCAGCTTTTTTCTGCATTTTATTTACTCCGAAATTTGATCATTTTAATAAAAAAAACGCTTAAGTATGGCTTTAACGAAAGACGCAAACGTTTACTTTGTTAGGAAAAGGAGAATAACAGATTAGCGGTTATTTATGTTAATTAAATTACTTTACTGGAAACATTTTAATTAGCCTAAAAACTGACCGAGCAAAACAAAAAAACAGATGATCCATAGTGAATAAATCACTACCAACCATCCATCATTTATATAAGCAATGTTATAGCTAATCGTAATAAACCCAGTTTTATTAACTAATTACTACTCACTTTACTAAACGCCGCTTTTAATGCCGAGACCATTTCATCATTTTGTTTTTGTGTTAAGGTTGTCCCTTTTACAGCCATAAATTGCAGACTACTACGATTATTCATATTGCCAACTTGTAATTTATAATCCCCTTTTGTCATGGTTGGGTTATCGACGCCAATCGCTTTCCAATCACTATCACTCATACCATTAAAAGTGAGGGTAATTGATCCGGTCGAACGACTACGATCACCAACTTGCATACCAATGCTTTCAAGCACAGAGGGTAATCTATCCCAAACAACATCATAAGGCGCACGCACAATTATTTGAGGTAAACCACTGCTATCACTACCCGTTTGCACATCAATAATGGCATAACCACCTTGGGCACCGGAACTGGTTGCGGTACTGCGCAGCTTATTTATTGAATCAATCAACTCATTTAACATTAAAATATTATAGCGCTGTAATCCTGCCTGATCGGTGATGTTCTCTTCACCCTGCTTTATACCTTCATTAGTTACCGTGATGACTATTTGATTATTTTGTGGGTTCAGCTGAATTTTCTGTCGGGTTTGTATCGCAATATCTTCATCTCCGCGCGGCCAGGTAATCCAATCGGTAATTAAAGAGTGGTCAGGATCATTTTTTTGCCTAACTTTAATCATTTTTTGTTGCAAAATAGCGTTAATTTGCGACCAAAGGGCGCTGTTTTCAGCTGTATTAGTTAAAAATAAGCGACTCGCGGTTAGGCTATTTTCGGTATGGATATCACTAAGTAACGAAAGTGTTTGAATAGGAGGACGAATATCTAATGCTTTACCTACAGCACCATTTTGATTAGCTGGCGGAATATCATATTCACCGTTTTGTAACGGTAAAGATATACCTTGAGGGATCGTCAAATTTTTTAACGGAGGTGTATTCAAATATGATTCGTCACCACTGACTTGACGCTTATAATGTTGATTGCTCGTGCAGGCTACCAAAAATATAGCGAGTGACAGCCCTGCGAGCTTAATAGCCTTTGATTTGTGCAATATTGTTGCCATTAAATTTCCCTAAATTTTTTGTAAATCAGCGATCTTTAGCGCCTTTTGTACCGCTATCTGACCGGTCAGTGTTAATGGTGTCATCGGTAAGCGCAATGTATCAGAATTAATAAGTCCTAACTGATAGCAAGCCCATTTAACTGGAATCGGATTAGGCTCAATAAATAATTGATGATGCAATTCACTTAGTCGATAATTTAACTTATGCGCTTCGACATACTTTTCTGATAATGCTAATTTGCATATTTCAGCCATTAATTTGGCGGCAATATTGGCTGTTACTGAAATTACCCCTTGCCCACCTAATTGCATAAATTCTAACGCAGTTGCATCATCACCGCTAAGCAAAATAAAATTTTCATCATTAATTAATCTGCGAATACGATTCACACGACTTAAATCACCACTAGCTTCCTTAAGGGCAACAATATTACCTAACTTTGCTAATCTGGCAACTGTCTCGGGCAATAAATCACAACCAGTGCGCGAAGGGACATTGTATAAGATTTGCGGTAAATCTGTCTGTTCGGCAATGGATTTAAAATGCTGATAAAGTCCTTCCTGTGAAGGGTTGTTATAGTATGGCGTTACCGCCAAACAGGCAACAACCCCCGTTTTTTCCAAAGATTTAGTTAATGCAATAGCTTGTTTGGTAGCATTTGCGCCACTGCCTACAATAATCGGAATTCTGCCATCAGCATACTCTAATGTCGTCAATACCACATCCAAGTGCTCGCTATGATCAAGTGTTGCTGATTCTCCAGTAGTGCCAACAGATACAATCGCAGTTGTGCCATTATTAACATGATAATCAATCAGTTTTTTCAGACTGGATTTATCTATTTGCCCTTTTATATCCATTGGGGTAACAATCGCAGCAAGACTGCCACGCAAAAAATTCCGATATTTAATAGAATTATTAACCATAACCTTTTTCCTAAATGAGACATTAAAATTATGGTACTTTTTCAGTCTAAAGAAAAAAACCTTCTTATACACAAAATTTAATGAAATTTATTAATAACCACTCTGTTTTAAGAAAAATACATAATGATTATCATCCTATTTCCAGTTTATTTTTCTCGCTCAATTTATTATATCAGCAAATTAATCTTTTATAATTATAAAATCAGCAAAAATGTAACCATTTCATTCCATCAAATATCATTTTATCACTACTAAGTATGTAAACTTATTATATTGATATATTTTTTTTTATCTTGGCAGGAGCTTTTTTTTATGGTTACCATAAGATATTCAGAAATCATAAATTTATAAGGAAAACGACTTGTCACATAGTGAACAATCAATCATTATTGTACTTGTGGCAGATTATCCCGGTAAGATTAATACCGGTATCCAACTGGTCAACAAATGTCAATGTAATATTGAAGATAGCTTTATCGCTATATTTGGCAAACAATTCTTCTTTATTATGATGTTATCAGATAGCAGGCAATCAATTTCTTTAATAAAAGCAATGTTGCTTAAGCATGATACTGAATTAAAATTATTATCTACTATGCAAAAAACCACTTCTGGCGTTTATAAAGAATATTTTTCAATAATAATTGCCAATGTTATTGTTAATGTCGCTCCCGCTATAGTTGAACAATTTACTTGTTTATTTATCATTCATAACTTCAACCTAGCCAAACTGGTTGCAAAAATACAACCAGCGACAAACAAATATGATCAACAACTTGAAATTGATATGAATGCCCAAAGTTTTATTGGTAATAATGAGTGAATTAACAAAAATAGATTTAAACAATTGTGCACAAAATTAAATGTCCAATGTACAATTAGCATTATCAGCAAATCGCAATAACATATAGAATTAAACGGAGAAAATCTAATGAGCCCATTGAAAGCCGGTGATAAGGCCCCCCAATTTAGCCTTCCTGACCAAGATGGCGAAATAATCAATTTATCTGATTATCTTGGTCAACGAATTTTGATTTATTTTTATCCTAAAGCAATGACTCCTGGCTGTACAATACAAGCTTGTGGATTACGTGACGAAATGGATAAACTAAAACAAATGGGTGTTGAAGTTTTTGGTATAAGTACTGATAAAGCAGAAAAGTTATTACGTTTCACTGAAAAAGAGATGCTAAATTTTACATTACTATCGGATCACAAGCATGAGGTAGCGGAAAAATTCGGTGTATGGGGAGCAAAGCAATTTATGGGAAAAACGTTTGATGGCATTCATCGCATCAGTTTTCTGATTAATGCAAAAGGTGAGATTGAACATGTGTTTGACACATTTAAAACTAGCGATCATCACCAAATTGTACTAAATCATCTTAATACTCATCCGTGATTAAAATCGATTGTTAATTGCCCCTGCCTGTTTTGGTGGCAATTAACAATTAAAAAATTATTTTTCAGTTACGAGATTATCTTCCGGCCACACATGCATAACGGCTTTAATTAAAGTTGCCAATGGAATGGCAAAAAATACCCAAAAAAACCCAAAGCCCACCAAATACTACGACAGATAAAATAATAACTAACGGATGCAAATTAACCGCTTCAGAGAATAAAATGGGCACCAATAAATTGCCATCAAGCCCTTGAACAATTAAATAAGCGATTAGTAAAGTCCAAAAGTCAGGTCCAATACCCCATTGAAAAAGAGCAACTAAAACTACTGGGATGGTAACCACCACCGCACCAATATAGGGGATCAAGACAGAAATACCGACTATTACTGACAAAAATAGCGAGTAGCGCAAACCTAAAAAACAAAGGCGATATAAGTACATATACCAACAATAACCATTTCAATAACTTTACCCCGGATATAGTTAGTGATCTGTTGGTTCATTTCCTGCCAAACTTATCCGACCAATAACCGATCACGGGGTAAAATACGTTGTAAACCCGTATTATTTTAGTCTTATCTTTCAGTAGAAAAAATACCATTAGCGGTACTAAAACCAGATATATTGCTATGGTAATAATACCAATAAGCGAAGCAACAGAAGACTTAACCACAGATTCACCTAAAGTCGATAAGCGACCGCGTAAATTACTCCGCTATCATATCAATAATACCGGCATCAACTAAAGCGGGATAGCATTCAGGCAATGCCTTGGCATATTCATTAAAGCTATTTACCATTGAAGGTAAATCAAATAATAAATTCATTCCTTGCTGCCAGACAATGGGCACAATAATTAAAAAAACCATGGCACTAATACCCATAAATATTGTCAGTACAATGGACGCCGCCATTAGCCTTGATAAACCTAACTTACCCAGTTGTTGAGTTGGCCATTCAAGTAAATAAGCCAACACGATAGCAACTAATAAAGGAGCTAAAATATCATGAAAAAAGAATATGATACAAAAACCGATAATCAGGCTGATAAACAATGCAACGACCTGAGGATTTGAAAATCTTCGACGATACCATTGCAAAAACATCTCCAGCATATATTCACTCCTGAATGTGGTAAATTAGTCTTTTAATCCACGAAATTATACCAATTGACAGATTATCCAGTAAGCTTTGCTATCATAAAAAATATCATTTAACAATATAATCAATCGTAAGGGATACTTCCGGTTTATGAATACAAAATTTACTAAACCACTCATTACTCTTGTAATAACAATAATGTTAGCAGTTCCTATGAAGCCTATTTATACCGCTATTGAAGATAATTTGCCCGATATTGGTACCACAGCAGGTGGTACACTAACTATTAATCAAGAGATCATTATTGGTGACGCACTAACACGCCAATTACGTGCTAGCACACCACTTATTTACGATCCCTTGTTAAATAAATATATTAATCATCTTGGCATGCGCTTAGTAAAAAATGCCCACTCAGTAAAAACTCCGTTCCATTTTTACCTGATAAATAATCCTAATATTAATGCTTACGCTTATTTTGGTGGCAACGTCGTTCTCCATTCTGCCCTGTTTCGTTATAGCCAAAATGAAAGTCAGCTGGCCTCAGTGATCGCCCATGAAATTTCTCATGTAACACAAAGACATCTTGCCCGTATGCTAGAAGATCGTGAACGGAATGCACCATTGGCCTGGATAGGCGCCATTAGTTCAGCACTGTTAGTGATGGCTAATCCACAAGCAGGTATTGCGGCACTGACAGGAACATTAGCTGGTGTGCAACAAGGTATAATAAGCTTTACTCAATCTAACGAACAAGAAGCTGACCGAATTGGTATGCAGACTTTACGTCGCTCCGGATTCGATCCGCGCGCCATGTCTGATTTTATGCAAATTTTAGCCGATCAGAGCCATTATATGTCAAAACCACCTGAGATGCTATTAACCCATCCATTACCAAATAGTCGTTTAGCGGATGCACTAAATCGTTCAAATCAATATCCGAAAGTGGATCTCCCACCATCATTGGATTTTATGCTAGCTCGGGTACGCATTCTTGCCATGTATACAGACGGGCAAAAACCGATCCTTGAACAAATTTTATCTCAGTATAGCCAAGGTGATACTAAAGAAAGAATGGCGGCTGATTATGGTCATGCGCTACAACTTAATGAAGATAAAAAATATCAGGCTGCTGGCAACATTGTGCGCTTACTTTTGGCTAAGCAACCTGCTAATACCTGGTTTATTGATCTAATGACCGATATAGATATAGGATTAAATCAGCCACTAAAGGCTATTTCTCGTTTACAAAATGCACTAACCAAAACACCAAATGACCCAATTCTACAAATTAATCTGGCAAATGCCTATATTGCTAATAATCAGTATGATCAAGGCAGTCAATTATTGCGTAAATACACCTTCGATAACCCCAATGACTTAAATGGTTGGACTTTGTTGGCAGAAGTTTCAGCTAAGCAAGGCAAGCGTAGTGAACAGTTAGCAGCTCATGCAGAAGATATGGCTTTGCGTGGTAATTATGGTACTGCCATTCAATATCTTACCGATGCCAGTCGGCTAACAAAAACCGGTAGTTATGATCAAGTAAGATATGATGCCCGTATTGATACACTAAGCCAGTTACAAACACGTGATAAACAATTACAAAAACGCTAAGGAAATTACCTTATGTCTCAACAAGTGACAATTTACCATAACCCTAGTTGTTCAAAAAGTCGACAAACCCTACAGCTTTTAGAAGATATGGGGGTTAAACCACTCATCATTAAATATCTTAAAACACCACCAAGTATCAATAACTTGAAAACTTTACTTTCACAACTGGGTTTCACTAAACCGCGTCAATTAATGAGAAGCAACGAAACAATTTATCAAACACTTAATTTATCTGACAGCTCGTTATCAGATGATATATTACTGCAAGCAATGCATGATAACCCAATATTGATTGAGCGACCTATCGTTGTCGTTGATAACCATGCTCAGCTAGGACGTCCACCAGAACAAGTAAAAAAGTTATTTAAATAACCCTGTATCCTTAAGAGCTAAAATAAGTTTACCTCTTAAATTAAAGTTTAAGAATATCCTTAACAAAGGGAATAGTCAATTTACGTTGAGCAACAATCGAAGCATGATCTAACTCATCTAACATAGTAAATAATGTGCGGGTTTTCCTATCCAAACGCTTTAATACAAAACGACTAACCTCTTCAGATAACTCGAAACCGCGTAATTTAGCGCGTAATTGCAGTGCCTGGATCTTATCTTCATCACTAAGTGGATGAAGTTTATAGATTTGCCCCCAATCAAGTCTGGATGCTAAATCAGGTAATGCTAAATCAATCAACCTAGGCGGCCTATCACCGGTTATCAATAAACAGCTTTTGCCGTTTTCCAAGATACGATTATATAAATTAAAAAGTGCTATTTCCCACTCTTCATCATCGGCAATACAATGAGCATTATCAATGCAAACCAGAGCTAAATGTTCCATACCGTCTAAAACATCAGGGACAAAATAGCTACGTTTATCCAGAGGAACATAACCAACTGCCTCGCCTTTTTGTGACAATACACTACATGCAGCGTGTAATAAATGACTTTTTCCACTACCTTCTTGCTGAGACCAAAAATAAATATAGCTGCTATGGGATTGATTAATAGCAGATTTGATAGCCGCTAATAAAATACCATTTTCGCCAGTAATAAAACTGGCAAAGGTTTCATCATCAGGCGTGGATAAAGGTAATGAAAGCTGCGACGGCGTATTCAGAAGCACCTCTTTCTGTATAGAATAGATAAGAAAACACATACAGCTTAACACAAAAGTTGTAATTAGATGAACTTAAACAATATCATCCGATGGAACTAATAATTTACCTATTATTCCAGTAAAAATTAGCTATTTTTTAATCGTCTCTACCGACTCAAGCTTAGTAGTTATATAAGTTTTTTCCGGACGAATAATATTAATCAGGCGAAAAACTAACGACATAATAATACCGATAATGGTAGCAAGCGCCATCCCCCTTCAACTCAGCAGCACCAATATTGATAGTCGCACCACTTACCCCAATAATCAGAATAACGGAAGTCAATATTAGATTTTGTGATTTATTATAATCTACCCGAGAATCAATTAACACTCGGATACCTGATGCCGCTATAACACCATAAAGTAATAGCGAAACGCCCCTCCATCACAGGAACAGGAACAGGAACAGGAACAGGAATAAGCTGAATTGCCGCCGCTAATTTACCAACACAGGAAAGCAAGATAGCTAAAATTGCCGCACCACCAATTACCCAGGTGCTATATACTTTAGTTATCGCCATTACACCGATGTTTTCACCATAGGTAGTATTCGGTGTTGAACCAAAAAATCCTGAAATGGTAGTTGATAAACCATTAGCAAACATTGAACAGTATAAACCAGGATCTTTTAATAAATCACGCCCAACAATATTTGCGGTCACAACCAAGTGACCTACATGTTCCGCAATAACAACTAGCGCTGCAGTCAAAATAGCAAACCACTCAAATCGTGGAGAATAAAATGTCGGTAATTAAAACCATGGAGCGGTAATAACTGGAGTTAAATCCACTTTTCCCATTAAAAATGCAAGTAAATAGCCGACAATCACACCAAGCAAAATAGGAATAATCGCTAAGAAGCTACGAAAAACTACCGAACAAGAATGGTCACGATCAACGTCACCACTGAAATAATCAAACTGCTTGAATCAACCGGAATATCCGCTTTAGGTAAAAGCCCTGCCATGCCAGCCGCCCTTTGCGCTAATTCCAGACCAATAACCGCAACAATCGCGCCCATTGCCGCAGGGGGAAAAATAATATTGATCCAATTTCTACCTGCTATTTTTACAATCAGTGCGACTAAACAAAAAAGTAGCCCACAACTAATAAATCCGCCCAATGCTAACTCATAACCTAGCGGTAATAACAATAAAACTGGTGAAATAAAAGCAAAACTTGAGCCCAGATAAGCAGGAATACGCCCCCGACAAATGATCAAATAGAGTAGTGTACCAATACCATTAAACAATAGAACGTTTGTAGGATTGATGTGAAATAAAATGGGGACTAATACTGTCGCCCCATACATAGTAAACAGATGTTGAAAAACTGAATGGAATGGTTTCTCTTAACGGCGGCATTTCTAATTAAGTTAATTTGAATGATATTTAAACTTTAAATAAGGAATATTATGAATAACGATAGACATGAATACAGAATATGAAAAACTTGCTAATTGGTTCAAAATGCTTAAAAGCAATACCAGCACCAACATTCACAGGTTATAATTATTCAAAGATTATCGCTTCTAGCGGAGAAATTATTGGCGCACAGCAAGATTCTGACGTAGTCGTTTCTGCTCTTCTTTACGAAATGAACAGTAGCGGTGCTTCATCTGATAAAACCTCAGAAGAATTAGTAAAATCACCCGCTAATGCACTAGCAATGATGAGTACAATGACAATGACGAGTGCTGGATACAATGCGACAAAACCCAACCTAATAGGTAATGTTCATGCTTATGCTAATTATACTAACCTGATGAGAGAGAATCCTTTTTTGATGATTTCATCAGATAGATCTATCGGCGTTAATTATCAATACGGGAATTATAATGATTTGATTGATAAGGTCGTTAATGTATTTGAGGGGATTTCCGGATTTGATAAAAATAAAATTAAAAAATCAGTAACTGATCTGACCAAGGCAGCACTATCCCACGCAGAACTGAAAAATACTGATACTACATTTACCCAGGGTGTCATTGATTCCAAAAGTAAAAATGACTTAAATTTTTATATTAATACCTCTAATATCGAATTAGCAAGAAACAGTGGCGGAAACGGTAAAAATGCACCAGCAGATAAATATAAATTACGTGTACAACTAAATAACCTGGTTATGACTTTTCATACTTATATGTTGGATATAGAAATGGCAAAAATGATCGTTGGTGAAACAAGAAACGACCTAAAATGCTTGTTATGTCGGGTAAAAACACCAAATAAAGGAAATAAAGATGATTGGGTAACCTGTTTAGAAAAATAATAATTATTCATCATTAGGGCTTAATAAGACAAATTACATTAATAATATTTATAATCAAAGGAATTAAATTATGTCAAAAAAAAAATAAAATGCTATATTTGCTACTAAATAAAGCCTATAATAAAAATATGAGGTTATTAATAATATTAAAAATCAAGATACTAACCAGCAAGCAAAGTTAGTAACCAGTGGCGCTTTGACCTTGGGGGACGATATCGAAAAAGCATTAGCGGCAGAATCCCTATTAAAAGATATGTATCGATATAATGATGTTAATCTTGCTACAAAATTACTTGACTACCCACAACATGTGGTAACTTGTTTATTAACCATAGCCAAAGACTATAGCGGTTGGGCGCCTGATGAACCTGATAATGAAGGCAATGAAAAAAATATTATGAATATATTGCTGCTCTACAAGAAACAAACATGTTTGCCACTGATGAATACGCTAGCAGCAAAGTCAATTACGAAGCTAATAATTATCAACAATTACTTGAAAAAATAACTGATTTTTATTCATATACTTCTCAAAAAGAATATCAAGAAATTTATTCATCACTAAAAAATTAATCAAAAACTCTTTAGCTAAAGTTAATGAAGATAATACCACAATTTTATTTACACATACTATTTTAAGTTCAAGAAAAAATATAGTTAAACTACAACTTTACTCCTCAAAAGTAACTTTTAGCTTCGATAAAGAAACAGAAAAAAATAAACCTGATGAAGAATATAATTTTGAAATTAATTTATCAAGATTAACACTTCACTTTATGGATTTTAACTTATCATCTGATGATATAAAAAGTCTTTTTCAAGTTGAATTTACGCTACTTTCTGATTGGTTAAAACAAAATAATACTAAAGTAGAAAATAATAACTATTTGCTGTGCTTTAATTAATACACTTTACTACTCAGATTATAAAATAAAAAAATACTAATAATTTTTCTTACATCCCAAGCAATTATACATGATGTATTAAAATTAAATAACAATACAGTGATTTAGTCAATATTTAAAAATAAATTCGTTACGATTTTATTTAATAAAATTATAACGATATATTTTAAATTAGTGAATGCAAAAATTTTTAATAAAAATTAAATTGAATAAATTATAAAATGAATTATTTTAATTCAAGGCATATTTATGATAAATACAAATAAATTTAATGATATTGATAATTTTATTGATGCGTCAAAATATAGTGGTGAAAATATTAACCATTTATTAGGCTGTGCTGAAATATTTGATCAAGACAAAGAAAAAGCCATTCAAGATGATAATCAAAGGAATAAAAATAACGATTTAGACACAAATGCCAAGAAACTGGCAGCTTCACCGACAAATTTTGATACTACAATTATAACCAATATCCGTGATGAATCAAAATGGGCACCAACTAATTCATTAGATAATGCATCGCTTTATTTACGGAACTACCTAGAGTATCTTTATCAAATTAGAAACTGTAACTATATTTCAAATTTTAATAATCGTTCAAGTGGTTTCAAAACTCCCAACCCACAGCAATTAGCTGAACACATTATTGCCACGCATAAATTTATTGACAATAATGAGCGCGCTAGTTTAATCCATGAATTAACAACTCATCTAACAGATTTTGTAAAATTTAATGAAGAGGATCATAATTTTATTCAATTTATTACCCCTATCATAAAAGCAGATGATCAAGCCAAATTATTCTATTACAGTCTCTATTCTAATCCCGCTTCCGGCTATAGTTTTAATTATGTCACTCAACAGTTTGTTTTTGTTCACAACAAACTAACGGTAGAAAATGCCAAAGTTGAATTAAATAAAACCTATGCAGGACTAAAACATTGGTTAGATAAAAATAGAGTGAAAAAAACGCCGAAAAAATTAACGGACTAAATTTAAAATAATATTCAAACTTAATAAGATTGGTATCTCTATCCAATCTTATTAGCTCTCAATAACTATAATTAATAAAAAATAACATAAACAATAAATGTCACTTGGTACCAAATATCTTATCGCCCGCATCACCCAAACCAGGAACAATATAACCATGTTCATCCAAATGATCATCAATAGATGCGGTATAAAGTTCAACATCGCGATGAGCAGCTTCCAGTGCCTTAATCGCTTCCGGCGCGGCAACTAGTACCAATATTTTGATAGCATGACAGCCCTCTTTTTTAAGTAAATCTATCGTGGCAATCATTGAGCCGCCTGCTGCCAACATCGGATCAACAACCAATGCCATCCATTCATTCATATTTGAAGCCAGCTTTTGAAAATATGGAATAGGCTCCAGCGTCTTTTCATCACGATAAACACCCACAACACTTATACAGGCACTGGGAATATTTTCCAGCACCCCATCCATCATTCCCAATCCAGCACGTAAAATTGGCACGACAGTAACTTTTTTCCCTTAATTTGCTCGATGTTTACCTGCCTACACCATCCTTCTATTGCAATTGTTTCTGTTTCTAAATTTGCTGTTGCTTCATAAGTTAACAGACTGCCCACTTCTGAGGCTAATTCACGAAAACGTTTAGTGCTAATATCTTTATCCCGCAATAAGCCTAATTTATGTTTAACTAACGGGTGTTTTACCTCAACGATTTTCACGCTACTCTCCTCTCCTTCAGTACAAACCATCTACAAATAAAAAATTATCAGATTATAGCGCTTTTTCAGAGCTGTTCCACTGATATATTAAGGTTTTTCTTGCAGGGAATTCACTTTTGCTGGCTCTTGAGTTTTATTATGAAAACCAAAATAAGTATCTCGCAAACGTTTGCTTAGGCTGGTAGAATTATTTCTGTTTCCATCTATTTTACTAAATGCAATCGCCTTGGGAGCCTGCTGTGACAGATAAAATTTCTCTCAGCTATAAAGATGCTGGTGTCAATATCGATGCAGGTAATACACTGGTAGAACGTATTAAAGGTGCTGTTAAAGAAACCCGCCGCCCAGAAGTAATGGGAGGATTAGGCGGCTTTGGCGCACTGTGTGCCTTACCACAAAAATATCGTGAGCCAATCTTAGTTTCAGGCACAGATGGTGTCGGAACAAAACTACGATTAGCAATGGACTTAAAACGCCATGATACAATTGGCATTGATTTAGTTGCTATGTGCGTTAATGATTTGATTGTTCAAGGTGCCGAGCCACTCTTTTTTCTCGATTATTACGCCACCGGTAAGCTAGCCGTCGATACAGCGACCAGCGTGATCAAAAGCATTGCAGCAGGCTGTAAACAATCAGGCTGTGCCCTAGTCGGCGGTGAAACAGCAGAGATGCCTGGTATGTATCATGGTGAAGATTATGATATAGCAGGTTTTTGTGTTGGCGTGGTCGAAAAAACAAAAATTATTGATGGTAGCAAAGTTAAAGCTGGCGATGCCCTAATTGCGTTAGGCTCTAGTGGCCCCCATTCCAATGGTTATTCATTAATTAGAAAAATTTTACAGTTAAACCAAATAGATCCAGCCACAGTACAACTAGAAAATAAGTCACTGGCTGATCATTTATTAGCCCCAACACGCATCTATGTTAAAAATATTCTAGCGTTGATTGAAAAACAGAATATTCATGCCATTGCCCATATAACCGGTGGTGGCTTTTGGGAAAATATTCCACGGGTTTTACCCGCCAATACCCAAGCGCAGATCGATAGCGCTAGCTGGCAATGGCCGGCGATATTTAGTTGGTTACAACAAACCGGTAATGTATCGACCCATGAAATGTACCACACCTTCAATTGTGGTGTTGCCATGTTAATTGTTTTACCCGCAGAAGAAGTCTCTGATACATTACAACTACTCAATCAACTGGGTGAAAAAGCCTGGCAAATTGGTAAAATTGTCGAGATTAACGCGGATGAACCGCAGGTAACAATCAGCTAATGAAAAATTTTATAGTATTAATTTCTGGCAATGGCAGTAATTTACAAGCCATTATTGATGCTTGCCAAAAACAAAGTATTGCCGCAAAAATTAGTGCAGTTTTCAGTGATAATCCAACTGCTTATGGTTTAGAACGGGCCAAGCAAGCCGCGATCCCAACTGTCGTGATGCAAAAAACGGATTACGCGGATAACCATGCTTATGATGCTTCACTGATGACCGAAATAGCACGATATAAGCCAGATCTGATCGTGCTGGCAGGTTACATGCGCATTCTCAAGCCACGCTTTGTCAGCCATTATTTAGGTAAAATAATTAATATTCACCCTTCCTTATTACCTAAGTATCCCGGATTAGATACTCACCGTAAAGCGCTAGCAAACGGAGATAAAGAGCACGGTACTTCGATTCACTTTGTCACTGAGAAATTGGATTCAGGTCCAATTATTTTACAAGCTAAAGTGCCTATCTTTGCTGGAGATCAACCGCAAGATATTATTGCGCGCGTTCAAACACAAGAGCATCGTATTTATCCATTAGTTATTAATTGGTTTGTTAAAGGCCGCTTAGCTATGGTTAATAATTCAGCCTTCCTGGATGGCTGTAAACTACCTGAATACGGTTATACTAATGAAGATTAGCAGTATCTGTCCCTATGTGATGCCATTGGCATCACAATTTTGTATACTGATGCTAACCCATATTGATACAAATTCTAATTGATAATTTTGTAGTAATAATCAACCAATACTTGACTAATTAGTTATCGAAAACTGAGTTTATTGCTAAAATATAATTGCTCTCATTTATCACTCAGCTTGATTCTGCTATTCTTTACTAACCAAACCGACTAAAAATACAGAACATCCATAGTAACTGTTTTAATATGCTAAGTTTTACTCCCAATCGAGGTATACAATGCCGACTGGCAAAAAAAATGAGTCAATTACACTACGACCTTTAGAACGTGAAGATCTCCCATTTATCCATCAATTAGATAATAACGCCAGTGTTATGCGTTATTGGTTCGAAGAGCCTTATGAAGCTTTTGTTGAATTAAGTGATCTGTATGACAAACACATTCATGATCAGTTAGAGCGTCGATTTATTATTGAAAATGAAGGCACTAAAATTGGATTAATTGAATTAGTAGAAATAAATTATATTCATCGTCGAGCTGAAATTGGCATTATTATCGATCCGGCCTTTCAAGGTAAAGGATATGCCGCCAAAGCCACCAACCTAGCAATGGATTATGCATTTTCAGTGTTAAATCTCTATAAAGTCTACTTGATTGTGGATAAAGAAAATACCAAAGCGCTGCATATTTATAAAAAATTAGGCTTTCATATTGAAGGCGATTTGGTTGATGAATTTTTCATTAATGGTAAATATCGTACCGTCATTCGGATGAGTATTTTTCAACATCAATACAGTGAAATGAGAAAAAAACTCTCACCAGAGGCCAATAAAACACCTGAAAAGTCATCAGTAATCAGATAAGCTGTTAAGTATCAATATCCTGTATTACTAAATAACAATATTGGTTATGGAGTAAAGATGTCTCAAGATCGGCTCTATACTGAAAAAGAGATCAGTTGGTTATCATTCAATGAGCGAGTTTTGCAAGAAGCAGCAGATAAACGCAATCCACTGATTGAACGCATGCGATTTTTAGGCATTTATTCCAATAACCTTGAAGAATTTTATAAAATTAGATTTGCTGATGTTAAGCGACGTATATTAATTAATGAAGAACGAGGAACCGCATCCAGTTCACGCCAGCTATTAAAGCGAATTGAAAGCAAAGTTGCCAAACTGGATCAAGAATTTGACTCATTATATAACGAGTTATTACTTGAAATGGCGCGTAACCAAATTTTCCTAATTAATGAACGGCAAATTTCGCCAAATCAACAAATTTGGTTACGACAATTTTTTCGCCAACAACTTCGTCAACATATTACGCCTATCCTGATCACGCCGGAAACTGATTTAGTTGAATTTTTAAAAGATGATTATACCTATTTAGCCGTTGAAATTATCAAGGGACAAAATATTCAATATGCCTTACTAGAAATTCCAGCGGGCAAACAACCTCGATTTGTTCATTTACCGCCTGAAATGCCAAAACGCAGGAAATCAATGATCCTGCTAGATAATATTTTGCGTTATTGTCTAGACGAAATATTTAAAGGCTTTTTTGACTATGACCAATTAAACGCCTACGCGATGAAAATGACGCGCGATGCGGAATATGATTTAACTACTGAGATGGAATCCAGCATGCTAGAGTTGATGTCATCCAGTTTAAAACAACGTCTTAATGCCGAACCGGTTCGTTTTGTTTATCAACGTAATATGCCTGATGAAATGGTAGAACTACTGAGAAAAAAACTCGGACTATCAAGTGATGATTCAGTCATTGCCGGTGGCCGTTATCATAACTTTAAAGATTTCATTAAATTTCCAAACGAAGGTAATAAAAATTTACTGAATAAACCACTACCGCGTTTACGTCATCGCCGTTTTGATAACTTCCGTAATGGCTTTGATGCGATCAGAGAAAAAGATGTTCTCCTCTATTATCCCTATTACACTTTTGAGCATACGATAGAATTATTACGCCAAGCCTCTTTTGATCCCAACGTATTGACAATCAAAATCAATATTTATCGTGTAGCCAAGGATTCGCGCATTATTGAATCGATGATCCATGCCGCGCACAACGGTAAAAAAGTCACCGTGGTGGTTGAATTACAAGCGAGATTTGATGAAGAAGCCAATATTCATTGGGCTAAGCATCTTACCGAAGCCGGAGTACATGTCATTTTCTCTGCACCTGGCCTTAAGATCCACGCTAAACTTTTTATTATTTCTCGTCTCCAACAAGGTGAAATTATTCGTTATGCTCATATTGGCACCGGAAATTTTAACGAAAAAACCGCTCGCCTTTATACCGATTATTCCTTATTAACGGCAAATCAACAAATTACCAATGAAGTAAGGCGGGTATTTAACTTTATTGAAAACCCTTACCGACCTGTTAATTTTGAAAATCTAATAGTTTCGCCGCAAAATTCACGCACTCGGCTGACGCAACTGATCGATCGGGAAATTAGCAACGTTCAAACGGGAAAAGCGGCCGCTATCTTGCTAAAGATTAATAACTTAGACGACAAAGAGTTAATTAATCGTCTATATGATGCCTCCAATGCTGGCGTAAAAATTCGTCTGCTGATCCGCGGCATGTGTTCGCTGGTTCCCGGCCAAGCTAATTTTAGTGAAAATATTCAAGTTACTAGCATTGTCGACCGTTTTCTAGAGCATGACAGAGTTTATGTATTTAGTAATAATGGCAACGAAGAAGTCTTTATCTCATCAGCTGACTGGATGACCCGCAATATCGATTTTCGTATTGAAGTGGCTGTTAAATTGGTTGACCAACAACTGAAGCAACGCGTGCTCGACATTCTTGAATTACAATTTAATGATACCGTTAAAGCACGTTATATCGATAAAGAGTTAACCAATCGTTATGTACCACGCGGTAATAAACGCAAGATCCAGGCACAGCTTGCTGTCTACGATTATCTAAAATCACTAGAACATCCAGAAACAAGAGCTTAACACTATGCCATTAATAAAACCTTCAGCATCGAGGCCGATGGAAATTGCTGCCATAGATCTTGGCTCTAATAGCTTTCATATGATTGTTGCGCGAATAGTTAATGGTGCCTTACAGATTTTAACCCGCATTAAAAAACGTGTTCATTTGGCTGACGGTTTAGATGAACATAACAAATTAAGGAAAAATAAATTCAGCGTGCCTTGACCTGCTTAGCGATTTTTTCTGTACGTTTACAAGGGGTTACCGATGATAATGTTTGCATAGTTGGAACTCATGCCTTACGAGAGGCGGTTAACGTCAAAGAGTTTCTTCAACGAGCTAAAGCCATTATACCCTACCCAATTCAAATTATTTCAGGCCAAGAAGAAGCGCGACTGACTTTTATGGGGCTAAAGCATACCCAGTCAGAAAAAGGCCGGAAGTTGGTGATTGATGTTGGCGGTGGCTCTACAGAACTTATTATTGGTGAAGATTTTAAGCCTCTATTAATGTAAAGCCGTAAAATGGGCTGCATCAGCTATGCCAGCCAATTTTTTGCTAATAATCTAATTAATGAAACTAATTTTGCGCGCGCCTATTTTGCTAGCCGACAAAAACTGGAAAATCTTGCTTGCCAATATCAAATGCAAGGTTGGGAATATGCCTTTGGTGCTTCAGGAACCATAAAAGCAATTCATGAAGTACTTTGCCAGTTGGGTGATTCAGATGGCATCATCACCCATGAGCGCTTAGTTAAACTAAAAAATTAGTACTAAAGTATAAAAATTTTAAGTCACTCGATCTACCCGGTTTATCGGCAGAGCGTGCTCACGTTTTTGTTCCGGGATTAGCCATTTTATGTGGCATATTTGATTGTCTGCAAATCAAGCAATTAACGCTCTCTGACGGTGCTTTACGTGAAGGGGTTCTCTATGAAATGGAAGGACGTTTTCGTCATCAAAACATTCGCCAACGCACCGCATTAAGTTTAGCTGAACACTATAATATTGACCGAGAACAGACACAGCGAGTATCAAAAACCATCGAAATCCTTTATCAACAATGGGCAAAACAAAATCCCAAGTTGGTTAACCCACAATTGGAAGTGCTACTTATCTGGGCCGCTATGCTGCATTAGGTTGGATTAAATATCAATCATAATGGCTTACATCGTCATTCTGCCTATATTTTATGCAACACCAATCTGCCAGAATTTAACCAAGAGCAACAGTTATTATTGGCAACATTGGTCAGGTATCATAAAAAAAATATCAAAGCTGATGAGTTTCCTAAGTTAAATCTATTTAAGAAAAATTACCCATGATCCAACTATTATGGTTAGCTACACTACTTAATAATCAACGTCAATCGACAACCACTCCAAACTCACTACGTTTGAAAACCGATCAAAATCATTGGACACTCTATTTTCCTCCCCACTATTTACAGCAAAATGCGTTAATGCTGCTAAATTTAGAAAAAGAACAAAAATATTGGCAAGATGTTCCTAGCTGGAAACTAAAAATTAAAGAGGAATTTGCTTGATATTTTGGTATGATAAAAAATAAAATCTAGCAACCATAAATCTAACTTAACTGATTGTTTTATATTCAATAACTTATCTATCCTGCTGCTGATAGTAGTTGTTTAAATAATGTGTGCATTTAATCGAAAGTCATTAAAAATGATAATACCTGATAATAGGTTACGACTATTAGTATTTAAGGATAACCATGTCTCAACCAGCCTTTTCATCGAATATTACCTCACTGATTAATCCACATTCACAAAAGCTGGCACAAATTAGGCAAGATATTTTGACGTTTTTCATGGAAAATGAAGAAACGATTAAAATATTAGCCACCCAACATGACAAACAACAAGCCTTATCGATCGTAAAGCACGATAAAAATATCATCCAAATTAAATCACTATTACATGCCTTACATACAGCCGATATTGCTGATCTTTTAGAAATGTTGCCTTATGATGAACGCTCATCGCTATGGTATTTAATTGATAATAATAATAAACGCGGTCAGGTTTTAGTCGAAGCCTCAACCTCGGTCTGGGAAAGTTTACTCAAGAACATGTCAGATAGAGAGTTGCTACGCGCTGTTGCTAATCTACATGTTGATGACCAAGCCTATATTGCCGAACACTTACCGCGCGACACAATGCGTCGTTTACTGACTTACCTTGATCCCAGTTTACGTAATCAGATCCGTGAAGTACTGCAATACCCTAAAGATAGCGTTGGCCAAATGATGGATTTTGAATTTATTACCATTAGACCTAACATTAGCCTGAAAACTGTTCAACGCTATCTACGCCAGCGCGGTAATATCCCTGAAGCAACCGATAAAATTTTTATTGTCGATATACAAAAACGCTTGCAAGGAGAATTGCCATTAACGACGATTTTAACCTCATCACCAACAAAAATAGTGGCTGATGTGATGAAAACTGCCACGATGAGTTTCTTGCCTGACGAAAAAGCAGAAGACGCTGCGAGTGCTTTTGAACGATACGATTTAATTTCAGCTGCTGTGGTTGATAATAATGGTTTATTAATGGGACGCTTAACCGTTGAAGATATAGTTGATAATCTTAATGAAGAGAGTGATAGCAACATCCGGCGCATGGGAGGATTAAGTCCTGAAGAAGATGTTTTTGCCCCCGTTGGGCAAGCAGTAAAAACTCGCTGGACCTGGCTTGCCGTTAACCTCTGTACCGCTTTCATTACCTCACGGGTGATTGGCGTGTTCGAAAATACCATTTCACAACTGGTCGCACTGGCAACACTAATGCCTATTGTCGCCGGCATTGGTGGTAATACCGGCAACCAAACTATCACTATGATTGTTCGAGCAATTGCTTTGCATCAAATCCAAACTGGTCATTTCTCATTTCTGTTACTGAGAGAATTAGGCGTCGCTCTGATCAATGGTATTGTCTGGGGCGGGATCATGGGCATCGTCACCTATTTACTCTATGGTAACCTCGAGATGGGAGCGGTGATGACTTTAGCTATGATATTGAACTTAATGATGGCCGCATTAATGGGCGTGATTATCCCATTAATTATGGTCAAACTGGGTCGAGATCCGGCCATTGGCTCAAGTGTGATGATAACCGCCATTACTGATATCGGCGGCTTCTTTATTTTCTTAGGTTTAGCCACTCTTTTTCTAATTTAAATCGTCAGCGCTAATCTATCATGGCAACATTAGAATAGCGCCTTAAAACAAAACTTATTAAACCTCTTTGCTATCTAATATATTTAAATTAATAGCCTAATTTTTCTCTATCTATCAATTGAAAAATAGCAGATTATAATATATTTATATGGTTAAAATAGAATGCATTACTATTTAAATTCCATCCTTGATTTAGCTAACCATTGATTTAATTAAAAACAAATAACCCAATATTTCTCCGGTTTAAAGGTTATCCAGAGTAGGATAAAATAATATCCGCTTTTCATGTTTATATAGACAATGACGAAAAAAACCAGATTATTGGTTATAACTGCCTGATGATAAACAGATAATTATTATCGCTAAATCAAGATATCATTGTTATTTCATTATTTTTTATTATTAAAAAATAAAATCAATTAACAAATTGCACCTATTGTTTGAATGATTTATTCAGCGAATTAATACACTATTTTGCCTATTAATAAAAAGGATTTAAAAAACATGCCATCTCTAACCAATACGCAAAGTCAGCCTGTTGCCAGGCCACTAAATCGGCAAGATTATAAAACGCTGGGTCTATCTTCGTTAGGTGGTACACTTGAGTTTTACGATTTTGTTATTTTTGTCTTTTATGCCAAAACCATCTCGCTACTTTTTTTCCGGCTGGTAATCAATTTCTCGCTCTGATAGCAACCCTTGGGTTATTTGCTGCCGGTTATCTAGCTCGTCCATTAGGTGACATTATTATGGCACACTAAGGCGATAAAATAGGCCGTAAGCGCATGTTCAGTTTGAGTATCTTTATGATGGCCCTGCCCACTTTAGTTATAGGAGCATTGCCAACTTATGCCACGATTGGTATTGCTGCGCCACTGTCATTACTTTTGATGCGTATTATGCAGGGAGCGGTAATTGGCGGAGAAATGCAGGTGCCTGGGCGTTTATCGCTGAACACACGCCAAAACAGCGTTATGGTTTAACTATTGGGGCGCTGACTTCAGGCATTACTGGTGGTATTTTTCTCGGCTCGATTATTGCCATTACCATTGAATATCACTTTACCGAACAACAAATTGTCGATTTCGCCTGGCACATTCCGTTTATTATCGGCGGGTTATTTGGCTTTATTACTGTTTATTTGCGACGCTTTTTACAGGAAACCGCAATATTCAAAGAGTTAGTGGCACAAAGAGCGCTTTGTAATGAGTTGCCAGTTAAGACAGTTTAACATCACATAAGCAGGGTTGTTTGATCACCGCGGTACTAACCTGGTCTCTATCGACCTCAATTATCGTGATCATTTTAATGACGCCTGACGTTATTTTACGCGGCATCTACCATATCGATCGGAATAGCGCCTTACAAGCCAATTGCTTTGCAGTGTTGATGTTAACCGTTGGCTGTATTTTTTGGGGTTACTTAAGTGATAAAATTGGCTCCCGTCTCACCATGTTAGTAGCCTATAGCGGCCTTATCATCAGTGCCAGCTATTTCTATTCCATACTATCACCGGCTTTGGCTATTTCATTTTTAACATTAAGTAGTTATTACGGCATTATGGGATTGTTCGTCGGCGCCGGACTCGTACCATAAATCCTTAAATATCTCAAATTTCAACTTCTCGTCTTTCACAAAATCGATGGTGATTTGTGCTGCTGCCGTATCGAGTAATACCAACCTTAAAATATCAAGGCGCATTTGTTGTTCTGCGGTTATTTCTTTCATCATTTCACCTGTTTCAAATTAATGTTTATGTTTAGCCGCACTCTTCGCCCAGCGTTTAGCCTGATTGAGACAATCCGCTATCATCTTGCCGCGTTTACTCGCTGGCTGTTTGCGGTAATAGCGGATCGCTTCACTTATTGCCATTGCTGCTATTGATGAAGAAAAGCCGAGCTTGATTAACTCGGCCTTCACATTGGTTTCGATGAATTGTTCGGGGGTCATGCTTGACTTTCTCCACTTGGCGTCTCATCAAATCCTGGTAGTCTTAATTGAGAAAGTGCCATAATTGTTTTTTCTGCTTTACGTATCTTATTCAGATGACGCTTACGTAAATTCATTAAGTCACTAGCTTTTCTACCAAAATTGTCAAAAGACCATTTATTCGCAGCAACCAACCTGTTTTGCATTTCGCCAATCGTTAATGATTTCAATCCTTCCATATCTAACAGAGCAAGATTTGCTGGTTGGCTTTTTTTTTCCGCTAAATCCAGTAACCACTTACGGAGTGATTTAGCCACTTTTGTATCTGCCAACATCCCAAGTAGATGAGCGCCTCTAAGTGAAAAAATCCTCACTCTATTGTACTGTATATCATTGTTTTTATTACAAGAGGTCAAATTGACCACCTGGGTCATTTCAGGACTGAACTCATTTTTATTTCTGTTGTATAGCCTGTTAACTGACTTAACATCTGCATATTCAAGTAATTCGGCCATATGCTGACCAGTAAACCAGATTTTTCCGTCTCCATTATTAAAGGGAACCATATTGTGGGTTTTAAATGTTAATACACTATTCATGATGTCATCCTTACTTAGGTAATGAACCTTTGCCACATAGGAAATCAGCCCATCGAAGTGACATCAGCAAAACTGATAACCTCAAAGGATCATTACCTAAATAACGGGCTCGATGTTTGAATTAATTACGCATGTGGGACGCAATGATTATTAAGATTTGAATGTGCCAATTACTTATTCATTATTTTGCTTATTGATGTAAGAGGACTCCTTAAAATCAAGGGGTCCTAAATGATCACTTGCTATCAACAAACTACAGCAGAAAATAGTGACTTTAAGCTAATTATTGATGAAAGCACCTATCAGATACATTATCAAAATCAAAACATTGAATTAACACCGGCGGAATTTCGATTATTAAAATATTTATCCCAACATCCGGGTAAAGTTTTTTCCCGTGATAAACTATTGAATAACCTCTATGATGATTATCGAATTGTTACTGATCGCACCATTGATAGCCATATAAAAAACTTGCGCCGCAAGCTGCAACAATTAGATAAAGAGCGGCAATTTATCCGCTCAGTATACAGTTTAAGTTATCGTTGGGAATTAGTTTAATTAAAATTTTGCTAATCCGCTCGCCGGTTGATTTGGATTTCATCACATAAGGCGTTAGAATTAGCTACTTAAAACTTATCCGATTAAGAATAAGTACTGACTTGTTATTAGATTGAGAAATTATATGTTTACGCCAGAATTACTTTCTCCCGCAGGTTCCCTGAAAAACATGCGTTATGCTTTTGCCTATGGCGCGGACGCTGTTTATGCAGGACAACCGCGCTACAGCCTACGTGTTCGTAATAACGAATTCAATCATGAAAATTTAGCTAAAGGCATTAAAGAAGCCCATGAAATGGGAAAACGTTTCTACGTGGTGGTTAATATTGCACCACATAATGCTAAATTAAAAACCTTTATTCGTGATCTTACTCCGGTCATCGAAATGCAACCAGATGCCTTAATTATGTCCGATCCTGGGCTAATTATGCTAGTGAGAAAAACATTTCCAGCAATGGAGATCCATCTTTCTGTCCAGGCAAACGCTGTTAACTGGGCAACAGTAAAATTTTGGCAACAAATAGGATTAAGCAGAATTATTTTGTCTCGTGAGCTCTCTATTGAAGAAATTGCCGAAATTCGTCAACAGGTACCTGATATTGAATTAGAAATTTTTGTTCACGGTGCACTTTGTATGGCCTATTCTGGTCGTTGCTTACTATCTGGTTATATTAATAAGCGCGATCCCAATCAAGGCACCTGCACCAACGCTTGCCGTTGGGAATATAAAGCACAAGAAGGAAAAGAAGACGCAATCGGTAATATTGTTCATCATCATCAACCGATTAAGATAAAAAATATTCAGCCGACATTAGGTAATGGACAGCCTACCGACAAAGTTTTTTTAATTGAAGAAAGCAAACGTCCTGGTGAATATATGACCGCTTTTGAAGATGAGCATGGCACCTATATTATGAATTCGAAAGATCTACGGGCAATCGAACATGTTGAACGCTTAACTCAAATTGGTGTTCATTCTTTAAAAATTGAAGGTCGCACCAAATCCTTCTACTACTGTGCTCGAACTGCTCAGATTTATCGTCGGGCGATTGACGATGCCGTTGCGGGTAAACCTTTCGATCCCTCATTGCTAACCACACTAGAAGGCTTAGCTCACCGAGGTTATACCGAAGGTTTTTTACGTCGGCATAACCATGATGCGTACCAAACCTATGAATATGGTTATTCTGTTTCGGATAGCCAACAATTTGTTGGTGAATTCACCGGCCAACGCAAAGATGGGCTCGCAGAAGTGGACGTGAAAAATAAATTCAGTCTGGGTGATAATTTAGAGTTAATGACACCAGCAGGGAATATTCAATTTACCTTAACTGACTTATTTGATAAAAAAAACCTACCTATTCAAGTTGCACCAGGTAATGGCTATAAAGTTTATCTCCCGATCCCTGAGGATGTTGATCTGCAGTTTGCGCTATTAATTCGCAATTTGGCAGGTACAACGACCAGAAACCCTCATAACAAACAACAAATTCAAACGATAAAGTAAGTTCAAAAACTAAAGTAAACAGTAATATGTTTGCTTTAGTTATAAGCAATTTTAGTGACCTTAAGTAGGGATAATAACAATACATAATTTAAAGAAAAATTCCATTTTTATGTATTAGATCACAGCAATATAATATTCATTATCATAAGATAGTTAGTGAAAAATGTAGAACTAAAAATTAATAGTAAGACTAGGAACCACCTTCTTTGCTAACTCAATCTCCCTTGAGTTAGCTTTTTCTTTTTATGGCCGATAAAATTCCGCTCTTCTTATCAGAAACTATTGTTAATAAATAACCATAAATAGTTAATAAAATAGTATCCATCACTTTAACCAACGCTAAAACTGACATTAAACTGAAGCGATCCACCTCACTTAACTAAAGCAATCTAGCTTGTTTTTCACACTATAATGGATAACAATCAATCACCACGTCAATAAACGGGAGTAAATTATGACCGATATCGAGACATTGCTAGGCGCGGAAGCTAACAATCTATTACAGCATCGCTGCCAAACCATCGCCCAAGAAAAATTATACCTACCCGGCACCGATTTTATTGATCGCGTTATGATAGATAATAACCGTCCAAACCCAGTTTTACGCTCGATGCAAACCCTATTTGATCACGGCAGACTCGCAGGTAGTGGCTACCTTTCAATTCTTCCAGTAGATCAAGGCGTAGAACATTCGGCTGCTGCCTCATTCGCGGCTAATCCACTTTATTTCGATCCTAAAAATATTGTCGAATTGGCTATTGAAGCCGGCTGTAACTGTGTCGCTTCCACCTACGGCGTTTTAGCCGCAGTTTCACGTCGTTATGCACCCAAAATACCCTTTTTAGTAAAACTGAATCACAATGAAACACTTAGCTATCCAACTCAATATGATCAAACGCTTTATGCCAGTGTTGAGCAAGCTTTTGAAATGGGAGCGGTAGCAGTTGGAGCTACCATTTATTATGGTTCATTGGAGTCCCGCCGTCAGATTGAAGAAATTGCCGCTGCCTTTGAACGTGCCCACGAATTGGGTATGGTGACAGTATTATGGGCATATTTACGCAATTCAGCTTTTCAGAAAGGAAAAACTGACTATCATGCTAGTGCCGATCTTACTGGCCAAGCAAACCATTTGGCGGCAACGATTGGTGCTGACATTATTAAACAAAAAATGGCTGAAAATAATGGTGGCTACAAGGCTGTTGGTTTTGGTTATACGGATGAGCGGGTATATAACCAATTAACAACCGATCATCCGATTGATTTAGTTAGATATCAATTAGCAAATTGATATATGGGTCGTGCTGGATTAATTAATTCAGGCGGTGCTGCTGGTTCAAATGACTTAAAAGAGTCAGTTCGTACTGCAGTGATCAATAAACGTGCTAGTGGTATGGGATTAATTCTCGGTAGAAAAGCATTTAAAAAAATCGATGAAAGAAGGTATAGTTTTTATCAATGCCGTGCAAGATGTTTATTTAAATAAAAAAATAACCATTGCTTAATTTTATTGTTTACAAAATATAATAACGTAGTTAATAACATAACGTTGACGGTGATAAACGTCTATTTTTATCACCGTTTATAATTTTTATCTTATTAAATAATATAAAAGCATCTATACCATATATTGAAATTCTCGCTATCAGTTAATATCGATATGCAACAAAAAAAGCTAATTACAGTAGATCCTTATAAAATTAATAACAATAATGTTAGAATTAGATAAACAATAATCTAGTTCAGCTAATTAACAATTTATCAATTAGATCTAGCTAGCTCAAAAAAATATTATTTATTTAATACATAAAATTAACATTTCATTATCATAACATGCTTCAGATGATAATTTATTTTGTAAATTAGATTATTCTATTAGGAAGTAAAAATAATGTTAAAATACCCATATAGCCTTGATACTTTTACTAATTTTTTAACGAGATGTGGTTTAGGTGAAATAGAATTAATTTCAAAAGGATATTGCTTTTGTTATCTACTACCGCAGGGAGTAAGCATCTATTTATATAAGAACGGAACCATACTAATACAAGGCAATCCTGCAATCAAACATGCTATTGAAATGACAATCAAAGAATTGCTACAAAAAACAAGTTAATACATTTAGTTAATGAAGGAAATTTGAGATTACACATAGATAATAGCTTATTATTAATAGTGGAATTCAATATCGTGATATTAGTAATAATATTCATGAGCAGAATTATTCTTATTTACTTTAATGCAACAACAAAGAAAATCAACTAGCTAAAATAATAAAATTTATTTTCATATTTCAATTTTTTATTAATTATATGAACGTACAATTTCTTATATCAATTAAATTTATACTTCCTAATAGTAATGCTACTTAAAATCCAGCTGATAAATAGAACAGATCATTTTATCTAGTCAAATAAGTTTTAGCAAAATTTTACCCTTTTTATGCAATAATAAATATAGTATAGCTGATAATAAATTATTACCGACCTGATTCCATTTTGGTTCTGTGATGATTCAACAGAACCAAATGGGTTGCAGTTAACCAGTAATATTATTTTGAAATAACATTTTGTTATAACTGCTTATTAATATTTTTGATTATATTTAAATTTGATCGGTTCATATTTCCATGAAAGATAATCTATTGGATTAAGAAAGATGCTATATGGATTTTCTTTATGAACCGTAAAGGAAAACTTTTCTTTATATATTTTATGCATTGCATCATAAGATTTTATTCTTTCCGCATCTTTAAAAATATCAGACACCCCTTCTGGAGTAAAATTACCGGCCATCGGTCCAATATAACTTTTTACATCCTTTTTCATCTGTTGACCAAGCCTATAACCAAAAGAATTTTCTTCTCATACCCCTGAATAGCAGGCTAATGTTCTAATATTACTATAATTATCAAAATTATAACGTTCAGACTTTAGAATGCTAACTCATTCATCAACATCCATATTGCGGAAGCCGCCTGCCATTTTGATAACCAGTTGTGAACCATTACCAACCAGTTCCCTCATTTTGCCACCCAATTTGATTGGCGCACTTTTTAACACACTGATACCTTTTGCGGCGCCTTTGCCTAATGAAAATATTCCCATTACTGCAGAAGGTGAACCTAACCCTAATGAAGCCCAGCCATACTGCTCTGATGCTTGTGGATTTTTTTCTTCCAAAGCACCAGAAATAATGGCTGTTGCCCCACTGGCTGCTTCCAAAGCCGTTAATGCTAAAGCCACACCGACACCAAATGTCATGAGAACAAATATTATTAGCTACAATAGCATTCGATTCTTCACTATCTTCGATCTGTATCCCCGCCTCAACATCCGTGATAGTATCGGCAACGCCATTTTCTCTGTTTCCTGTTATAATGATGTTTTTTGAAGAGGTGATGCCATAAGCAGACGTGTTTAATCCCAAAAATGTCTCATTATCACAGTATCTTACTCCATCGCCATTTATAACGAAGAAATGACCCGCATTAACTTTATCAGGCGCGTAGGATTTACATGATTTTATTACAATATTTTTGACGGATATACCTTCTTTGCTTATTGGTATTGCTCTTATCGCGTAAAACAAGCCTTTAAAAGTTGACCCGAACACGTTTAAATCACTTATCCCTGAATTAGATTTCACCTGTATGCCAACCACCCTTTTTGTTGCTTTTACTGAAAGGCATAAAAAATTAAAGTTATTTTCTTGAACGTTGATACATCCTTCTTCATGGTCAATATCAACATCAAATATCATTTCTGCATCACCTTCTGAATAGAAGGTACAATTTTCAGAAGTTATGTATAATTCTTTCTTTGACAAGTATTTTCCTTTCGGAAAATAAATAGCACAACCCAATGATGCCACTTTTTGCAATGCGGCAAAATCATCCGTTACACCATCACCTTTGGCGCCAAAATCCTTGACAGAGACAATATCAGTCAGCGATAGCCCAGATAGCCTGTTCGTGAAAAGGCGTTCTTTTTTAAATCTCTGGGCAAATTGGTCAGGATCATACTTTAGAATATTTGAAAAATAGAACTGTTGCGCACCATAGCTGTCATACACGACCATCGAATGACCTGCTACTGTGACAAACTTGGCAATTTGACCATTGTAGACTGGATATCCAGCTTGATTGATGCTAATAGGTTGTGCAACTGGAACATGTGATCCGTCTTCATTTTCAAGATATACCTGAATCTGGTTTTCTGGGATGGTGGGATCCATATCGATTTTACCGATATAAACTTTACCATTGCTTGCAGCAGCAAACTTTCTTCTCAAGGAGAAGAATTGGCTTGGCATACTCACGACAACATTAGGCATAATATCTGACATTTTTTCTCCAGATGAGATTAATCTAACCCGTTATACTGGTGTATTGTTAAAATTTTTATATGAAATGTAAGTAACAGTTCAAATTGATTGATAGAAGGGCTACTTCCCTTCTTCATCGTCCTTCATCCCAGTTAGAATAGCTATGATTCCAGCAGATTTAATAGCTTGATATTCAGCAGGTGTTAGTTCCTGTCTTAATATCTTGCTAATAGTAGGATTGGACGTTAAACGTTTTTCAGCCGCTGTTATTGCTGCTTCTGACCCTCCAGCCCGTACAGCCTTCACGCCTTCTTGCAGCGACTTTTCAACTACATACTTAACACTTCTTTTCTCAATAGATTTCTCTATGAGCCTACTGAGCAAGTATTTACCAGAGGCTATGGCAGCACCGCCAATTCCTGCCGTAGAAGCAGCCGAAACACCAATGAACAGGTCAAGACCTCTATTTGCGGAGGCCTTTAATATCTGACCAGCCACACCACTAACCCCAGACTCCAACTCCTTTAACGATGAGGCTGTCCTACCCGTTTGCTCTACTTTTTTAAGATACGCACTTGCATTTCTAGCTAACGTTCCATAAGCAGAAAGCAATTCGGCTTCTTTTGGTAAATATTGACGGATAGCTGAAATATTTTGAGGAGTCAATATCTCACCCATATTTTTAGCCCCTGCGCCTAATGATTCTCCTCCTTTAGAACCTTTCTCAACTCCACGGCTTAATGCTGAGGCAAGCATTATTCCTCTTTCTTTCTCGGGTAATGACCTAATTATTTTGTGCACCGGCGTTAATCCATTTTCAGATGAATTTCTCAATGCGGAATTTAGGTTTTTAACGAGCTGATCGTTATCTAGCGATTTCCCGAAAGCTTCCCTAGCGGAGTCCCTCATAGAAAAGTATTGCTTGGATAAGTCGTTTGCCTTTTCCCAATCATCCAAAAAACCATACTTACTAGACATAATCCTCATATCTTCCGTTAGCGCTTCCTTGACTAACGTAATTTTCCTTGCTCGATTGTCTTTCCCTGCACGTATTGCGGTGCCTATTGAGTCAGATAACTCACCTCTCCACTCCTTCATCTGCTCGAACGTCATCGGTTTTTTTGATTCCACCAAGAACTTCTTCACTGATGAATCATCCACCCTTGAGATAGCATTATCGGCAAGCATTTGCGCCCTAGCATTAGCGGCCTTTTCTTTTGCTAGTGGGTTGGAGGTATTACTCAGCGCCTTCCATGCATCTTTCTGTTGCTTATCAATAGTATTTAGACTACCAACAACTCTATTTCTGATTGACGCTGTTTTTTCTGATGATGCCCCTCTCTCCGCTCCAAGTCTTTTTAAATCGGCTTGAAGCCTATCGGTTATTTCTTTTAATCCTTTTTCTTGAGCATCACGAACAGGACCAGCAACAGAAGATAAGACACCTTCAACATCTTGCAGTCCTGGATTTCCACTTCTCTGCCCTGGAGTTAATGCGTTTATATCTACGCCTGCTAACTTGGCAGCATCATCTACAGAGGGGCTTACTTCTGAAAACGCACTATTTAACGCCTCACGACCCGATGAAGTTCTGGCAGCGTTAACTATCTCATTATTGGTTCTTGGGATACTTGCTTCAGATACAGTGTGCTCTATATTTCCTGATAACTTACCGGCCACCGTATTATAAGCCTTACCTAATAGCGGAGTAATCGCTCTTGCTAATCCACTACCAGCAACCCCAATACCCAAATCAGTCGCTAAACTTTTTGCATTATTTTCCTGACTATTCTGCGCTAATGCACCTACAATATTTTCACCCACCATATCCGCTAATTTAGTTGCACCACGCTCCAGTCTTCCCGCGTTAGCAACAGAAGCCAACGCGGCCGCTCTTCTTCCTGCTCCAACACCAGGAATAAGATAAGGGACAATTTCAGCACCCAATTTTGCATACGGATCTTGTGGCGTTAAATTATCAGGTAATTCCAATCGCGGTGATGGCGTATAAGTCCCATCACCAATGCCTAACTGATTACCCGCCCATGAAGCTCCAGACATAAAAGCATCTGCGATTTCAGGGGCAATATTCGCTACATTAACTCCTGCTTGAAGAAGTCCTTTTCCTGCCTCAGTAATAGGATTACTCTCTTGGTTTTGAGTAGATCGTCTTTGTTGAATTAATCCAGCAATTCGTTGAGCGCCAGTCTTATCACCTGCTGAATCCGCATTCCTTAAAGCAGTAAAAAGCTGCTCTTCTGAATAATCATTGATAGCCATGATTACCTCGATAAATATTTGTTTAATAAATCATCATCTGATATATTTGAACTATCAATATTATTGTTTTCAGTTGTCTCTACTGGTTTAAAATCAGGATAATTCCTTTTAAAGGCATCATTAACTCTTTTCTTAGCACCTTGTGCATAATTTATTATTTTATCTAGATTTTTACGCATGACTTCCGTTGATTGTTTCCCTGAAATATTACCCAGATTAGCCTGCAATTGTTGTACTTCAAAATTGCTAACATTACCTAAAGCACCACCCGTTTTTGAAGCATCTCGCATTGCCTGCAAAACAGCAAAACCCGTTTGTGATCTTAGTGACGCAAGTTGAGCATCAATATCATCAGCTGCACTGCCAGGAAAGTTATAAAATCTCCCAGGAACGCCTGTCGTTCTCCATAAGCTCGGATTATCTCTTATAGCTTTAGCTTCTTGTGCTAATCTATCTAGTTGCTGAACACCATTATCTAAAGCTAATTTAGCTTGTGTTTGGGATTGGTTTTTTTTCTCATTTGCTTCATTTATTTTTTGTTTATTAGCCGCTATTTGTTGCGTTAATGCTGCTTTGCGTAAGTCGTCAGTTGCATTCTGAGCTTGTCGATCCAGTTTTTTATTCTCGAGTTCTGCTTTCCTTATTTCTCTATCTAAAGCAGCATTCTGAGCAGAAATATTCTGACCACGAACTGTTACCGCCAGTTTATCTCTGTCAATGTCCCGCCCTTCCTGTTTATCCTGAACGTCGAAATAGCTATTGGGGTCAGCGTGAAAATGAATTAAATCGGTCATTTTATCAAACTGCTGAGGGTCTTGTTTGTAGGATGAAAAAGCCTCCTCGGGTGTCAAACCGAATTGACCTAATAGGGGTGCATTTTTCTGCAGTGATGCCATTAGTGATTGATCACCCCTTTTCGCCGCAAGACGTAGATCCATGGCTGCTTGTCCAATAACCTGATTTCTGTCCTGGTCAATAAAACCCATCCCTTTTTGAATGCGTTCGATTTGTTCAGGGTGCGCCGCTGCGAGTTGCTTCATTCCATCACGATCATTAGCCGCATAAGCTTGACCAAATGATTTCATAAAATCCGCTTCTGTCTGCTGTTGTTTGTTCGCCTCTAATCGCTCAGAAATAGCCCCTAAACCCTGCGCTAACATCACTCCTGTATTAGGCCTTTCTGCGTATTGTGGGACGGTGGGTAAACCTAAGCCCCCTGCCGTTTGATTTTCTATTTGCAGATTGGGCAATCCAGCCAGTTGAAACGTTGCCATAAAAACTCCAGATTAAAATAAACTGCCTAATGCACCTAAGCCACCCCCAGCTGCCGCTCCCCAGGGGCCACCAATTTGTGCACCCGCTATTGCGCCGTTTATCCCCCCGCCTAACGCGCGTTGAAATCCAGAAGGACGACTCGCAGAAGCGGCATTAGCAGCACCGATATTCTGTAACAACTGCCCCACATTATTCGCGTAATTTTGTCCAGCAGATGCTTGTCCAGTAGTGGCATTCATACCAATCCCCACTAAGTTACCGAAATTTTGCATCTGTCCAGACAACCAGTTTTGACCTAATGCTGGAGCGATAGATGCCAATTGATTACCGGTTGCCGTCGAACCTAAACCGCCTGTCGCTTCGGCGGCATTTAAACTTTGATATCGCGCTTGATTGGCTAAATCATTAAACTGTTGCGAATGGTAAAATTTGTTTAATGCCTGTCCCTGACCATCTAATGTCGTCAGATTCTGCAATTCACCTAATGCAGGAGTGCCAACTTTCATATAAGGTGCCAGATTTTGCATAACCTGATTCCATTGCTCTCTTTGCAAGTCTATTGCTTCACGTGACGCTCTGACCTGTTCGCTAGCGCCGTTATCTCCACTGCCTCCACCCATCTTTTAATTCCTCTTTGGTGACCTGGTACATTGTCATATTGATTTGTTGATTACCCGCGGTTAATGCATTGTCAATCACACCGACTCTTCGCATATTCATTAATTTACAGATAACTTTCCCCCACGGCGTTTTTTCAGGAACATAGGTAATAACGGTGGAAAAATTGAGATTATCCACCAACCATGTTGAAAAATTTCTCGTTGCTATCAATGCATATTTGCCCCGAAAACCCGGATCAAACACGGGATGAATTTCAATTAACTGGTTGCGAATAAATTCTATTGAAAAAAAACCAACCAGCATTAACCCTTCATAAACACCCACATAAAGCTGATTGTTCTTTAATTGATAATCCCCGTTATTTTCCATGGCATAACCAATCTTGCTTTTATCTGTAAAGAACCGCTGGAATTGTTGGATATTGTCAATAATTTTAATTTTCATCAGTCAATCAACCCGTGCGATCTTAACGCGTCTTCTAATGCCTTTATTCGCTGGCGAGATGCGATTAACGCATTAGCCAATGCATCAATTTCATCTTTGTCATAATCTTTTCCAATTGAGAAGGATTGATCGGCATCAAAATTTTTCTTCAAGGGCGTACCGATAGCTGGCGTAAATCCCATAACACGCTGACCAACCACTTTTGTGCCGTTAACAGAATAAGCAGTGTTGACATTGAGGGATGATGATAAATTTTGCTGAGTGACTCGACTCAACGAGACGTAATCAACGATGATTTCAGATACTTTACCATCAAGATCCTGTATCTTTATCTTTAGTCCATTTACATCATTTTCAATATTAAGCACTCTAACTTCAAGACTTGCTAAACCTTCCTCAGTTTTTGTTATTCTTTCTTCGTGATGACCAAGAATAATATCCTGCTCTTCATTTTTAATTTGGGCTGAATAGGCTTCATAGCCCGCATCATTAGCCCTATTAACCACCTTGCCTATATCCTCAGCACCGCTTAATACTATTCGACGGTAGGTTTCACTAAAATTTTGAGGCAGGATATCGGGAGCAATATAGGCACCTTGTACACTGATTGGATTTTCCAGTCGTGAGTTGGCATAAGACTGATTAGGCATTATTCCATCCTTACTGACAGGTCAGATAATGTTACGGGTGATTGAGTGATAATACGTATCTTAAAACCAATGTTTTTTCTCACTCTGCCAATTCTTCGCCAAATAATTCGCTGGTCATAACGAAAGGGTGAGTTTTGCTCTATCAATTGCTCTCTGCCATAATTGATACCGTCTGTTGTTGCAGATAGAAATAGTTTGTCAGCAATTTGGGCAACACCCGTTGAGGCTTCCAGTTCAAAATCAAATAATCTTGCATTGTCAGCTTTTATCATGGGTGTATAAAGAAGGTGCTCTGTCGATTGTTCATATTGACTTGATGCGTCGAAAACTAAATGACCGATAATGCCTTCTTTCTTGTCACCCGCTGTGATTTGATTTCCATAGAACATAAAATCAATCGCACGATAGGGATCGTCATAAAAACCTGTTTTGAGGATTGACCATTGATTATTTGCCGAAGCATCAAAGCAAAGTGTGTGTTTAGGCAGGTGAAGGATTAATAATTCATGGTTATCAAATTTAATGGACTCCATCACTGATGTAGATAATTCTTCAGCAGAATAATGACTGATGATTTTATCAATGGTAGCGGTTGATATTTTGTTTTTTTCACCCGCGCCGATAATATAAATAGCAGGTTGTCCGGTTGATTGTTGGCTTAGGATGGCGTATTTATCCTGATAACGACATTTGCAATCACGACCGGCAATACCCGACGGAATCATATAAGCTGGCTGAGCCTGATAGATGGGTTGAGAAGCTTCATCCGATCCAGTCAAGGTAAAATACTCTATGCTTGATGAACCAAAACAAATAATCATATCTCGCCATGAGTCGACGGAAACGATACCATCGGGCTGAGATTCGGCACGATAGAAGGGTCTATATCTATCCGGTTTAGATTCATCCTCCAGATCAGTTACACCAAATCGTTCACCGCCTTTTTGTAGCCAGATGTAACGTCCCCGATTGCGGCAGACATCAATCACTTCGCCTAAATCATATTGCGGGTATTTATCCTTTGGCCAGTTTGATAATTCCTTCTCTGTTCCGTTATATCGATAGAACTTTAGTTTACCGCCAAAACAAACGGCCTGACTGTTTCCTGAATGAGAAAGTGAAACCCGATCAGTTCCAGGTATATTAGCAATTTGAATGCCATTAAGATAAAGCTTGTTACCACAGACTCGATAGAGCGTGTTGTTTTTTGTATTAAATTGCACACCACGTGATATGCCGTTCACTTCCTGTTTTTTTCAATACCAGGGAATGATCTTAAGTAACCCGCAGCATTAAGTACCTCTTTAGGTGTTGCCAGCATATTCACGGGTAAGGCATCAATATAATCGGCTGTCTTGATATCTTTAGCTAATCCTTTAGCGAGCGGAATCTGCATTTTTGGCATGGAATCCCCTCTCAGCATAATAGCTATCAGCTCCTAACGAGGAGTATTTATTACCTTGACCAACAGGCATATCACCCCGCCTTTCTATTGATGGAACACTGAGCGTGTCAATAAGAAGCGCATCATAGGATGCGGCGGCCGACGCTTCTTGTCTCGGGGTAGGCTCAATGCCATAATCCGATAACATTCGCAGCATCAATTGATAACCAATGGCATGCTTATATTTGCGAGGAAGGCCTGTTGCATCATCCGGTGCGGGTTGTTCATCTAATGAAAACTGATAGCCCAAATCCCCAAATGTAATTTGTAACTCTGCCATTAAGTCTTCAAGGTCAGTAATACTATCTTCAAGCGATTGGGGTGCTAACTCTGTGTTAGTGGCAACTGAGTCAATACCCGCCTTGCGCAAAACAAACAGAGCAATCTCACCTTTAGTTAGCGGTTTTGTCATCTTTAGTGCCCTTCTCTTTTTTAGGCTCATTAGATTTTTCAGGTGTTTTTTTAGGTTCCTTTACTTCATCAAGAGATGAAACAAAGCCCATTTTTTTGAAGGCAGGGAAATCCGCTGCAACAATAACTGCCTGAACAAATCCAGCTTTATTATCCGACCAGGCGAAAACGCTTTTTCTTTCCATCTTAACCTCAAATAAAAAAGGGAGCCAACGCTCCCATATTGGTACAAAGCTAATTAAGTGTTGCCAAAAAATTGGCCACCCATATGTGGGTTAAAACAGACATACGCAGGTAATAAGTCAAAACGCATCATCTGCTTGTTTGCATCACCATCAGCATATTTGTGTACACGGATAGAGAAACCTTCATAACTTGCAACTGCTGAGTCAATGCTATGTAATTTTGGCAAGGGGATGGTTCCTAACCCACAGAAAAACTTATTGAAAAAAAGATTAGGTTTCATCTGTTGTTTTGCAGTTCCTATGATAGAAACGGCATCTCCTGCCTTAACTTTTGCATCAACGGCATTGTATTGGGCATTTTTTTCATCATAAATCGGAACACCCGATAATTTGACGGTAACATCACCAGTAGATGTAGAGTCAGTCTCTTCCAGCACTGTTGCTGTAAAACTGATTGCTGTCGATCCGTTATATAACGTTTGCTTACTTTGCTGATTTAACCAGTGAGTAGACGTAAATTTAAGCTGATCACCGGCTTTCAAGAACCCTGTCTTACTGGGTTTTGCTCCAGTTAATGTTATCGTAAACTGGTAGGAATCCTTAACAAAAAGATAATCAACATTAGGCGCTGTTTTCACTGTGATTGTTCCGCCAAAATCACCTTGCTCTCTTGATGCAAGACCATTAGACATTAATGCACGGATCCCCCCAAAATTACCTGTTATTTGCGCGTTTTCCCAAGCTGAACGCACTAAAGGTTCAGCGGAGATAGTCGTTTGTGCATCAGCAAGCCGTTGGGCTGACCACGGATCCATGACGGCGTAGTTTTCACTGGTTTTAATGCCAATATCTTTTATAAATGAGGACGTTTGAGCCACATCTGACCATTTCTTTATCGGTGTATTCGGTGAGCCTAGCGATAGTGCACCATTGTTCATCATGAAATGGGCTAATTCTGTTTCTAAATCAGTCACCATACGCTCATGAATCGGTGATAGAATTTGTTCAAGCTGATTAAGCTTTAACGCTTCTTCAATTTGTGGCCATTCAACAGCCACCGTGATGTATTTACCGACTTTGCCTGTCGCTTTGCCAGAGATAAGACCATTTTTATCTTTCCCCGTAATGTCACCTGTTTCTGTTCTTTCAGACTTGAATTGATGTGGACGCTTAAAGCTCACACTGTCGCCAGTGTTTGAGTTTATCTCCCCCGATAATAATTGCCTGTCAACGGTTTTGCACAAAACAATATCCGACATAAAACCAGGCAAGAATTTTTTTAAAACGATTTGACTAATATTTGAGTCTAGATTATTTGCCATTTTGTTTACTCTTATTCAATAATTGCACCTGGGCACAATTTGTTAAACTCATCAGATTTCACGTTTCCGGCGCCACCTTTTAGATCAGGTTCAGGCTTCGGTGTTTTTTTAGGTTTGGGTGCCAGTTTTACTTTCTGGCTAATTTGACCTAACAGAAACGCGGCTCGGATAGGATCATTCTCAGCGGTCAGCCGCTGGCGTAATGCTTTGTTTTTTCCAAGTGCATAGGCGATAAGTTCCGTTCCCTCATCAGCAGCATGAATTAAAATTTCCGGCTGCAATATAGGTACCTCTGCTCGCACAACTTCTTCCATCGCCGTATAATCTTTTACGGGCAATTTAGCGGCGCGCTGTTGATGAGATTGTAAACGTTGAATAAACCGCTCCTGAACTTCTTGTTGCTGCCTTTGCTGCACTTGTTTCTTTTGTTCGGCATGGCTTTTTTTCTCATGCCAATCTGTCAGTGCTTTTTCATAGACTTCTTCATCATAATCACACGATTCCAAGGTGGGTTTAGCCGGAATAACGTTATCATGATCAACTGGCGATTGATGAGACTGCTTGGCTGTTGATTCCTCAAGCTGTCGTTTCAATTCGCTATTTTCTTTCTGTATCTTTTCAAACCCTCTACGAAGATCTCTTACCCATTTTGGGGCAGCCTTATCTTCGTCAGAATCATTACTCAAAGCGATTTCTTCATCGCCGATCTGCAAGGCGTAATCTTGCTCCTGATCGACGTTCTGATCTGGTTTTTCTTCATCAGATGATTCACCATTGACAATTTCTGCATTGTCAGTGGTGTTACTCTCACTAACTTGTTTTGTTTGTTCTGTTGTTTCTAGCTGTTGTGGTTTCTGATTTTCAGACATAGGTACCGCCTGACCATCAATAATCAGTTCATTTTCCATTTTTCTACTACCCCTTAACGCTGCGAGAGATCCGCAGGTGACTTTAGGTTAGGTTGAGATTGAAGGGTTTTCTCCACATCCCTATTTTTTTTATGCTGCGTATCGGTTGCTTTTAGGATTAACTCGGCATCCGCTCGTGATGAGTCGCCTTGTTCTTTCTGGAATTGATGTAACATTTTTAGCGCTTCTCTAATTTCAGAGCGCTTTGTACTGTCAGCAGAGGCAAGAAGTTGAACCACTTTAGCTTCTGCTACTCTAGCCTCAGTCTGAGCCTGAAAAGCTTTAACCTGAATAGACAACTCTTCGTTCTTCGCTTTCTGAACTTCAGCTTGCCCTTGCATTAATACCCCTTGAGCGGCGACAAGTTCAGCATTAGGTTGTTGGGCTTGCTGTTGAGCCTGATCAACAACTTGGGCTTCTTCTGCATTACGAGGCTTAACAACGCCTTGAGTTAATAACTGCTTGCGATTGTAATCTTTGAACTCGTCGAGCCCTTCCCCGTCCATATTATCTAGAATAATCCCCTGAACAACTGCACGCATTGGGTCTTGCGGTAACATTCCAGCCAACAGATTAGTCAGAACTGAAACAGTAGCATCACGTCTCGCGGTATAAGATGGCCCCACATCAACGGTGACATCATAACGACCCGTCGATAAGTCATTCATCGCAACCACTTGTCCTGTCTGCTTATCTTTGATGGCCACCGACATTAACGCTATATCATCAGTGCCATCATCATTAATAATACGGACTTCTCTGTCTGAACCATAAACTTCTCTGGCCATCGATAACCAAACTTCACCCGCCCTTTTGAGGCTTTTAGCCATGTTATCTAAATAGATAAATGAAGACATATCTGATCGATGCATCAGATTATTGACGGTTTCTTTTGCTATATTACTCGGCATCTGCTGCAGGGCCTGACTTGAACCGGTTACTTCTTGAATATCACTACTGGTTTGTTGTAATAATGCCGCCATTGCCTGATTGAGTGGCTGCGGTTGGGTGTATCCTATTGGCGTTGGTGGAGCAATAATATTGCCTTGTTTGTCAACAATCTCATTTAATGGTAAAAAAGCGGGTCTGTCCTTATTCCTGGTTTCCCAATATTTCTCCAGTTTTTTTATCTGACTTTTACCAACAATCGGAATCGAACCCGTATCCTGAGTCGCAGAATCTGCCAGCATCGACACTTGTAAGTTATACAACCGTTGTGCATCCATGGCTTTTGCTATATGCCCCTCAACTCGCTCAATATCATCGATAAACCACCGCTTACCATAGACTGGAATTAACGGAATATGATCACCTGGTATTCGTTGAGCTTTCTCGAGGAATCCATCACCATCAATCACTGAGACATAAACACGTTTGCGCTTTATAGTTCGCCGAGCTTCCTCAATAAAGCCTATGTCTTCAAGATCATCCTGAACAAGTTGAAGTTGATCACTGTCATAGGTGACTGTTTCATTAGTGAAGGGATTTCTAAAACTAATAACATCGACGGATTCTTTTTTTACTTCATAATACTTGGCAATATAAACAATATCATTATCAAACCAGTCATAATCCCAAGTTTTCTCAATTCTGCCATCTAACGTCGCCGGATCTTTATTGTATTGTGCTTTGTATTTATCAACTGACAGTGAATACATACAGAAAGCCCACTGTGCATCAGATTTATCATATTTCTTGGCGTCAGGATCAAACCAAACGGAGCGGGCAGGATCGTATATTGGCTCCAAGCAAATACGCTGTCTTTCGTCCATGGGTTCAAGTTCATTGACTAAATTTGTCGTCAGCCTGAAACAACCAAATCCACCTGTCGCGGCATCATCGAATGCATTATCACATGCCTCACCACCGTCAGTTTCTTCGTAATCAGCACGAAATAAACCATTTAATTTATTGGCTAATTCTTCGCTAGCTTCCTTGTCACCAGGCCTAAATTTCACCGTAATTCGATTATTGCGATATTCGCTAATTATTCTGTTTAATTCATTAGATATTTTATTGATTTCAAATTTGGGATATTTCGCAAAATATTTTTTTACTTCAGAGCCAGCGACCGTTGCGCCTTCCCATTGCCCACCAGGAACGCGCGCAAATCTTGTCGCCTCAATACATTTACTTCTTACTTCTTCTTGCGATGAATGCGCACGGTCAAATCTGAGCATAATTTGCTCATGTCTTTTATGTAATGTTTCAGCCATAATTACCAACTAGAAGATGAGGGGACGAATATTTCAGTGTCTTCTTTTAAGCGGATGGGATTAGCAAATGACATTATGAGGGTATCAGCCATATTGGGCGACTTTATCCCTTTTGATCTCATTTCCTCTTTGCTTCTCAATTGAATTAATCGATTACCCGGTGTACGTTTTCGTTGTTGTTTAACCAATTCAGATTTAAGTTGTGATAACTTCTCTATTTTTGATGATAGACTTATCAGTTCTTCAGGATCAATATATTCTCCCTTTTCAACTGCACACCATGTTTTATAAAATCTGTCTGCCAAATAAACCCAATATTGAGCGCGTTTATTTCTAAACGTATCGCGGTTAGTTCTGTCATCATTATTTAAAGATGGGATATATTCTCCGTTCCCTGGAACATATATTTCATTAGGATAATCGGGAGAATCACCAGCGCCAAAGCCAGTCACAACCATCTTATTACCATCATTGCTATGTCTTAGATGGGTTTTTACTGTACCCGCACCTAAACCAATGTTGTCATAAATAAAATCATCAGCTCGATAGTCAAAGGCTTCATCAAAAGCCCTAATAGTTGCATCTGCCACATCACCTTCTGACCAACTCACACAATCCTCAACAAGAACGCCATAGCGTTTTGATAATGCTTTTTCATCCTGACCAGAATCGGCAGGATCAAAGGTAACAACACGAATGCCTCTTGGCCTAAGTCCTAACTTGATGTGTGCATCGATCGCAGCATCTACCCACTCAGGCTGAATTAATGCATCATCATAATTAGCATCACACTCTCCACCGTAAATATGAAGCCATTTTTTATAGTTTTCACGTTTCATCTTCTCAGCATCATTTTTTAGTTCTTCTGGTAACCAAGGGTTATCCAGATAGCTCACTTTACCGACATATATTTCATCGTCTTCGTAATAGCCTTGATCATCAATCCTTTCCTTGTAAGGCTTAACGAAACGCTTATATACAGCGCCATCTTCTTCTGCCGGATTAAATGAAAACCACAGCTCAGAACCTGACTTACGGATGGTTGGAATAAGTATATCAAGACTTTTTTCAGATACTGTTTCAGCCTCTTCTACCCATGCAACATCAAAGTCGTGCTTTGACTTGATAGAAGCAATATTACGTGCTAACTGTCCGTATTTGAAAAGAGAGTCATTGATACCTTTAATGCAATTATCAAGAATACGAAACCGATTTTGTAACCTCAGCGTTTCTACCTCTGCTTGTAAAACAGCGTGTACAGAATCTTCTATAGAATTCATAAATTCACGCAAACACAAAAATCTGCGCCTATTAATCGATGCTGTTATTAATGCTATCTTAGCAAAAGAAACCGTTTTCATGCCGCCACGACCACCAAAGTAAACTTTTATGCGTTTCGGTTTAAACATTGGCGCGAACTTTTCACTAATTTGCACCTTCACTTATAGTCATTCCTATAAATTCAATACTAATTTTGTTGTCCGTTTCAATTGCGCCGCCATCTTTACCTGTGAGGGCAGTTTCTTGTTTTTCTGCGTAGCCATGATTGGATAACATTAATTTAACAATCGTTGGGTTAAACTCACCTGAAAATTCTTTATTTTCTTTAGCATATTCCTGTGCGGTAGACCTGCTAATACCTAAGTAACAGGCTAGGCCAGCTACGCTGGGTACCACATCGCCTACCGTTTTATATTCACCATTTAAATAGTGTTTAGCTTTTTCAAGACTGACGGCTAATTTACTTGGGCGTCCAATTTTCTTTTTACTCACCATAATTTACTCGCCAGGTTTACTGGAAAAGGAGTAAAGCTTCTTTCCCCTTTTGGATTGACTTTTGCGCACGGGCAACAGGCGTACTTTCTTCAAAAAATCATTGTGCTGTAACTTGCGATATTTTTTACATGGAAACGTTAATCCCTCTGCCTCCGATTTTGATTTAGTGGTGGGTGTGTCACTAATGAATGTTTCATTACTCTACTCCAGGTAAAAACGGTTGAACTTCTTCAATCATTTTTTCTCTGGCTGTCATTAGCAACCTTTTTCTTCCTCCAGATCCCCACTTGCCCATTTTACTCGCGCATTGACTAATCTCTTTGCTTTCTGAATTAATTGTTAGATCAAGTTGATTAAGTCTATACATTGCATCAAATCCATTCATCACCATGTGACGAAAAGTATTATAAACCTGTATTTCAAATTCTGGTTTTATCCATGCAGCATAGCGAATAGCAACAAGTTCCAGTCCCCACACACCATGGGAACATCCACCATTATTTACAACCACCGCAGGACAATTTTGTCCCGCGCTTAATACTTGAACAAATTTTTTAATCTGAGAACTTCTCATAAATTTGCTTGGCTTTTGAGATTCTGTGGCTTCGCCTTTTATTACTGCCGCTGCATGCAAATCATTAAGACTATAGCGTCCTTCTTCATCGACTCTAACAGGAATACCATAAATATTTACTTTTGGATATTTCATGATGCTAACCTTTCAAAAAAGAGACCTCAGCTCACACAGAACGTACAGACCCCGAACGCATCATGATTGACTGACGTTCTCTGAGGTCTATTTTGTGAATTGTCTCGGGTTTATTTAGATGCGCGGTGAGGACGCAGTGAAATAAGATGACTCCTTAATTTTAAGGAGTACTTGATGATTTCTTGCTATCAAATATTCTGTTATTACTTATAAATATATTTAACTCATTGTTTTTATTACAAGAGGTCAAGTTGACCACCTGGGTCATTTGATGTGCCAATGACCGATTCAATGACACTGTGTGTTGACGTAACCCTGAAGCCCTAAGGTTTGGGCGGTGACTGTAGCAATCTGTTCTCGTAAGGTGTAATAAGCCTGTTCAGCGTCTGCTGTAAGTCGGGGGGCGGTGCCATCATCCACGCCGGCGGGGGGCGGCGGCACCGGACTCTTCGGGGCAGGTGGCGTTGACCCGCAACCGCTTAAAACCCCGAACAACATCCAGCCTGAGTGCCTCAATCGTCTGTTTCGCATCGGTTAACCTCTGATAATGCTGTCTGTTCATCTCAGCCAGTTGATCAAACTGGATTTTTTGTGTCTGTAACTGCTGTTCGGTCTTCTCCACCTGCTGGCGAGCCTGCCCGGCTTTCATTTCCCAGAGCTTGGCCTCTGCGCGATAATGCATCAAGCCAACAGACAGCACCGTTATCACGACCAGCAACGTCATCACTGTTCCCCGCATCATGACAAAAACACCGACCGTTCAATCGCTCGGCGCCTGACCAGACCCGGGCGTTCTTTTCCGTCCGCATAAACCCAGAGCGTAAATTCATTGCTGGTTGTCATTTTTCTTCCTTGTGTCCGGTTTTTTGACCGACAACCTCAACCCCCGAAAAGGCAGTGAGTCCGTTAATGCCTCCCCCAGAAAATCAGTGCCAAGGTAACCGATGAAGACACTGGCCAGATAGACCAGACCCGCACTTAACCCGAAAAGCGCCAGCAGGTCACGCGCAAACCACGCAATAATCGCGCATATCGTGGCATCAATCAGGGTCTTGCGCCATTTCTTCTCCTGATATCGCCCGCGCAGCCACGCCATCAGAAACGCCAGCGTTGCGCCCACGCCCTGCTCTTTAATCGACGCCAGGAAAGCGCAAACGCTCTCCCATGGCCCGGTTAGTTTGTCCATTAATGTTTTTCCCATACCTTTTCACCCGTCACAAACGGATTGTGCACACCGGTAATCGCCGCAATACGCCGGTCACGTTCACGTTCGCGCGCATCCGGTGGGTATTGCCTGTCCCACTGCATCAAAATCGCCTGCTGCTCAGGGGGTATCACAAAACCATACCGGTCTGACATATAAAACCAGACCCGGGCGACGAGTCCCTTGACGTCATCGCGCGGTTCAAAAACCCGCTGTTTAAAATCCGGACGGCTCTGACACTGCCCGTAAACAAAAGGGACCTGCCCGGCTTCGCCATAGGGCATATTTCCCCGGTCGTTATTCACTTCACCTGACTCCGGTGCCAGATTGTGCAAATCGCCTTCCGCTTTTCGAAATTCCGGGTCTTCTTGACGGCAGCCTTTTCGGCCACCTTTTTCTTTACAGCCAAACGCCTGACCGAATACCGACGCCGGCACGATATGCTCCCACTCAATCCGCTGTGCACGATGACGGTGAACTTCCCGTCTGACCGCCTGACCACAACTTTCAAGGTCAATTCGCCCCCCGTTTTTTCCTGTCCACTGCCAGTCACAGCCACAATAGAGGGTGCCACCTGCACCCTGATTGAGGTCGTGGTAAACGGCCTGACGGGAAACCCATTTCGCTTCACTGAAACTCTTCGGGGTATTAACCGGCTTAGTCGCCTGAGCGGGTGTGCTTAACACACTCAACAAGCACAGGATACCGATTACCCAATGTTGTCTGATAATCATCGTATCTCCTTGAAGGTATTACATTGTTTTGGGTCACCGCTATCAAAACCCCGCTTAAACCAGTCATGACGCTGTGCCGATGTCCCGTGCGTGAACGTCTCGGGAACCACCCGTCCATGACCTTCCCTCTGTAGCCGGTCATCCCCAATCGCTTTGGCCGCATTGAGCGCGTCATCCAAATCGCCCATCTCCAGCCAGCCTGCCTGCTGCACAAAATGCCCCCATACCCCCGCGTAGCAGTCCGCCTGCAATTCCAGCTTTACCGATAACTTATTGGCCGATTTTCTTGACATATTCGCCTGTGCCAGGTCTACTTTTTTCAAGACATCCCGCAGGTGTTGGATATGATGCCCCACTTCATGGGCTATCACATAACCAAAGGCAAATTTACCGTCTGCCCCCAGTCTGTTTTTCATCTCGTCATAAAATGACAGGTCGATATAGATAGTGCGGTCAGCAGGGCAATAAAAGGGCCCTATCAGGGTATAGCCCGTGCCGCAGCCTGTCTCTGTCTCTCCCCGATATATCACCAGTTTCGGCAATCGGTAATGACCGCCTCCCTCAGCAAAAATCTTCCGCCAGGCATCTTCAGTTGATGCCAGAATGACAGAGGTGAACTTAGCGGCCTCGTTCTCATCCACAAAACGATTGACCGATGACGGCGCGCTCACCTGTTCAGATGCCGCAAAAGCCCAACGATAGCCACCCAGTAACAACACCAGGATAACAGCCAGCCAGGCCCATCCACGCCAGTGTGAAAACACAAAACCTTCTGCTAACAGCGGTTTATATTTCGGTTTTCTCTTTTTCTTTGCCTTTTTCTTCCGGCGCTTCAAGGCTTCTTCCCGACGGGTATCCGCTTCCTGTGCTTCGGCGGTATTCCGCCGGTCTTCTACCTGCTCACTTTCCCGTCTCTCTTTCCAGTGCATGTGTGCCCCCTTTTTAAGCCATAAAAAAAGCCGCCTGAGCGACCTCGTTTTTGTGATTGGTAGAAATTTTCAAGAGAGCCTGCTATCTAGAAGATAAATTCTATTTTATCTTCAACCGACAAGTGATGGTGGGCGCAACTCCACCTTAGGCGCGATTATCGCAAATGTTTGCATGAGGATTTACGATAAGATTAACAAAAAACGGCTCGCCAATACGCCCTTATTCTTGAGCGCGTCATAAAATATTGGAGTGCCCAATCTCTGGATAGCTCTTTTTGGGTTTTGCCCGAAATTTTCATACAAATAGTAATGAATAGATTTTTCATGATAATTTTCCAAAAAAAAGCCACATTAAGTGACTTTATTATTTATCCCAGAAACTTAACTTATCAAGTCTCCGATGTATTTTGCATCAATCGTTATTTTCATTTGCGGCATACCTTCAATATTGCCGGATAATAAATAACCCTTTGCCGACTCTTTAATAGATAAATCAAGATTGAAGTTATCCAGATTACCGAACACTGACGTTGCTGAGCTATCATGTCGCTTAATAGTTAATGATACGGAATTACTATTAAAATGACCCTTGTAGGAGTAAGCAAAGTCACCTCCGTTAACTGTATTACTTTTTGCTACGACTGTTCCGTTCCCAAAATCTTGCATGTTACTTTTAAATGTAACGTAATAAATTCCATCCTTCATAAATACCTCATGCATTAATATTTAGCTGAATAACCAGCCTATAAATAATACATGATTAAAAATTCGTAAGTCGATCTTTTCGTTGATCTTTTTTGCTCAAGAATATAGTGTATATTTTGAATACTAAACACTATATATATATAGGAATCCCTGATAGCGACAACTATCAGGGACAGAAGATAAAACGACAAGGTTTTACATGTGATCACCCATTTAGTTTATTTCACTTGGTGATCTGTGTAAAGCCCTGTTTATATACAGGACTGATTGTGACATGCGCTTACTGGAGCACAAAAGGCTTATGACGACTCAGTATTAGCCAACATTTCAGATAGTCAAGCTGGCGCTGTTCGCCATAAAGATGCTTTTGAGTCATATAATCACGGCTATCAATCTATTTCAAAATAGCACAAAAAATAAAAACCCCGCAAAAAGCGAGGCTCTAATATATGTTTAAGCGCTAACTCAATAGTTCTGCTCTATTATAGCATATAATACTGTACGAATGTACGGACAGTCAAGCATTTTACTGATGATTTGATCAGTATTTAACGTCGCTGTAAAAATTGCTGTATCTCTGCTTGTTGCCAGCGTGCTAATGTATCGGTCAAAACAAAGGTATGCTCCTGATTACTCTCTTCAAGTAATTGTTTCATCTCAGCTAACACCTTGTCTGCGTCCTCACGTTTGCGTAGCACTCTTCTTACGGCCTGTTTCTCAGCCTCATAGATAGCTTCTTTAACACCATTGGTGAAGTTATAAATCTTTTCGCACTCTTTTGCGATTATCGTGATCTGGTTAACGTCAAAGTTTTGAGGTGACTCTACCCCCGTTGCATGACGTAGCGCATACCAGATACCTTGTGTCCACGAACGCTCAAATCGGAAGCCGTTGGCCATTGTCCAGATTAAACGAGAAAGATGTGAGGTGTCATCTGCGGTTAGTAATTCTCTTGCTTCTGGATGGCTATCGGGTGCGGGTTGCCGCACATTAGTTCAGTACGGTCAGCATACGATAGTCTATACGGTGTTGTCAATTTGTTGCTTTAAGGAGTGTGTGAACCGTGCCCGCTATGTAGGATTCAGCCCTTCCCATGTAAGCGGTGATATAATCCGGTCTTTTCTTCCAGTTTTTAGCTATCATCCGGCATGAAATATGGTGCTGATAATGTAAGCAAATGATATTATACCCATCGATGTCATATTTCTTTAATCCTGCTACGGCCTTATCAACTATTTCGCCTTCCTCATCGCTTAGCCAAGGTCCGTCATCGTCGAATTTAACAGGAGCAATGGTAGACATACCTTTGTACTCGGTTCCAATGCGGGTCATGCTCCAGTTTCCCCATGCTTCCAGTAAATCTTTTACGTGCCTGCTCATCTCCCCTCCGGCAAAATGTGAATAGAGGCATGGTCTTAATGCCCTGCGTTGAATGTCTAATGGTGGTTTAAAGTGTGTAAGCTTTTTCTTCGCCCATTCGAAAGGTAATGCCTGCCTGATACCAATCCGGTAAGAAAAATTCAATGCGCCCTGTAAATCCATCAAGTCGCATCGTTTTCATTCGTTTGAGTTCGCTTTTCATCTGATAGTAGATTTCATCCATCTCACCCGTCTTAAGTCTGATAGTGGTGTTAGCCAGCATCGCTATTTTGGCAATGGTCATCTCGCCATACGTTATTTCTGCATGCGCAGTAAATTCATAAGGGTCTTCGCCTAACTTGCGATGACAGCCTATGCAGTGCGAAAAACTATTACAGGGGTGATAACGGGTGGCTTTATGTCGTCTTGATTTGAAGTGTGAGCAGTGTAATTTAGCGCGTTCATGCTGAAAATATCGTCCGCAATAATCGCATATCCAGTTGGTTCTTTCGCGGACTAATTCAGAGAACACAGCATCGTATTTATCTCTTTTTAGTGCCATTTAATTCTCTTGTTCCTGTTTTAATTTCATATACTCCGAGCTTTCCGGTATTGTCACGAAAAAACCGATGCCAATCGCCCAGCATTCCACTTTTTGCATAAAGACATGCATTTCCCCCGTATCAAGCTTTGATGTCCTCCTGAGCGTTCTGACGCGCTCTGGTTCCTGTGTTGTTACATCAATACGCTCTACTACTTCATAACCAAGAAAAGTGTGCTTGAGCATCTCTTTAACCTGCTCTGGTGTAAAATTAGCGTTATTTGCACACAGATATTTACTTATCTCAGATGTCCACAAATGAAAAAGTGAATTTTGAGAGAGTGAGCGAGTTTTTCGGTAAGGCTTAATGATGAGTTGATGCGGTTGGTTTGTTGCGAGGATGGCTTTTAGTGTTTGCCAGACGGATTGTTTCGTTGATTCGTGGAAGAGTAGTTTGTCTTCCATCAGCTAACCTCCCTCATCTCCACCCCTTTAGCGGTATAACCGGTTAACTGTTTACCGGCTATCCGTTGACGCTTTTTCGTCAAAAAATGAATATGGTCTTCATAAACATAACGATATTCTCCGTCGACGAGGATGTGCTTAAACGCTTTCATTGGTTGTTTTGCATACTGCACAAATTTATTATTATCTTTATATATCAATCCATTAGATGGACATAACGTTTTTCTTGCTTTGGATTCTTTAATTTCCTTCTCTGCACCTCGGTATACCCAGAATGTTTCTTTATGGCCCGTAATTTTACGTGTACGAACTTTAATATAACCAAGCCGTGCCATTAATCGACTAAACTCATTATTACTTTTTACCAACAAAGAAAGTTCATAGGTTGATTCACATAACCAGCCATGACGAGCATACTCTTTGACCAATGCCTTATTGTGTTCAATGTTAATTACTGTATATTTATCATGTTGTCTAGGATGTCGATAGATAACCCAATTATCGAAAGCGTCTTGTCTTTCATTTGTTAATATCTGCACTGCAAAAGTTCTTAACGCTTTTCCATTTTTACGATTCCAATATTCAACCCATGAATCAGAGCGGTTAAGTATCAAAAGACAGTAATCATCAACTTTATGTGAATGCACGCCACGTGAAAAAACCTTATTTTCCAATGGCCTATCTGGGCATAACGATGCTTGATATTCATAAGATTTTTTATATCCTCCGGTGAATCCGGTATCACTATCTGCCTCATGAACGGAAATCCCCGAATTAAGCCACACTAACCCATTACCATCGTGCCTCAGTCCTAAATCCGTTAATGTACAGATACCGTTGTTAATGACTGACCAGTTCCCCGAAATAACCGCTTTTCGGAGGTTAAATATATTGAAGTCCTCACTTTGGGCACAAAAGTATCCCTCAGGACTATTTGTCATGCTTTGAATTTTCATATTTTTGCCTATTTTATTTTTATTTGGTGGGATTTAGCGGAGTACAGGTGAAATTTTCTATTGACACTTTTGGCAGGCTGTCACGTTCTCCAGCCTTTCCACTGTCAACAGTCCAGTAATAATCCAGCTCTCTAAATTGCATTTTGAACATCGACGGCTGGGATAACATTTTCAAGCAATCCTGTATTGATAGCTCTTTGCCACTATAGCGCTGCCAATACACTGGTGCGCCACCATCCTTAATAATGGTTGCTTCGATGAGGTATTTCATTGGGGGTGTCCTGATTAAAACTGTTTGTCTGAATAACGCTTAGGTTCTTTTTGAGGTTGGATTTTTGCTGCGGCTACATGCTGGTCAACAGGGAAAATACTTAGTCCTTTCTGGTCAACGTAAACCGTGCCTGTTTTACCATGTCGATTTAACCGTAATATGAGTTCTGTTAGCGTTTTATCTGCGTCAGGGTCATAAACCGATTCTCGATGAATCCCTAACCAATAATCGCAATCCTGCTCAATCTGACCCGTATCACGGCTGTCACTGGGCATGGGTCTTTTGTTGGTGCGCTGTTCTAAACTTCGGTTTAATTGTGTTAGTAACACGACAACAGTATTAAGTTCTTTTGCCAAAACTTTTAACCCTTTGGTGATATTTCCGTAGGCTAAATCGTTTCTATCCGCTTTTTCAGTCTGCATCAGTGTTAAATAATCAACACCGATAAATCCAATATCCCTTATTTTACGTTTTATTTTACGACATTCTGACTGAATGTGCTGTAAGCTCATGGCTGGCGTATCATCAATCCAAATATTGGGGTATTGCTTGAGTCGCGCAATCGCATTACGCAGTTGATCCCATTCATGCTCTTCCAGTTTCTCATAAAACCGATTAGAGTTGAGATTCGATTGCTGACTTAACATGCGCTCGGCTAACTGGCTATCCGTCATTTCCATACTAAACAACAGCACCGCTTTCCCTTGATTTGACACATTTTTCGCCATTTCAGTAAGTATTGTCGTTTTACCCACCTTGGGGCGTGCGCCAATCACAAACAGCGAACCATTAACGATTTGTTTAGGTTTAAGCAAGTCGTCAAAGTCCCTAAACCCCGTTTTGAGTCCACAGTATTTCTCAGGATTATCCTGACGGTCACAAATCTCTGTAAACATATTGTCCAACACATCATCAACCCGACCAAGCCCTGCATTGTAACCCGCTTTGCCAAACTTTGCCGCTTCATCAATCAGACGTTGCGCCATGTCGATTTTATCAGTAAATCCTAGCGCATTAGACTGAATAAACAGTTTTTGTATCTCAATGGCTTTCTCAACCGTGTAGCGTCCTGCCGCGCACTCTTTGATACTTTTTGCGTAACTGACCATGTTTGCGGCACTCGGGATATTTTTGGCTATCTCAGCAAGATAGGCAAAGCCACCCGCCTTTTGAGTCATCCCTGATTTAGATAATGCTTCATCCACCGTGATTATATCGATTGCCTGACGTTTCCGGCTCATCGCGCGCATTTCTGCATAAATCAATCGGTGGTGCGTAGCATAAAAATCATCGGGGCTTAGCAGTGAAAATACCTTCAAGGCATTTTCGCTCATTGGGTCTATCAGCAAGCCGCCGATAACACTTTGCTCAGCAGCGATGTTATTGGGTACTTGATTAACACTATATCTCATTGGGTCATTCCTTAAATCTAAAACTCGCCGTATCGCATTCTGAGCGACGATAAAATTTTAGCGGTACATAAACATTTAAATCTAGAAAACGGCTTAGGGTGGATTACAGAGCGCTTTAAGGGGTATTTGAATGGTAAATTGAGATTGAATTTTAAATCTGAGGTAAAAATTCTAAATTTTAACTTCGGTCATTCGCTCTGCCCTCCTTGACTGAATTACTACTTGATAACTCATAACGCCCCTTCCCTTGTTTTGGTTACCGTGTCAGGTCTTAGCAGATAATCAAAACTTGCTCTCCAGCCTCGGTCATTTTCACCGAAATACCAAGGATTAGCGGTTTCAACAAATACTTCAAAATAATTTCTAGCAGCATCAACCGAAGGATTTTTGAATTCTTTCCAGAATTTACCCCAATAGCCCGTTTACGTTTGTCATTCAGTGATTCTGCATTGGGTAATCTGTCACCTACCGTCTCGTTATAAACTTGTAGGATTTCCTGATAGGGGATTTTGGTTTTTCGGTTGTTAGAAATTAATTTCTCATCATCCCCCTCGTGAGGGGTAAGGGGTGTATTATTATATTTAATTATATTTGGAATAATATCTTTGGTGTTCCCCTGTTTTGAGGGATAGCCATCCCCCGTTTTGGGTATAAACCCCTGTTTTAGGGGATTTTCCCTCATTTTGAGGGACTTCCCATTCATTGATATTTTTATTGATACCAATTAATTTTCCTTTTGAACTTACAATATTTATTTCAATCAATTGAACTCGTGTTTCACTCACTCTTTTGATAGGAAGATTTGTAATTTCAGCGAGTTGAGAATTTGAAATTCTATCTTGTTTTTTCTGCCAACCATAGGTTAACCGAACAATAGCTAAAACGACTTTAAATTGACGTTTAGTTAAATTAGAGCCAGCTATCGCTTCAAGTAACTCATTGGCTATTCTGGTATACCCATTTTCAATATCAGCCACGGCATTCTCCCTGACTTCGTTTTTAACTCTGTAATCATCAAGACGGGTGACTGTTGCAGCCATTTTTAACTCCTTGTAACTTTCTGAATTCTGATACTAACCGACGTGCAAAATCTTTATTTTTTGATGCAGCAACCAATAACCCATCAGGACTATCTGGATGGGCTTTTTCTTGATGGTTTTTATTGATAAACCGCCGCTTTTTTGGCATAATGACTTCGTTGAAACTGAAAGAAAAAAGGGAAATTCTCTGTTTCCCTTCTCCTTGAAATACTAACTAAACTCAAAGTTCGATATGATATTTGCAGGCTCCATTGTTTTTGAACTCTGGAGCTTCTTTTTTTGGCAATCTCAAATGCTCCAACATATCAATCAGCTTGCGTATTTCTTCACCTGAGATATTTGTAATAACAACTTCCTGTGTCGATGAATCAGGCACATTCACCACATGCCTTGGCAAGCCGTATTCTGAAACAACCTGACAGGCTAATTTAAATATTCTGGTTTTATCCCGACTCGCTGTTGAGGGGTGAATCCCTAGTGATTTGGCAAACCCGTTATTACCGCCTTCCGAAGCTATCTTCTGGTAGAAGTAAGATTCTAAATGCTCAGGTTTGCAGGTGATTTTGATAGTATTTGAATATTCCATGTTTATAATCCTTAAGTAATAAAATTCCCTACCTCGATATTCCTATGAGGTTGTGGTGGCTCTAACGCTTATTCAGAGCGAGTCAAAATGTAAAAGAACGGGGGTTACTTAGATGGCATTTTGCTTATCAGCAGGGATGCCATCTGTTGGGTTTGGGTAAATGTCAGGGCGTAACTCGTGGGGAGTGATCTGCCACTCTAAAACTTTAGCCATTGAAAAAACGCATTCAGCAGGAACACGATTTTTAAACCAAATACTAATTGTCTGAGGACGTTTACCCAATTTACGACCTAACTCAGACTGAGTCGTGATAGCAAATATTTTATTTTGTAGATCTATATCCATACGAACTCCTCCAATTAGCTTTTATGATATTACATATTTAATTTTAAATTTAAAATTATATTTGCAATGTTAATACCAAAAAAATTTTGTATGCTTTAATAGTAATAATTATTTAATGGATAAAAGTATGAGTTTTCCTAAAAGACTTCAGCAAGTGTTAGATGAGCTAGGCTGGAATCAATCAGAACTGGCCCGTAGAATGGGAGTTAAGCCCCAATCTGTTCAAGGTTGGTTAAAAAATGTAATACCCAGAATGGATAAGCTTAAGAAATTATCTGAAGTAACAAGAAGACCTGTAGATTGGTTCTTCTCCGATAAATTAACAAATCAAGAAAATAAAAGTCATGAAACTTTTTCTATGAAAAAAAACGCACTTACGGAAAAGCAAAAGATGATATTACAATTATTTGAATCCCTTCCTGAAAGTGATGTTGATTTGATTCTAAAAGAACTAGAAATGAAAAAAAGTTTTTATGAAAAGAAAATAGCAGAACTTTTAAAACAAAAAAGAATATAGTCTAAACTCTTTCATCCCCTCTTTTTTAAATTTTATTTATAAACAAATCAAATTCACACGCCCATAATTACAAATTAAATTATAAAATTTATTGACAATTTAAATTTTAATTTGTAGATTATATTCCATCAACTCACTGCAACAGGCAAACGCCAGACAATACCACGAGTTATCTGAAACGTTGCTAAGTAGCCAGCCTGAGGCATATGAACATGAAGGCAAGTGACGACACTTAAGCAGTACCGCTCTTTAACACCCTTTCGCTAAAAAAGCGAACCATAAAACACCCAAACAGTCGGTTTGGGGTGTGTGAAATAACCAAAATACAGTCATTAAGTTAAAAACCAACACCAGGGAACTACCAATATGACTGTAAATATAATCCGGATACCTCCGGCACACACCACCAAAACCCATTGTAGGAGGTAATATGTGTGACTTTCATGGTTATGATAATGCTCGTAGTCGTCGACATGAGCGTAGAAGAGCCAGGCAAGCAGCTTATAACTATAACAAAGCACTTAATATGGCATTGAAAGCAGCGTTAAATCCAAGTAAACCCTCTCAGCAACAAACAACACCAAACACCAAGCGCCCTCTCCTTTCTCTGAAAAGAAAGGTGATGAGTCGTGTAGAAAAAGCAATATCAATTCGCCCTACTAAAGTTTATGACTCATTTGATAATTGCTGTCTGCCAAAAGCGGCTTTGTATAGCTCCTCACTTTTTAACAGTAAACCTAAATCCAGTTTTGGAGTAACCGCTAATGTTAAAAGGTGTTAAAAATGATTTTGACAGTAGATAAAAATTAAACCTAACGGTAATAACAGTACCTCAATCGTCGAGTTAGACGAAAACGCATCCGTTATTATCATGCCAACGAGAATTTAATTACCATATTTGACATCCTCCCCGTCCTTCAAAGCTGGGAAACACCCTCTTGTGTGCCAAATTACTTTAACCCATAGTCAGTTTCAAGATGTGTGAATGCGGCTCTGTGCTCGTGGGACAGTCACCGCTATATAGTAATCTAACTTTTAGCTAGATATAGTAGTTTGATTGTATTTACCCGTCCGTCATGACTGTAATCGGACACTGGGAGGCACCCAGCACACATCACTAAAACTTATTTGTATTTAGGAGGAATATACATCATGAAACTAGACAATCCACTCATTATAACGGCAAAGCACCCCAATATGGGCAATCTGGTTGGGGTGACTAACGGCAGTCGTGATTTGAACGATTCAAGATACTTAAGCAGTATTGATATATGGAATGACGACGACATGGAGACACGCACTTTTAAAACAATCATACAGTGCTTAAAAAAAGAAAATGATTGTCTAAAAAGAGAAAATCGCAGACTCATGAGGATATATCGTGAAATTGGCGGGCTGTGCAGGACTTGAACCTGCAACCGAGGGATTAAGAGTCCACTGCTTTACCAACTGAGCTAATAATCCACAATATTTGTTATAGTAAGCCCTTTAACAAAAATGGTGGAAAGTAATTATCAAAACCTTCAGCGATACCATAATCTCTCAGTTGTTTTCGGGTGTAAATATCAATCTTTTTATATATCTGTTGTATTATTTGCTCTACAACACAAGAATAGGTACCTAACCGCAATGCGATTTCTTGATTACTCATAAGTTTCATCGCGAAAAATAGCACATTAAGTTCTTCAGTCGTAAATAAATTATTCGGTGGATGATTTGTTAAAAAAGAAGAGACAGTAGGATTTTTAAAGAAATATGTTGACAATAATACGGGAGGGATTTTTCTCGCGTGACAAATAGTCCCGGCAACTTTATTCTGACTGTAATACGGGATTGTTTCAGTTAAAAAAGTTTGTAATGTTTTTTCTGTTCCTGTGATGTGAGTAATAATAGAAAATATTGACTTACCATATTGGTGAACAATTTGTTCGTGGCTATCAATTGTGTCAGCATATTCACTCCATGATATTGGGCACTCAGAGGCTAGTCTTCCTTCAATATCGAAATTCATTGGCAAACAAGAAATATCAAAGGCAGCTTTATTAGCATAGACAAAACGTAATTCAGTACTTTTTATATCCCAATAATCTTTCTGTTTTTCCATACACGAGATAAGATGATTAGTTCGTACATGACTAGTTTTCATATTTTTCATAGCCTTAACATGTGAATTGAGCTAATAACACACAATATTTATTATAACGCAGGCATCAAAAAGGCTTTCACCACTAGAGAAAGAATACCTAAAATACCCGCACCTAACATCCAGCGCATTAACTTTTGTTCAGCCCGAATTCCTGACATCTCAAGTTGCAGGTCTTTACGGGTTATTTCCATATCTTTATCTTTGCGGACATCTGATATTTTAGAATCAGTTTTATCGAAGAGATTAATCATATCCTTACGAACTTCTGAGATTTCAGCCGATAAGTCTTTGCAGACATCAGCAATATCACGTTTAACTTCTGCAATATCAGCTTTAGTCGCTACATCAGCAACCTCATGTGACTTACGTACGATAAGTGAAATAGCTCTAGCCTGTTCTCTCGAAATACCAGCACTTTCTAGTTCTTCTGATGCCTGTAGTGTATCAAATGCAACCTGACCCATAGGGATAATCCTCCTGTTTTTGTAAGTATAACAGGTTTAGGGCTCAATCCGCAAAATCTATCACATGTATAACTTAATTCGTTTAATTACGGAGAAATTTTTATGTCTAAATTAATTGTTATCGAAAATACCATTGTTCGTCAAGATGTTTTCGAGCGTTATTGTCTTAATGATTTACACCGTACCGCCGTTGCACAAGGTAAAGCGACAGAGTCGCAACGGCCTTCTGTGTTTCTCAGAAGCGAAGGTATCAGCACTTTTGCACAAAAAGTAAGCGAAGCATCGCAGAGTGCTTCGGTCAATATCATCAAAGGAGGCCTTGAATCTGGCAGCTGGGCAGTTGAAATTATCGCCATCCGATATGCAGCATGGATAGACCCTGCTTTTGAAGTTCAGGTTTACGAGCGATTTAGAGATTCAGTAAAAAGCAATAACGGCGTACTGGTCGAAAAAGTACAAGCTGGCTTGGCAATGATCGCGTTTTACAAACAAGAGTTACGTATCGCCCCTTCTGGTCTACTTGGCTCAATGAAAAAACTGCAATCTTCCCTTGGTATGCCGGATATATTACCCGCTTACGCTGTTGATGCACCAGAAGGGAGTTTAACGGGTTCAAGCGAAGTGACGCATTCTTTCACGGAGCTTTTATTGCTTCATGGCAAACCCTATACGGCACAATCTGGTTATCGGCGGCTACAACTGCTAGGACTTGCTGAGCGTAAATCGCGCCCTAGCAGTAAACATCCTGACAAGGAAAAACTATTTTGGTCATTGACAGAGAAAGGGCTACAGTTTGGTAAAAATCTGACTGACCCAAATCATCCCCGGCAGACTCAGCCTCATTTCTATGATAACCAGTTCCCTAGGCTGTTAGGTGTCATGATGAACGGGATTGCAGCAGCATAATAAAAACATTGACATTTTAAATACCCATTGACGGAAGAAGAAATTATGCGCTATAGTTTATTTGCATCTGATAAATCAGGTGTCGGGATTAGCGTTCCGCTGTAACTAAACAGGCGCATAGCACGCCGAGAGCGTGTTTTTTTATGCGTTAGTCTGCCATATCAAAGAATCAATGGTGGGCTGGATGGGGGAGCCGAAAGGCTCGCCGGGTCCTGTTTAGCCGGTAACGCTAACTCCATTCAGTTCGCCACCAATCAGAGGTTAGCGTCTCTCGGTGGTGATTATCCTCTTAACTAAACAGGTAATCATTACTATGACTACTCAATTATCTACTATTAATCCGAAAGTTACAGTTCATAATGGCAAAGCTATTACTGCATCTCAAGACGTTGCTGATTATTTTGGTAAACAACACAAACATGTTTTAGCAAAAATAGAATCCCTTGATTGTTCTAGAGAATTTATGACGGCCAATTTTTCGGCCGTCGTAGTAAAAGTTCAAGCGGGTTTCAATCAACGTGATTCTAAAACCTACGAAATGACCAAAGATGGTTTCGTATTTTTAGTCATGAGTTTTACAGGTAAAAAAGCAGCGCAATTTAAAGAAGCCTACATTGCTGAATTCAATCGCATGGAAGCACAATTACACAATGCTGTTACCGTAACAGGTAATACCAACAAAATTCTTCTCACCCTGCTACCAAATGGCAAAGTAGATAGCGCCCGTGTTATTCACGACAACGAATATGTTGCCTCACTTGAGTCACTCTTCGAAATTGGCCCTCGAGCTGGTTATATGATTATTCATAAAGATGCATTAATCAAAAAACTCTCTGAATAACTGATTTTTCCTTTATCACGCTTCCGTTCCAAACGGAGACGTGCATCACATTAACAAACATCAACATTCATTCATCAATTTAACTATTGAGAGATACCCTTATGCAAAATTTAATCAATATTGAAACAAAAAACTTTAGTGGTGAATTAATCCAGACGGTTAATGCCCGTGATTTACATGCGTTTTTGGAAAGTAAGCAAGATTTTTCTACATGGATGAAGAAACGAATTTCAGATTATGGATTTGTTGAAAATAAAGACTTTATTCGCCTCCACAAAAAAATGGAAGCCAACAACGCTACTATAATCGACTACCACATTTCCCTCGATATGGCCAAAGAGCTATCAATGGTTGAGCGTAACGAAAAAGGGAAACAGGCTAGACAGTACTTTATTGAATGTGAAAGACGGATTTTACAGCCGAAATTATCTAATGACCCAACAACTTTAGGCTTACCTAATTTCCTTGACCCTGCTGAATCCGCAATTGCATGGGCTGAGCAACATAAAAAGGTTCAACTGTTAGATATACAGGTTCAACAACTTGAAACCGAAATCGATAGCCTAAAAAATCTATTCCAGGTTGGCATGTCACCTGTCCAGTTTTGCAAACAACTTAATAGCGTAAACATTAACCAGGTCAACCTTTTTCTCGAATCGCGCCATTTTCTCTACGATGCAGAAAAGGATATCAGCAAATCTCATGTCTGGCGTGTGCATTCCTATGCGAGAGATACCTATCTAACCGAATCCCCCTTCATCATGACAAACGATTACGGGCAACGTCAGTGTTACAAAATCGTTCTGCTAAAAAGGGGGCTTCATGGCTATATCACCAATACCTCAAAGGTAAGCTACCCATGAAAAAAGACTGGAACGGTGAATTCACTCACGACAAATATCATCAGGTGGCATAAGGGGGAACCATGTACAAAGACAAAAGCCTGTTAGTACTGGCAAGACAGGCAGCAAAGTTAGCGATTGATACCCAACGACAAGATATATGGCTAATCGCTTTATCACTGCAACTAAAAGCTTATGGGAAAAATCATCATGCCACTTAAATCTGAAAAGGCGAAAAAACGCCATCTTAAAGAAAAAATTATCACCCTGCTACTGGATTCATCCTTTTCACAAAATGAAGTCGAGTTATTACTCGCAGAGATTAAAGCCAGAAAAAACAGGATGCTATTCCAGCTCAAGGAGGTCAAATGAACCCTTACGCTATGCAAGATTACGGGTACGAACAACAGCAAGAAATTGCTTATTGGGAAGACAGACTGGACGACGAAATCAGCGAACTTGTCCAGCCTGTTTATGACTGCCTACCTTCCTCCGTCATGAGAAAACTCAGTAATGAGGATTTTGACGATATCTGGCAGGCGCTGTTTGACCATTTCAAAAATGAGCACATTCATCGATACAAAGCAATTCGAGCGCCTAAGAGGAAATATCTATGAGCGAAATACAACATACCGAAAAAGAAAAAAGTTTTCAACAGCAAGTTTGGGAAACGCTTTCTGCCATTAATGTTAACGAAAAAATAGAAAAGAAAAACGGACTTTCTTATCTCTCATGGGCATGGGCGTGGGGCGTATTAATGGCGCACTACCCAGAATCTTACTATGTCATTGAACCCATCAACTATAACGATGATGGCAGTGCCATGGTGTCATTAACCCTCACCATTAAACAGGGTGATAACGAATTTCCCCGCAAAATGTGGTTACCCGTTATGGATTACCGGAATCAGGCGATTTCTAACCCTAACGCCATTAATATCAACAAAGCGCTGATGCGTTGCCTCACTAAAGCCATTTCAATGTTTGGATTAGGGTTTTATATCTATGCCGGTGAAGATTTACCTGAGCAGGAAAAAGTCGTGATACAACAAGAACAGGCACAACAAAAAGCCCGTTACGAGCAATTAATCAAGGAATTAAAAACCGCAGCAAAAGGGGGTGTTGAGTCGATGAAAACCCATTGGCAACAGTTAACACTAGAAGAGAAAGAAATTATTGGCGAAGAAAACAAAATGGCGATTTATCGCAATATTGCAATGAAAAATGAGGCTCATCATGAAGCAGAAAACGGACGAGTGGTTTCAGGCAAGACTGGGGAAAGTCACCGCCAGCAATTTACACAAGGTGTTATCCAAAGGCAAGGGGACAACACAACGAAACTACCTCATGCAGTTAGTCTGTGAAACCCTGACCGGGCGACGAGAAGAAATTAAAACCAGTCAGGCGATTGAACGAGGCATTGCCCTTGAACCTCAAGCCAGAGCACGATATTGCCTCAATGAGTTTGATGTCACGGTCACCGAAGTTGGCTTTATTCCCCACCCGACTATTGCGCTATTTGGCGCAAGTCCTGACGGCCTGGTTAATGATGATGGACTTATCGAAATTAAATGCCCCAACACCACTACCCACATTGAAACCATTATTACAGGAAAACCTAAATACGAATACCTGTTACAAATGCACGGCCAAATGATGTGCACAGGCAGAAACTGGTGCGATTTTGTCAGCTATGATGACAGACTTCCCCCCAACCTTGCTTACTATAAAACCCGAATTATCAAGGATGATGATTTAGTTAACGAGATTGAACAGGCCGTTCAAGCATTTATCGAAAAGCTGAAATCAGAAATCAACAGAATTAATCAAAAAGTGGAGGCATCATGGCAAACCAGAATCAGTGTCACTTTACCGGACGCATCGGAAAATTAGAAGTCCGCTATACCCAGGATAAAATTCCCATCACCGTATTCTCTCTCGCTATCAGTAAATCAAGGAAAGATGACAGAGGCCAATGGATTGATGACACCACATGGATAAATTGCAAGGCATTTAAGCAAATAGCCGAATATATCAATAATTATGCACAAAAAGGCACATTTGTTCGTGTCACTGCCTCCTACAAGGAAAATAAATGGACAGACAAATCCGGTCAGCAAAGGATATCCCCCGAATTTTTAGTCAATGACATTGAAATTTTGAGCAACCGGAAGGAAAGAAAACCGCAGGAAAGTCAAAGTAGACCGAATCTGCCAACCACTAACCAGCCAAACAGTAACGCTATTCATCAAACTGATTTTGAAGACGAAGACATACCTTTCTAGACGCTAATTATACCGGAGGTTAAGCAATGAAACTTAACATCATCAAACTATTAATCACAACATTAGTATTTATCAGTGCAGCGTTCGCCTTCGAATTGATAGTTGGACATCTTTCGCATGCCGATACCATTCGAAAGGTAAGCCTTTAACTATTAAAAAAGACCAGCGCAAGGCTGGCCAACACCAGGGAAAATGTTGCTGTTAACCAACACACAACGGAAACAATGCTATCACAAATAACCTTATAAATAATAATGTTTTAATCAACATTTACATTCATGTAATCAATAACCGGAGAAATCCTATGAATAACGTCCATCAATACCGAACAACGTTACATCATGTAAAAGCTGGTATACAGGTTATTTATCATGGTGAGATGATGAAAATAATTAGATTGAAGGAGAAAAAATTAACAAACAAGGGGTTGATATATCAATTTGATACCGATGGAGAAAGTAAAACATTAACCGGAAAAGGCGGCAATAAAATCACTGTATTAGAAAAAATAGACGACTTGCATAAAAGTAAAAGCTGGTATGTTTAGGAGATGAAGTGAAGTATGACCTGATACTCCCAGACCCACCCTGGCAATACCAAAACAAAGCATCAAACGGCGCAGCAAATAAATCCTAGCACTCCCTCCAAATCATGCCCCTCACCTAACAAAGAACGAATATAACCATTAGTGCTTAGGCTATCTGTTTTTGTGGGGCAATGAAGCGCCTGAGAATAGTGTGAGTTTTTGAATGAGGATAAATAAACATGATTACTTTAGCGGAATGGAACGCTCGAAGGGACAGGCCACGCCGAATGGATACCGTCAGAATTTGGGCAAGAAATGGACTAATTCAGCCCCCACCCATCAAGGACGGTAGAGAATACCTTGTCGAAGAATACGCCGTCAAAGTCAACAGTCTTAACGAAATTAGCCATCAGAGTTTGTTATTACGAAGGATAGGTCATGACCAGAACCAGAAAAATAAAAAATCGGGATTTGCCCCCTAACCTGTACAAAAGAAACGGGTATTATTCCTATAGAGACCCGCGTACACGGAAAGAATACGGTTTGGGTAGAAACAAAGCCTATGCAATTAACGAGGCTATCAGTGCTAATCAGTTATTACTCAATACAGAGAAAGTAAAACCTCTAACAGAAAGGATTGATGGACAAGGAACTGTCTATTTCCATGAGTTTTTAGATAGATATGAAGAAATATTGAAAACAAGAGGATTAAGAGAAAAAACATTAAAAGATTATAAAAGTAAAGTATTAGCGATAAGAAAAGGAATTCTTGACGCACCAATAGAAAATATTTCTACCAAAATGATTACAGACTTTATTCATACATACATAATTGATGGCAAAACTGCCTCAGCAAGAATTTTCAGAATAACGCTAAAAGATATATTCAATGAAGCATTCTGTTTAGGCATCATAAACAGTAACCCTGCTTTACCTATAAAATCCCCGAAAGTTAAGATACAAAGAACAAGGTTATCTTTGGAGGATTTTAATTTAATTCTGAAATCAATAGGAGATAAATCACATTGGTTAACAATAGCAATGAAATTAGCTTTAGTCACCGGTCAGAGAGTGTCTGATATTGCTAAATTAAAATGGGAAGATATTCATGATGGGAAATTATGGATTGTTCAACAAAAAACCGAAACAAAAATAGCTATTCCTTTAAATATAGAAATAGCAAATATTCCACTATCAACGATATTAGAGTTCAGAAAAAACAATTCAGAATATGTTGTTAATAATGCAGGTAAAAAAGTTTCAGTAGAAAAAATATCGAGAGGATTTAAAAAATTAAGGAATAAAACAGATTTAACATGGGAAGGTACATCACCATCATTTCATGAAATAAGAAGTCTATCTGCAAGATTGTATACGGAAAAACATGGAAGTGAATTTACCCGCAAATTACTAGGTCATAAATCAGCCGAAATGACAGCTAAATATCAGGATGATAGAAACAAAGGATGGATTGAAGTATAATTTATAGTGAATTAACAGTCATTATAGTGATATGATAAATGTAATTGATTGATATATAATATAAAAATATTAAGCAATCTTACTATGATGAAGATGGTAGCAGCGTCTCAGAACTGTTTCGATTAACAACCCCAGCTCAGCGCAAAGTATTTGAACAACGTTTTCTATTGCTCCACCAGCGAGCTCCAGGCCTTCCCTTCCAATGGCAAACTGCAGCCGATATTCTACGTCAAAAGGAATCATTACGTCATCCTAACTTTGTTATCGCTCGCAAAAAAAGCCAGTTTTGGCAAATAAGAGAAAAAATTTTTAACTACCAAGGAAAGTATCGTCTGGCTGACGACCTCTATTAACAACATGATTTCCATTTGTATTTACTATATCGCTGTTTTTGCTGAAATGAATATCAATGCCCTAAAATTAGGACATCTTTTTCATTGCTGTAGAGCATTTTTTTCGCTAAAATGCCGCCCGCTTGATTAGCAATCACTAACAAGTTTTTATTATCGGATCTGCCACTGGGTCGCCTGTCGCAGAGTCTTTTTATATTATGAGAACAAATCATGCTAACGATTAATGCAAAAATCCGCAAAGAGCAGGGTAAGGGTGCGAGCCGCCGCCTGCGTAAAAATAACAAATTACCGGCTATCGTCTATGGTGGTGATCAGGAACCCGTTTCTATTGAACTCAACCATGATGAAATTATCAACCAAGAAAGCAAGCCAGAGTTTTATGAAGTATTAACACTGGTGGTTGATGGGAAAAAAACCAAAGTTAAAGTACAAGCAGTTCAACGTCATCCGTTTAAGCCTAAACTAACCGATATCGATTTCTTGCGGGTTTAATTACGCAAAGTTGCGCTTTTTTACCAAGCCCATTATCAATAACGCCGCTTTTGCGGCGTTATTTGTTTTTACCATCATCAAGGCCTTTTCTTGCCACGCTCTAATTGCTCACGTAAGTTTGGTGGTGTACCTTTAATTGTTAAAGTATCCGTTGCCGGATCCCAAAAAACACGCTCATCAAATAACAAAGCATCAAAATTAATGGTCAAGCCACCACCACTACCTGAATATTTGGTTAATTGTTTGAGAGTCGTACGATCTGGTGGAAAACTTTCTGCCAATTGATAACCATTTTGTTGCGTAAATTCAGCAAAATTTTGCTCTCCTAAAGCGGGTAACGCTTTTGATAAACACTTTAATTCAATTTCTTCTCCGGCCTGTTGTTGCTCATTACAATAGCGATAAACTTGCTGGCGATATTCTTGTGTGGCTGCCTGGTTTAACTCAGACGAATCACAATAATCATTCACGGCTTGCAGTAATTCTTTATTCTGTATTTTAGCATTCATGCCTTCGCTAGCTGACAGAAAATCCATAAAAAAATCAGATACTTTACGCCCGACGCGACCCTTTAAAAAAGTTAAATAACGTTCAGAAGCAGGATTTCTTTCCCATTCTATCAAATCTATGCGAGCAACAATATCAACATGCGGAATATCAAGATAATGAGTAGTATTCAATTCCAGATTATCATTAACAAACATACTATTACAGCTATTTAATACAGCTATCAATAAGTAATCTACCGCCAAATAACGATATTGACAAAACAGTACCACCCCACCTTCTGCAAACGGATATTTTGCCAATTCATCCCGCAAACGAATAGTAGCCGCACGGCTAAATCCCAAAAAGTTTTCATCTCCTTTTCTCAAAGCCACTAATGCTTCAGCTAATTCGCTCGCTTGATTAAAAGTGGCAAAGGCTTTACTTTTAGCGCCATAAATTCGATGCAATTCTGCCATCATTTCTTGCACTATATTATCCGTGCCTAATAAAGAATCACGCAGCACAACCTCTAGTGTTTGTTCATAACGTTTGATCAACTGATGTAAAGCAATCTGGCAAATATCCAGACTCATCATTTACTCCTTATTTTCTTTATGGCATAAAGATCAATGGTATTCAAACATCGATAACTTTTTCCGGCGACTAAAATTGATATCTATTGATATAACATTTTTGTATTATGGGCATATAATAAGATTTGTAACTTATGGAAACCGGTCAATTTAAAATGTTACTAAATGAAATTATCCAGTTAAATTAGACAAAACAGCTACAGCAAAAAACACAATAATACGCTAAAATATAAAGCTTTATTCATTCAGGATTTTTATTATGCCACAATCATCCCGTTATAGTGATGAGCAAATTGAACATCTACTCCTAGAATTAGTCAAGGTATTAGAAAAATATAAAGCTCCAACTGATCTATCATTGATAGTATTAGGTAACATTGTGACAAACTTAATTAATACAACTGTTACACTGACTCAGCGTAAAACTATTGCAGAATCTTTCGCTCAGGCGTTACTTGCTTCTGTTAATGAAGAAAAAATTCACTAATTTAGCAGATAAAATATTACATGGTGACCAACTCTCGAAACTATCGTGAAAAAGTCTCCCAAATGATAAGCTGGGGACACTGGTTTACGTTATTCAATATAGTACTCAGTTTAGTATTAAGTAGCCGATATCTGTTTGTTTTTGATTGGCCGGGTACGTTATTCGGCCGTATTTATGCTATTGTTAGCTGGCTTGGGCATTTTAGCTTTGTTATTTTTGCCTGTTATCTTTTAATCATCTTTCCTATTACTTTCATTATTGGTTCACAGCGACTGCTAAGATTTCTATACACCATCCTTACCACCACCATACTGACTTTTCTCATTTTTGATATTGCATTTTTTTCGCGCTATAATCTCCATATAACACCACTACTGTGGGAGTTATTAATAAATCCTAAAAACGGCGAAATGGCACGAGAATGGCAGTTGATGTTTATTTGTGTGCCAATCATTTTTTTAATTGAGATGTTATTTGCTACCTGGAGTTGGCAAAAATTACGCAGTCTAAACCGTCAACGATTTACTAAACCCTTGGCAGGTATCTTCATCACAGCATTTGTTGCTTCACATTTAATGTATATTTGGGCTGATGCAAATTTTTATCGCCCAATAACTATGCAACGAGCTAATTATCCCCTATCTCATCCAATGACAGCGAGAAAATTTCTTGAACGTTATGGTTATCTCGATCAAGTGGAATATCAACGCAAGATACAACAAGAAGGCAACCCTTCAGCACTGTCTATTGAATATCCACTCAAACCACTTAGCTATCAAAAACAAGAACCAAAGTATAATTTATTACTACTGGTCGTTAATAATCTTAACTATCAAGATACCACTGAAGGTATGCCAGCATTGAATACTGTAAAATCAATCAGTACGCAATTTAATCAACATCTCAGTACAGGTATCCAAAACCAACCGGCGCTATTTAGCCTATTCTACGGTTTATCGCCTAGTTATTTAGATAGTATACTTAATAGCAGAAAACCTTCCGCCCTAATTGAAGCATTAAAATATCAAAACTATCAATTTGGTCTGTTTTCATCGAATGGTTTTAGTTCACCATTATTCCGTCATGCAATTCTGGCAGATTATTCGTTACCCGAAAATACTGCCGGTAATGATTATCAAACTACCAATGAATGGATAAAATGGTTAGATAGCATAGAAAACCAGACTCGGTGGTTTTCTTTTCTCAATCTTAATGGTTTTGATAATCATAAATCGAAAAGTGACAATAAGTTACAATTGGATCATGAGATTAAACGTATAATTGATGAGCTAAAACAAAAAAATATGTTAAACAATACCGTTGTCGTCATTACGGCAAACCATAGTAGCAATCCAGAAACTCATGAAACAACAAAATGCCTCACTAACGGTAAATTTAATCTTAAACAAATGAAGGTACCTTTATGGGTATATTGGCCTAATACCCCGCAACAGCAAATTAATCAGCTAACCAGTCATCAAGATATTATGACCACCTTAATGCAGCGTTTACTTTATGTTGATAATTCACCAGAAGACTATTCTCAAGGCGAAGATCTTTTTACCCCTAAACATAACCAACCCTGGGTTTTATCAGGTGATGAACAAGTACTAATTATTAACTTTACTAATAAAACGCTTTACCTTAATCAAAATGGAAAGGTTTATATCTTTGATGATAAAGGCAATAAAATAACAGATGAAAAACCTGATTTAACTCAACTGCTAAGAGCTTTTGCCGAATCTACCCGTTTTAATACTAATTAATGCTTAAAAATAAAGCGGTCGTAGTACTTGCTATTGATTTTAACCAAAAAAACGGTAGCATAGCGAGCCTATATCGGCATGTAGCGCAGCCTGGTAGCGCACCGTCATGGGGTGTCGGGGGGCGGAGGTTCAAATCCTCTCATGCCGACCAATATTTACTAATAAAAATAATCAGTTATGATTGTTTTTTGTGCCTGAAATTCACCAATGGTAAAATTGGAGTAAAATGATCGATAATTATTGGTGGTTTTCTGCTCTTCCATTGGTCGATCGCATCAAAGACTTCATATAAATCAATTTTCAAAATTTATAATTAAATAAAATAACGTTTAAATTAATACCGCTTAATTTGAGAATAAAATGAAAAAGATAACATTTTTCCTTGTGGGGGCTTCTTTGTTTTCTTATTCAGCTAATCAAAAACTGATATAAAGGGAATTACCAAAGCTGACGGGACCACTAGTTATGCCCAAGTTACCTATTTTTCTTCAGTGTTCAATTAAATTGTTGGTCCCTATTGTTCATTAGTAGTATCTGGCTTTCATTTATGGAAAAGCAATTTAGACACTGAACCTGAATAGCGCAAAGAATAGCTATCAATACAGCAAAGAAGAAAAGATTACATGATATCACAATGGCTGAACCGAAAATTACTATAAAGAATTCTGTTTGTAAGCTCTTCTCGCTTCATCGCTATTAATCCTTACTTTTATTATCACTCTGTGAGTTTTTTGATGTGGATAATTCATTTTGTTCTGTTGGCCTAACAACCTTTGCAGGCATATACTTTTACTCTGAAACACTTTCTGTCACAGCTCTTTTATCAGTCATTAATAAATCCTTTTCATTTGGCGATGGTAACTAAAGAACCACCTCGCCTGATGTGATTAAAAGCAGTACTAATAACCGTGTGGAGTCATCTCACAAAAATAAAATGCTGTTTGTTAGTTAATTTTCTATGCCGTACCACCCAGCGGTTATCTATTGTCACACTTGCCAAGCAAGTGATGATAATGCTGTTAGTTAACCGCTTTTTATTTATAAAAAATAATTAAATAAAGTATCTTCGCCAATAAAATTTTTTTTTTAGCATAATAGAAACATTTGCTACATCCACATAAAGAATTTTTGAATTTAAAATTATTAATCACATTCGATTTTAAGTTTTAGGAGTAATAAATTATGCAATATACTTATCTTTTAATACACGGTTCTTAGCATGATGGGCGGGCGTGGAATGATGTTGCAAAAATATTACGTAATCAAGGTTTAGATGTTCATACCACAACCATAGCAGGACATGGAGCACACGCTGATTATAGAGCAAGCCTTGCTGATTGTGTCGATTCTATCGTTGAATATGTAAGACAGCACAATTTAAAAAATCTAGTTGTCTTAGGACACAGTTTTGGTGGAACTATTGTACAACACGGCTAGCAGAAATAGAATCATCTCGTATAAAGCGTTTGATCTTTCATAATGCATTTATTTTACGTGATGGAGAATCACTTTATGATATGTACCCACCTATTACCTATTTTTCACGAAATATGGGAAAAAATAACCATTGATAATAAAATAATGCTCCCTTTTGAGATTTTTAGAGAGTGATTTATTAGTCATGTTGAATTAGAAAAAGCAAAGGAAGTTTATGATAATTTTTGGTCCCCATGTTGTGCTGCAAGTCATTACGATAAAGTACCGCTAAAAACATTTGAATCACTATCAATTCCTCGTAGCATAATATATGCGTCAACAGATAATGATCTTCCTGTTGGTGAGTATGGCTGGCACCCTAAATTTAGCAATCGTCTGAATATTTATCGTTTTACTGAATTACCAGGAAGCCATGAAGTATTATTCAGTAATCCTCAAAGACTTACTGAATGTATAATACACGCTAGCAGACCTTAATTTCTTTTTATTTTAATAAAATAATTTTAAATAAGCATGGTATATAACCTGTGCAGAGGATTTATTCGGAGGTTTAAATCCTCTAATACCGACCATAATTTACTAATAAAACCAATTAGTTATGATTGGATTTTTGTGCCTGAAATTTATATGGGTAAAATTAGGATAAAATTGACAAAAAATTCACTTGCTAGTGAATGACCAATAATTTTGATTCAGACAATCCTGCTGAGTCGTTAATAACCAGCTGAATAGTCGTTTTAATTTATGGTCTATTTTATTTGATTGCCATAAATAAACTACCACCATTGCAAGACAGAAATTAAAAAAAAGCCAGCTAAGCTGGCCAAAACAAACAGGAAAAAAATAATGATTTAAGACAAATATCTAAAATATAAAGTCAATCAATTGCTGAGAGAAACGAAACATAACACAAATTTGCTTAAATATTGATCTGAAAACTAATTAGTATGATATCCATCACAGCTTAATAATCTAAATTACAAAAATGTAATTGATTTGATCTAATGACAAACAATAAATAACAAACGAAAAATGGATATAGAAAATAATTTTCTGCCCTTTTCAGTAACTTGCTGGACCAGACCACTTACCTAATCGACATAAGCAAATTATTCATTTAACCATTTAGCCAACCAACCCCTCATTTCATGATTAAACAACGCTAAAGCAATAAATTAGCTACTAAAAACATCGTCACCCTACTAATAGCTAAATGAAAAATTATGACTGAAAAAGCTTTATAATAACGCCCTGCCAAATCTGATAGTTTTAACAAGCTATTTTAATAAGCAAAACAATCCAACGTATTTTACTCAATTGCTGCTAGCTGTATCCTACTATGCAATCAGCAATAAAATTATATATGTTGTTTGCAGTATTTTATTTAATACACCAAATCATTATTAATACGGCAGGAGTTAATAAGTTGCTATAAATTTAACCGTCATGACTGGACGGTATACAAATTAACGGCAAAAAGTATAATAATACTGTTTGATGCTTAAACCATCAAACAAGTAATCAATTAACTGATAAACAGTCTGGGTTCATAGGTGGTTATTATGTCAACATTACGGAATTGGATTGCCAAATACTTTCCGAGTGATCATCAAAAAATGAGCAAAAGACAAAATGATAAAATTTCCGCATTTGTACGTGTTGACAAAAGCGGTGCCGCTTATATCCCCTCTAATGAAATTGCCGCATTACCCGAAGTAAAAGAAATGCAAAAGATGGCTAGCTTGATTGTAAAACAGAAAAGAACCAGTACAAGGAAATAGCTTGTTAGCATTACTACTTATTCCCATTTTAGTTAGCGGCTATATTATGATAGTCCTAAATCCCTACCACTACTTTAGATTACATAGGCACGAAGGACAACTTTTATACTTAAAAGTAGCTACTTATGGTACTTTTTGCCTTTTTTGCGCTACGATAATTCGCGTATTAATTAAATTTTTGTTACCAAACTTTCATCTGATAGATTTGATTGCAAAAAATTTTACCCTTACTGGTGATAAAAAAATGATCATATCTATGCATTGTTAACATTATTATCAGTCACATCAATTTTATTTTCATGGATATACGTTTTTTTTTGTTTGGGTAAAAAACTATATACTTGGCTATTTTTACAGTAAAAAACATTTAGCGACTTACAATAATATATGCCAAGCTAAAAATGCGAGAGTACTGAGAAAAACATTATCGAATGGTACTATTGACTGCATGTTACTTGATGCTCTTGAGTCAACACCTAAGCGTCCAGTATTAATAAACCTCTCTTCAAAAAAGGTTTATATTGGCATTATCAGCGGATTATCCAATCCAAACGAAAAAGAAGAACCAAATAAAAATATCTCTTAGTTTGATTTTAAACTCTATAATAGTGTCAATAATTCAGCAGCAAAAGAAGAAGAAAAAAGAAACACCAAAATTAATTATAAAATGAGTAGCAAAAATATAAAAATCGTATGAATGGCTTACCTTAAGAGTAAAAATCAGTATCATAGGTTATAATATTATAAAAAATTAACATAAGAAATACTATAAACCATTAGAATTAAAAAAATAAATTAATTTTTAAAAATTTTTCTAAAAAATTAAATTAAATAACCTAAAATATATTTTACATCTATTTTTACATTAACAAACATAAGAAATTTTTTATTTTTATTTTTATTTTTATTTTTATTTTTATTTTTATTTTTATTTTTATTTTTATTTTTATTTTTATTTTTATTTTTATTTTTATTTTTATTTTTATTTTTATTTTTATTTTTATTTTTAATTAAACCAACTAAATTAGAAATATACAACTATTTAATTATATTAATCTTTTGCCTTTATCGATAAAAATCCACATTCGATTTCTAAATTAAGCTCCCACTTCTAATACTATACTGTATATTACCATGAATTTATTCAATAATATTTACACTGCCAATATCAACTATATTAAATATAAAACTTGATTAATCTCACTCTGTAAGATATTTAAATTACAAGAAAATAATCAACGCAAACTATCTTATAGATAAGAGCAATAAAATAATCTAAAATTAATCGGCATGCATAATTTATTATTGATAGAGATGTGTTGTTTATTGTTAGGCTAAAACAAAAGGAAAAAAATGAAAAATCGCGTGAAGATTTTATCCATTATTTGTCTCTCTCTTATTCAATCATATTCTTTTGCTAATGGGAGTACTAACGATAAAGTCGCGGATGAATATATATAACAAAAATGGCCAGCTTACAGTATGTCATTATGATAGCAAGATTGGAGAAAAGTTATGTTTTGATGAAAATGGTATTGTCGATAGCGAGGATTTAAATATCATAGCTACGCACTAAAACAAACAGTGAAATAACCACAATTAACCATAACAATATTACTTTTGAACATACCGCTATTGTGACAAGGTTAAAAATGAGAATTGTTTAATATGCTTCCTAAAATCAAATTTAAATATTAAAAAATTTCATTTACATGATTTTAAGAGATTGATCAGCTATTTTAGACAGCAAATACTATTTTTACTAATGTGGATTAAATTGAAATCAAACCAAATGTTTGACAGGTATGTCTGTTTACTAAATAGAACAGCGGCAATAAATAGGAACTTATGCTATAAAAGCCCCCAAGAAATATCCCACTTACCAAAAGGCACTGTGGGAGAAACCGAGTAGCTTTTGACTTAATTGGTGCCGGCTACCGGAGTCGAACTGGTGACCTACTGATTACAAGTCAGTTGCTCTACCAACTGAGCTAAGCCGGCGAATTTGGCGGAAGGATAGAGATTCGAACTCTAGGATGGTTTCCCATCGGCGGTTTTCAAGACCGCTGCCTTCGACCGCTCGGCCATCCTTCCATGGCGCGGAATTATGGCGAAATGTGATGACCTTGTCTAGACCTTAATATAAAAAAATACTATTTTTTTCATCATTTGCTCAAAGTTTGATCATTAAAATTATACTATCTGAAATTACCTGTTAAAATAATAAGACAGAATTGTTTAAATAGTAATCAACATACTAATTTTTTCCTTCATGTTTAATAAAAAGGCGCCTCTTCTACCAATGGATTATAAACAACCAACCTTACAACTTTCATCGCTAACCCGCTTTTTTATAATGTTTATCAGCTCGCTTATATTATTGTTATTTCTATTTGCCTACAATTACTTTCATAATTGGATCAATAATAGTCAAAATGCGCTCAGTAACATCACTAAACAACTTGAATATGAAATTGAAGATTACCGTTATTACGCAAGTCAACTCTATTACATTGCAAACGATGGCAAAGATGAAACTAAGAGCGATACCCCATTACCTATAAAATTGCGCCCTGATATTTTTTGGATCAATAACTACGAGCGTCATGTCGATGCCATTATTTTTGGTCGACAAAATAATACTAATATTAATCTGGCCTATAAACTATCTAACTATATGGGCATAATCTGGGGCGCTAAAAATGAATACAGCTCGATGTACTATCTCAATGGTCCTGATAATATACTTTTGCTGGTAACTACCCATTCGATACTAAAACCAGAAATTCGCTATAAAGAGAGTTATTTAACTTTAACAGCAGAAGAAAAACGCTCTGAGATGTTGACATTATCATCAGCTATAGACAAACGAGAAAGCTTGTCAAATATTCATCGTACACGGCCTGATAATTCATACTATTATACTTATCGCACGATGTTCAACTCACCAGGCCAATTAACTACCATTATAACTTTTGAATTACCGATAAATTTATTACTCTCAAAAAATATTAATCCTGAATATTTATCAATTACCTTTTCAAATGACATAATACACAACAATGGAAACCTAGTTGATATTGAACTTAATGGTCTCTCACTACAATTTACCCAACCCATTCCCGGAACAACTTACCGGCTAGTATATCAATTACCAATTAAAGATATCTTGTGGGATCTTTTATATAATAATTTGTGGGACATAATCGCCATTTGTTTTTTTACAACTATTTCTATTGTTGGCAGCTTGTATATCAGGACACGTTTTATTGCCCCTAACCAAAATATGTTTCACGAAATACAAATTACAAACACAATTAGCAACTATATTATTTCAAATATTCCTATTGGTTTTCTACTTTATAATTTCACAACAAATCGCAAAATTATGAGTAATGGAATAGCTGAATTACTTTTACCCCATATGGACTTGATACGTATTCGTGACATGGCAATCCAGCATCATGGGGCTATTCAAATTTCAATTGAAAATACTATTTATGAAATAAAATTACTTAATAATCAATTATTAGATAATACTTATATGTTTTTTATTCATGATCAAGATAAAGAAGCACTAACAAATAAAAAATTACTAATGGCTAAACATGAGCATGAAAAAAATATTCAAGTCCGACGCTCGATGTTGTCTAACATGTGTAAAGAGATCCATACTCCCATTATAGAAATTAATAGTCTTATTAACCAAATCAAAGAAACCTCTGATGAGCACAACATAAAATATTTAATTAATGAATCATTAATTAGAACACATTATATTGTTAACTGGATAGATAATATTGCTTTACTTAATACCATTGAATCTGGTGAATGGAAATTAGAGCAACCAAATGAATTTAAACCTATCTCAATCGCTGAAATGATGAATAAAATACTAAAAGAAAAAATATCACTGCTTATCAACAAAGGTCTTTCACTTTACTATCATAATAATTTAAATTATGAACAACACATCACCACAAATAATAACGCTTTATTTAAAATAATTTCACTTCTATTGAGTTATTCAATCAATACAACTAATTTTGGCAAAATTACTGTCATAGTAAACTATGTAAATAAACGTCTATCCCTTGAGATCATTGATAGCGGTATAGGGCTTAATGCTATGGATCTGGCAAATATCCACATGCCTTTTGCTAGTTCAACAAATAATGACGGAACCCTATCCAATTCAGGAATGACATTTTATCTATGTCATCAGCTATGTTACCGTATGAAAGGTGAATTTTTCATAAAAAGTAAAGTTGGAATCGGTTCTCATTATACAGTGACATTGCCCTTAGAATTAGAACATGAACAAAGTTCCAAGTCATTACCACTTCTTGATGGTATTAATATACTTCTTGATATTAGAAATCCTGAAATTCATAAAATTATCCAGCAGCATTTAATGACTTATGGAGCAAATTATTCTGATATGGCTAAAAATAATTGTCATTCATCCTATGATTTATTTATAACTGATCATAAAACAGAATATAATAAACCGACAATTTACCTTGTTGATAATATTATTAGTTATAGAGTAGTAAAACAAAATTTGATAAAATGTAATTTCAATTTTAATGATGAACTTATTAATGCAATTTCCATCTTAATCGAAAATAATTTGATTGCGGAGCAAGAATCAACCGATAAATCAATTTTTACTATCATCAATCACAACAATAATTCAAACCTTATAATCCTTGAGGATTATAAAAAAGAGCTTTCTAATAGTGACTATCGTAATTTATTCCTTACTACAGTACCTATAGATATTAATAAGCTGTATACTAACCAAGAAAAAGGTAACTTAAAAAAACTAAAAGATATAGCACATAGACTAAAAGGTGTTTTTGCTATGCTGAACTTTGAGCTTCTTAAAAAAGCATGTGAGCAATTAGAACAACACATAGCAGATAATAATGAATTTGAGATTTTAAATAGCATTAGAGATATTGATATCTTTATCAAAAAACTAATGCCAAAGGGCAACCAATAAAATGAATAACCTTAATGTCATTATCTCTGATGATCATCCTATTGTACTATTTGGTATACGAAAATCTCTTGAGCAAATCGAGGGAATTAATTTGGTTGGTCAATTTGAAGATTCCACATCTCTTATCAATAATATAGCCAAACTTAAAGCAGATATTCTAATTACTGATTCTTCGATGCCCGGTGATAAATACGGTGATGGAATTACACTAATTAAATACATTAAACGCCACTACCCTAACCTATCAATAATTGTCCTTACCATGAATAATAATCCCGCAATACTCAGTGCTGTGTTAGATTTAGATATCGAAGGCATCGTATTGAAACAAGGCGCTCCGGCTGACTTACCAAAGGCATTATCAGCTTTACAAAAAGGAAAAAAATTCACTCCTGAAAATGTATCGAAATTATTGGAGAAAGTTAATGCGAATGGTTTTGGCGATAAACGTTTATCGCCAAAAGAAAGTGAAGTGTTGCGCCTATTTGCGGAAGGTTTTTTAGTCACCAAAATTGCAAAAAAACTTAATCGAAGTATTAAAACAATTAGTAGCCAAAAAAAGTCGGCTATGTTAAAACTCGGTGTTGAAAATGATATAGCATTATTAAATTATCTTTCTTCAGTCACTATTGAGAAAGAAATTAACTAAATATGATACAAATAAAAAACTGATTGATCCTAATCTTATGGGCAATGAATAAGGTTAATCGGTCTTCCATCCTGTTTTTATAAATTAATAATCATTTGAATATTAAAATAGTATTTAATTATTATTTTCTTGTGTTGCTAATATACTAACATCGCAACACTTCAATAGCGATTGCTTTAATTTTTTTAATGTAACCGGTTTGGATAGACAGTCATCCATTCCTACACTTAAGCAACGCTGCTTTTCTTCTGCCATGGCATTAGCCGTTAAAGCAACAATGGGTATCGCATAACCTTCTTCTCTAATTAACTTTGTCAAACCATAGCCATCGAGATTAGGCATATTTACATCTGTCAAAACGATATCTATATTATTTTGTCGAACATAATCCAAAGCGATTAGCCCATCTTCAGCAAGTACTATATTAAAGCCTATTGATTTCAGCTGATCAGCCAGTAAACTCCGATTAATTGGATGATCATCAACAATCAATACCGTTAGAAAACATAATTTTTTATCTGGTAGCGACATTATTGAAGATGGATTAACAACCTCTTGCTCACCATTTTCCATCACTAATTGATCAATAAAACCATCTAATTTATCAAGTTGGTAAGTATTATGAAACCAATCATTTTTCGCATTTTCCTGGGGTTCACCGATAAAAGTTGAAAATAGCCTAAGTGTAAATTTGCTTTCAGCCACCAAGCCTTCATAATCAGTAATAATCAAATCATATATTTTATCTTTACTGTGTTCATTGCAAACTGTCGTTATCTTAAAGCCATTGTAGTCTAAATAAGTTTGTAGATAATCTCGCAGGTGATGATTAAAAAAATACAGACCGATACGAAAATTTTGCCGATATTCTGGGTGGCGACAAACCAAATATTCACTATCAAACAAAGGCAGCCTAACGGTAAAACTACTACCTATACCAACCTGGCTGTTAACTTCAATATCGCCATCCATTAAGTTAATTAATTTTTCACAAATAGGTAACCCCAAACCAGTGCCCTGGAAAAAACTCTCATTATTAACTTTAATCTGAAAGAAAGGATCAAAAAGTTGCATTAATATATTATCAGGCATACCAATCCCCGTATCCCTAATTTCAATATAAATATAAAAATCTCTTATAAAAATATTTAACAGAATAAAACCAGTTTTTGTAAATTTAATCGCATTACTGAGAATATTAGAAACAATTTGCTGTACTCGAACCGAATCGGCATTAATAATATCGGGCACATTAGGATCAATATAGTAATAAATCGAAAGACCCTTTTTACCTATCAGCGGAATATAATTAGAAATAATAAATGAGAAAACTTCACGACAATTAAACGGTGCTGGATCAATATTAAGTTGCTTAGATTCAATTTTTGAAAAATCTAAAATATCATTAATTATTTTTAATAATAATGATGAAGAGTGATCCATTGTCGTCAAAAGGCGATCAGCTTGAATGGGTAATTCATAAGATTGCAATAACTCTAAATTACCAATGATGCCATAAAGTGGTGTTCGTAATTCATGGCTAACGGTTGCTAAAAACATAGATTTGGCTTGGTTAGCCTGCTCTGATGCCTGCGCCATATTATGTAAAGATTTTTCCATCTGAACACGGGCACTAATATCAACCAAAACACAAATGGCCACTTCCTTATTTTGATAACGAGAAATAACATAACTTATTTGTAAATGGGTATGACTGGTAGTAACAACATCAATATAGCTACTAGATTTATCTTGAATAATTGATAGGATGCGGGTTTTATCATCATGGCTTAATAATCGAAAATAATCATGGGCCAGTTCATTACTCAATATATTAACACCATCAACAAGGCGTAAAATAATGATACCAACCGGTGCCGACGCCACTATTTTATGATGAAATTGCTCATGTTCTTCTAAACGAATGGCATTATCTTCTGCCGGTAATAACATCTTCCTTTCTAATAGCCAGATCAAAAAAGTGATTAAAATAAATGAGATTATATTTAACAGAATGCAGTTTATAATTGACAGCTTAAATTCATTAAGAATATCACTAATAGGTACAGAAAAAACAACACTTAATAACGAAGGTAGTAAGCGATTTTTATAAATTAATCGACTAAAATCATTATCATAGCCAAAATGAAAGTTTTCTAACTGATAAACATAATCATCAGATCTTAAATTACTATCATACGGAAAATGTAATACTAATCTATTATTTGCATTTAAAACGAAGGTACTAATTGACCTTTCATAGCGTAAATTAAATTGCTCCAAGCGTATTGAACGTTCTAGACCAATTAGACCAATCAAAGTCCCTTTATCATAAATAGGCGCTAATATGTAGAAAGATCCATTATCAGTTCCTGACGCTGGTGTGATCCAGTAAATATTTTGCTCTCTGCCTTGTGCCCTCAAGCTCATATAAGTCCGCATATTTTCATGGATTATTTTTTTTAACGATTGAAGACTGGTAGTACTGTTTCGGATAGCCAAATCAATCATGCAATTACTTTCTGGGTCAACAATAAAAACCGTTTTTAAACCTTGTGGTGGCACAATATTATTTCGCCAAAAAGAGAATAATTGATTAAATGAGACTATGTAAATATTTGATATTTCATGCAATTTTCTACAATCAGCATCTGCCGTTAGGGGTAAGTAGGTGAAATTAAGTTGTTTTGGCAAGACAGACGTATAATTAGGATCTTGCGCTAATTTTTCGATATGGCTATCTACCATATATTGGATTGATCGCAGGATTTTATCCGTATAATGCACATATTCAACCATACTGTCATAAGTAGATGAATACTGTTGATGTATATCAGATTTAACTTCATTAAAGATATTAAATAGATAAAAAAGTGTGATTACAGCTCCCATTGCCCACAGCATAACGCCTAGAGTACGGCACAAATAGCGAGAAATTTTCAATGACGTTCTAAATGAAAATAGATATCTCAAACACTGTCCTAACTATAAAAGAAGTTTATCAATGGTAAAGCATATACGATAAGCGGAATAATAAAAAGTTATCACTAATAATGAATTGACATAAAGTGTAAAAACGGGCACCTACTGTGCCCGCTCAGACAAAACTAATCGATCACTCATTAAGCGAAAGATTTTCTACGTTATTGATATCAGGCTCTACTTTTACGCTGATTGTATCTTTTGTTAACGTTTGGTTATCATCTTCCTCTTCTTCAGGATCAACAACGCGTTGTAAACCAACTACTTTTTCATCTTTAGCAGTACGAATCAAAGTGACACCCTGAGTATTTCTACCGACAATGCTAACCTCTGCAACTCGGGTACGCACCAAGGTACCAGCATCCGTGATCATCATGATTTGATCAGTTTTTTCTACCTGAATTGCTCCGACCACATTACCATTACGTTCGCTAACCTTAATGGAAATAACACCTTGAGTAGCACGAGATTTTGTCGGGTATTCACTCTGCTCGGTTCGTTTACCATAACCATTTTCTGTAACGGTTAAAATATCACCTTCACCACGGGGTACAATCAGCGAAACGACCTTATCGCCAGCTTGTAACTTAATACCTCGAACACCCGTTGCTGTACGTCCCATAGGACGAACCGCATTTTCCGCAAAACGAACAACTTTACCACCAGCAGAGAAAAGCATTACCTCATTTTTACCAGCAGTCAAATCAACGCCAATCAGCTCATCGCCATCATTAAGATTAACTGCAATGATGCCGGCGTTTCTGGGACGACTAAAATCTTTTAGTGATGTCTTTTTAACCGTACCACTCGCGGTTGCCATAAATACATAATGACCATCATCAAATTCACGTACCGGCAAAATTGCGGTAATACGTTCATTTTGTTCTAACGGTAATAAATTGACTATTGGTCGTCCACGTGCGCCACGGCTAGCTTCGGGCAATTGGTAAACTTTCATCCAATAGAGACGGCCACGGCTAGAGTAGCATAGAATTGTGTCATGAGTATTGGCAACTAACAAACGCTCAATAAAATCTTCTTCTTTAATATGCGCTGCCGACTTACCTTTTCCCCCACGTCGCTGTGCTTCGTAATCAGATAGTGGCTGATATTTAACATACCCCTGATGTGATAAGGTGACGACCACATCTTCCTGGGTAATTAAATCTTCGATATTAATATCTGCGCTATTTTCAGTAATTTCCGTGCGACGAACATCACGATATTGATCTTTAACAGCTTCGAGCTCTTCACGGATAACTTCCATTAACCGTTCTGGGCTGGTTAATATATATAGCAATGCGGCAATCAGTTTTAGCAGCTCACTATATTCATCCAATATTTTGTCATGTTCTAAGCTAGTTAATTTTTGCAAACGCAAATCAAGAATTGCCTGAGCTTGCGGTTCAGTCAAATAATATTGACCATCGCGCACACCGTATTGGGGTTCAAGCCATTCAGGACGAGCTGTGTTATCACCTGAACTGGCTAACATGATGGCAGAAACATTACCTAATTGCCAAGGACAAGCAATCAAAGCCAATTTCGCTTCATGAGGCGTTGATGCTTGGCGGATAAGTTCAATTATCGGATCAATATTTGCTAATGCGACGGCGAGGGCTTCCAATATATGAGCCCGTTCACGCGCTTTACGCAATTCAAAAATAGTCCGTCGAGTGACCACTTCTCTACGATGGCGAACAAAAGCTTCAAGAATTTCTTTTAAGTTTAAAAGTCTAGGCTGGCCATCACATAAGGCAACCATATTAATGCCAAATGAGACTTGAAGTTGAGTGAGGGAATACAAATTATTCAGTACCACTTCCGCCACTGCATCTCGTTTTACTTCAATAACAATACGCATGCCATCTTTATCAGATTCATCACGTAATGCGCTAATCCCCTCAACACGCTTATCTTTAACCAATTCTGCAATTTTTTCAATTAAACGAGCTTTATTAACCTGATAAGGGATCTCATTGACAATAATTGTTTCACGACCACTTTTATCATCAACTTCAATGTTAGCACGTGCACGGATATAGACTTTACCACGTCCCGTCCGATATGCGTCGATGATACCGCGGCGACCATTAATAATTGCAGCGGTTGGAAAATCAGGACCTGGAATATACTCCAGTAATCCTTCAATACTAATATTTTCATCATTGATATAAGCCAGACAGCCATCAATGACTTCACTAAGGTTATGAGGTGGAATATTGGTAGCCATACCAACAGCGATACCTGAAGAGCCATTAACCAGCAAGTTTGGCACTCGCGTTGGCATAACATCAGGGATCTGCTCTGTACCATCATAGTTAGCAATAAAATCAACGGTTTCTTTATCTAAATCTTCCAACAATTCATGGGCAATTTTGGCCATGCGTACTTCGGTATAACGCATAGCCGCAGCAGAGTCGCCATCAACAGAGCCAAAATTACCTTGCCCATCAACTAGCATATAACGCATTGAAAAAGGTTGTGCCAGACGTACTATCGCATCATAAACAGCACTATCGCCATGAGGATGGTATTTACCAATGACGTCACCGACTACACGGGCTGATTTTTTGTACGGTTTATTCCAATCATTGCCCAACACATTCATCGCATATAATACGCGACGGTGAACCGGCTTTAATCCATCTCGTACATCTGGAAGGGCGCGTCCAACAATTACAGACATCGCATAATCCAAATAAGAGCTTTTCAGCTCCTCTTCGATATTGACCGGGCTAATTTCTCTTGCTATGTCACTCATGGAGCCACTGTCCCTCATACTCCTTATTCATTAAGGAGTAAAATTATACCACAAAATCGCCATTTTATAAAAACAGGAAACACATAATGATCAATAAAACATGTATAATGACCTAATGCCATTATACAGTCTATGTTAATAAAAAAATTAAGGAGTAAATTTTCTGATGAATAACAAGAATTCGCTCAGCCAGGCAAATATTGATCTAGCTGAAATCGACAAATTTAGCTCTGTTGCGACTCGTTGGTGGGATGAAACGAGCGAATTCCAACCTCTTCATCGGATTAATCCATTACGTTTAAACTATATCCTGCAACAGGCTAATGGTCTGTTTGGTAAAAAAGTACTCGATATTGGCTGCGGTGGCGGAATTTTATCAGAAAGTATGGCTAAAGAAGGCGCCCTGGTGACAGGAATTGATATGGCGGCAGAGCCGCTGGAAGTCGCAAAGCTCCATGTATTAGAAAGCAATATGCAGATCAACTATCTACAGGAAACCGCTGAGATTCATGCCGAAAAATACCTTAAAACTTATGATATCGTTACCTGTATGGAAATGCTGGAACATGTGCCCGATCCTGAGTCTGTTGTTCAATCATGCGCAAAATTAGTCAAACCGGGCGGTCATGTATTTTTTTCTACTATTAATCGTAATAAAAAAGCCTGGTTATTGGCAATTATTGCCGCTGAGCATATTTTAAAAATAGTTCCCAAAGGTACTCATGATGTAAAAAAATTTATTCGACCTTCAGAGCTACTCAGTTGGATAGATAAAACCTCTTTACAAGAACAGCATATGATCGGATTACATTATAATCCGATCAGCGACAAATTTTCGTTAGGCTCGAATGTTGATGTTAATTATATGTTGCACTTGTCAAATACAAATAATTGTTAACATTTGCTGAAGAAAGCAGCAGTCAGTAGGTCATTATTAAATTTATTTTTCACCATTGCCGGTAAGATAAATTATAATATTCTTCTATTATCACACAGAGTTATCGGTCAATTAACAAAATTTAGCGCTCGATTATGGTTAAAAACCCCATTTTTTATAGACTTGATAAAAGTAGTAAATACCATTATCTTGTTAGTATAAACGCAATCAAACACTATATATTGTGTTTACTGCTCTCCGTTTTAGTTCAAAATACAAACATAATATGCTATTAACAGCCCACCGTTTTGTATTTTATTATTAACCATTGAGTACAGTGATCGATAAATATTTAGCTAGTTAACTTTAGGTGTATCTACCCATGAACCAAAGTCTGTTAGTCACTAAACGTGATGGACATAAAGAGCGCATTGATATTGATAAAATCCATAAAGTCATTACCTGGGCGGCTGAAGGCCTAAAAGATGTATCTGTTTCACAAGTAGAGCTACGTTCTCAGATCCAGTTTTATGATGGCATCAAAACGTCCGATATTCACGAAACTATGATCAAAGCGGCGGCAGATCTTATTTCAGCTGATACACCCGATTACCAATATCTTGCAGCTCGATTAGCTATTTTCCATCTACGCAAAAAAGCATATGGCCAATTTGAACCACCAGCACTATATCAGCATGTTTTGCATATGGTTAAAATAGGTAAATATGATAAGCATCTGCTGAAAGATTATACAGCTGAAGAATTCGAGCAGATGGATAGTTTTCTGGATCACTGGCGTGACATAAATTTTTCCTATGTGGCAGTTAAACAATTAGAAGGCAAATACTTAGTGCAAAACCGGGTGAGCGGTGAAATTTATGAAAGTGCACAGTTTCTCTATATTCTTGTTGCTGCTTGCCTTTTTTCACGCTATCCAAAAGAGACGCGGTTAAACTATATTCATTGTTTTTATGATGCAATCTCAACTTTCAAAATTTCACTACCAACCCCGATTATGGCGGGGGTACGCACCCCAACCCGCCAATTTAGTTCTTGCGTATTAATTGAATGTGGCGATAGCCTTGATTCAATTAATGCCACTTCCAGCGCGATTATAAAATATGTTTCTCAGCGTGCCGGTATTGGTATTAATGCCGGCCATATTCGCGGACTAGGTAGTCCTATTCGCGGAGGTGAAGCGTTTCATACAGGCTGTATCCCGTTCTATAAACATTTCCAAACTGCCGTAAAATCTTGTTCTCAAGGTGGCGTACGTGGTGGTGCCGCTACGCTATTTTATCCGCTCTGGCATTTAGAGGTTGAAAGCCTATTAGTATTGAAAAATAACCGTGGCGTTGAAGGTAATCGTGTTCGTCACCTGGACTATGGCGTACAAATTAACAAACTGATGTATGAACGCCTTATCAAAGGTAAAGACATTACCCTCTTTAGCCCTTCTGATGTGCCCGGCTTATATGAAGCATTTTTTGCTGATCAAAGCGAATTTGAACGTTTATATTTAAAATATGAACAAGACGCAAACATACGCCAAAAACGCGTTAAAGCGCTCGATCTATTTTCACTCATGATGCAAGAGCGAGCGTCAACCGGGCGTATTTATATTCAAAATGTCGATCACTGTAACACCCATAGTCCATTTGATGCTAAAGTTGCGCCAATTCGTCAATCAAACCTCTGTCTGGAAATCGCCTTGCCAACCCGGCCTTTAAATGATGTTAACGACGAAAATGGTGAAATTGCTCTCTGTACTCTTTCCGCCTTTAATTTGGGTGCCATTACCTCATTGGATGAATTGGAAGAGTTGGCGGTATTAGCGGTACGCGCATTAGATTCACTGCTCGATTATCAAAACTATCCGATTGTTGCAGCGCAAAAAGGTTCTATGGGTCGTCGTACTTTAGGCATTGGCGTCATAAATTATGCTCATTATTTAGCTAAACATGGCGTTCACTACTCTGATGGTAGTGCCAATAATCTGACCCACAAAACCTTTGAAGCGATCCAATATTATTTATTGAAAGCATCCAATGAACTGGCAAAGGAGCAAGGTGCCTGCCCATGGTTTAACGAAACCACTTATGCAAAAGGTATTTTACCGATTGATAGTTATAAAAAATCATTAGATGCACTAACATCTGAACCGCTACATTATGATTGGCAAACTTTACGCAAAGATATCAAGCAATATGGTTTGCGTAACTCAACACTTTCCGCCTTGATGCCATCAGAAACTTCTTCGCAAATATCCAATGCCACCAATGGTATTGAACCACCGCGAGGCTATATCAGTATTAAAGCATCCAAAGATGGTATTTTGCGTCAAGTTGTACCTGAATACGAACGCTTGAAAGATGATTATGAACTGTTATGGCAAATGCCCAACAATGACGGTTATTTGCAGTTGGTTGGTATTATGCAAAAATTTATTGATCAATCAATTTCTGCTAATACGAATTATGATCCAACCCGCTTCCCAAATAATAAAGTTCCAATGAATCAATTACTGAAAGATTTGTTACTCGCTTATAAATATGGGTTAAAAACGCTTTATTACCATAATACCCGTGATGGTGCAGAGGATAGCCAAGCCGATCTTGAAGAGATGATTGAATCAGCTGACAGCGATTGTGATGGCGGCGCTTGTAAGATTTAACGTGAGGACGTATGGAATACCAATATACAACATTTTCGCAAACCAAAAACGATCAATTGCAAGAACCGATGTTCTTTGGACAGCCTGTCAACGTTGCCCGTTATGATCAGCAAAAATATCCTATTTTCGAGCAGCTAATTGAAAAACAACTCTCTTTTTTCTGGCGCCCAGAAGAAATTGATGTTTCTCGTGATCGTATTGATTATCAAGCGCTACCTGAATATGAAAAACACATTTTTATCAGTAACTTAAAATATCAAACACTATTAGATTCTATTCAAGGACGTAGCCCTAACGTGGCACTACTGCCCCTTATTTCAATTCCTGAACTTGAAACGTGGATAGAAACCTGGTCATTTTCAGAAACTATTCATTCGCGCTCTTATACTCATATTATTCGTAATATTGTTAATGACCCATCAATTATTTTTGACGATATCGTAACTAATGACGAAATTTTAAAGCGGGCAAAAGATATTTCTACTTATTATGACGATTTAATTGAGATGACCAGCTATTACCATATGTTAGGTGAGGGCAATCATACAATTAATGGCAAAAATGTCATTATTTCTTTACACGATTTGAAAACGCAGCTCTATTTATGTTTGATGAGCATTAATGCATTAGAAGCTATTCGTTTTTATGTCAGCTTCGCTTGCTCATTTGCCTTTGCTGAACGTGAATTGATGGAAGGAAACGCTAAAATTATTAAATTGATTGCCCGTGATGAAGCTTTGCATCTCACCGGCACCCAACATATGTTAAACCTGATGCGTTATGGTCAAGATGATCCTGAAATGGCCATCATTGCCAAAGAGTGTGAAGAAGCGTGTTACAAATTGTTTGTACAAGCCGCCGAACAGGAAAAGGAGTGGGCAGAATATCTCTTCTCGAATGGTTTTATGATCGGTCTTAATAAAGATATTTTATGTCAATACATCGAATATATTACCAATATTCGCATGCAAGCGGTTGGATTAAAATTACCCTTCAAAACGCGTTCTAATCCAATCCCATGGATCAACGCCTGGCTAGTTTCTGATAACGTTCAGGTGGCCCCACAGGAAGTAGAAGTGAGCTCTTACTTGGTAGGGCAAATTGATGCTCAGGTCGATACCGATGAATTGGGCAACTTTGAATTATAACCGTTATGGCAAGCTATAAAATTACCCTGCGCAACGCGCAGGGCATACTGATCCCTTTTCATCCCGAACAACATACTAGTCTACTTGATGCTCTGGAACAGAGTAAAATTCAAATTGAATTTCAATGTCGGGAAGGCTTTTGTGGTGCCTGCCGGGTTCGTCTGCGAAAAGGAAAAGTGGCATATCGTCATAAACCAATAGCTTTCATTGATAAAGATGAGATATTAGCCTGTAGTTGCCGGCCTATCACCGATATTGATATTGATATCAACCAATAACACCAGCGGGCGCAAACAGTAAGACTATTTACGCTTTTTCAGCAACCACCAGCAACATCATCGGGCGTCGCAGCTCATCTCTCATCCCATCAATTTTATCTAACAAATAATCAGCCGGCTGAGGCTCAATGAGTCGCTCAATAGAAAATCCAGCTGTTAATAAACTGGTTAAATATAGTTGTTAAGGTTTTATGATACTTAGTCACTTTGTGACCGAGAAATTCTGCCTGACACGCACTTTCGTTAAAATAGTTATCAACTGGCCTTTCTCAGTTAAACAAGCGTAGATTTTATGGCATACTTAAGCAAAATCAGCGATATAATGTAATGCTAGCGAACTGACAACCAGATCAAAGCTAGCATTAGCAAACTGAATATCCTCTATCGCTTGTTGCCGATATTCAATGATATCAGGAAAGCGATTTTTTTCTTTTGCTACCTTTAACATTTTCTGCGAAATATCTGTACCAATCACTTTTATCGCGCCATGCTCTGCTGCATATAAACAATGCCAACCGTAACCACAGCCCAAGTCTAATACTAATTTACCTTGAAAATTAGGTAATAAACTTTGTAATGCTGGCCATTCACCAACGGCATTTAATCCATCAACAGAACGAGGAAACTGGCTATAGGCAATAAAAAAATCATCCTGATCGTAAATATTCTCTTTCATAACTAAATTCCAAGGATTGGTATATAACTAGCTTAACTATCACTCTCTAATCGAATTTTTATATTATGCCTGATTATCATTCAATTAACTACTGTTCAAACTGATAATGTAAACATAAAATTCCATAAAATGTAATATTAATTTGACACGTAATAATCAATCATTTACTCTGCCCCCATATTAAATTTAGCGCTATAAGGCTCAGAATTACTTGTGAAAAATCTCACACTGGGTAGTATTTTAATTGTTGCTGGCACAACAATCGGTGCCGGTATGTTGGCAATGCCACTTGCCGCATCAGGCGTTGGTTTTCCCATGATTGCTCTTATGCTAATTGGGTTATGGGCTTTAATGAGTTATACCGCGCTATTATTGGTCGAAGTATATCAATACAACCCCGCACATTTAGGTTTAGGCTTTATTGCTAAACGTTATCTTGGTTTACCTGGAAGAGCGATAACCAGTTTAAGCATGCTACTACTGATGTATGCATTAGCGACCGCTTATATCGGTGGTGCAGGGGTTTTGATCACTAATAGCCTTTTATCTTGGACAGGTATAAATATTAGCATCAATTCTGCAATTATTTTATTCACCATCATTGGCGGTACGATTGTCTGTATTGGCACTCATTCAGTCGATTTGATAAATCGCATTTTGTTTATCGCAAAAATTGTTTTTCTGCTCATCATGCTAATCGTCATGATGCCCCACGTGGAAAATATTAATCTTACCGCTATGCCAGTAGAAAAAGGATTAGTCTTATCAGCGATCCCAGTCATTTTTACTTCATTTGGCTTTCACGGTAGTATTCCAAGCCTGGTAAGCTATATGGATGGTAATATCAATAAATTACGCAAAATTTTTATTATTGGTAGTGCTATCCCACTATTCGCTTATATTTTATGGCAGATAGCCACCTTAGGGGCTATCCCACAAACCAACTTTATCGGTATATTAGCCAACCAGTCGGGTTTAAACGGATTACTGAGTGCAATTAATGATATCGTCGCCACTTCACAAGTAAATATTGCTGTTAACCTATTTATGGATCTCGCGTTAGCGACCTCTTTTTTAGGTGTTACGCTGGGTTTGTTTGACTATTTGGCCGATATATTTAAACGTAAAAATACGCCATTCGGTCGCTTACAGAGTGGATTATTAACCTTCCTGCCACCACTGGTTTGCGCGCTATTTTTCAGTAGTTTTGTTCAAGCCTTAACCTATGCAGCCGTTGCTTTATCGATTTTAGCACTCATTCTGCCAACTTTGTTGGTGATGCGCGTCAGAAAAATCGAAGCAAATAAAACCAATCGTTATCAGGTTAAAGGTGGAACACCCGCATTACTAATAGTGCTAATTTGTGGTGTTGCCGTGATTTTAATTCAAATTGGTATTGTTAGTGGCATGTTACCTGCTGTTGGATAACACTTTTAACATAAAGAAAAAGTAAAGCACCATAATTCATATGGTGCGAACAATTAAGCTGCTAGAAACTGACGCCTGCACCAAGATAAAAACCATCTGCAATGATATTGTTAGGATGCTGACTCTTGCCTTGCAGTTTAATAAAACGATAACCAAAATTAATCGCTAATGGTTTCATCACTTCATATTTAATGCCCACATCCGCTTCCTGATAAGCATAATTGCCCGAAGTGAAATCACGCGGTGAGCCATAAATTTCCCCATATAAAGCCAACGATGTCATAATTTGCCACTTAGCACCAACACCAGCCGCAAAGGCAAAACCGTTATTATTATCTTGTGGTGATAAATAATAAGCTTTTCCACCAATATAAGCGCTAAACGGCCCTAAAGGTAAGCCAAAATTTGCCCCTAAGCTAACTACCTGACCATCATGATCGCTACGTGCCCAATTGCCATTTATGCCTAACCCTGCCCCTTTGCTGCCAATGCCAGCCGCTAGTTCAGTAAAATCTTTTCCTACTTGTGCACTGACAGAAGCGGCATTAGAATGACCTGAGAATAAAAAACATCCAACTGTTACCGGTAATAAAAATTTTTTCATTAAAATAGTTATCCTAAGCTACTAATTATTCTGGTTACTAAAATATCAACAATATATTTTATTTTCTTTCGAATTATTATTTTTTTATAAAAAACATTTTTTGCTCTAATATATCGCAGCAATAGGTATTTTTGATTGGCTATATGCTTTATTAGCTTAGATAATCTATTTGATATGACTTTAATAAGATTAATAAAAATTATGTAACACCTGCTAATTGTTTTTAACTACATTTTCTATCTATTTCAACTAAAACTGGAGATGAGTAATGAAGAAAAAAGAAGGTCTTACTACCGCTGCAGGCTCACCCGTCGTTGATAATAATGTTATCACCGCAGGCCCTAGAGGCCCGATGTTATTACAAGATGTTTGGTTTTTAGAAAAATTGGCTCACTTTGATCGTGAAGTTATTCCTGAACGCCGTATGCATGCCAAGGGCTCTGGGGCATTTGGTACTTTTACCGTTACCCATGATATTAGCCAATATACACGGGCAAAAATCTTCTCTGAAATAGGCAAGGAAACCAAATGGTTTATCCGTTACCGTGGCTGGTGAACGGGGAGTTGCTGATGCAGAGCGAGATATTCGTGGCTTTGCCTTAAAGTTTTACACCGAAGAAGGTAATTGGAATTTAGTGGGTAACAATACACCGGTTTTTTTATTTACGTGATCCATTAAAATTTCCTGATCTTAATCATGTGGTAAAACGTGATCCGCACACTAATTTACGTAACCCTGCTTATAAATGGGATTTTTTCTCGCATTTGCCTGAATCTCTTCATCAATTAACTATTGATATGAGTGACCGAGGTATACCTAAATCCTACCGTCATATGCACGGTTTCGGTAGTCATACCTATAGTTTTATTAATGAAAAAAATCAGCGATTCTGAATTAAATTTCATTTTTGTTGCCAACAAGGTATTGAAAATATGATGGATGACGAAACGGAACAAATTATCGCTAAAGATCGTGAAAGTTCACAACGTGATCTGTTTAATGCCATTAACAGCCAAAATTATCCACGTTGGAAATTGCAAATCCAAGTGATGCCTGAAGCCGATGCCGCTAAATTGCCTTACAACCGATTTGATTTGACCAAAGTATGGTTACTATCTATTATCGCCTTAAAGCCAGCACCAGATTATCTTAATCCACTTGCTTATCATTATGATGCTGCAAAAGCCATTGCTTTATATTGCGACGTGAAAGCTTAATGCCGGCATTATCGATTAACATGCTAGGCAATAAATAATAAGCCATAGGTCGTTGAAAGGCCGCTAATCGATGATTTAACCACTGACTTAAGCTGGTTACCAATTGTTGATTATCAGACTCAATGACCGCAACTGGACGGTGATCAAATTCTTTATCAGCTATTGGAATGACAAAACTCTGTTTAATATCAGGATGACTATTCAATATCGATTCGATATCTTCGGGTTGAATACCTTATCCGCCACTAAAAAATTGATTATCCAATCGACCTAAGATCCGCCATTCTCCACTCGCAAAAGTACCTTTATCACGGCTAGCAAACCAACCATTAACTAATGCTAAGGGTAAGATTTTACCTTGCCAGCAATAGCCTAATGCCAAACTATCAGCCTGAATATGAATTTCATTATTCACTAAGCGGAGAGACTTGCCGATTAAAGGTAAACCAACGCCTAGAGTACTATCTGCTTGTTTCGCGCAAACCGTGGAGGCTGTTTCTGTCATACCATAGCCGAGCCAACAGCGGATGCCATGCTGCTTAGCCGTAGTGACTAGTTCATGCGGGATCATCGCACCGCCTAATAACTCATTTTGTAAACTGAATTTTTGCTCAACCTCTTTTATCTTCAATAAACGCCATAATTGAGTGGGTACTAAAGAAGCGTGGCTGAATTGCTGTAATGCATGTGGTAATGAAATAGTTTGCTTTTATTGCCAATCTTGCTCCTAGATATAGCCACCGCCAAGCAATCCCCTGACCTGAGACGTGAAAAAGCGGTAAAGAAAGTAACCAACAATCCTCACGTTCAAATGGTAATAACGAAAGCACACCTTTAGCGCTATTGAGATGAGCGGTAATATTATGCACCACTGCTTTCGCCATTCCGGTTGAACCCGAAGTTAATATTAATGTTGCCGGCAGCAATGGCATAAAAGGTACCGGGCCAGTAACACCATGTTGATGATTAACCGATTTTGCTATTACTGCGCGATAGTCTAACAATTTTACCTTCGGCAAAAACAACGATTGATCAGTAAAATCAATCATATAATCAACCGACAAACTGCCAATTAATTCTACTACTGTGCTCTCTGGCAGTTGTGGATTGAGGGGTAAAATACGCGCCCCCAACTGCAGTAATACCGGCTGACATAACAGCATAGAAAAACTATTTTTTCCTCTTAGCATGACAATCATCGGCTTGAGAGCAAGCAACTGACGGTAGAGATTGTCGGCAACGCAATTAATTTTTGCTACCAATTGCCGCCAATTATATTGTCTATTCTCGGTTATCAGTGCAATGTCAGCAGGCGATTTTTCTGCCCAATAGATCCAAGGCCATTGATTAAATATCATTCATTTTGCCATATTAGTTCTAATTCATTTAATCCGATTAATGGCAATGAACTTTCAGGCCATTGACGAACCAGTTGAGTCTGAAACAAAGACAAGGTATCTAATCCGGGAACGGTTTCTGGTGTTAACCAGCTTGCTATTCTGGCTAATTGTGTTAGACCAAAACTACTGTCAAGACTTGAACTAATTACAGTATTTAATCCCAAAGCCCTGCCGTCATCAATAAGTTGCTTACAGTGATTTAAGCTACCCAGTAAGGTAGGTTTAATAACAATGGCTCTAACACCTGGCTGTTTTTCAAGTTTAAAATTAGGTTCGCGCACACTTTCATCCCAAGCAATAGCGATCCCCGTTTGTTGAGCAAACGCTAATGAGTCAAGCATGGTTTTACAAGGCTCTTCAATAAAATCAATCCTACTGCGATTGGCTGGCTTTAATATACTTGGCAAACGCGGCGGCTTGTGATTGGTTCCAGCTTCGATTAGCATCCAACCGTAAACGCAATAAAGGAACCGCATCAAGTAGCAAATTAACCACCATCCCATCCCGCACTGACTCATAAAGACCAACCTTAGCCACTTTTTCACTGCTAGCACCGTTTAATTGTAAAATAAGCGCATCCAGATCACCGGTGCAAAGGGGAGCTTTTGGATAATGGTTTATTTCAGGTAATTCAGCCAGCGCACAACTGAGCCCAAAAGCCAATGATGGAATATGGCACGTTTTAACTGTTGCACCCTGGCACCAGTTATGTAAGCCTGTTTGCAATGATTGCCTGACCATTTCCAGTGTTTCGACACTAAACTCGGGTAAAGGTGAAATTTCACCCCAACCTTGGGAGTCATTTTCCTGTAAATGAATAAGAAAACCATCACGGGTTTTTAATCGCTGTTGCTTAATACGATCCCTGCTTCCATAGGTAGACTAAATTGATATATTGCCGCCTTACGCGCATTATGGATTACGCTCAAAGCTTAAAAAATCAGGTTGCCGTTTTTCATTGAAAGCCTTTCTCCCTTCCTACCCTTCTTCGGTCATGTAAAATAACATGGTTGCATTACCGGCTAACTCTTGTAAACCGGCCTGGCCGTCACAATCCGCATTCAGCGCTCGTAGGGCCATTGGGCTATTTTTTAATATCTCACGACACCAGCCTACCGTTTCACGCTCCAATTCAGCATAAGGCACAACTTGATTTACCAATCCCATCTCTAGTGCTGACCGGGCATCATATTGACGACATAAGAACCAAATTTCGCGTGCTTTTTTTTGTCCAACGATGCATGCCATATAGGACTCTCCCCAACCGCCATCAAATGAGCCAACCTTAGGCCCCGTTTGACCAAATATGACATTGTCAGCAGCAATGGTTAAATCACACATCATATGTAATACATGCCCACCGCCAATCGCATAACCGACAACCATAGCAACAATAGGCTTTGGACAGGTCCTAATTTGCCGTTGAAAATCTAAAATATTTAAGTGGTGAATGCCATTATCATCTCGATAACCACCATAATCACCACGAATTTTCTGATCACCACCGGCACAAAAGGCTTTCCCACCCTGGCCGGTTAAAATGACAACCTATCGCATTATCTTAACGGGCGTCGGATAACGCCTGGATCATCTCTTTGACGGTTTGTGGCCGAAATGCATTACGAACATGTGGACGATTGATTGTAATTTTAGCAATCCCATCTTTGCTTTTATGATAAAGAATATCTTCAAATTGGGCTGAATAATCATGTCATTGAGCAGCAGCATAAAGTTGTTCTTCATTCAGACATTGCATATTCAATTCCTTCCGTCAGAAAATGCTAAAAAACACTCCACTGCTGTAGCATAAGCGACTGGATTACTACGATGGGGATTATGCCCAGCTCCAGGTATCCGGATAAGCGGTAACGAAAATTGTTGTGAGATAGAGCAAAATTTTTCGTCATACTCACCACAGAGGTAGCTGAAAGGGTAGTTTCGCTGTAATAATTTATTGACTAAAAAAGGTTGTTTACCTAGTGAAGTAGTTTCCAATAAATGAGCAACATATTCACCACGGTTATTGCCGCGTTCAGTAATTAATTATTGCCGTTGCTCGACAGATAAATCATCAAAAACGGCTTGCTGATACCAGTCAGATAAGACACTATCCATTGGCTCGCATCGAAAGCGTTTTGCCCAAGACTCGATCATTCTTTATACGTAGCAGGCGATCCGTTGGCTGTGTTAAACCAACATTAATCCCCTCAACAATCAAGCCTTTTAATTTAGTGGGTTGAAACTGACAGGCGTAATACATAGCAATTCTGCCACCCAACGAATAGCCAATTAGATAGTAACTATCAATTTGATTAGCCCCAATAGCTTTCTCAATTAGCCGACTTACGTGAGAAAAATCGGTTAATTGAATGTGAGGTGAACGTCCATGTCCCGGTAAGTCAATTGCAAGTGACGGACGATTAACGCATTTTTCTATAATAGGTAGCCATTCACTGCTGTTGCCAAGTAGACCATGTAACCAAACTAACCATGTTCCAGCACATTTTTCATGATATCTTCACGTATATAGCATTATAATTCCATCATCTGGTTAACAAGCTGATTGAGTATTCTCGCACCTTCATCACCGGCTACTAACAATTCGATCATCAACGCCCTGCCGCCCTGCTGCCAATAATTGCTGATGGTATCTTTCAACTGAAGCCAATTTGATGGTGAGGAGTAAGATAGTCCAAACATAGCGGCCGCATGCTTAAATTGCAGATAATGAGGCAGGCAATAAAAACGTTCTCTTTCCATCTCAGGAGTAGGTAACATAGAGAATATTTGGCCACCATTATTATTCACCACAATCAACACCATGAGCGCCACGCAAGCACTTAATAAATTTAGACTATTTAAGTCATAAAGCGCCGAAATATCGCCGATAATCCCCAATGTGGGTTTTGCATTGGCAGCTTGCACACCGGCTAGCGTAGCAATCAAACCATCAATACCACTCGCTCCACGATTGCTATAGATTGGATAACTGGTCGGTAATTGGCCGAGGGCATCAATTAATCTGACAATCAAACTATTACCAACAAAAAGTTGCCTATCTGTCGGTAACAAATGTGCAAGTTGATGAGCAATAGCGGCCTCTGAAAATTGTTGTGCAAACTGTTTACGGACCGTGCGATGAACGTTATTAACAATTTCTGTTAATGCATGTGCCCAAGGCAAACAGCTAATTGGCGGATGCGCAATTAACCAGTCAGATACGGTACTAACCAACCGACTACCACGATGATGCATCGGATCTAAACGACTGGGAATGCTATCAATAATCCAATATTCCTCTGGTTGGCATTGTGCTTGCCATTCTAATAAACGTTTACTGGTCAAACTTGAGCCAAACTGGACGACTAGCTCTACATTTTGCAGAATGTTTTTTACCTCTGTTACGGATAGCCAGAGATCAACGCATGGTAAAGGTTGCCCAGTTTGTGATAAAACATCACTAATAACTGGCCAGCCTAGCATTTCTGCCCACTGGGCAACTTTTTCTCCCTCATCAGGCCGCATTCTGCCCGCAATCACGAGACCTTTTTTTTGTCGCCAAACATGCCAATCAACCACTAATGCTAGTGAGCTGGATCTGGAACCTATCAACCAGGGTGTCGAAGATTGCCACCATCTAGCCAGTCAATTTGTGCTGAGCTGTCACCATATAAAGGTTCAGCAAATGGGCAATTGATATGCAAAGTGCCGTGAGAAAGATTATTCATCGCATTGTCAATAGTGCTCACCAACCATTGTGCATTGATAGCTTGTGTTGGGCTAGGTAATGCTAATGTTTGTGCCGGATAATCAGCAAAAATAGCCGTTTGTCGGATAGTTTGATTAGCACCACAATCAATTAACTCAGCAGGTCTTTCGACGGTTAAAAAAAATGATATTTTCACCGGTCAAGCCGGCTTCTATTAAAGCAGGATATAAGTTAGCTACTGCGGTACCAGAAGTGACAATAACCGCCACCGGTTTACTAATAACTTTAGCCAAGCCTAAAGCAACATAGCCCAACCCTCTCTCATCATAGTGAGTATGGCAAATTAATTTACTATGTGCCGCAGCTGCCAATGTCAATGGCGTAGAGCGAGAACCTGGCGCAATACAAACATGACTTAAACCATGTCTGGTTAATGCTTCCAAAATGACTTCCGCCCATTGACGGTTAAAAACACTATGCGACATATATTACTCAAAGCAGAAATAAGAAATAAAATAATAGCAATTTTAAGTAAAATTACGTGATTTTCCTTATTCCAGTTCAATAAAATGCCGCTAAAAAATTATTTTTGTTGTTAATATCAACTTTCACAACAAAATATCTTTCTATTTAGCAATGCTTGTAAACCTGCGGCCTTATTTTCAACTTCAAGCCATTCTTGCCGCGGGTCTGAATCCTTAACAATCCCGGCGCCGGCATAAAGCCGAAGATGATCATAATTGATATGCGCACAACGCAAAGAAACCACAAATTCACTTTGATTTAGTGATAAATAACCGGCACTACCTACGTACCAACCGCGGCAAATAGGCCCATTTTTCTGTAAAAAATGCTTGGCTATTTTTCTCGGTACACCGGCAACCGCAGCGGTTGGCTGTAAACGGTATAGACAGTCGCTATCGCTAGCATGATGTAAAGTGACATGGATAAGACGACGTAAATGCTGAATTTTACGTAATAAAATAATATCAGGTGGGGAAACATCAATTTTTTCACTATTATTGTGCAATCTTTGGCAAATATCCTCCACCACCAGTAAATTTTCATGTTGATTTTTATCATCATGCATTAACCAATCGGAATTGGCTTTTCTGACTATGGGGTCTGATGAATTAACTACTGTTCCATCTAATGCTTCAGTGTAAAGTTGTTGAAATTTAAGATAATAAAGTCACTCCGGGGTTGATGATAAAAAGGTATGTTGAGCGTTAAAGGACATCATAAAATGATAACATTGACCATTAACCCCTTTACTTGCCGACAGTAGAATTGCCGGATTTAACGGTTTGCTTAATTGAATATCCGTTTGACGAGCAATCACAACTTTATCCATAACCCCACTATTGATCAGTACTACTGCCTGAGTGGTTAAATCGTGCCATTTTTGATATTCAGGAAGATGTTGAATTCGCTTAATACGGCTATTAATCGGCAAGATGGGTTTAACTGATTGCAATTTGGATAAAAATTGCAGGGCATGTCGCAGATCTTGTTGATCAATAATATTGATAGCCAATATCCACTTTTTCTGACAATGACTAAACTCAATTCGTGGTAAAAACAAATAGCTATCATTACCAACAAAATCGGCATAATATTCATTATCCGGCAGTGGCTGCCAAGCGTTCAATCCCCAGATCCGCATGGTTGGTATTGCTGTTTGTTGCTGTAAAAATTGTTCAGCATCAGCAATGTTTCTAAAATATTTTACCTCACCGAGTAAAAGCGCTTCTTCATGACCATCGCGATGATACCAATAAAATTGAGGATAAAATTGCTGACTGGCTAACCAATCCAAAGCAGGAAATGTGATATCAGCAGGTAAAAGGAATGCATATTGTCGCACACTTCCAGCATCGATTTGTTGTTCAGATAAAAATTGATGAACACTTGCCAGAAACTCGGTAATATTAACCACTATTACTATCCTCTTGACTTACCATCCAATAAATCATTTTATCAAGCCAATTGGCTAACCTCGTATTTATTCTGCTATTTGTATCTTTAGCAAACCATTTGATTTGTTAGTTTTTTCACTTTTAATAACATTGAGCGTAAAAAACCCAGCGATATTAGCGCTGGGTTATTAACGTATACTGATATTTATGCCGCCAAGGCAGCAACCGCAATCTCAAACAATGGTTGTGGCCATGATCCCAATAAAATTGTAATAACAGCACACAATAGCGCAAATAAAGTTGCTAAATTAACATTTGACTGTTTGTCAGATTGATTATTTGCTACTGGCTGACGGCTATATAGACTAACCATAAAACGTAAATAATAGCATAAACCCATCGCACTACCGATAATAACGGCAGCCGTTAGCCACCACAGCTCAGCATTAATAGCGCTAATGATGAGATAAAATTTACCAATAAAACCTAAAGTAATCGGTATGCCAGCTAACGACAACATCATGATAGTCAAAATAATCGCTAGAACCGGTTGGCGCCAATATAATCCCCGATAAGCACTAATATCGTCTTTATCATCGCCACAATAAGGACTAGATAGAATACTTACCACGCCAAAAGCCCCTAAACTAGCAAATAAATAGCCAATAAAGTAGATTGACACTGTAATTTGTGCTGCAACACTATCAGTCTGTAAAGCAATTAACGGTAGTAGCAAATATCCCATATGGGCAATAGATGAGTAGCCTAACAGACGCTTAATACTCTGTTGTGAAATAGCCATCAAATTACCAAACAGCATAGAAGCAATAGCAATAACGCTGAGTACTGACAATAATGCCTTACTTTCTGCTAGGGGTGATGTCATCAGTAGACGCATTAAAACCGCAAAAATAGCAATCTTGCTGGCAGTTGCCAAAAATGTCGCAGCTGGTGCAGGCGCACCTTGATAAACATCCGGCGTCCATAATTGAAATGGGACAAAAGAGAGTTTAAAACCTATACCAACCAACATGATGCCTAAACCAACCATAAGGACTGGATAGTGAATAATATGCTCATTTAGGCTTGAACCTAATTTGGCAAAGGCTAAACTGCCTGATTCAGCATAAAGTAATGCCATACCGAACAATAAAAATGCAGAAGCGGCGGCAGATAGTAACATATATTTAATGCTAGCTTCTAATGAACGCTTCTGAGTAAAGGCATAACCAACCAAGCCAAATAATGGCAATGAAATCAATTCAATACCAATAAATAAGATTGCTAAATGATTAGCCATTGATAACAGGATCCCGCCCGTTACCGCAATACTTAGTAATAAATAAAACTCTTCTTTATTATCCGGATACCCTGCAAGCCATCGATAGGCATAAATTGCTGTGCCAATACCGGCAATCAAAATCAGTGTGCTATAGAAAAGTGAATATTTATCAACATAGATTAATGGCGTCACTTCAATCGGCAACCTATCTCCAATTAACAAGCAAGATAGCAGGGCAATAATAAAACCGGTTATTGTTAATGTGACATTGATTAAATGATGGCGTTGCCAGGCAATGGATAACATCACAATCACCACTAATAGCCCAACGATCAAAAGTGGTGACAATGCGATAAATTGTTCAAAAGTTATGGTCATGACGAATTATGGCCTTAATGTTGAAAATGAAATGGAATATAAACTGTGGAGTGATTCCATCACATTTTTTGAAGTATCTAACACCGGTTGCGGACAAAAACCTAATACCACTAATAACAGTGCTAATGTCAATAAAACCAACACCTCGCGACCATTTAAAGCAGGCAGTGCTTTTTCCGATTTTGCAGTACCATAATAAACTTTTTGCATCATCCAAAGTGCATAAATAGATGCAAATACCACACCGAATACCATAATAATGGTCACCAATTTAAATTGGCCAAAAGTACCAAATAGGATCATAAACTCACCGACAAAATTTCCGGTACCCGGCATTCCTAAGGTTGCAACCGCAAAATATAGTGATAGCGCAGGCAGCCACATGATCCGTTTCCATAATCCGCCCATCATGCGCATATCACGTGTTCCAGCGCGTTCATAAAGTTGACCACTAATAATGATCAAAGCCGCACCTGATAAGCCATTGGCTATCATCTGTAACACAGCTCCTTGGTAAGCAAGAATGGTGCCTGCATAAATGGCGACGGTAACAAACCCCATATGCGACAAACTACTATAAGCCACCAGACGTTTGATATCTGTCTGTTTAAATGCTAACCATGCACCATAAAATATACTGATCACACCTAACGTCATGGCGATAGGGGTAAATTGAATCGATGCTTCAGGAAATAGCGGTAAAGTGAAACGCAATAAACCATAAGCGGCCGTTTTCAGCATGATACCTGCAATATCAACGGAGCCGGCCGTTGGGGATTGTTCCTGCGCGTCTGCCATCCATCCATGAAAAGGTACCAAAGGCATTTTTACCGCAAAGGCAATAAAAAAACCCAGCATTAATAAATACTGTGTCAGCGCTGGCATTTTGGTATTTAACAGATCGTGATAGGCAAATGACCAATGACCCGATGATTGATAATGAATCAATGCCAATGCCACAATCGCCAGCAACATAATCAAGCCACTTGCTTGGGTATAAATAAAAAATTTAGTTGCAGCATTAACATGTGCACGTTCTTCTGAGCTTTTATGCCCCCAATTAGTAATTAGGAAATACATCGGGATCGGGATCATTTCCCAGAAGAAAAAAAACAAAAACAGATCCACCGCCATGAAAATTCCCATCACGCTGGCTAAAATCCACATCAAATGGAAGTGATAAGCACCCTGATTAGGTTGATTTTCACTCCACGAACTCAATATGGAAAAAATCCCCATAATAGCCGTTAGCACTATCATTAGTAATGATAAACCATCAATGGCTAGGGCAATATTAATACCTAATGGAGTGATCCATGGCATGAAAAAGATCGCCTGCCATTGGGGTAATGCCAACGTATCAGGCAACGAATAATTTCCCTGCAACCAAAGTAATACAGAGAGGAGCAGTGTTAACCCCATCACAAGCAGTGCCAAATAGCGTGGTGCCCATTTATTGAATCGTTCGGACAGCCAACATAAGACACCACCGATGAAGGGGAGAAATATTAGCCAAGGTAATAGCATGGCGCAATGTGTCCTTAATTAAACCAGAAGTAACAGTGCTAACATCAACACTGCCCCTAAACCCATAGAAGCCAAATACCAACGGATCTGCCCATTCTGGCTTAACGTTAAGCCTTTATTGCCCCAACGTAACATCACAGCGGGAATATTCATTAATAAATTGACAGGATCATTTGCCAATAATTGAGCAATTGCTTTAAATGGTTTTACAAAAATAAGGTTATAAAGTTGGTCAAATCCCCAAGCCTGATACCACCAAACAGTAAAAAAACGCCCTGCTGCGCTTTTAGCAATTGATTTAACAATCTTACGTTTGCCTATATAGAGGAATACCGCCAGTGCCAACCCCAATAATGCAACAATTGCTGAAATTATTTCCAGCCTAACTTTGCCCGACTCATTGATTGTTTCATTGACAGGAAATATGCCCGCTAACGGTTGAACAATCTGTGTACCAATAACCGTAGATAAAACTGCTAATACCGATAACGGCAGAGTATGACTAATACCGCCGACAGTTTGAGCTGAGGTCTGTATTTTGCCATGGAAGACAATAAAAATCATACGGAAGGTATAAAGTGCGGTCATAAATGCGCCAACTATACCAGCCCAGAGTAAAACTGTTTCTCCTTGAAGGGCTGCTCCCCATAAGATATCGTCTTTGCTATAAAAACCTGCAGTAACTAGTGGTATTGCCGCTAGCGCACCACCGCCGATTAAAAAACAACCATAAACAAAAGGTAACTTTTTACGTAAACCACCCATCTTGAATATATTTTGTTCATGGTCACAGGCAATAATCACTGAGCCAGCGGATAAAAAAGAGTAAAGCTTTAAAGAAAGCGTGGGTCATTAAATGAAAAATAGCCGCATCCCAAGCCTGAACACCTAGAGCTAAAAACATATAACCTATTTGACTCATCGTCGAATAAGCCAATACGCGCTTGATATCTGTTTGTACTAAGGCCGCAAATCCAGCCAATATTAGGGTGACTGCACCAATAATGGCCACTAAGTGCAATATTTCCGGCTCCATCAAAAATAGGCTATGCGTGCGAGCGATTAAATAAACTCCAGCAGTTACCATTGTTGCTGCATGAATAAGCGCAGATACTGGAGTTGGCCCCGCCATTGCATCGGCTAACCAGGTCTGCAAAGGCAATTGAGCAGATTTACCGACTGCGCCGCCAAGGATCATTAGCGTAGCCCAATTAATCAGCGAAGAGCCTGCACTAATTTGTTGTGGTACCAGTATGCTCAATTGATGGAAATTAAGGGTGCCAAATTGATTATAGATAATAAACATGCCAATAGCTAAAAATACATCACCAATCCGCGTGACAAAAAAAGCCTTCATGGCTGCTTTGCCATTTTCTGGATTGGTGTAATAAAAACCGATTAGCAAGTAACTACACAACCCGACGCCTTCCCAACCCAGGTACATTAGCATCATGTTATCAGCCAAAACTAAAACAACCATACTGGCAATAAACAAATTGGTATAAGCAAAAAAACGAGAATAACCTTCTTCACCACGCATATACCAAGAAGCGTATAGATGAATTAAAAAGCCGACGCCTGTCACAACTGCCAACATGGTTAACGATAAACCGTCAAGTACCAGTGTAATTGGGATATTAAAGTCGCCTACTGCTATCCAGTGCCACAATGTTTGACGATAAGCATAACCACCGTCAGCATTATTAGCGCAAAAATCAATCGCTAGCCAAAATGTTACCAGTGCTGCCAACCCTACCGAACCAACCCCGATGATAGCAGACACATTTTCCGACCAACGTCCACGAGAGAATGCGAGTAGTAGAAATCCCAATAGTGGCAGCAGAATAGGTAAATAGAGTAAATTCATCCGCGCATCTCACTAACTTCATCAATATTAAGGTTCTGGCGATGACGATGAAGTTTCAATAACAAAGCCAATCCTATACTTGCTTCCGCGGCAGCCAAGCTAATCGTTAAAATATACATGACTTGGCCACCAGCTTGTCCCCAATAACTACCCGCCACCACAAAAGCCAATGCGGCTGAGTTAATCATTATTTCTAATCCAATTAACATAAAGAGAAGATTGCGCCGGATCAGCAGACAACTTAAACCTAAAACGAATAAAATTGCCGCTAAAATTAAACCGTGTTGCAGAAGGATCATACTTGTTCCTCCACATCCGAATGACTATCCAGAGAGTTAAGCCGCTTTTCACGCCCAATATGAAATGCCACGACAAGACCCGCCAATAACAGTAAAGAAATCAGTTCAACGGCCAATACGTAAGGACCAAATAAGCTCATACCAACCTCCTTAGCACTAATCATCTGACCTTTTATCTGGCTATGTTTTATTGAAACAATGGCATAGATAATCACGCTAAGTAAAACTGCTGAAAGGATAGCTGGGCCAATCCATGCTTTTGGTTGTAGCCAGGCACGCTCCTGATCAACGACTGATTTACCTAAATTAAGCATCATGACCACAAACACAAACAGCACCATAATAGCCCCGGCATAGATGATAATCTCTAAGGCACCGGCAAAATAAGAACCAACCGAGAAGAAAACGATCGATAAAGCTAACAGAGAAACGATCAGATACAACAGCGCATGTACTGGATTGGTATGTGTTATTACCCTAAGCGTCGCCAAAATAGCCACCAATCCAGCGACATAAAATGCAAATTCCATAAACATCGCTCCTTATGGCAACAAATCTTTAACATTAATAGGCTTAGCTTCATTATCCGCTTCACCTTTATCTTTACCACTAATCGCCATACCCGTTTTGTGATAAAAATTATAATCTGGATATTTACCTGGCCCTGAAATCAACAAATCTTGTTTTTCATAGACCAGATCTTGGCGTTTATATTCCCCCATTTCAAAATCAGGCGTTAGTTGAATAGCGGTAGTCGGACAAGCCTCTTCACATAAACCGCAGAAAATACAACGGGAAAAATTGATCTGGAAAAATTCTGGATACCAACGGCCATCTGGCTGTTCCCCTTTTTGTAATGAAATGCAGCCAACCGGACAAACTACCGCACATAAATTACAAGCTACACAACGTTCTTTACCATCAGGATCTCGGGTCAATACAATACGCCCGCGATAACGAGGAGGTACATAAACCGGCTCCTCCGGGTACATTTTCGTTTCACGTTTATGAAAAGCATGTAGCCCGATCATACAAATACTACGTATCTGGGTGGCCAAACCAACCGCTAACTCTTTTAATGTCATGGCTCAATCCTCCCTTATTAAGCGTTGCATCGAATAACTGCTGCGGTTGCTAACAGATTGATCAACGTCAATGGCAAACACACTTTCCAACCAAAAGCCATCACTTGATCATAACGCGGACGTGGTAATGAGGCGCGAACAAGAATAAACATCACCATGAAGAAAGCTGTTTTTAATGCAAACCAAATAAAGCCAGGTAAAAATGGGCCAAGGCAGCCGCCGAAAAATAAGGTCACAATTAATGCAGAAACGGTGAGAATACTGATATATTCGCCGACGAAAAACAGACCAAATTTCATACCGGAATATTCAATATGATAGCCATCGGCCAGTTCTTGTTCTGATTCAGGTTGATCAAATGGATGCCGGTGACAAACAGCAACACCCGCGATGACAAAGGTTAAAAAGCCGAAAAATTGTGGAATAATATTCCATAATCCAGCTTGCGAATTGACAATATCAATTAAGTTAAAGGAGCCAGCTCGGGCAACGACCCCCATTAATGAAAGGCCGAGAAAAACTTCATAACTTAACGTCTGAGCTGAGGCGCGCATCGCGCCTAATAAAGAGTATTTATTATTACTTGACCAACCTGCAAACAGTACCGAATAAACCGCTAAGCCAGCCATCATGAAAAAAAACAGCAGACCTATATTAAGATCGGCAACATACCAAGTTGCGCTAACCGGAATAATGGCAAATACCAATAACATGGAACAAAAGGCAATTACTGGTGCCAACATAAAAATGCGCTTATCTGAAAATTGTGGAATCCAATCTTCTTTAAATAACATTTTAATCATATCAGCAGCAATCTGTAATGAGCCTCCCCAACCTACCCGATTAGGTCCATAACGATTCTGGAACAGTGCCAATAAACGACGTTCGCCAAAACTCATTAAAGCGCCGCAAATAATCACCACCAGCAAAATAACTATTGCTTGTAGAACAGCAATAATCGCTGCGGGGGCTTCAGCAGAAAATAGGGTCATTATGTCGCCCTCCGTAAATTTTTCACCGCCATACCTGCCATCGTTGGTGCAATCCCAGGCATACCTAAAGGTAAACCAATCTGTCCTGGCGCCAAATGATAACTGAGACGAACTGGCAATCGATAAATTTGTCCACCATAACTGAATTCAAGCACTGTCCCAGCTTTAACAACCAGGTTTTCAGCATCCTGAGTATTGAGCATAATGTAAGCTTCTGGCATACGTTGTTGTATTGCTTCAGCTCGCTGTGAGGTTTCATCGCTACCAAATAAATGATAGTAAGGTGCAATCGTCCATTGGTTATCCTGCCGCTGCCAGGCAAGCGGAATAGCAGTAAAATAATCTAAGCGACTATCAGTTGAATCAAATAATCGGATCCCCGGATCGCCAAAACGTAAATGGCCACCGACTTCAGCTTGAAACTTATTCCAAGCTTGAGGTGAATTCCAGCCTGGCGACCATGCAAACGGAATTTGCTGGCGAATCGCGGTGGGGCTATTATTACCTTCCATCGAAAAAGCAAATGGCGTATCAATGTCGCATGGTTGACCAGGTTCACTGACCTCTATATCAGCCAATATTGAGGTACGTCCACTATAACGCTGGGGCGAACGGGCTAATTTTTGTCCATGGATACGGAATGTGGCATTAGGTGCCGCATCGACAATAGCCGCAAACTGCGGCATAGCGGTTATACAGGCCTGGATAACATGATCTAATTGTGACCAATCGATTTGACGTGTTTCGAGCTCTGCCTGCAATGAATGTAACCAACGCCAACTTTCATTAATGGCAATATTAGGTTGGTAATAAGTCGGATCAAACACCTGAAAATAACGTTGCGCCCGACCTTCATTATTAATTAATGTTCCAGTGCTTTCAGCAAAGCTGGCAGCGGGTAAAATCAGATCCGCCTGATCCATAATAGTAGTATGTTGATGATCCGCAACAATCAATTTATTCAGCCTTTTCAGAGCATTATTAACACTATCAACATTACTATGCCGATAAAGATCATTCTCCATTACCACCGCAGTATCAACTTCACCGGATGAAATACACTCCATTGCGATATCTAACGATTGAGCATTCATTAAAGCCAAGCCAAAGCTATTAGCTTCAGCTGCAATATAGCTAATTCCAACTTCGACATTTTTCGCTTTTAATGAAAAAGCAATATTAGCTGCGGCCTGGATAAGTGCTTCACTACCAGAATTGCTACCACTAATAATAAGTGGCTTTTTGGCCTGCAATAAGGCTGCAGCAACTAATTCAACGTTTGCTTTAATACCCGCTGGCAAATCATCCACAGCTGGCGCCTTTCTGTCCAAAGCATGGGCAATAGCAAAGCCAAAGCGAGCTTGATCATCAACTGGTGCGCGATAATTTAATGCAGCAATATCATCTAAACGGCTATCATCAATATTAGTGATAAATAATGGGTATTTAGCTCGTTGGCCAATATTTAACACGGCGGTGATTTGCCAATCTGCCACTTTTTGTGCTTCAGCCATTGCCCTTGCTTTACCTTTAACCGCCTGACGAACCGCTAATGCTATACGAGCTCCAGTTTGGGTTAAATCCTCCCCCAAAACCAGCACCGCGTCATAATTTTCAATTTCACGCAATGTCGGCGTATAGACGCCTCCTTTTTGCAGAATATTAACCATCAGTTCGAGATGACGTTGTTCTGCTGTCGATATACCTGAATAAAAATTTTCTTCGCCAACCAGTGCCCGTAATGCATAATTGCTCTCGATACTAGCTCTTGGTGACCCAATACCAATAGTCTTTGTTGCTTGGCGTAAAATTTTGGCACCCGTTTGCATCGCCTCCATCACCGAAATAGTGTGTCGTTTTGCTTTGTTAACTAATTGAGGCTGACGAGGTCGATCTTTGCGATTAACATAACCGTAACCAAAGCGGCCACGATCACATAAAAAATAGTGATTTACCACCCCATTATAACGGTTTTCAATCCGGCGTAATTCACCATAACGTTCACCAGGGCTTGTATTACAACCAACACTACACTGTTGACATATTCCTGGCGCAAATTGCATATCCCACTTGCGATTGTAACGTTCAGAATGGGTTTTATCAGTAAAAACCCCCGTTGGGCAGATCTCAACTAAATTGCCCGCAAATTCACTCTCTAGCGTACCGTCTTCCACCCGACCAAAATAGACATGATTATGGGCGCTATAAACTCCCAGATCGGTGCCATCAGCATAATCTTTGTAATAACGAACACAACGATAGCAAGCGATACAACGATTCATTTCGTGACCAATGAATGGACCTAGATCCTGATTATGATGTGTTCTTTTGGTAAAACGATATTTACACATTGTATGACTAGTCATCACCGTCATATCTTGTAAATGGCAATTGCCGCCTTCTTCACAAACTGGGCAATCATGTGGATGATTTGTCATCAACCACTCAACAACACTTGCACGAAACTGTTTGGCTTCATCATCATCGATGGAAATATAGGTCCCATCAGAAGCCGGTGTCATGCAAGACATTACCAGACGACCACGTGTGTCGTCAGCATTTTGATATTGCTTAACTGCGCATTGACGGCAAGCACCAACACTTCCTAACGCTGGGTGCCAGCAAAAGTAAGGGATATCCAGACCCAGAGAGAGACAAACCTGCAATAGGTTTTCATCCCCATTTACATCATATCGTTTGCCGTCTACATATATTGTAGCCATAGTCAGCATGCTTCCTAATGGCCTGCTTTTTCAGCAGGCGTTAATCAAAAATTCAGTCGACTTAAATATGTTTTTATTCAGCTTAGCGTAAGTTATCACCAACGCTGCTTTAACAAATTTGGTTGAATGCCAGCAATTGGACTCAAGTTGGTAAAATTCTGTTGGCTGATGCCCGCTTCAAATTCAGCACGAAAATATTTGATAGCACTCTGCAAAGGTTCTACCGCACCGGGTGCATGAGCACAAAAAGTTTTACCTGGCCCAAGAAAGCGACAAAGTTGCTCTAATGTTTCAATATCGCCTGGTTGTCCTTCACCACGCTCTAACGCCTGTAGAATTTTCACACTCCAAGGTAAGCCATCCCGACACGGTGTACACCAGCCACAGGATTCGCGAGCAAAAAATTGCTCTAAATTACGGGTCAAAGAAACCATATTAATTTCATTATCAACCGCCATGGCAAGCGCGGTACCCAGACGGCTACCTGCTTTAGCGATGCTGTCGAAATCCATTGCTAAATCGAGATGTGCTTCGGTTAGAAAGTCGGTACCAGCCCCTCCTGGTTGCCAGGCTTTAAGCGTTAAACCTTTGCACATTCCACCGGCATAATCTTCCAGGATCTCGCGAGCAGTAATACCAAAAGGTAATTCCCACAACCCTGGATTATTAACCCGCCCGGAAAATCCCATCAGCTTAGTTCCGGCATCTTTGCTTTTACCTTCGCTAAGGCCGAGATACCACTCTTTACCATTTTCAATAATCGCAGGCACGTTACAAAGTGTTTCCACATTATTGACACAAGTCGGCTTACCCCAGGCACCGGATGTTGCCGGAAAAGGCGGTTTTGAGCGCGGATTTGCCCGGCGCCCTTCAAGGGAGTTAATCAGAGCTGTTTCTTCACCACAAATATAGCGCCCAGCACCGGTATGTACAAAAAGCTCAAAGTTAAAATCCGTACCAAGAATATTCTTACCTAATAAACCCGCTGCTTTCGCTTCCTCAATCGCTTTCCGCAAATGTTTGGCAGCTTCGATATATTCACCACGCAGGAAGATATATCCACGGTACGCTTTTAATGCAAAGGCGCTAATTAACATTCCCTCGATCAACAAATGCGGTAGCTGTTCCATTAAAAGACGATCTTTATAGGTTCCAGGCTCCATTTCATCCGCATTGCAAAGTAAATAACGGATATTCATGCTGTCATCTTTCGGCATCAAGCTCCATTTGAGGCCGGTAGAAAAACCAGCGCCACCGCGACCTTTAAGACCAGCATCTTTAACTAAGCTAACAACTTGATCTGGCGACATACTTTTTAGGGCGTTTTTAGCACCTTGGTAACCACTTTTACTTAAGTATTCCTCTAACCAGACCGGCTGCTGATCTTCACGTAACCGCCAGGTTAATGGATGTGTCTGCGCACTACGGGTAATTTGTCGATGTGTTGTCATGGATACTGCTCCAATAGCCGTTGAATATCAGATGGCTTTACATGACTATGGGTATCCTCATCAATCATCATAGTCGGACCTTTATCACAGTTACCCAGACAACAAGTTGGTAATAAGGTAAACCGGCCATCAGTAGTTGTTTGGCCGGGCGCAATCTTTAATAATTTGATAATTTCAGCCTCAATACCTTGATAACCGGTAATATGACAAACCACACTGTCACAATAACGAATAATATGGCGACCAACAGGTTGGCGATAAATTTGACTGTAGAAGGTGGCCACTCCTTCTACATCACTAGCAGGAATATCTAACAGATCGGCAATTGCATAAATAGCACCGTCTTCCACCCAACCGCGTTTTTTTTGTACAATTTTTAATGCTTCAATTGAAGCGGCTCTGGCATCTTCATAGTGATGTTTTTCTTGCTCGATCTCTTCTCGCTCTTCTGTCGTCAAGGAAAAATCATGTTTGGTGTGAGATTCTACCATGTTAGCGACATCGAGCCGCTTTTGCTGTTGATTGGGATTAAATTCATCTTGCATCATTAACGATCCACATCTGACATGACAAAATCAATGCTACCAAGGTAGACAATAAGATCAGACACCAGGCTGCCTCTGATCACCGCAGGAATTTGCTGTAAATGGGCAAAACTTGGTGTACGAACGCGGGTGCGATAACTCATAGTATTACCATCACTGGTCAGATAGTAACTATTGATCCCTTTTGTTGCTTCAATCATCTGAAAAGCCTCATTTGCAGGCATAACTGGCCCCCATGAAACTTGTAAAAAATGATTAATCATGGTTTCAATATGCTGTAAAGTGCGTTCCTTCGGTGGTGGAGTAGTTAGGGGATGATCGGCTTTAAATGGTCCTGCAGGCATATTATTTAAGCATTGCTTAAGAATACGCAGGCTTTGCTGCAGTTCTTCCACTTTTAACATCACTCGATCATAACAATCGCCATTGTTGCCGATAGGAACTTCAAATTCAAAGTTTTCATAACCTGAATAGGGTCGCCATTTACGAATATCGAAATTAAGGCCCGTCGCGCGTAATCCGGCGCCAGTGACCCCCCAATCTAATGCTTCTTTAGTCGTGTAAGCAGCGACACCAACTGAACGCCCTTTAAGAATACTATTGTGCAATGCTGCCTTGACATATGAATCCAATCGCTTTGGCATCCAGTCAAGGAACTCCTGCAATAGTTTTTGCCAACCTTTCGGTAAGTCATGAGCAACACCCCCGATGCGAAACCAAGCTGGATGCATACGGAAACCGGTGATCGCTTCAACAATGTCATAAATTTTCTGACGATCGGTAAACGCAAAGAAAACCGGTGTCATGGCACCGACATCCTGAATAAAGGTACTGATATAGAGTAAATGGCTGTTAATACGAAATAACTCTGACAACATAACACGGATAGTCTTAACCCGATCAGGAACGTCAATTCCTGCTAGTTTTTCTACCGCTAATACATAAGGCATTTCATTAGCACAGCCACCTAAATACTCAATGCGGTCAGTATAAGGAATATAACTGTGCCAGGATTGGCGCTCGCCCATTTTCTCTGCACCGCGATGGTGGTAACCAATATCCGGTACACAGTCGATAATCTCTTCACCATCTAGTTGCAGTACAATGCGAAAGGCACCGTGAGATGAGGGATGATTAGGGCCCAGATTCAAGAACATAAAATCTTCATCTTTATTGCCTCTAGCCATTCCCCATTCTTCGGGTTTAAAGGTCAGTGACTCCATCTCTAAATCAAGCTTTTGTTTAGTTAAAACAAAAGGATCAAATTCAGTGGCCCTGGCCGGATAATCTTTACATAACGGATGTCCTTCCCAGGTCATTGGCATTAATAACCGTCGCAAATTCGGATGGCCATTAAATGTTATGCCAAACATATCCCATACTTCACGTTCATACCAATTAGCATTGGGAAATAAAGAAACGATAGAGGGAATATTAAGATCTTTCTCACTAAGCGCCACTTTCAACATAATATCGCGGTTACGCTCAATAGAAATAAGATGGTAAAAAACGGAAAAATCCGCTTCAGGCAAACCTTGCCGATATACTCGTTGCCGCTCATCAATCCCATGTAGGTCAAACAGCATTACATAAGGTTTATGCTGTTTTTCAAAAACTCTATTACGGCAAGAAGTTGTTCACGTTTGATCCATATAACCAACATTCCGGTACGAGTTAATTGAATAGTGAAAGCATCTGGACTGAATTGATTACGCAGTGTCAAAATTATTGGATCATCACAATGATCATAAGTTTGCCATGCCGGCCTGACACTCTCTTGCGTTATCTGATCTGTTATCATTATGCACCACAACGCTTGATCAGGTTTATTACGACCGCAACACATTGCTTCTGTTACGCTGAATAGCTTATATTTTTAAGCCTTATATTTCATCGGGTGTTCGTAGCGTTTTGACCGCTATTCTTTCACCACGCTTACGCTCTTTTTCAGATTGCATATTGGCGCGATAAACACCCTGATCACCGACCACCCACGATAATGGACGACGTTCTTTACCAATCGATTCTTGTAATAATAATAAAGCTTGCATATAAGCTTCAGGGCGTGGTGGACAACCTGGTATATAGACATCAACAGGAAGAAATTTATCAACCCCCTGTACAACAGAATAAATATCGTACATACCACCAGAGTTAGCACATGCCCCCATAGAAATTACCCATTTAGGCGCTAACATTTGATCATAAAGTCGTTGAATAACAGGTGCCATCTTCAGTAAAACAGGTTCCGGCAACAACCATAAAATCAGCCTGTCGCGGTGATGCCCTTAGTACCTCAGCACCAAATCGGGCGACATCATGCACCGCAGTGAAAGAAGTCACCATTTCAACATAGCAACAAGAAAGGCCAAAATTGTACGGCCAGAGAGAATTCTTTCTGCCCCAATTCACCATATTATGTAAAGCATGCTCTAATTTACCCATATAAACACTACGATGAACATGCTGCTCTAATGGATCCCCGACAACTTGCTGTGTTTGCAAGGGATAACGGTCATTTTCACCATTTAAATCAATGCGAGTGAGCGTATAATCCATCTTTGAATGCCTCAATTTTACTAGGGGTGACTATTGTTGGTTTTAATTATTTCACTCGGTTTTGCAACATGGCGACGTGAACGCTCTGGCGTCCAATTAAGTGCCCCAATACGAATTAAGTAGAATAAACCCACCAATAGCACCAAAATAAAAATACTTGCCTCAATAAAGCCTAACCAACCACTTTCTTTAATAGAGACTGCCCACGCATAAAGGAATAACGCTTCAACATCGAAAATAACAAAAAACATTGCAACCAAATAAAATTTGGCTGATATACGCAAACAGGCACTACCAACAGAATTAATGCCCGATTCATAAGGGATATGCTTTGCTCTGGCTTGGGATCTACCACCGAGGTAATAAGCACCAAGTAACATTAAGGAACACAGACCAAGAGCACTGATAAGATATATTGCAAAAGCCCAATGATGAGCAAATACTTCAATAGATGTAGACATATTCGCTGCTTAATAAATAAAAACGGTGTCATTGCTTTGCTCTTGAATTAGCGCAATATTACACCACACTAACCATAATTAGATGAGAAGAAAAAATTACAATAGACAGAAATACATCAATTTTCTTCAACTTAATTCTTCTCACCACTATTTTGTTTATAGAATAACGCTCTCTTCACACCTTTTACCTTACAACTGTAAATCAAAAAATCTCGCCAGCTAAAACGTGACAGCTCATTCAATTAATACTAATAGTTAGTAACTAGTGTAACTGATATTTCGTTTTTACTACACCATTATCTCAGGAAAAACCTGTTTTAAAACCGCTTCACTTCCGCTATAACTAAAGCGTAATTTACTAATCGTCAGATTTATAATATTTCTTTATTAATTGTCTCGCTAATCGGCTGTACTATAATAAGGTGTTTTCTTATTTTTAATTGCACCAAATACAGTTAAAATAGCCTCGTTTTGCTCATTAATATTACGGTATAACCAATAACGAATTTCGGGTAAACGGGGTAAACCATCACTTTCGCTTAGTATTCTTAAACCACCAGTCTGCATTTCTAGCGGACGCGCAGTGATACCGACTTCAGCATTAACCGCAGCAAGCACTGCCGATAACGAAGCTGCTTCATACGCAATACGCCATTTGATACCCGCAGGATTAAGGGTGCTTATCGCTATTTCACGAAATGGATTGGTTTCATCCATGACAACCAAAGGAATTGGCTCATTTAATTGATGCTGAAAATCAGGTGCACAATGCCAAAGGATCGGCGCAGAACGTAACAACGTACTTGGATATTGACTCAATTCTGTGGGTATTAGTGCTAAATCAATTTCACCATTATCCAGCATTTTTTTAATAAGATGGGCGCGCTTTATATAAATATCAACGGCCATACGCGGATATACTGATGCGATACGATTCAGTAGAAATGGTAATAAAGTATTGGTAGTGTCATCAGAAACACCAACTCGCAACTCACCTTCAGCATCATTATATGTTAGTGAAGCTGAAGCATCATCATTAGCCCGTAATATTTGCCGCGCATAACCTAATAACTGCAAACCATGATCCGTTAATAATTTATTACGGCCATGGCGTTCAAAAAGCTCACGGCCCACTAACTGTTCTAAACGCTGCATTTGTTGGCTAACGGCTGATTGAGTACGACAAACAGCTGCAGCAGCTGCCGCAAATGTATTAAGATCGGCAACAGCAACAAAAGTCCTAAGTAAATCAAGATCGAGATTCATAATTGGGCGATTTGAATTTATCATTTTATTCTCTTATATCATTCCTGGTGTTTTTACGAATTCAATAGATATTAAAATCATTGATAGTTAAAGAAATAAAGATAAAACCTTACATATTAAAATTTATTTCTATTAATGCAGTATTTATTACTGTGTATACACTTTTATTAACTTAAATTGTTTAATAATAAGCATGTTTTACATATTGATAAACAAAATGCCAATGAGAATGTTCTTCTTCTCGTTTTTATTAGAATAATTTTTAATTCCAGTCCTATGCGAAAATAACGATTTTTCAAACAGCAAAAAAATAGGTTATTCTCAACAAAATAACTGTCAAAGATAATGCAGCTAGGAAAAAACTATTAATTGATAATCAGCAACAAAACTCTATTTGCCCAGATACGACAATAACATATTAACTTTAATTATATGTTATAAAAACAATATTTCTATCATGAAACCACCAATGGTTTGTAACAAAAAATGCACTGCCAAATCTATTCACTAAGTAATTTATTCTTTGTATACTAAAAATTATCTCACATCTAAAATATAAAACTAACTTATACGATATTTTTGAATTTATTTATCTAATTAAGTTAGATAAAAAGTTTATTTGACCTAATTTAATTATTTAAACCAACCTTTTCTACCAAAAATAAGCCTATATCTTCAAAATTTTTCCAACTAAGAGTAGAGTGTGAATATAAATATGCAGCAAAATTTCCCTCATATTCTATTAACGTTGAGGTTCAAACAGAGTAAATGAATACAATAACTAAATCCAATAAATTGGATAACGTATGCTACGACATAAGAGGGCCTGTTCTTAAAGAGGTCAAACGTCTTGAAGAAGAAGGCCATAAAGTTCTTAAACTTCATATTGGTAATCCAGCGCCTTTTGGTTTTGAAGCGCCGGATGAAATTTTATTTGATGTTCTACGCAATCTTACTCACTCACAAGGTTATAGTGATTCAAAAGGAATTTACTCCGCCCGAAAAGCAATCATGCAACACTATCAAGCTAGAGGAATGCTTGACATTAATATCGAGGATATCTTTATTGGTAATGGTGTTTCTGAACTCATCGTGCAATCGATGCAAGCCTTATTGAATAATAACGATGAAATGTTAGTCCCAGTTCCTGACTATCCGCTATGGACTGCTGCGGTATCTCTTTCCGGTGGCAAAGCTGTACACTATAGATGTGATGAAGAACAAAATTGGTTTCCTGATCTAGAGGATATTCGCAAAAAAATTACCCCTCGAACATGTGGCATCGTCATCATTAATCCCAATAATCCTACTGGTTCTGTTTACAGCAAAACATTATTAATGGAGATTGTCGAAATCGCTCGTCAGCATCAGTTGATTATTTTTGCCGATGAGATCTACGATAAAATTCTTTACGATGATGCTGAGCATCATTCAATTGCCGCGTTAGCACCGGATCTATTAACCGTTACTTTTAATGGTTTATCAAAAACTTATCGAGTTGCTGGTTTTCGTCAAGGCTGGATGGTGCTTAATGGCCCGAAAGAAAATGCCAAAAGCTATATTGAAGGCTTAGAAATATTAGCCTCCATGCGGCTTTGTGCTAACGTTCCTATGCAACATGCAATCCAAACCGCATTAGGCGGTTATCAAAGTATTAACGAATTTATCTGTCCTGGTGGGCGATTATATGATCAACGTAATCGCGCTTGGGAACTGATTAATGAAATTCCTGGGGTATCATGTGTTAAACCGCAAGGTGCTTTATATATGTTTCCCAAAATTAATATTAAAAAGTTCAATATCTCAAACGACCAAAAAATGGTACTTGATTTACTCTTACAGGAAAAAGTTTTATTGGTCCAGGGAACAGCTTTTAATTGGCCTGAACCCGATCACGTCAGAATTGTTACGCTACCTTATGTTGGCGAGCTTGAAGCTGCAATTAATAAATTTAGCCAATTCCTGCTAAACTATCGCCAATAGTTGTCCAATAATAGAACATCCTTAATCTAGATTAAGGATGTTCTATTTTGTTATTTACTTGTTAATCTAATCAATCCACAATGCTTATGACTATAACAATCCCAGGAGGACAGTCTATGAGTTATTTTTTTGCCCATCTTTCTCGGATGAAATTAATTAATCGTTGGCCATTAATGCGCAATGTACGTACCGAAAATATTTCAGAGCATAGTTTACAAGTTGCCTTTGTCGCTCATGCCCTTGCTTGCATTAAAAATCGAAAATTTAATGGCCAACTAAATCCTGAACGTATTACACTGCTCGCTATGTATCATGACGCCAGTGAAGTGATCACCGGTGATCTGCCAACACCAATAAAATATCATAACCCACAAATTGCTAACGAATACAAAAAAATTGAAAAATACGCTCAGCAAAAACTTATTGCTATGCTACCAGAAGAATTGCAACAAGATTTTCAGCCGATTTTGGATGATGAATATCATACTGAGGAAGAACGCGCTATCGTTAAACAAGCGGATGCACTTTGTGCCTATTTAAAATGCTTAGAAGAGTTATCTGCAGGCAATACCGAGTTTAATCTAGCTAAAATGCGACTTGAAAAAACACTTTCTGAACGTTATAGCGATGAAATGCAATACTTTATTGAAGTTTTTGTACCCGGATTCTGCCTATCTTTAGATGAAATTAGTAGCTAGTAAGTTATATAACATATAAATAGTATTATTATCTTACTTTTTGTTACAAAAAATAGGCGATAACTTCAAAATGGAAACAATTGAGGAACAATAACAACAGTGATAACCATAACTAAAACAGTAAAAGGAACCCCAAATTTAACAAAATCACTGAATTTATAGCCACCAGGTGCCAAAATTAGAGTATTAACCGGTGAAGAAACTGGGGTCATAAAAGCCGCGGAAGCTGCAACACTTATCACCATAGCAAAAGGTATTAGCGAAACACTCATATGATTAGCAACAGCAATGGCAACCGGTGCCATTGCTGTTGCTGTATTAGAAATAAATAATCCAGTTACTGCACAAACAATAAATAAGCAAAGCAACATTATCCTTGGTCCCATGCCACCTGCAATATCTATTAGTAAATTAACAATCAAATCAATACCACCAGTTTTTTGTAATGCCAATGCAAAGGGCATCATACCAACAATCAACATAATACTCGGCCAGTCTATTGCACGATAAGCGCTTTCCATATCAATATAGCGAAATTTTCCCATTAATAAACACGCAATCAGTACAGCAATAAAATTGGGAATTTCATCTATTGCCATCATAAGTAACCATTAATATCAAACAAAAAATTGCATGTGGTGCTTGCTATGCAGCAGGAGCAACTGCCTCTACCTCAGCGGCCAAATTTAACACAATAAAATTACATCTATCAGTTGACAATAAGCGAATTAATTTCCAATCACCCACGATCAGTAAAACATCACCTAAACGCATGGGCTGATCAATTAATTTATCATTGATAGTTTTTCCTTCACGGTAAATGCCAACAACATTAAGGCCATAACGCATACGAAATTTAATTTCTCGCAATGTACTGCCTAATAAGTCAGGTTGCGGCGCTAAGGAGAACTCAGCCATTCCGACTTCACGCGCACGTGCGGAGAAATATTCACCTCTCAAAATCATTGGGGCCAATTTTTGTTCATGACAAAATTCATTAAGATCTACCTCACTATCCGACATATCAACTAATAACACATTACGTTCATGTAACTCTATTGCAGCTGTTACACTTAGCATAAGTAGACGAAAACGATGCCAACGCTCAATACCAATAATATTCGCACCATAACGTGTGCGTAGATATAACTTATCGAGTGAATAACCTATCAAGGGGGAACCTGGACAAATGGCTAAACAACGAGCGCGACCTGTTAGCTTATAATCACGAATAAGTCGTGAAATGTGCGCCAATGAGGAGCAGAACCCGCTGCAATTGCGCGGTTGCCTAACCTACGACGAACCAGCCACATATAAATAATTGCCAGCAACAGCACCACAATTCCAATCGGCGTAATGGCAAAAAATTTGAATCCCGCATAACCTTCTCTAACCAGGTCACTATTAACTATCATATTTGGTGGGGTCGCTACTAACGTCATCATACCACTGATAAGTCCAGCAAAGCCTAATCGCATCATCAAACGTCCTGGTAGGATTTTCATCTGTTTAGCAACATTAAGAACAACGGGAATGAAGATGGCAACAATACCGGTTGAACTCATAAAAGCGCCTAGACCTGCGACTGTGATCATCAAAAAAATCAGCATCTTATTTTCATTATTACCGGCTGCACCAACTAACCAGTCGCCAACTTGATAGGCAATACCAGTTCGGACTAATCCCTCACTAAAAACAAAAAGTGCCGCAATTAGCAGCACATTAGGATCACTAAAGCCGATTGTTGCTTGTTTAAGCGCCAGAGTTCCACTCAACACTAAAGCCACAATGACTAATAATGCAACAACATCCATACGGATCTTATTAGTCATAAAAAGAGTGACGACTATTAGCAGTAAAATTAATACCCATACCAGCTGGCTATTCAAAATGACCTCAAATTAAGTCTATTCATCTATTCATAGGACTCATTTGCCATAAGTAGCGCAGATTTGTCGGTCTAATTTATGAAACTGACATATTTTTATCGCTGAGTCACCGTAACAATACCTTGGTTATCTGGTTTTGAAATATTTAATTCAGTAAATGATTTGATAATTAATGAAATTTCTTCTCGCCGTGCCATAACTGCTGGCGCATGAACAGCGATAACCTGGCTATCCGCATCTAAAGCAGAATAGATCCCTGCCTGCACATCTTCAACCGCAATACAGGCTTCAGGCGGTAAATTTAGTAGTTGTGCACCAAGCAAAAAAGGATCTGGCTGTGGTTTACCTTGTTCAACTCGTTCAATCGTGACCCAGTGTTTCGGTTCCGGCAAACCTGCCGCTTTACTACGATTAAAAAATTGGAACTGTTCCAGAAGTCACGATTGCCCAGGGAATAGCAAATGTATTGAGTTGTTCTAATAAAGCAATTGCACCAGGTAGCGCTACAATACCCGAAGTATTGCTGCTTCTAGGTTTTCCAGCCAATAAAAATTTCATCAATTTCAGTTTCTGAGGCATTTGACATAAAATGACGGATAGAACTGATCGCCGGTTTGCCATGAATATAGTCCAACACGTCGCTTTGTGATACACCAATTCGACGGCTAAATTCTCACCAACAATGTTCAACATTAGGTAACGAATCAACCAGCGTGCCATCCAAATCAAATAAAAATCCCTTACATTTTAATACCATTGATGCTCCTTAGATAAGTCATGCATTAATGATTTGCTTAATTTCTACTGCACAAAGATGATACTGACGCGGACAAGATGTCCAACCTTTAACATTCTTAGATATTTATCCCACATAGGTGTCTAAGCATTAAAATCATCACTACCACTGACAAAATTACGGTAGCGACTCTCATTATTCACAAAAAAACGAACATAATTGAGATAATGTGCTTCGGTAACAGCATCAAAGCCTAAAAAGATAACTCTTCTGTCTGTAATATCGGTTTTAGATGACAAATTTTCCCAAAAAACTTGTAAGGCATGATACATTTCCATAATATCAATGATAGTCTGGCAATTTTCTTCTGACAACTCAGTAAAATTTTTCTCTAACTCCTTCATTTTCAAGCCAAAATCATTTTCAATGATAGTTTGACAGCGTTGATAGTGTTTGGCATTATCCGGATCAAGCTTGATCAGCATTTTATACTGGTTAGACAGAATTAAGCGTTGTGCATTAGTCATTTCCATTATGGTTGTCCTATACTTGGAAATTTGCTAAATCATCGCATTACCGCCCTTCTTTTTATAGTGATAACTTACCTTTTATTGATCTAAAAAGGATTTTCAAACTTTAACCATTAATAACCTATTTTGTAATGCATGTTATCTCTATTACTGACTAGCTAACCCATAACTATTCAAATTATGTTAAATACCATCAATAAAAGAGCGATCTAATTGTTTAAAAGCACGTTTTAACAATTCTGCTAATGCCTGATAAGTCGGTGTTCCTTTGACGGGTGTGATGGCAATTCCAGCTTGATTAAATTTTTCACGAATTTCATAAAACCAAGTTAGTAATGCCGACGGTAGTGGCGTAACTGAACGCTTACCTAACCACCATAATCCCTGCAAAAGTAAGCTACAAGCAAAAAGCCCTATCGCCACAGCCGGTCCCAGCTGACCACCTAATGCTATCTGCCAGGTAAGGGGAAAAACTGCAACAGCAGGCATATAACGAATCGCAAAGCGACTAACTGTGATCACCCGATGTTCAGGAAAAATAGGCATCAAACATTTTTCTAACGGAAATGTCTTGGCATACTGCCGGCCTAATTTCAACTTTTGTAAGAAACCTGGGGTCGTTTCTGGTGTCGTATTCATCAATACCTCACATGACTTCAATCAATTTCTCATGCAAAATTTAAAAAAAATATATAAAGCACAAAATCTTTTTAGTAGAATTTATAGGGCAACTTTGGTTGCCTGAGGCCACGACTTCTATAATCTATAGAAAAAACTTATATCATATAAAGTTTATATTTGGTCTATTACTATGCTTTCAATTCATAATGTTAATATTATATTGCATCTTTAATATTAACATTGCAAACATAGTTATTTATGTCAATAAATACAATTAAAATATCATAATATCGCATAAATATGATATTAATCATTCAGTATGATCCCAGGGATAAGCTAGGCTACTAGCATTCTATTGGATTGATGTTTATTAACCCTAGTCTTCCTGGTTAATCTGACAAAGAAGACTCCATGATAACGATATAGTAGGTGATTCCATGTCAAGTAAGCTGGTACTTGTCCTCAACTGCGGTAGCTCTTCCCTTAAATTTGCTATCATTGATCCGATTAACGGCGAAGAACAACTATCTGGTTTAGCAGAATGTTTTCATCTACCAGAAGCCCGTATTAAGTGGAAAATAGATAGCACTAAAAACGAAGCTGCTTTAGGTTCAGGCGCTGCTCACAGTGAAGCGATGGCTTTCATTGTCAATCAAATTCTCACCGCAAAACCAGAATTAGCGCAAGCCATTTCGGCTATTGGCCATCGTATTGTTCATGGTGGTGAAAAATTTACCAAATCGGTTATTATCAATGATGAAGTCGTTGAAGGCATTAAAGCCTCTATTCCATTTGCATCATTACATAATCCTGCTGGTATTATTGGACTTGAAGAAGCTAAAAAAGCATTTCCACATTTAAATGACAAGCATGTCGCTGTATTTGACACCGCCTTCCATCAAACCATGCCGGTTGAAGCTTATTTATATGCTCTACCTTATAATCTTTACAAAAAGCATGGTATTCGTCGTTACGGGGCGCACGGTACCAGTCATTACTATGTTTCCCAGCAAGCTGCCAAAGAATTGAATAAATCGATCGATAAACTGAATGTAATCACCTGTCATTTGGGCAATGGTGGATCAGTTACCGCGGTCGTTAATGGTCAATCTGTAGATACTTCAATGGGTCTCACACCGCTAGAAGGCTTAGTAATGGGAACCCGCAGTGGTGATATCGATCCAGCTATTGTGTTCCACCTTCACGACACCTTGGGTATGAGTGTTGATCAGATCAATACATTATTAACCAAAGAGTCTGGCATACTTGGATTAACTGAAGTTACCAACGACTGTCGTTATGTCGAAGACAATTATGACACTAAAGCAGATGCAAAACGAGCGATGGATGTCTATTGTCATCGTTTAGCCAAATATATCGCCGCTTATTGTGCATTAATGGAAGGACGCCTAGACGCTATTATCTTCACCGGTGGTATTGGCGAAAATTCAGCTTTAGTACGTGAATTAACCCTTAAGAAGCTATCTTTAATTGGTATTAAATATGAACACGAGCGCAACTTAGCCGCCCGTTTTGGCAAATCAGGCAAGATCACAACTGACGATAGCATTCCTGCTCTGGTTATTCCAACAAATGAAGAGTTAGTTATTGCTCAGGACGCGAGCCGTCTAACGGCATAAATAGATTAGAAACTGTCAGTCTACTGATTGGCAGTACTAAGTTGAACATCTTGCAATTGTTAAAGAGGTACTTGTGTCCCGTACAATAATGTTAATACCGACTGACATTAGTGTTGGCTTAACCAGTGTCAGTTTAGGGGTCGTTCGTTCAATGGAGCAAAAAGGGGTTAGTCTAACGGTTTTTAAACCCATTGCTCAACCCCGTTTTGGTAATAAAGATCAGACAACTGAAGTATTACGCTCCCACTCTAGTGTTCAGGTCGCTGAACCACTAAAAATGAGTTATGTTGAATCCCTACTCGCTAATGATCAAAAAGATGTTTTAATGGAAGAGATTGTTGCGCGATACCATGACAATAAGCAGCAGGCTGAAGTTATTCTGATCGAAGGTTTAATGCCTACCCGTAAGCACCCTTTTGCCCAATCGCTGAATTACGATATCGCTAAAACACTGGGGGCTGACGTTATTTTTGTCACCGCTCTGGGTAATAATACACCAGAACAGTTAAAAGAGCGCATTGAGTTAGCCCGCGCAGAGTTTGGTGGTGGACAAAATAAAAATATCACTGGGGTAATTATTAATAAACTCAATGCACCAGTTGATGAACATGGCCGTACCCGTCCTGATTTATCAGAAATATTTGATGAATCAACGAAAGCCACAATCGCAAAAATTGACAGTAAAACGTTAGCTGACAATTGTCCGCTACCAATTTTGGGTTGTATTCCGTGGAATTTTGACCTGATAGCCACCCGTGGTATAGATATTGCGAATCATCTGAGTGCCACCATCATCAATGAAGGTGCATTACAAACCCGGCGCATAAAATCGGTTATTTTCTGTGCCCGGAGTGTGCCCAATATGGTCGAGCTGTTTCGTCCCGGCACATTGCTGGTGACCTCTTCTGATCGCCCAGATGTTATCGTATCTGCCTGTCTAGCTGCCATGAATCGTATCGAAATTGGCGCGTTACTGTTAACTGGCGGTTACCCTATTGCCAAGCCGATACACGATCTCTGTCACCGTGCTTTCGAAACGGGCTTACCGGTGCTGATGGTAGATACCAATACCTGGCAAACTTCATTAAGTCTACAAAGTTTCAGCTTAGAAGTGCATGCAGATGATCATGAGCGAATTGAAAAAATACAAAATTATGTTGCTTTACATATCAACCAAAAATGGATCAATTCACTGACTGCTGATTCTGAACAACCCAAACGGCTATCACCGCCGACTTTCCGTTATCAATTAACCGAGCTCGCACGTAAAGCTAACAAACGTATCGTGCTACCGGAAGGTAATGAACCGCGTACGGTAAAAGCGGCGGCTATTTGCGCTGAAAGAGGTATTGCCACCTGTATTCTGCTAGGTGAACCTGATGAAATAAAACGGGTTGCCGCTGCGCAAGGAATTGAATTAGGCGCGGGGATCGAAATTGTGGCGCCTAAATCAGTACGGAAAAATTATGTTGAGCGTTTGGTTGAGCTGCGTAAAAATAAAGGCATGACTGAAATTGTTGCGCGCGGACAGTTAGAAGATAATGTGGTGTTAGGCACCATGATGCTGGAAAAAAATGAGGTTGATGGTTTAGTTTCCGGCGCAATTCATACCACCGCCAATACTATTCGCCCACCGTTGCAACTAATCAAAACTGCGCCAGGTAGTTCAATCGTCTCCTCGATATTCTTTATGCTGTTACCTGAGCAAGTATTAGTTTATGGCGACTGCGCAATAAATCCAGACCCAACGGCAGAACAATTATCGGAAATTGCCATTCAGTCAGCCGACTCTGCCAAAGCATTTGGTATTGAACCACGCGTGGCGATGATCTCTTACTCTACCGGTAACTCCGGTGCCGGCAGTGACGTAGACAAGGTACGTGAAGCAACCAGTTTGGCACAAGCGAAACGGCCAGATCTGGTGATCGACGGTCCACTACAATATGATGCCGCCATTATGGCCGATGTAGCTAAATCTAAAGCACCAAATTCACCGGTAGCGGGTCAAGCCACGGTGTTTATTTTCCCTGATCTCAATACTGGCAATACCACTTATAAAGCGGTACAACGCTCAGCTAATCTGGTTTCTATCGGCCCAATGCTACAAGGGATGCGTAAACCGGTTAATGACTTGTCCCGTGGCGCGCTAGTTGATGATATCGTTTATACCATTGCGCTCACCTCTATTCAGGCAACACAAAATCAAAAAATAATGGATTTTTCTCACTAGTGAAAAAGCTGAAACACAATGTGTTTCAGCTTTTTTATTTATTAAACACTTAATTAATAACTAACTTTAATCGATGAAATTAAATTTTACTAGCCGCTAACTGAATGAAAAAAACACATTAATAGCTAAAAACTGGCTAACGCCCTCAATTTACTAGCTGAGTTTTATTCAATAACTGGTATGTTAGCGAAAACATTAAAACGATGTTTATCGGTAACGATTAAACTGAAATTACTTCCCCCATTTGCCAATTGTATATCATATTTGACATCATCTCTTAACATAGGACTTTCATCGGGTAACCATAACGCTAGCAAATGTTTTCCGCTTTTTATATTAATAACCTGACAGGAAATACTAAATGTATATCCCCTACCCGCAGCACACATCTCAGCACCAGCTGGCAAAAAAAACTGCCATTTGATCTCATGTTGCTCATCGAGTAACACAATCGCAATTGGCCTAACGTTTACTGGTCGGGCAAAACCATAATTTTTTAGGCTAAACTTTAAATCAAAATAATCACCGACTCTAACAAACAATGGGTAAGGCGCTTCTTGTGGTATAACTTTCCTTTGTTTGATCCCAAAAATAATCCCGGTCACAAATAAATCCTGTATTTTCAAACCGTTTTAAATTTATAACTGCTTTGCGTAAAGCGGCTATACATAAATTTAAATTATGTATAATACTAAAAGTTGAAGCGCCTAATTCAGTAAAGCTCCAAATCGTTCCCCAACCAAAATCAGCAGGAATAGCATTAAGACACCAGGCATCACGGCCATCATCGTGATAAGGCATTTCAACGTCATAGATAGAATTTACACCAATTTTTTTCAGATCGTTATATACCGCACTTTGCCAAGTAAAGTTATTACCAGTAGCATATTTATGCGCATCTAAGGTATAGTAATCATTATTCAAACCAATACGAAATTGGTCATCAAACTGTAGCGGGCCAAGTGAGTTAATCAACATATCTCATTAGGCTTATAACGCATGGTTACTTTTCTATTTGCCGGCATAAAATCGGTATAAAATGTACGGTAGATTTGACGCTTTTCCTCATCTTTATAACAACTACCGTGTTGCTCGCCACAAGTACCAATCCAACCAAATTGAAAGGCATATATTACGCCATTGGCCAATAGTGGCTTTAATTGCCGCATATGTTGTTTTACTTTTTCTACTTCAGGCTCCAGAATATGGTTAGCATATTTATAGACAAATCTAACCAGCAACTTAACACCGGCTAATGTCGCTTGGCGAAAGACATAATTAATCAGCTCAATAGCTTTATCATCAAGATCTTTATTTATATATTCTGTTAGATATATATTGCTGAAAAATTTGATAACATTCACCGGAAAAGGGATTTATTAAATCTTCATTTAATAAAATTATATTTTCATGTCTAAAACCTCGCTCCGGATTCATTATTATTACTTTGCCATTCTCGTCTGATGGATAGCATCCTCGATAGCTTTTCTGCTTATATTGTATAGTGTTTTTCATTATTATTCCTTTCTAATCCTACATTAGATATTAATTAACGGATTTATTTCAAATTAAAAATCATAATTACATATAAGAAATAAAATTAATTATTAAAAAATTATATGATATATTTTTATAATTATTATTTAATTCCAATAGATAAAATTAAGCGTTTAATTTATAAATTTTAAAATAAAATAAAATTAAAAAATATGAATATAAATAATCGCGTCTGATTTTTATATTACATCAAAAGATATACCTTTTCTTTAAAACAACGATAGAGCCATCTAATATAAGTGAGGGTTTTATGTCATACCAAATTAACAAAAATTCCATTAAGAATATTATTAATAAATTAAATATTAAATCATTCAGTGAACTAGCTGATTACGCTAAAGAAGAACTTTATCAAGTTGCCGATAATCAATTAAGCTTGCAGGATTGTGACCAACTGTTAGCCCAAGCCAAAAAGATCCAGGCAAAAAATAATACTCAATACCAGCAACAAATCACCCGCCAAGCCATTCCAAAACAATCAACACATCTGGTCGCGACTCAATTACAGACAAATTTTAGCAACACAAAAGCGCAACAACTGCAGTATGACGAAGCCATGTTTACAGTAACGATTTTATTCCCAATCGTGAGAGCGATTTTGTCAATCAAGGTAATATCGCATCCATGTTTTCACCAGCCGCTTATCTGGTAAAACTTTATCGCGAAGCACAAAAACTGCATCCGGTAAATTCGCCCTATTTTATCGACAATCGTCGCCCTGACTTAGCAGATCTGGTTTTGAGTCAGGACAATATAGATACACCAGTAAGCACGCTAACCTTATCCAATCAAATACTAGCGGCCCAAATTGGCAAAAAAAATCGGTGATAACGATAAACAAAAAATTCTCGACGCGTTAGCTAAAGATACGTTAAATCCCGATGGCCCCTATTATTACACCGATGTTATTCAGCAGGTTTTACAAAACCGTAATGTCATGCTGGCGCAATTGATTCAGCCGGAAAATCGTCCGGCCAATACCGATGAAACCTTTATCTTATGTACCGATTTAAAAATATCACCGCCGATTTATACACTATTAACCACGGAAATTACTCCAGATAATCTTGACGCTGAATACCAAAAAGTGTTTGGCACCATTCCACCACAAACCCTGACCACAGCGGTTGCGCTGGCAGAAAATTACGATTACCACCTGATTTTTTCAACTATTACTACCTAATAAAGATGCGGCGGAAAAGTAGCTTAAAGAACATTTACTAAAAGTGCATAAAATTGTTTTATTACACAAAACCACTCAGCTTATGCCACTTACGCTACTTAATTTAGTGGACGAAAGGAATGGTTACGTCACAGATGACATTTTAACTGAAATTTTGCAAATAAAACTATATGAACAATACGATACCATTAAAGAACCACAAGCACGGGTATTAGCCGGCCAACCCATTAGTCAAACCTTCGTTAATGGGGAACTTAGTCAATACGATCAAATGTTTAATAATCCACCTTTATATGGTCAAAAGTTTGCCCCGGACGATAAAGATTATGATATCGCGCCCAGCGCCCAAAATGTCTTTAAATCTAACCTGAAGCAAGCGTTTGGTGTTAATGACCAAGAGTTATATCAGATGTTACGGACTTTTAAAGACGATAACTATTGTAAAAATGACATAACAACAACTAGCGGTTTTTATTCATTCTATCTACTAACTTCTGCTTTTCATCTAACGGTTGCTGAATTAACTATCTTATTTACTCTACTCGACTATAAAAATATTCCATTTGGCGTATTAATTAACAAACTAAATACCACCGTCGAATGGTTAAATAAACAGAATCTTAATGTCGCAAGGTTAGCCGCATTAACGACAGATAATTTTGATACCAATCAGTCACCTGAAATTGAAAATTTGATTATTACGCTAAGAAGTAATTTAGATGATCCGAATTTATCAGATAATGCGCTTAAAAAGGCGCTAGCACCCTATTTTGCTTCCCAGTTAGCGCTTTCGTCAGCAGATATCGCCTACCAATTACTGATTTGGCTGGATAATATTAAAATTCGTCCTGAAGACCTAGACACCAATCAATTTTGGCAGCAAGTCGGTAACATTAACATTGATAAACCTTTTACTCTCAGTCCAACCGCCATCCGTTATTGCCACCGCATTGCCCAATTAGCGCTTATAACCAACCTGTTTAAGCTACCACTGGCTGAAGTCATGCTAATTGTAAAACAACCAGAGCATTTGAAAAAAGCGTTAACCAAAGTTTATCTAACGGTAAACAATTTACAATTTATCACTCAATTCCATGATTGGACCATCCTATTGGCGACACAAGCACCCGTCGCCATTACTTCATTGGGTAAAAATCAACTCACTGTCAGCATGCTGGCAAAAGCGATTAATATTCCAGTTGACGAATACACCGCCGCTGCTCAGCAAGTTGATAAACTCGCCACTAGCGATACCATTGTTACCGATGTCCAACAATGCTTATTCATTCAGCAGTGGTATCAGGCAGGGCAAACGTTAGCGGTTGATGCCACAGTGGTTGGCAGCTTATACGATCCCTCTAATAATTACCCATTAACACTGTCTTCGTTACAACTACAAACCCAAGTTCCAATTGATAGATTAACAAATGCTATTGCTGCATTGGCAAGAGGTTATGATCCAGCATCGGGAGATTATAGTTATCAAGCTGCTATCATTAACAATAATGGGAATATTGCATTATGGTATTTGGATATTGAAGAAAGAAATCCTGGCTATATACTGTTACTTTATCCTCTAGGGAATAATCAATTTAAAATCAAGGCCAAGATTTTTGATTGGAATCAAGATAAACAAGATGGTTGGGCTTATGAAACAACATCGGGCATCCAATATTTAGGGGATGCGAAAAAGATTCAGTGAAAATGAATATGAACTTACCACATTGATAGACTGGCAACATTAAAAATACCTAATGAAATTACAATTTACAATTGTGAAAATCAGCAACCGATTGTTAATCAAAAATATTCATATCAACAAAGAAGCGACCTATATCCAACAACAACCTTTATTGACCAATTTTGTCTCAAGAACTCAATATTAACATCCCAATTCAGCCAGATTTGGCCCCCTTTTTGTTATTCTTAGCCACCAGCCTGTTAAATGCCCTTAACAAGTCACAACTCAAAACCGTGAATGGTATTTTAGCTGAAAATCTCAGTCGTGCGCAATCTTACTATTATCTGGCTTATGTCGCTGACAACAACCTAGTGCTCACTAACCGAGATCAATTATATGGCTATCTATTAATTGATAACCAAGACAGTTATCAAGTCACAACCAGCCAGATAGCTGCAGCCATGGCGAGTGTGCAACTCTACATTAATCGCTGCATTCAACAGCCCGAGTATGAGGTTGGGGTAAATTATTCTGCCCTGCAACGGCCATTCTTCCAACAGTGGGAACAATACAATCGCCGTTACAGTAGCTGGGCTGGCATTAGGGAACTGGACTACTATCCAGAAAACTATATTAATCCGATTCAACGGATCGGCCAAACCCAGATGATGAATAAGTTGCTGCAAGCAATTAATTAAAGTCAGTTAACCAGCGATATTGTTGAACAGGCTTTCCATAGCTACCTGACCGATTTTGAGTTGGTTGCCCATTTAACCATAATCAGTGGCTACCATGACCAATTAGATGTGCAAAAAGGTTTCACCTATCTTATCGGTGCCAGCCAAGAAGCTTCGCCCAACTATTCCTGGCGTAAAGTTAATCATGATATGTTTATCAACCAAGGGGTTCCGGCTGATGCCTGGACAGAATGGCAGGCCATTACCGCCTCTGCTAAACCGTATCGAAACCTCATCCGGCCAGTTATTTTTAAATCACGTTTGTATCTGTTTTGGTTAGAACAACGGCAGGTAAATATAGAAAAAAAAGATACTGGCCAAACAGCCATCTATTCCCGAATACACTTATGATCTAAAACATTCGCATATCCCTTACGATGGCAACTGGAGCACGCCATTTACCTACACCACATTAGATATTAATGATGAACTTCTTGCTCTTTTGAATAAAGATAAGCCAACTATTAATGAGCAGGTAGGTTTATTTGTTACCTACGACCTTACTCAAAAAAATATGTTGGTCATATTGTACCATAAACAGCCAAAATATGATAAAGACGCTATGCCTACCGGGCAGTCATGGACAATTACCCAAAATTTTACTCTAATCAATAACGATGTTAAACAGACAGAATTTTTCCTTAGTCTATCAGTTATTTGGCGTGAGTTAGATACGACGATAGCTTTAAGTGTACCAGCTCCATTAAGCTATACTGCCCAGGTTCCTACTAATATTGTCGCCACTTCCCATTTCGTTGCACCAAAGATACCCAGCGGTCTTGCTCCGTTATCGCAGGGTTTAAGCCAGTTATCACTGATAAAAGATGCAGTTAATAATCAATATCGCTTAAATTGTGTGATTGTCCGTATTGAAGCCAAAGGACAAGATAACAACTACTTAAATACGGGTGATCCCGATCTGGACGCCCTGCCCGACGCGTTAGATACCCAATTTTCATTAACCCCATTTGGCCAGATAATAATTCAATACTACACCCTGCCATCAACCTCCACCAATCTTCTGACCGCCATATTTAAGCAAACCCAGGGTGAACATGCAGGTAAATACCAGGTGACCAGTTATACCAATTCACCCCAAGCAGCACCCACAATTTCACGTAGCTTCGTGGGAATTGAGCTGCCACCCTTCCGGGCTAACAACGCCAATTTGCAAATAGACTATGTCACACCAACCGATGAACAATCTACCTTTGATATTTATGCGAAAAATTTTGGTCAGGTGTTCAAAGTTAACGGCAATCCCGTATCATCAATGCTTATCCAAAGGCCTTATAGATATACTCTGACAGCAAGATTCGATGGTGCTATTCAAGCGACCCAAGAAATCATTGAAGAAGGTTTTTATTGGCAATTAGTCTTACCTAATAAAGCCTGGAATCTTCAATTAAATAAATTATCATCAACATCCTCTATAGAGTTTATGGTAAGTGTGAGTGATCGAGATGGTGGTGATATGGGTTCCGTCAGCCACCTAATTCCTATCCAAAGCAAAGTTGGTGATGACACCCAACCTCTATTACTAAAAACGGCAATTAACAAAACAAAATATATGGAAGGTGGACTCAGTGATATTTATCAGTCTGACCAACCGCAAAAGCATAGCGGTATTTATCAAGTCCGGCTCAATACCCTGTTTGCTAAGGAATTGACTGCTCGTGCAGATCGTGGACTAGATACCTTATTAAACCTTGATATCCAATATATGCCAGAACCCGCCCTGCCACGTAACGGTGTGCAAGTAACCTTAACGCTAAAACCCTATAATGAAATTATTCATGGCAGTAATAAAATCTTTAAACTTAAAGAAACAAATATTTGGCAAAATAATGATTCGTTACTGCTCTATATCGGTGAACTCAGTGATCAGCCCACTACCGTAACCTGCTTCCTTAATCGCTATAATGATGCTCACGGCGATAAAGATAATCTCTATTTAGAAGCTGAATATCAAAGTGGCAAACAACCGGATATTTTATTTCGCAAAATAAACGGTATGAGAGAGTGGCAATTAGACAAAAATTACCATAATGGAACTTTCCCTGGTCTAGAAAGTATTGATAACGTCGAAAGCTTCTTTTATAAAGTGGACAATAAGACCTAACCAATGGATTTTGCCGGCGCTAATGCACTCTATTTTTGGAAACTATTCTACTATGCGCCGATGCTGGTGATGAAGCGTCTGTTGCAAGAGCAAAATTTTGCTGATTCAGCCAGCTGGTTAAAATTTATTTTTAGCTCAGCCGGTTATAGTAACGGGCGGCAAAATCAGTACTGGAATACACGTCCATTGCTAGAGGGTACTAGCTGGAATGAGGTGCCTGAAGATCTCACCGATCCCGACGCGATTGCGCAAGCCGATCCATTATAAGTTATCGACTTTGATGAATATGATAGAGTTACTGATTGCCCGCGGTGATCAGGATTATCGTCAATTAGAGCGGGATACCTTAGCGGAAGCAAAAATGTGGTATCTACAAGCGCTGGAACTAATGGGTGAAGATGAACTTTCTTTACCAACAAGCTGGCAAAATCCAACCTTGAAAGATGCCGCCAAATCAGAAGAACACAAAATATTTAAACCAGAAAAAAATAGTAAGTGGCAAGAGCAACGCCTAGATCTAACACAAAAGCTGTATAACTTACGTCATAATCTCACCATTGATGGTAAACCACTCTCTTTACCCTTATTTTCCACACCAGCTAATCCAGCAGATTTATTAAGTGCTGCAGTGGCTAATGCTCAAGGTGGTATCCCACTGCCGACTGATATTACCTTGGGCTTATATCGTTTCCCACAAACACTAGAAAATGCCAAAGGGGTGGTGGCACAACTTACCCAGTACGGTAATACCTTCCTCGGTATCATTGAACGGCAAGATGCAGAAAAAATGGCGATGCTGCTACATACTCAAGGCTTAGCCTTGTCTAAGCACAGCCTAGTAATGCAAAAAACCACCCAAGAGGAGTTAAGCGAGGAACAAAAGGCCCTGCAAATTTCAATTACCTCAGCAAAACAGCGCAAAGAACACTATAAAGCGCTGTATGATCAGAATCTCAATGAGGGTGAACAAAAAGTTATCGATTTACACATAGCGGCCGATACTTTAATGACCACCACCAAACCTCTCTCTCTATATATGGCCGCGACGTTAGCTAATCTGGCGCCTAATATCTTTGGCTTAGCCGTTGGCAGCATGCAATATGGTGCTGTTCCTAGCGCTATCGCATTAGGCATTGAAACTGCCATCAGTGGCATCATAACCAGTGCCGATAAAACCTCGCAATCAGAGATATACCGTCGCCCTCGTGAAGATTGGCAGCAGATGTATCAAACTGCTGACTAAGAAGAACAACAGCTAACCGCCCAGTTAGCCGCTCTAGGAAAACGCATCACCGCAGCTAATCAACAATATAGTTATCTAGAAACTCAGCAAACCAACACCCTAGATCAATTTAATTTGTTGAAAAACAAATTCACTAATGAGGCCTTATATAACTGGCTACGTGGTCGCTTATCTGTCATCTATTTCCAATTCTATGATTTAGTTATTGCTCGCTGTCTACGCACCGAAAGCTCATTCCATTCGGAAACCAATAAATCAACCCAATTTATTAAACCCGGCGCCTGGCAAAGTACTTACGCCGGCTTATTGTGTGGTGAAGCCTTAATGCTCAATTTGGTTACCATGGAAGAAGCTTACCTGAAATGGGAAGCCAGAGCACTCGATGTTGATCGTACCGTGTCTTTGGCTGAATTCTATCAGCATATGCCCAACGGGTTTGATTTACGAGACACCATTCGAAAACTGATCAATGGCGAAAGTAGCGGCCCTATCGGCAATGACGATAATAAAGTCAGTCTGGAGCAAAAAACCTTACCTGCCACCATTAAAACTGCCGGAAGATTACCCCACTAATCTCAAGCTTGGCAACGTGCGACGCATCAAACAAATTAGTGTGTCGTTACCCGCTCTGTTTGGCCCCTATCAAGATATTCAAGCCGTGCTGGAATACACAGGTAATTTACAACTGACTAATGGCTGTAAAGCCATCGCTATTTCTCGCGGTGTTAATGATAGTGGCCAATTCCAACTTGATTTTAACGGCAGTAAATAGCTGCCTTTTGAGGGGATCCCAATCGAAGATCAAGGAGGATTAACTTTACAATTCCCGAATGCGCCCGAAAAACAAAAAGCCTTATTAAGTAGTTTAACCGATATCATCTTGCATATTCGCTACACCATCCGTGATAACGGTTAATCACTATTTTGTATCGTTTAATTAATTTCGTTAGGCCCTGTTTAGGGCCTTATGGGAGTTTAAAATGCCTGATAATCCAAATAATCAAGATAAATTATCCATTGCGCCCCTTTAATCAAATTGAGGCAGACTACAAAATTATTCGCTACTCAGGCAAGGAACGTGATGCAACAGGATTATACTACTATGGTTATCGCTATTACCAACCATGGGCGGGCCGATGGTTAAGTGCTGATCCAACAGAAACAGTAGATGGCTTAAATCTATACCGGATGGTCAGAAATAATCCAGTGACACTGCATGATATTGAGGGCATGGCGCCTACTTATCAAATGCAGCTAGAAAAAACTGTATCTATCTTTCGTGAACATGGACATCAGGAAGCTGCACGGATCTTCTCTTTACCTAATAATAAGCAAAATAGAATATTACCACCACTGCCGTCATCTGAGGAACTGGGATTAACAGCTCAAGAAGTATCAGCCGTAAAACTATATACAACTCATAGTTATACCCTCATCAATCAGTATGCCAGAGGAATTTTAGAGTCAGGCGAAAGTAAAAAGCTACAAAAAGTACTTAACAAAAATAAATTCTTAAAAATCGGTTTTATCGGCAAAGAGTCACTGGAAACCGGAGTAGCAAAATTTAATACCACTCTCGAATCTTCCCGAAAAAAACATCCATCAAATGAAAATTTTGGCAACGTGGTTTTTCGCGGAGTAGATTTTGATTACCCAGTCGGTGCACAGGATGAAACCCAATATACCACCATTGGTAGTGTTATTGAACAGAAAAGTTATACCAGCACAACCGTTGGCAGACCATTTTTGAACACCTATCTTTTAATTTTGCAAGCTCACGATGTGGCTGATGGTCGCTGGATTGCGCCATCAGCCAGCTTTCCAGGCGAAGATGAAGTGCTTTTTGCACCCAATACGAAATTCGTCATTAAAGATGTAGTGGCCAGTGATGAATTTGACAAAGCCAGATTTATTAGTTCAAATTTTGACAGTAAGTTTCATGTATCACAAAAAATAGAAAATTCTCGTCAATATCAGACGTTATACAGAGCACATAAAATAGATCATTATATTAAAAAATATATTTATGGTGAGATTATTCCTTGAGCTTGACGTAGTTAAAAAATTTAACTAATCAATTAAAACCCTTGGTGCAATTTCATTGCATCAAAGGATATTTTATTAATATCGGCTTTATCAGTCACATCTAAATAAATATTATGCTAATACTAGCCTTAAATGACAAAATTTTATGTATTTTAGCTTGTAACCAACAATAATGATTTGCTAATAAAATAGCTAATCAACTTTCTGGCATAACTTGGTTTTTTGCGATTCATTATTATTGCGGGTTAACCAAAGTGACAAGGCTTTCAGTGAATCAGGGGTAAATTCATGACGACGGGCATTAATCTCGTCTGGCGTCAACCAAAAAACCGATTCCACTTCCGCTTCCTGTAATGCAAACGGGCCATGACTGACACAGCTAAACAAACCACCCCACACCCGACATTGTGTTGTTTCATAATAAAAAAGCCCATGCTCTGCAAAAGGTACATCGGCAATCCCCAACTCTTCTTCTGCCTCTCGCCTGGCTGCTGCCAGCATACCTTCACCACTGGTAACAACACCGCCAGCGGTTGCATCAAGTAAACCAGGATAAATATCCTTCATTTCAGTACGACATTGGATCAAAATTTTACCCATACCATCATGCACAATAATATAAGCTGCACGATGACACAAATTCTCTGCTCTCATCTGCTGGCGTGTCGCCTGAACAATCACTTTATTTTTATCGTCAACAATATCAACCCATTCTGCATTGACTACTTCGCTTATTACTCGTCCCATCTTGAACCTTTCTCATTTTTAAGCGGTCATCAATCTGTTTACTTGAGTCTAAACTCAGTTACTTGCTGATGCAAATTAAGTCTTAATTAGATAGCCATTGGCGCACTTTTTACACCCTGTTTTTTACTACAGCTTAAATAAGCATAGCCTGTTATTAGCAGATACAAAAGGCTTTACGCCGAACCTAGGGATAGTTGAAATTAACAGTTAAATTACTCATAAAATCACATCAATTCTTTTTATAATATAAAGCAAAAATGATAATAAGTATCAAGTTAGCAAAATATAAAAACAAGATATACTAATTTTAGCAGCTAAATAAAACGATAAAAATTTACTGATATATATTAGCCATTTTCATATTAATTACTTTTATCTAGCGTCTGGTTTTTTTATAAATAACAACTAATATCAACAATAATTAATAAAATATTGCTATTATCCTACCTTTAATTTTAATATATTAACAATCTGTAAAATAACAACTTATTGTTACAATTAATTTATTGATGAATATAAATCTCTTTTCATAAAAAATTAAAATAAATAAGCTTAGCTAATATGATTTTTAGCATTGATTTAACAGCCTTACAAGAAATATGAATACATGATTATTATATAACTCACTATTTCATTTTTTAGTTTTAATTAATCAATAAGCTAACCAAACATTAACATTTAAAGTGTTAAATAACATCAATTAGCCATATTTAATGAAATTTTTTAAACAACAAATCGGCGACAATTTTACTGGCCAGTTTATTGATTCTACTCACAGTCTAATGATCTGCTGTTTCTTTAAATATCAATACTATAATTACTTATATCATTATTGAAAACCACGGAGTGAGAATGCGGATTTTTATTACTGGCAGTACCGGCTTAATTGGCTCAAAACTTGTTCAACAACTGGTTATACATTCCCATACTATCACCGTATTGAGTCGATCATGCCAAAAAGTTTACACCCTATTTGGTCGACATGTTGATTGTCTGACAAGCTTAAATGAGATTAATAATCTTGATGGTTTCGATGCCATTATTAATCTTGCCGGTGAACCTATTGCAAATAAACCATGGACTAAGGAACAAAAAATAATTCTGTGTGAAAGCCGCTGGAAAATGACAGAACGCTTAAGCCAACTAATCAAAGACAGTAAAAAACCACCAAAAACATTTATTTCTGGTTCAGCCGTTGGCTATTATGGTGATCAGGGACAAAGCGTTGTCACTGAATCCGATATGCCACATACCGAATTCACTCACCAACTATGCCAAAAATGGGAATCATTGGCATTAGAAGCAGAAAGTGATAAAACACACGTTTGTTTGCTACGAAACGGAGTGGTACTGGCGAAAGAAGGCGGTGTACTGAAGAAATTATTACCGATATTTAAAGCCGGATTAGGCGGGCCAATCGGCAAAGGCAAACAATATATTCCCTGGATCCATATTGATGACGTCGTCAATGCGATTAATTACCTGCTTGAGTCACCTTCATTATCCGGTGCGTTTAATATTACTTCACCCTACCCTGTGCATAATGATCAGTTCAGTGCAATACTCGCCGAAGTACTTAATCGTCCGGCAGTGATTAGAACGCCAGAATTTGTTATTAAATCGATTATGGGCGAATCTGCAGCATTAATGTTAGGTGGGCAACAAGCGATTCCAAAGCGTCTTGAAGAAGCTGGATTTAAATTTCACTATATTGAATTAAAAGAAGCATTAGAGTCATTACTGTTAACTACGTCGCAAGAGACCATTACTTAACACCTTGCCAACGAGTAAATAAGGTTTGTGGTAAGGTGATACCATATTGATCTAATATTCGATTGACAGTTTGATCGACAATGTCCTGTACGGTTTCTGGCTGATGATAAAAGGCCGGCATCGGTGGAAAAATTATCGCGCCAATATCTATGACATTCATCATTAATCTCAAATGGCCTAGGTGCAAAGGTGTTTCCCTGACACCCAAGATTAATTTACGCTTCTCTTTTAAAACCACATCAGCCGCCCGCGTAATTAATGTATCGTTATAACTATTGGCAATACCAGATAACGTTTTTATTGAACACGGCATAATAATCATACCGGAAGTAATAAATGAACCAGAAGAAATCGCCGCATCAATGTATCTATCTTCATAGACAACATCAGCCAATGCTTGAATATCGCGTAGGCGATAAGAGGTCTCCAGCGCTATAGTCTGCTTAGCTGCTGCACTGACAATTAAATGTGTTTCAACCTCAGCAACAGAACGTAAAACTTCAAGTAAACGAATACCGTAAATTGCACCACTAGCGCCTGTCAATCCGATAATTATTCTCTGCATCATTTTTGCTCAATAATAACGATAAAATAGATTTCAGTATTGTCAGCTTAACGATATCCGTTAAAGTCTAACTTAATTCAAACGATAACAAAAAGTTAACCTTCGTTGTAAATTTCCAAATTTTCAATTTCATTATGTTCTTTTAACTGATCGTCCTTACGCAGATTTTCCAGATAATCCAAGTAAGCTTGATCAATATCCTTGGTAACATAAACCCCATTAAAAACCGAACACTCGAAAGTGGTGATATCGGGATTTTCCTCCCTGACTGCGGCAATCAGATCAGTAAGATCCTGAAAAATTAAATCATCAGCACCGATAAGTTGACGAATTTCATCCACTTCACGCCCATGGGCAATCAATTCATTAGCGGACGGCATATCAATACCATAAACATTCGGAAAACGAACTTCTGGTGATGCCGAAGCAAAATAGACCTTTTTGGCCCCAGCTTCGCGTGCTAACTCAACAATTTGTTCAGAGGTTGTTCCGCGCACAATAGAGTCATCGACTAATAAAACATTTTTACCACGGAATTCGGCTCGATTGACATTCAGTTTACGACGTACCGACTTGCGTCTCTCCTGCTGTCCCGGCATGATAAAAGTGCGTCCCACATAACGATTTTTAACAAAACCTTGGCGATAGGGTTTACCCAAAATATAAGCTATTTCCAGTGCGCTATCACAAGATGTTTCAGGGATCGGGATCACAACATCAATCTCTAAATCCTGCCATTGACGGGCAATTTTGGCGCCCAATTTTTGCCCCATCCGCAACCGAGCTTTATTAACCGATATTTTATCGATAAAAGAATCTGGTCTGGCTAAATATACAAACTCAAACAGACAAGGGGTTAATTGTGGATTTTCTGCACATTGCCGACTATAACGCTCTCCCTGTTCAGTAATATAAATCGCTTCACCAGGCGCGACATCACGCAAGAACTCAAAACCAACGGTATCTAAAGCGACACTTTCCGAAGCAACCATGTACTCATTTTGACCGTCTTCCAATGTGCGCTTACCCAGCACCAGAGGGCGGATACCAAATGGGTCACGAAACGCCACTAAACCATGGCCAATAATCATTGCAACACAAGCATAAGCGCCACGAACTTTGTTATGCATCGCAGCAATAGCGGTAAAAATATCTTCTGCAGTCAGCGGAAAATGATCAAATTGATCCAATTCATGGGCAAGCACATTGAGCAAGATTTCTGAATCTGAAGAAGTATTTACATGCCGACGGGCCGTTTCAAATAACGTTTTTCTTAATTCATGTGCATTGGTCAAATTACCATTATGGGTCAATGTAATACCAAAAGGAGAATTAACATAAAAAGGTTGCGCTTCGGAAGCGCTGGAGCTACCCGCTGTTGGATAACGAACATGACCAATGCCCATTTTACCCCGCAAACACAGCATATGGCGGGCAGCAAATACATCTTTTACTAAGCCATTCGATTTACGTAGGCGAAATTGTTTATTTTCATCAATTGTTGCAATACCTGCAGCATCTTGCCCACGATGTTGAAGCACTGTTAGCGCATCATAAATTGATTGGTTAACTGGTGTAAAACCAGCAATACCGACAATACCGCACATCTACTTCTTCCTCATCAACCAAACGGAGTGATATTTTCAGGTAAAAAACTTGACGCATTTTTTAAATAATCAAAAAACCATCTAATAATATGACTAAATTGGGGTATCAATTCAGAACGTTGCCAATCTTCATTTTTTGGCAAGGGTGTAAAAGTATCCAGGAAAAACAGGATTGCCGACACAATTAATATACCGCGTAATACACCAAAACAGACGCCTAGCACGCGATCAGTACCTGATAATCCTGTTCGCTCAACTAACGAGCTAATCACATAATTGACTACCGCACCCACAATCAAAGTGGCGATAAATAAAATGGCAATTGCGATACCATTTCTAATCAGCGTGTCATCGAAGCGGGTGAGATAAGTCGCCAGATAAGGATAAAATTGGCTGGCAACAAAAAAAGCACAACCCCAAGTAATAAGTGACAAAGCTTCTCGTACAAAACCACGAATTAAACTAACCAAGGCCGAAAAGCAAATAATGGCAATAATAGCGTAATCAATCCAAACCATAATTTTAATCCAAAAAATTAAACATTCAGCATGGTCGAACGCATTCTAGCAGAAAACGAAAACGTTTGCGTTAGATATTTTGCTGAAAAGTAGCAATAAATTGCGGCGAAAAGATAAATCATGATCGCCGCAGGAATGATTAATATAACTGTTTAGTATCAATATGTTTTATCTATTAGTACATACCCATTTTACGGGTTATAACCGCGTATTTGCCCCTGTAAGCCGGTTAAATCTTTCAATTCCGACAAACTGGATTGCAATTTATCTCTCGAAGCATTTGGGCCAACAAAAATTCGAGTTAATTGACCATTAATTGGTAATGATGGCTCGGTATAAACCTGGTAGCCAGATAAACGTAATTTGGCAATAATCTCTTCCACTTTTGCTGCATTTTTCAGTACTGCCAACTGAATAACATAAGCCCGCGCCTGCGGTGCTTGAATTTTCTCATTTGACTTAGTGATATGTTCTGGCACTAACGCGGGTTTTTCAACTTTGACAGCTGGTTTAGACTTTGCTTGTTGTTGAGCGGACAGACTATCTGCTGATTTGGCCTTCGAATCAAAAGTGGCCTCAGAAATCATGGCTTCTGCAGCGCTCGCTGAAGATGTCGCTAGTGGCTTCGGATTAATCGGCGCAATAGGTTCAATTTCATATTCATCGCTGGCTTTAGGCACCAAAGGGATCGCGGCAAATTCAGTCTCATTATATTTCTTATTACCATCCAATAATATGGGTAATACAATAACACCAACTGCAACAATAACAATCGTTCCCACCAAACGGTTTTGAAACTTACTGGCCACTTAAACTTTCCTCTTTTGTCTGCAATTCCATAACCTCTGCAACAGTATGAAATGAGCCACAAACCAACACAATGTCCTGTTTGTCAGCCTCGGCCATAGCCTGCAACCAGGCATCTTTGACCGTCGCAAATTGGTATGGCGATTCAACATACTGCGCTAATTGCGCTGCATCGGCACCGCGTATCCCACTTAATGAAGCGAGATACCATTTATCAACCTGCGCAGCCAAATAAGATAAAGTACTTTTTATATCTTTATCGGCTAACATCGCTACAACAGCATGAACTTTAGTATTTTTCTGCCTGGGTAAGCGAGCTAGTCTATCGGCTAAATAAGCTGCCGCATGGGGATTATGCGCAACATCTAAAATTATACAAGGTTGCTCGCAGATAATTTGAAAACGACCTGGTAATTTCGCCTTAATCAATCCCTGCCGAATGGCAGACAATGATATCGCCTGCCCAATGGCATCACCCTGTTTGATTAAACAATCAATAATTGCCAATGCGGTTGCAGCATTGGCCAGTGGGACATTTGGCACAGGTAACTGTTTAAAATCGTGATCATGGGATCGCCAATGCCAATGATCATTTTGTAGCTCAAATTGCCAATCTACCCCACAACGAAATAACTTTGCCCCTAAGGTTTGAGCCACTTGATTAATAGACTGCGGCATATCCGGTTCACCCACAACCGCATAGCGCCCTGAGCGAAAAATACCGGCTTTTTCGTAGCCAATCTGTTCACGATCACCACCAAGCCAGTCAATGTGATCCAATGCAATACTAGTGATGGCAGCAATATCCGCATCGACGATATTGGTTGCATCTAACCGTCCACCCAAACCAACTTCTAAAATAACCACATCAAGTTTAGCTTGTTTAAATAACTGTAAAGCAGCTAAGGTGCCATATTCAAAATAGGTCAGCGTTGTTGTGCCGCGTTTCGATTCAATATCGGCAAAAACCCGACAAAACTCAGCTTCAGGTAACATTTTACCCTGGATCCTAACGCGCTCAGTATAATCTAACAGGTGAGGAGAACTATAAACGCCGACTTTTAATCCTGCTTCGATTAAAATAGATTCCAATGTATGGCAAGTCGTTCCTTTACCATTAGTGCCAGCAACCGTAACGACTTTCGGGGCGGGATATGAAAGATCCAGCTGTCGAGCAACGACACCAACCCGCTCAAGCCCCATATCGATAATTTTGCTATGTTGCTGGGTTAAATAAGTTAACCAGGCAGCTAAAGAAGAGGTTACCCCTGGTATCATCAAGGGTTCAGATATCTTCTCATTTTTGATCTGATTTGTTGTCAATTTCGGGTTTCTCACGATAGGGTGGATCCAGATCATCCTCAACTAAGGTAATCACATCAGTTTGACTTGCATCTTGAACGGTTTGATGAGTGAGCATTGCCAGTATTTCGGCTAATTTATCCCTCATTTCAGGCCGTCTGACAATCATATCAATCGCACCTTTTTCAATCAGAAATTCACTGCGCTGAAAACCTGGTGGCAATTTTTCACGTACCGTTTGCTCAATAACCCGAGGACCAGCAAAGCCGATTAACGCTTTAGGTTCGGCAACATTAATATCGCCTAACATGGCTAAACTTGCTGATACACCGCCCATAGTTGGATCGGTAAGTACTGAGATATAGGGAAGCCCTCGTTCCTGCATCTTCGCCAGTGCCGCACTGGTCTTTGCCATTTGCATTAAGGACATTAATGCTTCTTGCATGCGAGCACCGCCACTGGCAGAAAAACAAACTAACGGACAATTATCTTCCAGTGCTTGATCTACCGCACGCACAAAACGTGCACCAACAACTGAAGCCATTGAACCGCCCATAAAAGCAAATTCAAAAGCGGCTACAATGACCGGCATACCTTTAAGCGAGCCTTTCATCACTATTAAAGCATCTTTTTCATGTGTCGCTTTTTGTGCTGCTGATATGCGATCTTTATATTTCTTGGAATCACGAAATTTTAAAATATCTTTCGGCTCTAATTCACTACCTAATTCAGCCGTGGTTCCTTCATCAAGAAAAGAGGCCAGACGTTGACGGGCCGAAATACGCATATGATGATCACATTTTGGACATACGGCTAAATTACTTTCTAATTCAGCGCGATAGAGTACTTGCCCGCAACTATCACATTTTGTCCAAACCCCTTCAGGGATACTCGCTTTACGGGTCTGGCTAATATTGCTTTTATTAAGAATCTTTTCAATCCAGCTCATTAATAGACCTTTCTGTCTGAAATTACATTATCAGTCTCATTATTATGTTAATCATTAAACCACAATGACAAAGCATAGTGGATAAAAAACTGATCAAACCTGCTAATGACTATCTATTTTTTTGGTTTAACAACCTGTTTTTTTCTTTATTGATGATCGACGATAACGCCAAATCTCAATAATACCCGGCAGAATAGAAATTAAAATAATTGCCACAATTAATAATTTTAAATTCTGCTGAACAATTGGCAAATCACCAAAAAAGTAACCCGCGTAAGTAAATAATAGAACCCATATTAAAGCCCCGGCCACATTATAAAAAGCAAAATGCCGATATGACATTTTTCCTATCCCTGCGACAAATGGAGCAAACGTTCTAATGATAGGTATAAATCTAGTTAAAATAATCGCTTTAACACCATGTTTTTCATAAAATTGGTGTGTTTTTTCCAAATAAACCCGTCGAAAAATTTTTGAATTAGGATTGCTAAATAGACGCTCGCCGAATAAACGACCAATAATATAATTAACCGCATCACCAATAATTGCTGCAATAATTATTAATACTACTATTAAATGAACATTAAGATCATTGCTCTCCAGTGCCGTTAATGCCCCAGCAACAAATAATAGGGAGTCACCCGGTAAAAAAGGCGTAAAAATTAATCCAGTTTCACAAAATACTATCAAAAATAGAATGGCATATAGCCAAATTCCATATTCAGCAACCAGCTCAGCTAAATGAAGATCGATGTGTATAATAAAATCAATAATAAAAGTAATAAATTCCATAAAAAATCCAACAGTTGACAGCTTCAGCGCTGTGTAATTAAACGCAAAATTAAATTCATTATTCTGGTAAAAAAAGCGGTCCTACGATCGTTGTAGGTAATTTATATTTTGCCGGATAATCGACAGCAACTAAATAGAGCCCCTCTGCTTTTGCAGTCGCCGCCGCTTTTGTTCTATCTTTCAATGCTAAAAGCTCTGCTACCCAACTAATATCCTGATCACCACACCCTACTGCCAGCAAACTACCAACAATATTGCGTACCATATGATGAACAAAGGCATTAGCTTTAATATCAACCACAATATAGTCACCATAACGGTTGACATGAACATGCTTTATATTACGCCAAGGTGATTTAGATTGACACTGAATAGCCCTGAATGAAGTAAAATCCTGCTCCCCAACCAATGCCTGAGCGGCAAGATGCATTTTTTGCGCATCTAAGGGGGCATGGTAATGCGTTACGCCTGCGGCTAATATCGCAGGTCTAAGTCGATGATTGCAAATAATATAACGATATCGACGCGCAGTGGCAGAAAAACGAGCATGAAAATCTGGCTCAACAATTTTGCACCACTGTACTGCAATGTCGGATGGTAAGTAACTATTAAGCCCCATCGTCCAGGCAGAATCTTTACGCATGACAGATGTTTCAAAATGGATAACCTGACCAGTCGCATGCACACCTGCATCAGTGCGCCCGGCGCAATAAACATGGATAGATTCATTGGCAACTTTTGTTAGCGCGAACTCCAAACAAGCTTGAATACTTTTTACCTGTTGCTGACGCTGCCAACCATAATAATGGCTACCATCATACTCAATGCCTAACGCAATTTTGGCCATCGACAAAGGGGGTTGCTTCTCCAACATTAATAATATTGCTCCTGCACTAATCGCTCCGCAGTTTCTATTAACATTCGAGCACCACCAAATCGGGTATTATCGGCAACCGACCAAAACTGTAATATCTCAGGTGCACCATAATCATTACGCATACAACCAATACTTAATCGATCACTACCTGAAGCATCGGTTACTTGAGTTGGAAAATCATCTTCGCAAACTAGCTCAATATCATCAAATTGAGCAATTTCTTGCCAGGCATCTTGTACAGTCATTGGACGTAATGTTTCCACATGAACCACTTGTGCATTGCCATAAAAAACCGGTGCTTGTAAGCAACTGACAATAATGGATAACCCATCATTTTGTAAAATTTTACGCACTTGATCAACTAGACTGCGATCCTGTGGTGCAGAGCCTTCATCATCACTTAATAATGGTAATAGATTAAATGCTAGCTGCTTAATAAAACGTTCATTATCAACGGGTAAACCGTTTAATAATCGGGCACTTTGACCCGCAAATTCATCCACTGCACTTTTGCCATGCACCGAAACTGAAAACAGATTGGTTAAAATTAAACGATGAATGCCGGCAACATTAATTAGCGGTTTAACGGCGACTAACAACTGACTGACATAGCTATCAGCAACGGCAATAATATTACGGTTACGATAATTAGCCAAGAAATGGGGATTAACACTCGGTACCACTAATGGAATATCTGGTTCCAGCGCAAATAAACCACTACTATCAATGACAATACAACCATCTTGCGCTGCTTGCTCTGCATAACGAGCGGACGCTTCCTTACCAGCAACAAAAAAAGCTAATTGCACCTGTGTCCAGTCAAATAATTGAGCATCAATAACCGTATATTGCTTGCCATTAAAACGAATGCTTTCTCCCGCATTATTTTCACTGGCCAATAGAAATAACTCACCAACAGGAAACTGACGTTCTTGTAATAAACTCAATACGGCCTCTCCGACCGCACCAGTAGCACCTAATAGTGCAATATTCCAACCTTCTGTCATGTTGGTTTTCTCCAATTTCATTAGCATGTTTAATCAAATTAATTTGGTATTGAAGCCTAGCATTTTTAGTGCATTCGCGGCATCAACATCATTACAACTCACTCTAAGAGATGACCATTCACGGCGTTCTGGATAATATTTACGCAGATGATCAAACTGGCCAGCAAGCTGGGCAATTTTTCTTAATGACGCATCATCACGACGGACATCATAAACTAAATGCACTAAACGTTTTAAACTTGCCTGCGTTAATTCACCGCTAAAAGTAATTTCATTAAACTCTGCACTAGGTAATAAATCAGCTAGTTTAATTTGCTGTTCTTGGCCTAAAAACTGGCTAAATGCGGTAAAAATCTGGCTGGTACCGCGTGCTTTACCTTCCAGAGAATAGCCAGCAATATGTGGCGTGCCAATTCTAGTTTTAGCTAACAAAGGTAGGGAAATAGAGGGTTCATATTGCCAAACATCTAATATAACGTCGATTTTCTTACCATTTTCTAAGGCTGCTAACAATGCCTGATTATCAACAACTGATCCGCGGCTAGTATTTAGTAAAATACGTCCTGCCGGCATAGCTGCAAGCAACTCTTCATTTAATAAATGATAAGATGAATAACGGCCAGATTTATTTAACGGGGTATGAAAAGTTAAAATATCCGCCTGACTAACTAATTTTTCCAGCGGCCAAAGTTGCTCATTATTATTGGCAGCGTCTGCACGAGGTGGATCACAAAGTAACGTATTCACGCCCCAAACCTTTAAACGCGCATTAAGACGACTGCCAACATTACCAACCCCAACAATACCGACCGTTTTTTCTCGCAAATCAAAGCAATCACGTTCAGCCAGTACCAATAAAGCGGAAAAAACATACTCTACCACCGCTGTCGCATTACAACCAGGAGAGGCAGAAAAAGCGATGCCCGCTTGCGCTAACCATTGCCTATCAACATGATCAAATCCGGCCGTTGCAGTACCAACAAATTTTACCTTACTCTCTTTAAGTAATGCTTCATTGACTTGAGTAACAGAACGCACCATTAAAGCATCCGCTGTTGCTAGCTCTGACGATGAGATTGAACGCCCAGAAACTGCCTTGACTTCACCCATTGTTTGAAACAATTGTGTTGCGTAAGGCATATTTTCATCAACCAATATTTTCACTTATTTAATGCCCAATTATATTTATCAAAATTAGCCCATCTTTTTTTACTATTCGATAAGGTAACAAGTTGCTATTTTGCCATGTTAATGAAATAAATCCTAACAGCCGGTTTAGTCACCGTCACTTTTTTGTCGAAAACGTTCTGGTGTTGTGCCTGAAATCTGCTGAAACATGGTAATAAAAGCCGAGGAAGAACTATAACCGACATCAAAAGCCACCTGATGGACACTATTACCTTGTTCTAATTTCATTATGGCATGTAAAAAACGTAATCGCTGGCGCCATTCACTAAATGACATCCCCAGCTCCTGCTGACAACGGCGTGACAAGGTACGTTCTGAGGTATATACCCGCTTGGCCCATATAGCTAAAGCGGTATTATCGGCTGGATTTTGCTGTAATTGCGCTAAAATAAGTGCTAAAAATTTATCCTTACTGGCAGGTAAATAGGTTTTTTGAATAGGTGAACGTTTTAATTGATCAATCAAAATATTGGCTAAGCGCATATCTTCTACGGTGTTAGGTTGGCTTATCTGACGTGTATAAAAATCTAATAATATGGTATGAAAAATAGCTGTTTGACGAATAATACACGGTTTTTTACACAGAACATGACTAAGTGTCTGAGAAATATCTAATATATTAAACTTAACACTTTTTTTGTTGTAAGTGGCATGTTCAACACCGCTTGGGATCCAGATACAAAATTCCGGCGGAGCAATATAATGTTGAGCAGCAACTTGCATCTCTATAATACCTTTAACCACATCAATTAATTGGCCAAAGTTATGGCGATGTAATTTACACTCAGTATCACCTAACAATTCATTATTACGAAAAACTATGGATTCTGGCTCAATAATATTTGGTTCAAGTATATATTTGATTTTTTCCATCACAGTAATATTGGCAGAAAGAACGGATCGTTTGTCTTATTATAAATATATGTAATAAATCAGACAATGCTAAAATAGCAAAATTATTACCAAATGATAGATATGACTAAATAATGAAAAATTTTCTTTTTCCCCCTTTTTGCAGTTTTATTATGATCAATTAATGCAGTCGTAAGTAAAGCAGCTGCAAATGTCATTGACCCTGCGGCTATTTCCTTTTATCGCTGGTTATTGGCGTTTTTATTACTTACCCCTTTTATGATCAAAGGGATAGTTAAAAATCGCGCAGTAGTGATGCAATATGGCTGGAAACTTTTTATTTTAAGGGCACTTGGCATGGTGCTTTACCAAAGTTTGGCTTATTATGCTTCACACACGGTCAGCGCAACCTTTATGGGAGTATTAAATTCGGTTATTCCTTTGTTAACGGTGATACTCAGTATTCTTGTGCTACGCACTATTCCTACTATTGGTATTGTAATCGGTACCCTCTTATCCTTAATTGGGCTTATCTGGCTTATCAGTCAAGGTGATCCAATGATATTTTTTATGCAGGAAATGAATAGCGGGCAATTACTCATGTTTATCGCTGCTCTCTCTTATTCTCTATATGGTGTATTAACCAAGCATTGGGCAACCCCATTACCCAATTGGCAATCACTTTATATCCAAATTAGCTTTGCGGTGATCCTACTATTGCCTAATTTTTTACTGGCTAAAACAGTAGAAATTACCGCAGCAAATATTAATTTGATCTTGTTTGCCGGCATTGCCGCCTCGCTGATTGCACCCTACTTATGGATCCAGGGTGTATTTCGACTTGGCGCTAATACAACTACAATATTTATGAATCTGGCACCGGTATTTACAGCCATTATCGCTGCCTATTTTTAAATGAAAAAATGCACAGCTACCATTTAATTGGTGGTGGTATAGTGAGTGCTACTCGGTGTTATTTTAGCGCAGCAATTACGCGCGCCATTGACGCAGCTTTTTAACCATCTCCGTTGTAACATTAATAAAAAAGAACAATAACTTATTAAATCAATTAATTATACCAAAAAAATAAAAAAACCTACTGATAGATTATCAGTAGATTGTTGTTTTTCTTGGTAAAATAATTATGAATGGTATTTACTCATTACCAACGACGCATTAGTTCCACCAAAACCAAAGCTATTTGACATTACAGTATTTAATTTCTTATCAGTGGGTTGCGTAATAATATTCATTGCTTGCGCTTTTTCATCCAAATTATCAATATTGATGCTTGGAGCAATAAATCCATGCTCTAACATTAACAAACTATAAATAGCTTCATGTACCCCTGCCGCGCCCAGAGAATGACCAGTCATTGCTTTAGTCGCTGAAATCGCTGGCGTATTAGTACCAAACACTTCAGTAATTGCTTCTAGCTCTTTTGTATCGCCAACTGGCGTTGAAGTTCCATGAGTATTGATATAATCAACCTGTTCGACATCTGCCAATGCCATTTTCATACACCGCACCGCACCCTCACCTGAAGGAACAACCATATCATAACCGTCTGAAGTCGCTCCATAACCAACAATTTCAGCGTAAATATGTGCGCCACGTGCCAAAGCATGCTCTAACTCTTCCACAACAACGATACCGCCACCACCAGCGATCACAAAACCATCCCGATCCTGATCATAGGTACGAGAAGCTTTTTCTGGGGTTGCATTATATTTGGTAGATAATCCTCTCATTGCATCAAATTCACAGGTTAATTCCCAGCTTAGTTCTTCACCTCCACCAGCAAAAACAACATCCTGTTTACCTAATTGGATCAATTCAACTGCATGGCCAATACAGTGGGCTGAAGTTGAGCAAGCAGAGCTAATAGAATAATTAACGCCCTTAATTTTAAACGGTGTGGCTAAACAAGCTGAAACACCAGAAGCCATTGCTTTGGTCACCATATAAGGACCAACACCACGCAATCCTTTGGCACGCATACCATCAGAACCAGCCACTTGATTACGGGGCGAACCGCCACCAGAACCAGCAACTAAACCGGTACGAATATTTGAGATCTGCTCTTCTGTCAGTTTAGCGTCTTGAATTGCCTCTTCCATCGCCAAGTAGGCATAAATAGAACAATCACTCATAAAACGAAGAATTTTGCGGTCAATCTTTTGTTTAATATCATCTTCCGTCAGCTGAATATTACCCCAGACATGGCTGCGTAAACCCATTTCTTTAAATTCTTCTGAAAACCTGATGCCAGAACGACCCGCTTTCAGGGAAGCCAGTACCTCTTGCTGGTTGTTACCTATGCTGGAGACAATGCCCAGACCAGTGATGACTGCACGTTTCATTGCTTATATTACCTCATAGTCGAAATTCATTTACTGAGAGCTTAGTCTGTTACTTTAGCTTACACTTGTAAGCTGAACAAGCCCGATCAGGTAAAATTTTGTAGAAAATATTATCTTGGCTAACTTTTATATTTTGCGATAGCTAGCGCACTCAGGTTAAATTCGTTAAAATTGGCTGATTATTTAATAATATTGCAGATAATTTTATGAATACAAATGAGATCAGACAAGCTAAATTAAGCTGGAACGAGCAATATATCCCTATCTCTGAACATTTTGGTGATGTCTATTATTCTAATCAAAATGGTTTAGAAGAATCGCGTTATGTGTTCTTAGCCGGTAATCAGTTACCAAATCGCTTTTTTCTCACTCAGCAAAACAATATGTTATTGCAGAGACTGGTTTTGGTACTGGGCTAAACTTTATGGCAGTCTGTCAGTTATTTACTCAGTTTCGCCAACAAGCGCCTAACAACCAGTTACAACTTTTACACTATATCAGTTTTGAAAAATATCCTTTGTCCATTACTGATTTGCTAAGAGTTCATCAATGTTGGCCTGAACTCGCCATTTTTTCTAAACAAATTTGTCAACAATGGCCTCAGTCGTTACCAGGTTGTCATAGAATAGTTATGGAAAATGGGGCAATTATTCTCGATCTCTATTTTGGCGATATAAATATACAATTACCTCAATTAAAATCTAATTTTTTCAACAAAATAGATAGTTGGTTTTTAGACGGTTTTGCTCCAGATAAAAAACTCAAATGTGTAGTGAACAACTGTTCACTACAATGGCAAATTGGGGACGTGATGGTTGTACTTTTGCTACCTTTACTTCTGCCGGTATCGTTCGCCCTGGATTAGAAAAAGCCGGTTTTCAAGTAAAAAAATCAACGGTTTAGTACAGTTAGCTTATGACGTAAAAAGCCGACAAAAAATCAATCAAATATTAACAAAAAATTGACCAGCTGATTTTCCACACCATGAAACTCGACAAACATTACAAACCATTTATGGTGTTGATGTTAACCATGATGGCATCTACTATCCAGCTGTTGGCTGGTTATGTCCAGCTGAGCTAACATCCAATAGTTGGCAATATGGGCAACAACAAGGTTTAATAAGTCATTTTAATCATCGTCTTATTCAGCTTGAAAATAGTGCCGCTGGCTGGAAGTTGCTATTTAAACAAGGAGATATGCAACGACAAATAACCCATAAAACCGTCATTATCGCTAATGGTCATCAACTGCCTTTATTTTCTCAAACGGAAAAATTACCCGTTAGTGCTGTTCGCGGGCAAATGAGTCATATTCCGACCACACCGATACTCAAGCAACTGCAAACAACACTCTGTTATGCCGGATATATAACACCCACTCATCATCAATATCATTGTTTAGGCGATAGCTATAAACGTCATCAACTCACGATAAAATATTCCAAATTGGAGCAACAAGAAAACCATGCTCGTTTATTAACCTGTTTGCCTGATGTTGGATGGACAAAAGAAATTGATATCAGCCAAAATGCATCACGCCAAAGCATCCGCTGTGTTACACCTGATCATCTACCGATGTTGATCAACTTATTCTTCAATATGCACAGCTAGATAAACAGCTCAGTGAGCAACAGCATATTTTGCAAGCCCCAATCTATTTGTTATTGGCGCATTAGGCGCAAGAGGATTATGTAGTGCGCCAATTTGCGCAGAGCTACTTTGCAGTCAAATTTTTGCTGAACCATTGCCTTTTGACGATGATATATTGGCAAATCTCAATCCTAACCGTTTTTGGATCAGAAAATTATTACAAGGCCGGGCGGTTAAACTGGATAATTAGCTTTCTAGCAAAAAAAAAAAAAAAAATTTAATCTCCATTAAAGGATGTACTGAATTGCACAACGTTAGGATGCAGTAAATCCATAAGCCACCTCTTTTTTTAAGATAGCTTGTAGTGACAGAGTTAACTTTTCAACCGAAATAATTGTGAAGCCCAATTTCTGATAATAAACACCATTCCAAGAAACATCACAAAAAGTGGTTAAAGTAACATGATCACAGTTTAGTTGTTTTGCTTGTATAATAACTTTTTGCAGTAAAGCCTTACCAATTCCTTTTCTCTGCCATCGGCTATCAACAGATAATTCCCAAATATGCAAAGCTTGTTCCATTACTTCAACCTCAATGAAACCAAGAAGCTACTGCTCAACTGCCACCCAACAATCATCATCAACAATAAATTCTAAATGTTGGTTAACAGATTTGCTTTGTGCATCAGCAACCCAAGCAAGCGCTGGAATTTGACGGAATATGGCTGCTGCAGAACGTTCAATATTGACTAACTTTTCTGCTTCATCGGATACTGCCAATCTTATCAACATCGTTACCCCATTTTAAAAAAGTGCAACAATACGTTGTTTAAATTTATTTGCTTTTTTGCTTATCGAGCGGCATTTTCTAACAACATCCTCCAAGTATTTAATATCAATCGTTGATCAGGGGGACTTAATTCACCCGCCTTAATTGCTTTGTCAACACTCGCTTCGACACGCTCAGAAAGCGCTTCAATATTATTTTTATTTTCAGTTTCTAATTCAGCAATGGCTAATGTCCACGTAAATAACCGCCAGCAAAAAGTTCATCTTAACTAGCATCATCAACATTATTATCAATTTGCGTTAAAATACGTGTTTCCAATTCCGCAAGCATGCTTTTGTGCCTTTATACTAACTAAATTTTTTACGGCTCTTCGGGGTAAATAAAATTTTTCTTCACCAAGGGAGGCATATTATAAAACAACTGTAGAGCTTGAATAAATCTCTCAGCTCTGGCTGGAATACCATTTGTAAGGTAGTTCAGCACCTGCCGATAGACTTTACGCTGAAAAGCATGCCGGCCTGGCTCAAAATTAGCGGCCAAATTATCGCAACTAACATTAAAGGGAAAGTCTGACGCCACACAAAACATCCATTCAAGTGCTTGCGGTTTGACTTCAACATTCTCAAAAGCGCTTTGTGTTTGCTCATTTCGCCCATCTGGATAATACCAATAACCAAAATCTATTTGTTGACGTCTAGTTTCTTCGGCAATACACCAGTGGGAAATTTCGTGTAAAGCACTAGCATAAAAGCCGCGAGCAAAAATAATCCGATGATACGGTATCTTATCATCTGCAGGTAGATAGATAGGTTCATCATCTCCTTTAATTAAACGTGTGCGATACTCTTTCTCAAAACAAATACTAAAAATGTTAATTAGATGATTATAATTTATGTTCTTTCATTAATATTTATATCATACGATTAAAAGCTAATTCACCACATTGAGCCCGATGACGTAAAAAATGATCGATAAGCACGATTGCCATCATCGCTTCTGCTATCGGTACCGCTCGGATACCAACACAGGGATCATGACGTCCTTTTGTAACTACTTCGACCTCATCACCTTGCCAATTAATCGTTCTACCCGGTATGCTAATACTCGAAGTTGGTTTTAAGGCTAAATGGGCTATAATCGGTTGACTACTACTTATGCCACCTAAGATGCCACCGGCATGATTACTGACAAATCCATCACGGGTTATTTCATCCCGATTTTCACTCCCTTTTAATGTAACCACCTTAAAACCTGCACCAATTTCAACCCCTTTAACTGCATTAATACTCATCATTGCATGGGCAATATCCGCATCCAATCGATCAAAAACAGGTTCACCTAATCCAGCCGGGACATGTTCAGCAATGACGGTTACTTTAGTACCAATAGAATTACCTTCTTTTTTCAATGAACGTAATAAAGCGTCAATTGCCTCCAATTTTGTTGCATCAGGACAAAAGAAAGGATTCTGTTCAACCAAATCCCAATCCTTTAATTCACAACAAATATCTCCCATTTGACTTAAGTAAGCCCGAACGGTTATACCTAGTTTTTGTTGCAAATATTTTTTTGCGATCGCGCCGGCAGCAACACTCATCGCCGTTTCACGCGCTGAAGATCGCCCACCACCACGATAGTCACGTAAACCATATTTTTGTTGATAGGTATAATCTGCATGCCCAGGACGAAAAATATCTTTGATCTCACTATAATCCTGCGGCCGTTGATCCTGATTTTCAATCAACAAACCAATGGGTGTTCCTGTCGTTATGCCATTAAAAACGCCGGATAAAATTTTAACCTGATCAAGTTCACGCCGTTGAGTTGTATAACGAGAAGTGCCAGGCCGACGACGATCTAAGTCGGTTTGCAGATCTTTTTCTGATAATGCCATACCAGGCGGAACGCCATCAACAATGCAGCCTAACGCCAGACAATGCGATTCACCAAAAGTGGTAACACGAAAAAGCTGTCCAATCGAATTTCCTGCCATCCCTTTGTTTCCTCTTTTTCTCATTCATTACAATAATTAATAAATAAATAAATTATTTTATTGTATGAAAAAATGTCATTACCCGTTAATCGATAAATAATTTAAATTTTTCTTGATGTTCAATAAGTTGTTTCTGCGTTAGCATGAATACACCATCGCCCCGCTGTTCGAACTTCAACCAAGTAAAAGGAATATCTGGATATTGCTCAATAAGGTGTAACATACTATTACCAACTTCACAAATAAGCACCCCATTGTCCGTTAGGAAACGTGGAGCATTAGCTAGAATTCTTCTGACAAGTTTTAAACCATCAGAGCCCGCTGCAAGGGCTAATTTAGGCTCTACCAGATATTCAGCTGGTAAATCAGACATATCTTCAGCATCCACATACGGTGGATTAGTAACCATTAAATCATATTTAATCATAGGCATATTCAAAAACAAGTCTGAACGAATAGGTACTATCAGTTCAGAGAACCCATGAACGGCAATATTTTGTTCAGCTACCGCCAATGCATCAGCAGAAATATCAACCGCATCAATTTGCGCTTGCGGAAATTGATAGGCACAGGCAATAGCAATACATCCACTACCCGTGCACATATCTAAAATAGTTACAGGTTCATAATCAATGATGCCGGCAAAATGCTTATTAATCAGTTCTCCTATAGGAGAACGTGGGATCAAAACGCGTTCATCAACATAAAATTCATGTCCGCAAAACCAGGCTTTATTGGTTAAATAAGCAACAGGGATATGTTCATTAACACGGCGTAACACCCGCTCAACGATACGATGACATTCACTTAAAGTCAGACGAGAAGCCCATAATTGTTGAGGGATATCTAAGGGCAAAAAAAGTGATGGCAAAACAAGTTGTAAAGCTTCATCCCAACAATTATCTGTTCCATGACCGTAATAAATATTTGCTGCATTAAACCGACTAATTACCCAACGCAACATATCTTGGATGGTATGTAGTTCCGCAACCGCTTCATCAACAAAAATCTTGTCCAAAACGCCTCCTAGCCAATACAAAGTTCATATATTTAATCCCGATAGTCTGCCACGAACTACTTAACAAATCAGCTTATTGTTAAGGAATTTTATAGCAATCTCATTAATTGACATTAGAATACTAACAATAGCTTATAAAGTTTGCTGCTTATAAGGAAGGTAATAGCAGGAAAATTAAGATAAACTTAACAGAATAATTGTTGACTAACTGATTGATAGAATCACAATGAGAAATAAGTTCAAATTGAGTGCTGAGGAAATTAAACTATTTAAAGAGGCGAATGCAGGGACTAAACCTTTATTACATGACATTGTTAGTCATCCACCACTACGACATCATCGAATAAAATCACAACTTGTGACAAAACGTTTGCTCCAAGAACAAGTCAATGCTAGTTATTACTTTTCAGATGAGTATCAACCGGTGATAGAAGCGGATGGACCGATTCGATATTTACGACCCGATATTAATCCCTATGAATTAAAAAAGTTACGTCAGAATGATTATATTCCCGAACTATTTCTCGATTTACATGGCTTATCCCAACGACAAGCTAAACAAGAAATTGGAGCTCTAATCGCTGCTTGCTATAGAGATAATATCCATTGTGCCTGTATTATGCATGGCCACGGAAAACACATTTTAAAACAACAGATTCCCCTTTGGCTTGCTCAACACCCTAATATCACTGCTTTTCATCAAGCCCCCAAAGCTTGGGGTGGTAGCGCCTCGTTGCTTATCTTGGTCGAAACTGATGAAATTCAGCGCAGATAACACGTAAAATAAAACTAGAAATGTGCCGCTAGTTTATTAACACTATGCAATATTTGAGAAGGTCCCCGTTGCCATCTATATTCACCGTGCCGCATTTCCGTATTTATCTCTACATAAGCAATCGTAGAAGTTGCAAACATAGGAGGGATTTCTTGTGGGCATAAGGCTGATACTAAATAACCGACTAATGGCAAATGAGAAATAATCAATGCTGTTCTTACACCTCCTTCGGCAAGTAATTGCAAATAATTAGCAATAGATTGCGGATCGCCATCAGGAATAAGTTCTGCTAAGACTTCTTGTTCGCCTGAATAGGGCAATAATGGCTGCATTGCCTGATAAGTTTGTACTGCTCTTACATATGGACTGGTAAACACTCGGTTGAACACTGGATTCTGTTGTGCTAGCCAATTGGCCATTAATTTAGATTCTTCAATTCCTTTAAGAGTAAGTTCTCTTGCTTCATCATTTATTGTATTCATCGTTGCGTCACCATGACGCATAATAAAAACTTGCATAATCCACCATTTGAGTAAAATATTTTCACCTAACCCCCTACATAGGAGCCCTCTCATTACTCGCTAATGTTGTTGTCGGAAAATATGCAGGGCAAGGCAACCCGAGATTCTGCACTAAAATCACAAAAAAAGAACCGCTTTATTTTCATAAAAAACGAAAAAAAAGTTTATTTTATATCAAGTTAAATAGAAATTACGCCTAAGAACATGATATTAGTAAGGTTTAAGATACTACTAATAATAATCAACTACTGATGGAATTTTTTATTTGATTTAGCCATTTGCATTAGCCTTTCGCAAGGAACAAAATTGTTACCATATTTCTGTGCTAGTCGATGCATTATGTCAACAATATTTGATATACCTTGTTGATCCATACATCTAAATGGTCCACCAGTAAAAGAAGGAAAACCAATTCCAAACACTGCACCAATCTCACCATCATTTACATGCCGAATAACACCTTCGTCAAGACAACGAGTAGCTTCGTTCAGCATCAGCATAATACAGCGCTGAACAATTTCCTGCTCAGATAAAATTGTTTTGGGTTGAATATTAAGTAACTCATAAATGCTTGTGTCGACTTGACGCTGTTTTTTACCCCACGGCCAACTAATCTTATTTTTCTTATAAAGATAAAAACCTCGGCCATTTTTACGCCCCTTTCTATCATCTTTCAATATAATATTAAGTTATGCAGGGACAAACAATCGTTCGCCAAATTGTTCAACAAGCACCGGCATAATTTTAGTGCCTACATCAATTCCGACTTCGTCTAACAAGTTCAATGGACCAATGGGAAAACCAAATTTAACTAAAGCATTATCTATATGCTCAATTGATTCACCAGCTAACAGACAACGTGTCGCTTCAGCAATATAAGGTGCTAGTATCCGATTAACATAAAAACCTGCACTGTCACCAACAATAATTGCAGTTTTACCCTGTTTTTTTGCCAATGTCACAGCAGTAGCAATTGTCTGATCACTCGTTTTACTATGAGGGATCACTTCAACCAATGGCATTTTATCGACTGGACTAAAGTAATGAAGTCCAATTATACGTTCTGGGTATTTTGCAAACTCTGCAATTTTATGGATAGGTAACGAAGATGTATTAGAAGCAAAAACAACTTAATTTAATGTCATTGCCTCCACTTCCTGTGCCATTTTACGCTTTAATGCTAAATCTTCAAAAACTGCTTCTACGATAATTTGCGTTTTTTCAAGCCCTTTATTGTCTAATGTGCCTGAAATTAACATCATCTGTTGAGCGCGCTCTTGTACAGATATGCGTTTACGTTTAACTTGCTCCGTTAAGCGCTGCCAACTAAATTTTAATGGCTGATTAAGTCCTCCATTATTAATGTCCTTCACTCGAACAGGTAATTTACCTCGAGCCGCTGTCACATAGGCAATCCCACCTCCCATGAGGCCTCCACCTAACACACCTACCTGATGAATTGTAGCAGATTTTCCAAAACTACCCATTTCACTTTTTAGCGAAGTCGAGCCAAAAAAAGACCTCGTAAAGCGGTAGATTCTGGTGTCATTGCCAGCTCTCCAAAGGCTTTTGCCTTTGCCTCAAGTCCGGCTTGCACTCCTTTTTCATAGCCAATAGCAACCACTGAAATCGCTTTTTCTAGCGCAGGGTAATGACCTTTACTTTTTGAATTTGTTTTATTTTTAATTATCGCGAATAAGATATTTCTGATAATGGGTAATTCTGATAAACTCAGCATGAGAGGCAAACATGTTTTGTTTTTTCTCCTTTTATCAATCCAGTTAATTACCGTTTGCAATAAAATTTCTGCCGGAACAATATCGTCGAATAAACCCAATTTTAGTGATTGCTTTGGCCTTAATTGACGACCAGTCAGACTCAAATCTAATCCATTAACTAAACCGATTAAACGAGGTAAACGTTATGTTCCTCCAGAACCTGGTATTAAGCCTAATTGTACCTCTGGTAAACCAAGACTCGTTTTATCTGACAGAGTACAAATTCTTACATGTCAGGCAAGCGCTAACTCTAATCCGCCGCCTAAACATACCCCATCAATTGCAGCGACAATAGGTAATGGATAATTTTCAAGCAAGTTAAATAATTTTTGGCCTGTCATGGCAAGCCTTGTTGCTTCTTCTTTTGTTTTACAATTGGAAATCATACTAATATCAGCACCAGCAAGAAAACAGCTACGAATATAACCTAATGGAATTATCCCTAATGCTTTCGCATTTGATTCAAACATCAACATTACTGCCGCTGCACCATCAGTCATTGGCGTGCTGTTCGCGGCGGTAAAGTACCATGTTGGCGATCAAAAGCCGGTTTTAACTTTGCATAAGAAGCAAGTATTGAGTTTTTTCAAACATTATTGTCTTCCGATAATGACTCCAGGAACGGCGGTATATGAGCTGTCATTACTTCTTTCTGTAATACGCCGCTATCCCAAGCCTGGGCGGCTAGGATATGAGAACGATGAGCAAAAGCGTCTTGTTCTTCACGACTAATATGATAAGTTTTTGCCATCTGTTCGGCAGTATCCCCATTCTTAAACCCGTAGAATATTCGGCTACTGCTGGTGAAGATGGTAAATAAAAATAAAAAACTTACATATCAATTACTTAAAAATATATAGCTCATTTAATATACGCATTTACACGTAAAAACAAGCGCCTAAGAGGAAATATCTATGAGCGAAATACAACATACCGAAAAAGAAAAAAGTTTTCAACAGCAAGTTTGGGAAACGCTTTCTGCCATTAATGTTAACGAAAAAATAGAAAAGAAAAACGGACTTTCTTATCTCTCATGGGCATGGGCGTGGGGCGTATTAATGGCACACTACCCAGAATCTTACTATGTCATTGAACCCATCAACTATAACGATGATGGCAGTGCCATGGTGTCATTAACCCTCACCATTAAACAGGGTGATAACGAATTTCCCCGCAAAATGTGGTTACCCGTTATGGATTACCGGAATCAGGCGATTTCTAACCCTAACGCCATTAATATCAACAAAGCGCTGATGCGTTGCCTCACTAAAGCCATTTCAATGTTTGGATTAGGGTTTTATATCTATGCCGGTGAAGATTTACCTGAGCAGGAAAAAGTCGTGATACAACAAGAACAGGCACAACAAAAAGCCCGTTACGAGCAATTAATCAAGGAATTAAAAACCGCAGCAAAAGGGGGTGTTGAGTCGATGAAAACCCATTGGCAACAGTTAACACTAGAAGAGAAAGAAATTATTGGCGAAGAAAACAAAATGGCGATTTATCGCAATATTGCAATGAAAAATGAGGCTCATCATGAAGCAGAAAACGGACGAGTGGTTTCAGGCAAGACTGGGGAAAGTCACCGCCAGCAATTTACACAAGGTGTTATCCAAAGGCAAGGGGACAACACAACGAAACTACCTCATGCAGTTAGTCTGTGAAACCCTGACCGGGCGACGAGAAGAAATTAAAACCAGTCAGGCGATTGAACGAGGCATTGCCCTTGAACCTCAAGCCAGAGCACGATATTGCCTCAATGAGTTTGATGTCACGGTCACCGAAGTTGGCTTTATTCCCCACCCGACTATTGCGCTATTTGGCGCAAGTCCTGACGGCCTGGTTAATGATGATGGACTTATCGAAATTAAATGCCCCAACACCACTACCCACATTGAAACCATTATTACAGGAAAACCTAAATACGAATACCTGTTACAAATGCACGGCCAAATGATGTGCACAGGCAGAAACTGGTGCGATTTTGTCAGCTATGATGACAGACTTCCCCCAACCTTGCTTACTATAAAACCCGAATTATCAAGGATGATGATTTAGTTAACGAGATTGAACAGGCCGTTCAAGCATTTATCGAAAAGCTGAAATCAGAAATCAACAGAATTAATCAAAAAGTGGAGGCATCATGGCAAACCAGAATCAGTGTCACTTTACCGGACGCATCGGAAAATTAGAAGTCCGCTATACCCAGGATAAAATTCCCATCACCGTATTCTCTCTCGCTATCAGTAAATCAAGGAAAGATGACAGAGGCCAATGGATTGATGACACCACATGGATAAATTGCAAGGCATTTAAGCAAATAGCCGAATATATCAATAATTATGCACAAAAAGGCACATTTGTTCGTGTCACTGCCTCCTACAAGGAAAATAAATGGACAGACAAATCCGGTCAGCAAAGGATATCACCCGAATTTTTAGGTATTGAGCTATAGGGAACACTTTATAATTAATACCGCAATTTTTTAGTTAATTATCTAATTGATCTGCTTAGATTTAAAAAAAATTATTCATCACACTATTTATTTTATCTGAAAAATATGGCTAGCATAGGGAGCTACTATTTCATTTTCCAAAATAATTTTACTTTAAAAATAAAGGTATCTCATGAAAAAATTAAAAATAGGTGTATTTTTTGATGGTACAGGAAATAATGCATACAATACTAAAAAAGACATTCCTGAATCCGAAAAATATTTTACTAAAAGTACAAATAAACTAAACGAATATGAAACTGATGATCAAATTACTAATGATTCATTTTTAAAGCAATTAAATGAAGAGTTCAAGTTACCGAGAACCTATTCAAGTACTGAAAGAAGCAGTAATGATAGCGATTACACTAATATTTGGTATCTTTATCAAAGCTACAAAACGGGAAGTGTTAATGCAGATACTCATCAAATAAAAGTTTATGTCGAAGGTGTTGGAACAAGAAAAGGACATGATGACGATTACGTGACCATAGCTTTAGCATGGAGTCCATTTTTCTTTCTCCATAAAACTGGATGTCTTAACAAAGTTAATGATGCTATCAAACAAATAAGGGAAGAATTAAAAAGCTATTTTAAAAAATATCCTTCGTTAGTATTTGATGATATTGAATTCTATATTTTTGGATTTAGTCGAGGAGCTACAACAGCACGCCACTTTTCAAATATGATAAAGAAAAAAAACAAAGATATTATTCATTTATTTAAAGAAATTTCCAAACATTATACAAGCATATCTCAAAAACCTACAGGATCTATTGAAATGCTTGGCATTTTTGATAGTGTTGCGGCCGTTTTAGCTTTATCTCAAGGTAGCTTTAATGTACATGATTCTAAAACAGGTAGTATCGATATCACCCTTAACAAGGACATAGCCAATTACATATTCCATATCACCGCTGGACATGAAATACGCTATAATTTTTCCCTTAACGGAACATCTCCAAACTATAATCATGAACTTAAATTTCCTGGTGTTCATGCTGATATAGGAGGTAGCTACCGTGACAAAACGGATGAACATTTTTTTCTGTCTCAACCTTTATATAGTGAAGTTCATGAAAGTATAAAAAATGAAGACACTGATTCATTTAAAAAAACAAAGGAAAAATTTGATGAACTAATGAAACATCCTCATTGGGGGAAAATTCTCTCTCTATGCGCTATTGAAATCAAAAGTTGGCAAAAAAAAATGAGTGGTCCTTTTGTTCTATATGGTAATGCCATATTTATAAAACGTTATAATATTCGCACAGGAATAAATGTCATTGCATTTCAGACAATGCGGTATTATGCAAACAAAATTGGTCTTGCTTTTTCATCCTTAGAAGATACTGAATATTCAAGTATAGAGAGAATTCCAGACAATTTAAAAAAACTTAATGAAAATGCAAAATTACAAGTCGATAAAATGTTTAAAGGAGAAACTGTGGAAAGTTTAATTGACAACATTACCGCGGAATTAGGGAATAAATATATTCATTCTTCTCATTTTTGGGATGAAAACCCTTCAAAATATATAGCCTCACAACACAGTTTTTTAGATACAATAACACTGAATCTTTTACTAAGTAACCGTCCTACAGATGATAACATTCGAACAGAATTTGATTCTTACGGTAAGACTCTTGTAGAATAGCGGGTTTCAGGAAATCCTTGCTACTAAAATGGAAGCAGCAACAAGCGAACGAGTGTGAATAATAACTAGTAGTGGTAGGCTTCACAGGCAAAAACTGCTGCCTTCAAAGAAGCCTACATTACCGAATTCAACCGCATTGAAGCTCAACTGAGCAATTCTATCGCTGTAATCGGAACAACGAACAAGGTTATGCTCACCCTACTCCTTAATGGCAAGGCAGCTAGCGCAAGAGTTATTCATGACAACTGAATATGTTGCATCACTCGAGTACCCTATTCGAAATTGGCCATCGAGCAGGTTATATGATTATCCATAAAAGATGAGCTAATTAAAAAACTCTCTGAATAACTGACCAATTCCACTTAATAACATCAATACTATCATTCATCAATTAACATTGAGGAACTTCTGTATGCAAAATTTAATCAACATCGAAACAAAAAACATCAACGGCGAATTAATCCAGGCGGTTAATGCTCGTAATTTACATGCGTTCCTTGAAGTCGGGAAAGATTTTACCACATGGATAAAAGACCGTATTAACCAATATGGATTTGTTGAAAATCAGGACTACATAATTGTAGAAAATTTGAGCTCCCCAAAATCGGGGAGTGCAAAATCTCGCCAACGTCCGATGAGAGACTACCATATTTCCTTCGATATGGCGAAAGAACTTTCGATGGTTGAACGTAACAAAAAAGGGAAACAGGCAAGACAGTATTTTATTGAATGCGAAAGACGGATTTTACAGCCGTCATTACCGGGTAATTACATCGAAGCATTAGAAGCCCTGGTTATCTCTGAAAAGGAAAAATCGGTTATTACTGACCAAAGAGATGAAGCACTTCGGACAAAATCACAAATCAGTCGCACTCGTGAAGCTTCTGCAATGGGCAAACTTAGTGTGGCTACGCGTAAAAATAGAGAACTTACCGAACGACTAGGAGAAAGTGTTCAACATGCCACCATCACAGCCGTAAAGAATGCCACAGGGAAAGAATATAAGTTTGCTCCACTTCGTAGATGGTGTCGTGAGAACCAGGTGGAAGCGACCGAAGTACCGGATATTCGCTATGGTCAGGTTAAGTCATGGCCTGCTGAATCATGGCTACATATATACGGTATCAATCTGAAATCGTTATTTGCTAACAGTAAAAGTCTTCACTAAAAATTATTCAATAACCGGAAAAACTGTATGAATAACATCCATGAATACAAAACAACGTTACATCATGTAAAAGCTGGTATACAGGTTATTTATCATGGTGAGATGATGAAAATAATTAGATTGAAGGAGAAAAAATTAACAAACAAGAGGTTGATATATCAATTTGATACCGATGGAGAAAGTAAAACATTAACCGGAAATGGCGGCAAGAAAATCACTGTATTAGAAAAAATAGACGACTTGCATAAAAGTAAAAGCTGGTATGTTTAGGAGATGAAGTGAAGTATGACCTGATACTCCCAGACCCACCCTGGCAATACCAAAACAAAGCATCAAACGGCGCAGCAAATAAATCCTAATACTCTTCCCCACAAATCATATGCCCTGACCTAACAAAGCACGAAGATAAACTTTTCGCTCTTCGTTATTGGTTTTCTGTGGGGCAATGAAGCGCCTGAGAATAGTGTGAGTTTTTGAATGAGGATAAATAAACATGATTACTTTAGCGGAATGGAACGCTCGAAGGGACAGGCCACGCCGAATGGATACCGTCAGAATTTGGGCAAGAAATGGACTAATTCAGCCCCCACCCATCAAGGACGGTAGAGAATACCTTGTCGAAGAATACGCCGTCAAAGTCAACAGTCTTAACGAAATTAGCCATCAGAGTTTGTTATTACGAAGGATAGGTCATGACCAGAACCAGAAAAATAAAAAATCGGGATTTGCCCCTAACCTGTACAAAAGAAACGGGTATTATTCCTATAGAGACCCGCGTACACGGAAAGAATACGGTTTGGGTAGAAACAAAGCCTATGCAATTAACGAGGCTATCAGTGCGAATCAGTTATTGCTCAATACAGACAAGGTAAAGCCTTTGACAGAAAGGATTGATGGACAAGGAACTGTCTATTTTCATGAATTTTTAGATAGATATGAAGAAATATTGAAAACAAGAGGATTAAGAGAAAAAACATTAAAAGATTATAAGCAAAGAATAGGCGTAATTAGAAAAGGATTTCTAGATACGCCTATTCAAAACATAACAACAAAAAATATTGCGGATTTTCTACATCCTTTTATTCATGAAGGAAAAACAGCAACAGCAAAATTATTGAGAGCATCATTAATTGATTATTTTAAAGAGGCTTAGCAAGCGGTTTAGTGCAATTAAACCCTGCTGAGCTAACAAAAACTCCAAAAATTAAAATTCAAAGAGCAAGATTATCCCTCAAAGATTTTAATGCTATTTTAAACTTTATCAATGACGATAATCATTGGTTAACGCATGCTATGAAATTTGCTTTAGTTACCGGTCAGCGGGTATCTGATATCTCAAAAATGAAATGGCAAGATATTCATGATGATAAGTTATGGATTACTCAACAAAAAACTGGGGCTAAAATAGCTATTTCTTTAAAAGTTGAAATAATAGGTATTAAACTATCAACTATATTAAAAATTAACAAAAACAACTCAGAATATATTATCAATGATTCTGATAAAAAGGTTTCAATAGAAAAAATATCAAAAGGATTTGCCAAGGTAAGAAATCAAACTAAATTGTTATGGGATCGGAGTACCACCCACTTTTCATGAAATTAGGAGTTTATCAGCCAGACTCTATACAGAAAAAATGGGCGGTGAATTTGTTCGTAAATTATTGGGTCATAAGTCAGCCGAAATGACGGCTAAATATCAAGATGATA
>NZ_JBUIOB010000020.1:0-34756 GCF_056113345.1 Candidatus Arsenophonus phytopathogenicus
ACGATGGCGGAAAGTTAAGTTGCGGCATTTTTGAACAAATAGTTTAATTGTGTAATTCGGTGCTTCACAGATAATCCCGCGGAAGGTAGACTTTTTCATTAGCCTTACTCCTATCTACGTTAGGTTTATGGTTAGCTCTGTGTTGGTGCGTCAACATCAATACAGGGCGACTATTTTATTACTTCTTTATTTTTGCAATAGCTGTTGTAAATGCTATCCGATCTCCGTTAAAAACCAAGTTTTCTTGCCTTGGCTATTACTTTAACTTCCTCTAATTCCTTAAGGCCGCGCCAAAAAGTTGGCATACTCATTTTTAATGTGTTTTCTTCAAGCAAATCATTAATAGCATATTTATCAAGACACACAAGATCAGTATCGATATCAGGTCTTTGAACAGACCACATAAGAACATTAAAAGTCTTTATCCCAGCAGATTTAAGATCAAAAGTTAAAGCAATATTTGAAGTGAATAATTTAACGAATTTCTCATCATCTGCTTTACGATAAGTAACAACATGCGTTCCATTAACTAGTATGTTGTCATCTTTACCCAATCTAGAAACCTTGATTTGTTTTGCTTTTGTTGATAACAGCATATTGTTAATAAAAGGATTACTGTTATATCGTATAGTTATTTCACTTTCTGATGATTTAATGATAATATCACTTTCATTTAAAGTCGCATTTTAGATTAGATAGACAGTATATCAAAAAAGATAGCCTTTCTATCAAATTAACGTATTTTTTTGAAATTAACTCTATCTAAAACTGATAGTAACACTAACAAAAAATGAAAAATATATTATTTATATTTCAATAAGTTAAATCATCTCGTTTTCTTAGATCTTTATTACCTAGATTTAACAAACAACTCATTAGTAACTAATATCCTCTTCCTAGTCGACTCTGTTCGGTGCTTGCAAGCTAATTTGAGAAAACTGAATCAACAAAAAACAATCAAAAAAATCTTTAAAATTAAAAAAACCACCGCTCGCAGCAAGATGCAAACTTGTTTTGCATCGAGGAAGCGGAAGATAAACGGAAATTGCAGGTAGCTAGGTCACTTGAAAATCACATAGAAAGGTGACCAAAAAGCGGTATAAATGTTTGAATATTTTGCTGTGTGAGCAAAGCTAAAAAGTTGCTCGATTGATATGCCGCACGCTTTCAATATGCGTACTATTTCGCATAGTCAGGCTCCTAGTTTGGTTAGGTTTTGGATTGGTTTCTGGGACTGCAATCCCTTCAAGTAACGCATATTTTATTTAGTAATTAAATCTTTATACAGTTCTTTATTTTTAAAGAATTTTATTGCTTCTCTATAAAGATCGGCTTTCCTAATTTTCATTCCTGTCTTTTCAATTTCTTTATACATGAAATCAACGTCATCTTTTACCACACTAGGTACTCTTACATTGACATACTCATACATATTCTTCATAAATTTTACCGCTTTTTGCTAGTCGCATAGTATTTTTCATGATTCCCAATCCTTAGATTTTTATTGCCTAAAAAATATCTTGATATGATAATAAAACATATGTCAACATTATTTACAACATAAATATCAACATTAAATGCAGTAAATTTGGCAAAAAAGTTATCCACCGCTTTTTGCTAGTCGTATTACCGCTTTTTGCTAGTCGTATTACCGCTTTTTGCTAGTCGTATAAATGATTAACTATATGTTTTTGTTAATTAAAAATTAACAGTAAAATAGTAAAGATCTTAAAGTAAAAAAACAGAGTGTATCACTCTGATTGATTATAGGAGGTTTGCTTTGTCAAATATGACACCTTGGCAGGACGAAAATAAAAAGTTAATAGTACATAGTAATGACTTAATTACCGCTAGGTATGATCTAGATATTGACGGTTTTCGCGCTTTAACATTATTTTTGTCAAAAGTTAATCAGAGACTGGAAAATCCAGGGTGGGTATCTTTTACTGCTAATGAATTTCAAACTACCTTTGACATCAACAAAAAAAATATTTGGCGTTGTATGAAAAATTCTGTCGTTTCTCTTTCTAAGAGTCAAATTATTTTCCATGTAATTAATGGGAAAAAAGAATCTTTCACCGTGTTGAATTGGCTATCTGGGTACAAATATCAAAAAAATAACGGTAAAGGAACAGGTTTAAAATTACGCCTAAACTCAGACCTTGATCCATTCTTATTTAACATTAAACATAATTTTTCTTGGTGTTTTTTAAACGCGATTACCAGTGTAAAAACAGTAATGTCATTTAGAATATACATGTATATTTTAAGTCATAAAAATCATCCAAATTGCAAACGTGAAGGTTTTTTCGAAGTTGATATATCATTGAAAGATTTTAGAAAACTTTTTCCAGAAGCAAGCTCAAGATTTAACAACCTAAGAAAATATACAATAAATCCTTCAATACAAGATATTAACAAAAACACCAATTTATCAGTACATTGGGAACCAATAAAACAAGGTAGATCTGTTGTAGGTATGCGTTTTGGATGTGTTGAAGAAAAAGCAACAATTACCAAACCAAAACGCCCAAGACTAGCCAAACGACCACATGTTACATCAGGATCTCATAATGAGGGCGAATGGATGAAAAAAAATGCTGAGATACTTTATCAGTACGAGAAGGATTTAAAGAAATACGATCCTACATTACGTTTAACAATGCCAGATTTGCGTAGAGCCGTAGAATGCTCAAAGTATTGCAAGCAAAATTGGCACAAAGAGAAAAAACGAGAATTGTCAATGAGAGAAGGCAAAAATACAAAAATATCCGTTGTGAAATCTGAGAAAACCAAAGATATTACTTTCTCTGAAAAAGACTTGGAATTAATACAAAATTTTTGATTTGAAAAGGCACAACATGAACAAAACAGAACTAATCAGCAAAGCTTCATAGAAGTCAGGTTTAAGCAAGAAAGATGCAGAGAAGGCGGTTAAGTAATTAATGACCTACGACGCAAAGTCAATCCATATTCTGCATGAAGACGAAATCAAATAGTTTGACTGGCATTGGGCTGAGTGAGGAATTAGCCCACGAACACATTTTGCCCCTTGATTTGGTCAAACGCGGATTTGAAGCATCAAGGCGACTTGGTATAGAACCAGAATTCTTCGTCAACAAATATATCCTCAATCAAGACCTTCCCGAAAATGACGAATTCGAGCAAGTCTTCATTGAAGTGCTAAAGGAAGAAAGAAGAGTCAGAATGCCCTATAAAGCGCACTGTAATCAACTATAAGCCATTTTATCGATAAAAACGGACTTACCATCCAAAAAGTTTATAGACGCTCATAAGTCGTTTAGTACGTTTTTAGTTTTTGGATTTCACAAAGAAAAAAGCCAACTCGAAAGCTGGCAATGTGTCTGGTTTAATCACTTTTATTTTCCAAATAGGTTTTTAGCGTTTTTTCGGGTTTCCAATGCACTCAAATCTTCATTTGAAGCTAATATTTCAAAGTCAACACCTTTAGTATCGAAATCAGGAATTTTGTTTTTTAACACGGCTTCCATCACTTTCGTAATTTCTTCTAGTGTGGTCTTATCTGTCAAAAGCTCGCTGAGCATATAAATTAATCTAGGCTCTTGTTTGAAAAGCGCTACACCGGATAAAAATGCCGCGCGCATGAATTTACCTCTCTCTCCTTGTGGTATATTCTCCAATACTACTTCACCTGCGTACTTGTCAGCACCGTGTCTATCAGGATTGATATAAAATTGAATTTTTCTACGTGTGTCCATATCGATTTCACCCTATAGAAAACATGCCATTGACTAAATCAAACTGAGGGTTTTGGCTTTTAAAAAACCTGTCTTCCCTTGTCACACAGTGGGATTTAATAGCATCAGCAATAATTTCTGCACCTCCACCTATCACCAGTACATGGGTATACCCACTGAATGTATTAACAGCGTCCAATACACGATTAATCAGTCGATGTTTTGATTCTTTGAGTGCAGCAAGAACCTGATTTATTTGGCTTGCATCGTTGATACGGCGTTTCAGGTAACTCATATCGTGACTGTGAATGATGATATCATCCGCCAGATAGTTACTGCCGTTGGTTTTTGCCAAACTAAGCGCTTCTTTGACAGATTGTGTCATCATTGATACACCTAGATGAGAGTTTCCGTATATTTTCGATACACCACTCATTTTTCCCATCACTTGAGCTATATCCAGCGTTGTGCCCCCCAAATCTACAATCAAAAGCGAGTCGAGGTCATAAAGCTCTTTTGCTATTAAAAAACCCGCAGGGATTGATTCCGGCATTACTTCAACGCTTGTGATGTTAAAAGTTTTTCCACCTTTAACTTCGACCGATTTTTTAAAATTATCTTTTTTCCTCTGTATGTTCGCAGAATTCGGCTGATTTTTGGTATCAAAATATTCCGCAATCGGCAAAGAGACGACGATTTCCGCATCTTGAGGGGGTAATTTTGACTGCAATAATGCATGGTGCACCGCAATCACATTCACATCGCTATACTGATAACCCACATTGGTTGTTGTAACGGCAATAGGACTTATCGCATCGAAAGAGTACATTTCGCCATTAATGGTATAATTTGAGCTATTGCTGTCACCAAAAGAGACTGACCAGTCACGTTTAAAGCTATTTGGGCTAATGAAGTGTTTCTGAATTCCTTCCTCACTCCATGCTAATTTGATATTTGTCGAGCCGTCATCGATATATATTTTCATGAGTGACCTTTGAGACAAAAAAGAGATAATTAAATACTTAATATGAGAATTATATATTATATTAAGATTTAATATTAATTTTTTCACAAAAAAATATCAATATAATATATTAAATGTTAACTTTAAGAGAAAATATGAGGTCATTTCTGGTTATTGAGATAAATAAGAGATTTTATAGAGAATATATTGACATATCCTATTTAATAGCAAAAAAAAACGCCAGACATCCAATATCCGGCGCCCCACTCCAAAATAGCGATTTTCGATTGTAAATTTGGAAATTAAAAAAAAAGTGAATTTTTTAAATCACGTAAATTATTGAATTTGATTAATTATTTTACGTCTTGAAATTTCACATTACAATTTAACTATCTTTTTTGCTGTGCTTATGTACAGCCTTTGCTCTTTATACAAATTGGGGTTTCCTCTCTGCTAGTCGCGGAGAACAGAATACCGTTTTTGCCGGTCAGTTTTGGACATAGAAATTTAACATTTTCATTTATTTTTTAATCACAATCCAAAACGGGCGGAAAGCGATCAAGCTCAATATTCATGCGGTATTCAGCAAGGTAATTTACAGAATAGCTAAAAACGCATACTTCCGCAAAATAAGTCCGCACCCAAAACGGCCAATTTCGCTAATGTTATAAAAAAGTTAAAAATAGATTATCATGTCAGGGGAAGCAAAATACAAAAAAGCGTATATTGACGACGTGATCAACCTGTATTTGGTGAGAGGAAAAGTATCAAATCATTTCATTGCAAAGTGGCTGCACGTTGACGAAAAAACCATCAGAAACTGGCGAAAGGATTATTGCGAGTTTGATCATGCCTTTCATCATGTAGCGGATATTTTGAAAAAAGAAATCGCGGAAACAGCAAGGCAAAACACCAAAATGCGAGCACGTAAAATCATCAAAAAAACACCGGACGGCGAAACTACAACGATAGAAGAGGTGGTTGCCTAGTCACAATGATATTGTGGTTTACAAAAAGATGGGGATCAACGAAGGATTCTTTAACGATGAAAAGCAGCAACAAAAAGAATACTTAAGATCGATACTTGAGCGCAAAAAAAGCTGGTGAAATCACTTCACTAGAGGCCGCGAAATTTTTGGAGATTGAAGGCATACCCGACCCCAACACGCTATTGATTGAAATTAAGCAATCATCGGGACTCGATGAATTACAAAATATTTTCCCTTCTGTTATCCAAGTCATCGGCGTAATTCTGTAGACAGCCCACCTGTTGTAGTGATATATCTATAATCTTTCCTCCCACCACAATTGTGTGTGGCAGAAAAACGGGTATTTTGCGTAGCGGAATGGATGGAGAAGTACGATGTCGCCGTTGTTTATTACTGTAGGCATGCTGACTCTGAGCAATGTCTTTATGACCTTTGCCTGGTATGGCCATTTGCGCTATTTCAGTGGGCGTACCTGGTTGATTGCTGCGCTGGTCAGTTGGGGAATTGCGTTGTTTGAATACCTGTTGCAGGTGCCGGCCAATCGCATTGGCTATCAGGTGGCCTCGGCGGGGCAGCTAAAGATCTTGCAGGAGGTGATCAGCCTGACGGTATTTATTCCGTTCTCAATGGTCATTTTGAAGGAGCCGTTCCGCACTGATTTCATCTGGGCAGGGCTCTGCCTGCTAGGGGCCGTGTTTTTCATGTTCAAAGATAAGATTCTGGGTTAGTCATTCCTGCTTTTCACCCTATCGCTACGGCTGGTTTACATAACCAGCCGTACCTTAGGAAGTCTTGCTGGCAACGCTGGTGTTTGAAGGGGCGTTTGGCATTCCGGGCGTGATTGCTGCACCGATTTACTATGCCTACCTGAAAAGTGAATTGAAGGAAGCAGCGCTGATTTGAGTCACACAAAGCATAATGTCAGTCCGCGAATGCGGGCTGACACAGAAAGGATTACTGTTCGTAAGTTGACCCGTTGGCCGCGCATTTTATTTGTCCGATTGATGAAGACAGTTATACGTTACTGCCGGATTGATATCCCCATAAAAAAGGAGGATGTCAACTCAGTCGTTTGCTGGCGAGTTTATAAACTTCACTATGTTCACGTTTTCCAACAGCAACAACAGCAATGATTAGCTCATCCCTAAAGACTTGGTAAACAAGCCTGAAGCCAGATGATCTGAGTTTAATTTTATAGCAATTCTTCATTCCTCTCAGCCTGGCTGCTGGAATATGCGGATTCTCAGCGCATTTCTTCAGCTTCCTGGCGAATTGCTGTTGAATGTAACGATCAAGACTGTTCCATTCTTTAAGTGCATCAGTTTTGAACTTAACTTTGTAGATCATAAATAACGGTCCAGATTGACATCATGCAATGTCTGCTCTGCACGCTCTTTGACCAGGTTTGCTAATTCCTGGTCATCGATAAACTCTAACATTTGTTCATATAAGTCGGCAGGAATGCAGTAAAACGCAGGTTGATTACGATTCAAAATTGCAACCGGATACCCATCTCCTGAATTGACTGTTGCCATTGGGTTTGTTTTCAATTCAGTAATGCTAGCTGTTGTTGTACTAAGAATAGTCGTTGGCATAAAAACCTCAATAAAAACCTATAAATAGGTTTTATTTTAACACTAAAAAACTTATTAACAAGTCTTTTTATGGAGACGATATGTTTTCTTCTTTACCTTTTGCAAGCATCCAACCTCACCTCAAAACGGCAATTCTCTGGATATACCAGAAAACCTTTTCCGCCAAAGACCGCATCGCCTTCTACGACATGCTGGCCTTTTTGCTGGATAACAACAAATCGTTGCAGTAAGTCTTTATCGATATGCGTAACGTGGTCACCGATTTTGGCCGTAAACATCATCCCTATGCGGTGCTGTTGACCGATTGCCTGTCAGCGCTGGATGAGGGGCAAGGCGATTTTGAAAAGGTACTGCTCGAATGGATGCCGGTTCAGGAAGCCAACCTGATTGGCTCAGGTATCCTTTCCGGCAAGCTCTCCGATGCCTTGCGTCGTGCCAGCCAAATTGTGGAGGGCAAGAAAACGATAGTCTCCGCGCTGTTCGTCGCATTGGGCTACCCCTGTTTTCTCCTGGGCATCGTGGTGCTGATGATGCATATGTTCTGTGAAAAGTTTATCCCCAAACTGGCAAGACTGGTGTCGCGTGAAAAATGGGATGGACCTTTAAGCCTGTTAACCGGCCTTTCTGAATTTATTGTTAACTTTGAGTGGTTACTGCTGTTTGGCCTAGTGGCACTCACCGCCCTGATTGTCTGGTCAATGGGGCATTGGGTCAATCGAAAAATTGCCGACAACCTGCCGCCGTGGTCAGTGTATCGTGCCGTGCAGGGCGTTTACTTTTTGCTGAATATCGCCGACTTACTGCGCGTCAATATCCCGTTCATGCAGGCGGTCAACTAAAAGGCGGTTCTGTAAGAGACGATGGACGCCTGTCTACCGGCGAATTTTTACAGTTGGATGGTAACCGCACAACCCGGCTGGGTATGCAGCCCTAACGGGTTGGTATGTTGCAGGCCTTAAGTTTGTAGGGCATCAACACGAAGAGTCGGCCTACGTTATTACCTGATGTCATTAATTTATTGATATAAAACCAAATTATTTTTATTCCTGCTTAACCCATATCAAATTATCTGCTGGATAATCTAGCTCTCTGGCGATTTTTAGCAAAGATTCCGTTTCCTCGTTATCGAGCTTGGGCGTGCGTGAAAGCAGCCATAGATAATTTCGACTTGGTCCTGCCACCAGTGCATAACGATATTCTGGATCCAGAGCTATCACATGATAGCCACCATAAAACGGCCAAAAAAATGAAACTTTAAGCGCTGCACGATGAGGTGAATCAAGAAATTGTGCTTTACCGATGCTTCTTCGCCATTGCTGTTGAGTAGCTGAAAACCCTTGGTTAATCACTTTGAGGCTACCATCGGGATTCAGTGCGTAAGTGGCGGTAATGTGATCGAGTCCACGTTCAAAGCGATTATCCAATCTGGCAACTTCGTACCAAGTCCCTAGATATCGGTCTATGGAGAAGTTTTTTACTGCTCTTACCCCTTTTGGCGGAGATACACTACAAGACAGACATAGCAGCGAAGATATCAATAAATAGATGTTTCTCCATAATTTCATGGCGATTCAACCTTATGAATATTCTCAATGAGCAAATGAGAATAATGAAAAATAATCCAACAGGAAAGCCATTATGAATAAAATAATCTTCACCATAGAATGGTTATTGCTTTCTGCCAGTTCCCCTCTTCTTGCTGATGAAAACGTTGACTCAGGCGATCCGTGTACCGTTGTGCTGTGCATGTACGAAAAATTGCAGGGCAATAATCAAAGCTAATGCAGTGGTGCAGTAGGGAAGTTTTTCTCACTCAGTAAATTTGGTAGACATGGTTTTGCATTATATTATTTTTCAATATTTGTAAATTTTTAAATAGGCACACTAATCATGATTCCTGAAGATTATAAAGTTACTGTACGTATTCCTAAATCGGTTGTCGATGTTATTTCTGAAAAAAGGATTAATGATAGTGAAGGAAAATCATCCTGTAATCGAACAGCAATTGCATTAGAAATGCTTAAATTAGGAAGTCGTATTATGGAAAAATATGGATAAATATTCTAATGAAACACCTTCTATTTCTGTCGATGATAAATTAGCGTTAATTGCTTAATCTGTTTTAAAAACAGAATACTTTACAAATACTATTTTTCTCGGTGGCCGTGGTGATATCGATAAAGCTAAACATCAAGGTACAGAGGAAAACTATCAAAAATATTTGTCAGAGATGAAATATAAACTTAATTATTTCTTTAATCAAAAATAAATAGTTAATTTATGATAAAAGAAATAATGCCCCAAAATTAGGGGCATTATTAAATTAATTTTTATGTTCAATAACTTCTGGTTGAGATTTTTGACCAATAGCAATTTTTTGGGGTTTTTGTTCTTCCGGTATTTCATAATTAAAAATTAATGTTAGCAATCCATCTGCTAAATTAGCATTTTGGATCCTTATGCGATGGTCAAGGTCAAAACTCATCGAAAAGCCTTTTTTATCAATACCTTTATGTAGCCATTTCTCTGTTTTGCTATCATCGTTACTTTCTTCTTTCTCTGTTTCACTTTTGCCGCTGATAGTCAGCTTATTATTCAATACTGATATATCTAACTCCTGTTGTTTATAACCAGGAACCGCTACTGTGAGTTCCAGATTTTCTTTATCTTTTTGGTATAAATTGTAAGTCGGAATATCTGACAACGGTTTTTCACCCGTTATTCGGCTAAATAATTTATCCATTTGAGAAAATCTATCCGATAATAGGTTATCACTGAGCATAGGAATAAGAGAAAAAGAACGATAAGTCATATTGTCCTCCTTTTTGTGCTTGTTAACTTTATTTTTTAAATAAGAACTCACGTTATTATTTTCAATGGGCTGATAAATTTTTTTGAAAAAATAGTCTTGGATTAAATAATTACATATTGTCATTTAAATAAAATCATCATCACTGATATCGTCATAATAGTCATCATTCGAATAATCGTTATGAGTCAGTTTTGTATTTTGATTAAATGTGTCAACATTGGTAGATTGAAAATTGTTATCTATTGTTGAATTATTATTGCTGGCTGAATCAGGTGTGGCTTGAATCGTATTTATAATTTCATTGGGTTTTGAATGACCAAACATGTTGGTTAACATATTACCCACCATTACACCACCGGCTACTCCTGCAGCTGTTTTTAATGCTCCAGATAAAAAACCACTATTCCCACCTGAAATGTTAGGTTGTTGTTGATATTGAGGTGTTTGCTGTTGCGGTTTTTCTGTTATTGTTGTAATAGGTTGACTAGGATGAATTTTTTCTATCAAACCACTAAGAAAACTGCCTTTTGTTGACTGTTTTTCAGTTGCACTCTTTAACTGAATAATTTCATCTTGTAATTGTTTAATTTGTAGAGTAAGTCTTTGTAGTGCCGCTTCCTGAATGATGATAGATTGCGCCATAAAATAAGGGGATTCGGGTTGTTGCTTAATCAAAGTTTGAATCAAACTATTCGCCTCTGAATCGAGAGAGTTAGAGGGTGTCTCCGCTTGCTTTAAGCGTTGAAATAGATCTTCGATAAGCTGTTTTTCTTCAGATTGCATATTACGCTTCCTCTTGGTTGAAGAGGAATTATTTTATTGAATTTATTATGATTACTCAATGTGATTCTATTATTCGGCGCCATCATTTTAATCACCGTACTCTTTTTCTTTAATTTTTTGTTTATCTGCATGATGCAAAATATTGACCTCATCGTTGGCATTCATCAATTTTTCGCCATCAGTATTCTCAGGAAGTGTGCTCTCTTCATCTTTAAGTAATGTATCATTGATGTCAAAGGTTAACGCTTTGTCTATATCAACGGAAAGAATTTCTCTCTGTGTTTTCCCTTTAAGGTCAAACACTGAATTATTCGGAATATCGCTATTTTTCATCCGCGTTACTGTTTCTGGCGGTATGCTGTTGCCCGCTATTACCGCTTCGCTTGCGGGTTTTGTTTTGCGGTCTGGTTATTTATTACCTTATAAAAATCGGTTTTTTCTGCGCTAATCGTCCCCCATTTTTACATCGTTAAAGGCCATTTTCTTGTCAATGGTGGCTTTATCGTGTCCGGTGATGGTGATGACCGTTTTGGCTTTTGATAGACTCTTGCCCAACGATTCGCTTGTCTTTAACCCTCAAACCACTGAGTCGTTTTATTTATCGTAAAAACATGGCTTAGCAGGATGCGCAGGCGTGTGGTTTCCTGCTACCCGATAAGTCCCCTGGCTTCGGCGGTTTTCTATTCTATTATCTTTGCGATTGCAATCTGCCGCCTTCTATGTCCTGACGGGCATATTTAAAAATATCTGTTATAGTTTCATATATCCACCCGTTACGCATTACCCCATGTATGGAGATCACCCAATACATTTTAATTACGAATAAAATAGATAAAAGGAACAATATTATGTCACTGTCTATTCAAAGTAATTTCTTATGTTTCTTTAAAAGAACACTTAGCAATGAAAATATTAACCGCGCTATTGAAAGTTCGTCAAAAGAAGAAGCTACAGATATTGGAATATGGGAGAAAATTAAAGATTGGTTTTGTGGAAGCAATACACGAGAAGCATTGGAAAAATTTTACGAATTAACACACAACAATGATGAACTTAATACTAATTCAATGATAAAAAAGATCGTAGCTTTTTATCAACTAAAAGAAATGGCATCTCCTATTCATCAAGATAAATTTGAAGCATCCATTACCCAAAATGAAGATGGCATTTATACTTTTTCCTTTTCCATTAAAGATATTATGAGAGAACGTTTACTAATATACGGAACTTCGAACGATATCTGTGATATTAAAAAAAGAGAATTAACTAATAATAGTGAAATATTAGACAATGATACGGTTATCCATGAAGGAATTTATGCCGCTTTAAGTAAAGTAAAATATGATAATGATCGAAATAAACTAGAAGGTATTACTTCAGCAAATCAGGGAAGAGTTGGACTGCATTTGTTAAGCTACAAAACGAAACAAGAAATGGCGATTGATCAGAGCTTATTGCAAAGATGGATTACACTGAAAATGAAATGCTTTGATTATTATTCGATACAACGTTATTCACTAGATTCAACGGATGGTATAGATATAACAAGCGTAATAGGAACAAAAAATGAATGGGTTTATCATTTTGCTGCATCAATTGATAATGCAAAAAAACACACGGAAAAAATGCTGGCTAAAGTATACAATGATTTTGCTGATTACCTACATAAGACCAAAACTGATACAAATATAAATAAATTATATGAAGAATCAGAGTTACTCAAAAAAATAGATAGTTATATACTAGAAAACAACAAAGAATATTCCTTAACGTCGGAACATATCAAAAAGCTGTATAGTCAAATAGAGAATCAATCCCATTGAATTATACGAACCTAAAAACACATCCACTTGTAGTTCTTAATTCAAATCCAATATCCTCGAATAATAAACATGTTCGAGGATATTTACATTATGATCAACAAGCATAAAAAAAGCCCACCAAGAAGAAGTGGGTTTCCCTGATGTGGTTGAAAAAATGACAAAGAAAGGCTTTAATTCAAAAAGAGAGTGCCAATATGCGCTTTCTGTTCGATGATTTTTTGTTTTTTCTGTTTTTTGTGGTGATTCATGAACAGATTAGCGTAAACCACTATCTGACGTTGAAAATCCCGTAATTGTTGACGTGTATTTTCGTGTTGCTAAAAGGCTTTTTTGAGGTTTTGGTTAAATTCACGTTCAGCGTCTTTTTCTCTTCAAAATCTCACCAAATCGTTTGTATTCTCGAGATTTGGCATTATTTTTCTTCGGCAGAACGATGATTTCTACAAATTCACGCTGCTTCTTCAAATTTGGTTCCTCCTCGAATGTCTTGTGTTGATATTTTTTGCATGGGTTATCCGCGCTTGGCGCAGAAGTAAAAAACATCAAAACAGAACACTCAAATTTCTGTATTCTGTCTTCCAGACACACTGGAAGAAAACCAAATTTGATAGAGAGCAAAAGCCGTACAAAAAACAGCTAAAAATGAATTCGCCCATTATTGCAAATGATTTTAATTTGTCAATAAACTGATAAAATTCAATAACTTAGGTAAAAAATAAAACGATCAAAATCAATGAGTTACGACTAAAAAATAATCGTATTTTTTTGGTGGGATGAGTTGAACTTTTTTTGCTAATTTAGCAATTCTTTGAGGTGTATATTCTGGTTCCGCTTTCTCCTATCAAAATCCCGTTACCGCCAATCACATCAAAGTGATACATCAACCCTTTTTCGGTCATCTCGCGCTTTCTCAATTTCACGATTTTTAAGGTTTCGTCATTGTGAAAAACGGACATACCTGCTTGTAAATGGCGAAACGTTGTTCTGTATTTTCTGGGCTGAATCATGAGTATTTCCTCTTGTGCTAAAAAGAAAAAAATAGAAATAGCAAAAATCTTTTGTCTTATTGAAAAAAAAGGGAATATGCTTCGTTGTCGCTACATATTCCCTTTGGGTTTTTCCCTGGTGTTGGTAAGTAAAAAATTAATCATAAAAGCAAAATAATTATTATTGTATTTCCCTGATATTGGCCAATTTGACAGCCAAAACTAACTATCAAAGCCCCGTTTTCCGGGGTTTTTCATTATTAGAATTCTGTTATTTTTATTTGAAAATTTTAAATTGCATTTGTACATAAGCCTTCCCTCATCAAAAAGAGAAGTCTAGACACCAGATTGGGTGGCAGACTGGACAGGGTTCGAAGTACCGTACACATGAACGGCGAGCCTTTCGGCTCCCCCACCCCGCCCACCATAGATGTGAGGTAATGGTACCAATATAAAAAAATATATATTTATACTGGATATGTGTTTAACGGGCTTCGACTCCCGACCTATGATTTCTCATAGGAATTTTAGCTTACTTAGTTTTTTAAAAATTCATATACCGTAATATTACGTAGAAGAAAAAAAATGTAACTTCAAGCATAAATATAAATAAAATTAATCTATTAGTTGCACCCCTTTACGAATAAAATCAGCCGGAATATATCTATCAAGTCCTGTATTTTTGCAGAATTCAATTAGCTGAATGACATTATGTACATCAGCCTTTATATAAATATTTTTTAAGTGTGCTTCCGCTGTTCGTGGTGTGATATCTAATCTTTTCGCTATTTCTTTAGCAGTGAGCCGTTGTTGTGCCCAAAAAATAACTTCCAATTCTCTTTTGGTGAAGATATCATTAGGTGCGTCAAATTGAATGGTTTTTCTGTTCAAACGGTTCATGTAATACAGCAATGTTGGTGCATCGATACGTCTACCATAACCAACAATACCAATTATATTATTGTTATCATCATAAAGCGGGGTTTTTTCTGATAAATGAGGGATTGGAGTATTACTATTCCCCTTGCCGTAATAATGAATATCTATAGATGTTATCATTCTATTTTCCGATATTACTTTTTTATCGTGATTGATAAAATCAGGCCATAGTTCCTCGCATATTTTGGTTGGAATTTCTTTATCAGATCTTCCCTCTTCATTAAAGTTATTAGGAAATTTAAAGAATCGAAAGGCTGCTTTATTTACAAATATATATCTTGATTCATTATCTTTTAAATACCAATGGTCTGGTCTATTCTTTATAAATGATATTAGCGATGAAGGTGATGCTAAATATGATTTTATGCTTGCATTTTTCATGCTATTTACCTTCTAATTTTAAATTAATTATATAACTTAATAATAAACCTGCTATGGATAAAAATGAAGGTAAATTTATGAATGTTTCCAAAGATGAATACGCATTTAAAAGATTACCAAAAGAAGAAAAAACAAGTTTATTTAATGTAACTCTTGTTCGTATGGGGTTTGCAACTTCGTTAGCTCAATTTATGCTGGGAGCAACATTAGGCCATAGAATGACCTTTATAGAGGCTATGATAGCTACAACGCTAGGTAGTTTAGTTTTAATATTTGTTAGCTTTGGTTTAGGTTATGCTGGTATGAAGGAAGGTTTGTCTACCAGTATTTTATCAAGGGTGTGTGGTTTTGGAAGAATAGGAGCCATGTTGATAGGAATTGCTATTTCTATAAGTCTCTTAGGTTGGTTTGGAATTAATATTTCTCTTATTTCACAAGGTCTTATTAATACAATTACTCCTGATATCAATTTATTTTGGCTTATCATTGTTACAGGTTTACTTTTTTCTTTACTTGTTGCTTTGGGTTTTAAAGGATTAAGCATTACAGCCAAAGTAGCAGTACCTTTATTTTTGATAGTAATATCTTTCATTAGCATAAAGGAAATTTTTTTAAATCCAATCGATAGTTTTAATTTTTCTAAACTTAATGGTGAATTACTGTCTGTTGGTGATGCTGCCACTATGGTTGCAGGATTATTTATTGTCGGAGCTTTAATTACACCAGATATAAGTCGATATTGTAAAAATGGTAAGCATGTTTTTTGGATGATATTTATTTCAATTATTGTTGGTGAGTTTTTTATTAATGGCATTGCCATACTCGTTTCCCATGCGTTAGGTACAGACGATGTTGTGAAAATAATGTTACACAGCGCAGGTTTTATTGGTTTTCTTACAATTGTTTTATCAGCAATAAAAGTTAATGACATAAATCTTTATTCTTCATCCATTAATATCTTAGGTTTTTTGGAATCTATAACAAATATAAAATTTAATTATGCAGCAATAACTATTTCTTTGGGGTTATTCGGAACATTGTTGGCATCACTGGGTATTTTAGAGTATTTAACCTCATTTCTATTGCTGCTTGGCGTTATTTTCCCACCTATCGCTGGCGTGATGCTGGTTGATTACTACATTCTAAAAACTAGTCGAAAAACATTAGACGAAACGAGAGAAAAAGGTTTACTCCCTGATGATGCATCTACTCCCTTAATTGGCTGGTCTGCGATTGTTGCCTGTATTGTTGGAACGCTTATAGGCATATTCTTCAACTTTGGCATCCCTTCTTTGAATTCTATTCTGGTTGCCGGATTAGCTTACTGGATTTTGATGAAGCTAAAATTACACTACCCTACTTCGAAAAGTAACTATACTTAAGATACTCAACAATCTTTTTCTACACGGTCTTATAAACGCACCAGATAGTTTACTGGTGCGTTTTTTTGTCGTTATTTTTATCAAATGCTCCGTCACGAACAAGTTTTTCCCTGAATGCTTCTAGTATATAAGGAGTCATAAGTAAACTGGTTGTGTTACTATTTTTCAGCAATTCATATGCTGCCCATAGGTCTTCTGGAATTTGAAGATTCTTAGGCTTACGCCTGACTTTTTGTTTTTTTATTTGATTCACATGCTAATGGAATGCTATGAGTCTCAACTGATTTTGTCGCTATTTCTTGCAATGGTGCGTTTCTTGAAATATTAGAAAGCCGAGAAAGCCTGTCTTTTTTTGATGTCATTTAAATACCTATTAAATATTTTTAATGTACATTTTTAATCACTGAGCGAAGGTCTAGAAAAAGAGAACGCATCGCATTGCCTGCTCTACCGTTTCGGGATTTTATGTGTTCGACAACTCCAAGTCCGGCGCCGAATTTTTCTGGTACAGATTTATCAAGAGGGATAACCGGATCCAAACGAACCAAATTATCAAATTGCTTAAGATAGTTATCGATGTCTTTAAAATTTATCCGTGGTGGATGAACTTTGTTAAGTAGAACATGCGCTATTTTGTTTACGCCTATTTCCCGTGATATTTCTTCCAATACTTGACTAAATTCTTGCAACCCTAAAATGTCAGAAGGATCATCATTGACTGGAGAAAGTCTTAAATCAGCTGCTGCTACTGCTGTTCGAGTCAAGCCAGAATCAAAACCACCACAGTCGACTAATACACTCTTCCTTGCGCCTCTGAGCTATTTTCGATGTTTGAGGTATACGAAGAGCTCATCTGAAAAAACCGTCAAAACAGCTCCTGATGCGCCAAAAAAACTATCATTGAGGGATGTATTTCGGGATCGCACAAAAAACTCAAGAAAAATGCAATAAGCAGTAGTAGAATTACCGCGGTCAGATCAAATTTAGATCAACTAAAAATTGGAAGCTGCATTAATCGGTCTCGACGATGCTACCGACGAAAAAAGCCTTGCTGAAATTGTTGAGCATTGTACAGTATTGTCCGCCGAGCTGTCTGAGGACGAAAAAACACAACTCCGTGAAAAAATTAAAGCGACCAAAAATCGGTTAATTCCAGACAAAAAAGATAGTGAAGTATGGATGGCAAAGCTAGCAAACGGCACAGGCGACGCTTGGCGATTTCCAGCCGGTGAAATAGGAGGCTGAGAAAAAAGCGAAAGAGATGGGCGCGGTGTTGTAAAAACCAAGCCCGTACCGATTTAGCCCGAGTCATTAGTAGTAAAACATGTATGCAAATATAAAATGGAAGTACTGTCACTATCAGTAAGAAAGTGGCGCTGTCCTTCCTGTGAAAATATTCACGATCGCAATGTAAATGGCGGTGAGTTTAAGCTTGAGCATATCTAGAACACTTACTACAGAAAGAAGATGTCTAATCGTTATATGTGAATATCTTTTCTGCATACCGGATAACCTTTAGGTACTGTGAGGATAGAGTATTATGTCTCATGATTTTACTGCTTTTATGGTAGTAACTAGGAACGATGATGCTGAATATTTCAGAGTAGCGTTATTATCTCTGCTAAATCAGTCTATGAAGCCATCAGAGATATTGATCATTGATAATGGCGGATTAACAGAACAACATTATGAAATCATTGATAGTGTAAGCGATGAATTTAATCTTAACCTGATGAGAATAGAAAATCTAAGCTCGATTGGATATGCGCGGAACATTGCGCTAAATGCTGCCACGTATCCCATTATTGCTGTGGCAGATCCTGATGATGTCAATGAATTTGATAGATTTATAAATATTATCAATGAGTTAAATGATCGTGTGAGAATGGTGGGATCTTGGATGAGAGAATTTAGTTACGAGGTTCATGACAGAAAAATCATTCGTAAAGTTCCATGTGCTTATGTAGACATTATCCGCTATGCCAAACTTAGGTCACCTGTTAATAATCCGACTATCTGTTATTTCAAAAAGGATGCTTTAGAGGTAGGAGGGTATAACACATCTTTAAGTTTTGGCGAAGATTATGACTTAGTGATGAAATTTATTAGAAAAAAAAAGATAATTTTTAATCTTCAATGTATTACTGTTAATTTCAGAGCTGGTGATAAAAAAAGACTTTACCAAAAAAGAAGTGGGTTATTTTTGCTAACACAAGAGATAAAACTGCATTGGCAATTTTTTAAAAGAAGGGATATTTCTCTATTGTATTTTTTCATGATCATAACCTTGAAAATGTTTTTTAGGTTATTACCTCGTAGGGTTTTTGATTTTTTTTATATTAAGGTTTTAAGAAAAAATGAGTGATTATTTTGTTAATACTATATTATTTATTCTACATATAGTGATATTTTTTATGACGTGGTATTTGTTTGCCTTGTCTTCCTATACTATTTTTTTGAGTTTTTCTGGTTTTGTTAAAAATAAAAAAGACTATCCCGATTGCCCTCATGAAGCTCGCTTTCTTATTCTCGTTGCTGCTCATAATGAAGAAGTCGTTATCGGATCAACACTTAATAATCTAAAAAAAATTGAGTATGATAAAAAATTTTTTGATATTTTAGTGGTTAATGATAACTCCACAGATTGTACAGGAATTATCTGTGATAGCTATGAAGTAAAACATATAGACACTATTGAAGGCGAGTTTGAACGTGAAGGCGTGGGCAAGCCTGCAGCTATTCAGTACGCTCTTCGCAAGCTGGGTTTTGAAAATGTTAAAAAAAGGTATGATTTGATCATGGTATTGGATGCTGACAATTTTATTGATAACAATATCCTCACCGAAATTAATTCTCAATGGGTATCAAAGGGAAAGCCAGAAGCTATACAGGCTTATTTGGATTGTAAAAACTCTACGTCTCTTCTTTCTTTTGGTTACTGCACATCTTACTGGATGATGAATCGATTTTTCCAGTTATCAAAATATCGACTAGGTTTACCTAATTCAATTGGCGGAACAGGATTCGTTGTATGTAGTCATTTCCTGATAAATAACGGAGGGTTTAATTTTAAATCGCTTACTGAAGATATTGAGCTTGAAATTGAAATTGTGCGCAAGGGGGGGCGGGTGTTGTGGAATCATAATGTGCGAGTTTATGATGAAAAGCCAGACAATTTAAGAGTAAGTATCAAACAACGATATCGCTGGTCAAAGGGGCACTGGTATGCGGCTTTTACTAACTTTTTTGGCTTGTTAAAGTTGACATTTACTGAGCGTAAATGGAAATACGTCGATCAATTACTTTATCTGTTCTCTATGGGGCGAGCTTTACAGGCTTTTATTATTTTTATGAACCTTTTTCTATTGGGCTTTATAAAGGATAAGTCCACTCCGGTGATTGATAATATTAATTCAACAATGGACATTCTTACAGTGAAGGATGCGACACTTACCAATAGTGTGATAATGTGGTTTGTCTCAATAGACTGGATAAGCCTTATTACTAATCTAAATATTGTTACGTTAATATCTATGGTTTATGGTATGTTAATTTTACCTATTTACGGAGCATGGATGGATAAAGGTATTTTTCTTAATCCTTTTAAAGTTTTGTTTTCTGGATTGTATTTTGGACTCTCGTTTATAATTGTTCAATTTTTAGCTATTTTTAGATGGAGAAAACAACATAGTTGGGTAGTTACTCCGCATAACAAAACAAAGAAGGAAGAGCATAAGTGAAGAAGGTTTTATTTATTTTCGGCACACGTCCTGAAGCCATTAAGATGGCTCCTCTTGTCATTGAATTCAAGAAAAATCCAACTATCGACGTTAAAATTTGTGTTACGGGCCAGCATCGAGAAATGCTTGATCAAGTGCTTCACTTTTTTAAAATCGTTCCTGACTATGATTTGAATATCATGAAGAGGCAACAGAGCCTTGGTGCCATTACATGTTCCATTTTAACGAGCCTCGATGAAATTCTGGCAGAGTCCATGCCTGATCATGTCTTTGTTCATGGTGATACCACTACTACATTTGCAGCGTCTTTGGCTTCCTTCTATCAAAAAATAAAGGTGTGGCATATTGAGGCGGGGATGAGAACTTGGAATATGGAATCACCTTTCCCTGAAGAGGGAAACCGACATCTAACTAGTAAACTAGCTTTTTTCCATGCGGCACCTACATATCAGGCTAAAAATAATCTTCTTCGTGAAAATGTGAATAAAAAAAATATTATTGTCACTGGGAATACCGTCATTGATGCTTTGTTAATAGGAATCAAAAAAATAGAAGAGTCAAGCAGTAGCTTTCTAGAAATTGCCAAGTTGAAAACCCAGTTAAATCTGCATAAAAAAATTATCTTAGTGACTCTACATCGAAGAGATAATCAGGGGGAGATTTTGCGAACTATCTGTGATGATATTAAACAGTTGGCGCAAGAACACGATGATATCGAAATTGTCTTTCCTGTTCATATGAGCCCACGTATCCGTGATGTAGTCAACGATAAACTATCTGGAATGGTCAATATTAAACTAATTGAACCATTGGCATATCCGGGGTTTATATGGTTAATGAATAATGCTTATTTCATTCTGAGTGATAGCGGTGGGGTGCAAGAAGAAGCTCCTAGCTTAAAAAAACCTGTATTGATAGCTAGAGATACTACAGAAAGACCAGAAGTTATTGATAACGGAGCAGCTATGTTGGTTGATCCCCGCATCACTAACAACATCTATTTAAGTTGTAAGAAGCTACTTTTGGATGAGGATCTTTATGCAAAAATGAGCCAAGCTGGAAATCCATTCGGGGATGGAACTGCGAGCAAAAAAATTCTCGATTACTTCATATCGATGGAATTATAGGTAACTGCTGAACGGGAAAAAATCATCTTGATGTCTAAGAATTTTAGAACTTTTTCAACAAAAAGTTAGCCTGTATTTTGAACAGAATAACCTCGCAAAAAAGGTGATTTCTCTGTTTTTAGTCGAAGAAATATTCGCAACCAAGAATTAGCTGATACCAAAGAGCGCGGTCGTTACGTAAAGAGTTCCCTTGTACCTATCAGATCAGGTGCTACCGTTGCTCTAATAATTAGAAAACACCATCTCACACGCAACTAACTACTAATTGTCACCGATCATGAAAAACTGATCCACTTTGCCAATTTAAGCGGCTCCATCCTCAAAAAATGTTCAGAGGAGCCGACCTAAATCCAACATGAAAGATGACTCAAAGTACACTCATATTGAACCTGCCACATCATTGACATCCCTAAACCAAAAATCGGCTTAGCAGTTGGCTGGCGAGGTTTTATGCGGTATGCCAGTAATGAGGTTCGCTTCACTCACGTATCGGCGAAATGAAACTTATGATAACTTTATAAGTATTTTTTTCGCCTTCCATGCCTACGGCATAAAAACCATAAAGAGAATTGGGTGGATCAATTAAAATTGATTGTATTTAGCTAAAAAGTGGATCAGTTTTCGGTGATCGTTGACACTAAATTTATTAACAACTTCCTACAATGCTGCTAATAGGATCCCCATTGATAGGTCTATTGTATCTATTCCGGTTTTTTCGGCCAGTCGATATCAGGCGCATAAGATACATCAACGCGGTTAACATCAACTCTATATCTTTTCCATACTAAGAGTGGAGTTACGCTTCATACCAGCGAGCGTCATTTCCCCAACGCCAAATCAGCATAACTGTCAGTAGATTGATGATTTGATTTTTTTCGCCGTGCTAAACGTCGCAAATTACCCTCAACATCCGATTCGTTGACTTCTCCAACTATCTGACCAGCTTCGTCATAACGAAACGCGCCTAATTGGATAAGTGCGCGATAATCAGAATGATGATCAATAACTGCCTAAACAGGCTAGCAAACTCCTTCTGGCTATTATATAGGTAAGCCCTTTTTCCCTCGTTTTCGGACACTTATAAAAAGAACTGTACAAAAATAGGTTAAATTAATTTTGTACACCCTGTATAATAAGTACAAGAATTTCGTACAGGAAAAATAAAAATGTCACGTGTTTTTGCCTACTGCCGAGTATCCACTTTAGAACAAACCACCGAAAATCAACGCCGAGAAATTGAAGCAGCCGGATTTAGCATTAAACCGCATCGAATAATTGAGGAAAGTATTAGCGGTTCGGTTGCTGCTGGTGAAAGAAGTGGATTTGTCAGATTAACCGATAGATTGGAGCCTGATGACATTCTTGTTATCACAAAATTAGACCGATTAGGGAGGAATGCAATCGATATTCGCAAAACAGTTGAAAACTTAGCCTCGGTAGGCGTTAAAGTTCACTGTCTCGCGTTAGGCGGCGTAGATCTCACCAGTCCAGCCGGAAAAATGACAATGCAGGTGATTTCTGCTGTGGCAGAGTTTGAACGGGATTTGTTAATTGAGCGAACTCAGGCAGGAATAACGAGAGCAAAATCGCAGGGTAAAAAGCTTGGTAGACCTCGGTCACTGGACGACAAACAAAGAGAAGAAGTGATATCTCATTTAAAAAGCGGTCAAAGTATCAGTTCTCTTGCCAAAATCTTTAATACGACTAGACAAACGATTATGCGAATAAGAGATGCGGAATTTTCCACGGCAAAATCTGGGGTTCCGGCGTAGAACCCCTAGCAAAAGAATTTGGCGGATCCCGCCCACTAAAACAATCTAGCCAGTACGGGTGATGGCTTTTGTCACCACAGTAAAACAGGAGGAAAACCGAGTTGGATCTCTCTTTGTGTAGGGCCTCTAAATGCTTCTGTATAGCAGCCATGTTGTAGCGCATAAGTCGCTATGCCATGAGCTTGTCCGGTAACCAGATATCAAAGAAGTCTTTTGCCGTCTCTTTTTCACTTAAAAATTGTTTGGATATACTATCGTGTGGCGTTGGAGTAAATTTTTTAGTCATCCGATATTTCCAATGTTCGCTAGCGTCAGATTGAATTATGATAAACAAACAGGCTATATAAATACGCTGTATATTCATCAAATAATCCAGATTTAGTTAAAAACATGTCCCTATTTGCTCAGGGAATTTTTTAGACTTTTCGAACATTGTGCCCGTCTCTTTAGATTTTTTGTTTATGCATTCGGAGGGTATTGAAGATATAAAAAATAAACTTCTAAATATCATCTTACATCGAATACCGATACGCTTTATACTTGATCCGGTTAGGGATATCCAAGTGTTAACTGCAATGAATAGGGGCGGAATTGGCGCACATAGCATTAATGACATGTTACAATCTCAGCTTAATAATAATGACACTTCCTCGAAAGTGACCCGTTATGGCCGGACGTTTTCTTTGGGTGATAAAGTCATTCAATTAGTGAATAATTATGATAAAGATGTTTTTAATGGTGATATCGGAATTATTACTTTAATTGATACGACTGAACCTGAAGTGATCGTCAATTTTGATGGCATAACAATCCGATATGATTTTAATGAGCTTAATGAGATATCCTTAGCTTATGCAACAACCATTCATAAGAGTCAGGGTTATGAATATCCTTGTGTTGTGATGACGATAGCCATGCAGAATTATCTTATGCTTGAACAAAATTTAATTTATGCCGGGGTCACCAGAGGTGAAAAATGGTGGTTATCATTGGACAAAAGAAAGCGCTTAGTCTCGCTATAAACAAACAGGAAGAACTAAATTAAACGAAAAACATGGTTATTGGCACGATTAAAAATCGCGCTCGATGAATCATAGTGCTTTTTTAACTATAATTTTTTTTACCCATATTTAGAAAGAATGCCGTCGATATAAGGGAAATGATTTTACTATATTTGAGTCATTTTGTTGTTCATCTGAAGATGTCGCTGATTTCTTAAACTGATTAATTAATGTGTCCATTTTTTCTTTCAACTCGGTCAGATCGGTCATTAATGTATTAACATCCTCTTTCAATCCACTAATCTCGTTTTTCATTTCAGCGTTCTGTTTTTCTATTGAATTACTTTGTTCCTTAACTTTTTGAAATCCCTGTGATTGATTTAATCCCAACTCATAAACCGATTTGAACATTTTATTATTCCTTAATTCATTTAAATGAGTATATGTTTTAGAAAGTATAGTGTTGAATTCACCCCATTTATCGCGGTGAGAACTTATTTTATATTGTTTGTGAGCCTGATATAGGTTAAGTGCAATACCCGAAAAGCCAGCAGCGGTTGATATTCCAGACCCAATCATATGTAAGAGAGAACCACTGATTAGACAAGGAGCAATAAAGGGTAAGGAGAAAACCAGTGCTCCTACTAACAAGCCTGTTAAGCTCAGTGAAATGCCTATTAAGGAAAATATCAGATATTTTTTTGTGGTTGATTCTGGCGCTGTTTTTTCTTTTAGTTTTTCTATTTCCATCAGACAGTTATGTAAAATATCTAATGTTTCATCGATATTATTGAATTCTTTTCTAATCTGATTTTCGGTAGGGGTTACTGTTTTATGCAAGACTCCAAAATGTTTAATTAACTTGCCTGTTACCCCGGTAAGTAAGGATTTTAACAAGGGCAAGTCGATATCTTTAAGCCTGTTTTGACAAGCTCTTAAGTCCTTATGAAGATCAGGATATTCTTTTTCTGAAAAAAGGGAGAAATAAGTTCCTTCTATGATGTAATCTCGCATTTCTCTGAAACTATTCCATAACAGTTCTTCAGATTTTTTAGTAGATTCATTGATCATTTTCTCTTGAGATGTGTTGATTATTTCTGTTGAATTGGTTGATTTATTAGATAAATTACCACCTGGTTCATATACTATCTGTGAAGATGAATTAGTAACTGAAAGCATCTTTTATGTCCCCCTAATCGATGTCTACTTTTATTTATTTTTATAACCCCCATTCTACGTTATTCCATTAGGAAAAACATCAGGTCAAGACAGGAATAACAAACTTGGCGTCTATTTAAGGTGTTTATTATAAAATAAATTTATAAGTCTATGTGGTTAGATTAATCACCGTACTCTTTTTCTTTAATTTTTTGTTTATCTGCATGATGCAAAATATTGACCTCATCGTTGGCATTCATCAATTTTTCGCCATCAGTATTCTCAGGAAGCGTACTCTCTTCATCTTTAAGTAATGTATCATTGATGTCAAAGGTTAACGTTTTGTCTATATTAACGGAAAGACTTTCTTCTGGTGTGAACACAAATTCGTTAAGTTTTGCTGTTTACTGCATAATTTCTACTACGATGGTATTATCAGTTTCTATTTGTTGTATTAAGATTGGTAACTGGTCAGCCTGATAGGATTTGGGTTCGACAGTCTCATCGCCTTTCTGGAGAATTATGTACCTACGCTCTTTAGTGCCCTGATAACTGGATCTTTCAAAATCAATATTGCCCGCATAAATCCCCACTGGCAAATGGTAGTTGCCGCGGTGAATGCCGCTTTCATTGACTGCGGGTAATAAGATTTCAGGGGGGTTTATTGAGGGTGTTTAATCTTCCTTCCTCTGCGATGACTGGGTCTACTTTTTTCGCTAATGCGGTTTGGGTGATAACTTTGCTTTGTTCCCACACGTTTTTTCACTCACTGCGCGTTGGTCATCCTGACATTTGATAAAATCATGGGCTGAAAAGCGATCACCGCTATGGTTTTCAATGTATTTTATCCATTTCTCAGCATCGTCCAGATAAACCTGTACATGGGCTTTACTACGTGAGAATTCGACATAGGTATTATCAAGTGCGGCCAGTTTCGCCTTATTGTCGCTTGCACCATCATACACAATCACATAAGGCACGGATGCACCTTGTGAAGTATAAGCGGTAACTGCATAGGTATAATCAAGATGCCGGTTGAAATACCCAAATATTTCAACCGCTTGCATTTTGGGATTTACGGACGTAAATATTTTTTTTATTTTAAAATCAAAAGATTATTTTATCTTTTTTTCTTTAACTCTTTTAGCTTATACATAACTATATTTAACCGAAAATTTTTCCCACTCTCTGTGGATAGCTTTCCTTCCAACAAAAACCCTAAACTCCAAAATATATTAATACTAAGTGAACTGATTTATTTAGATGTTAGGGTGATATTCCGCTTCCTCGTCTGCTCACTCGCTTCTCTCGGTCACAGACTTGCGGCGAACGGAGGGGTCTTAATTTAAAAGATTTTTTGAGTTAATTAACCTGAAACATTGCGCTATTCAGTTGCTACAGCTAGCATTTATGAGTATTAACGTATCGATTAATTCAGGCACAACATGAACAAAACAGATTCAGAGAAGGCACTTAACGCATTCATTGAAACCGCGACAGAAGCGTTAAAGGCTGGCAATGATATACAGCTAGTTGGCTTTGGTTGCTTTCAAGTTAAACAAAGAGCAGCCAGAGATGGACGCAATCCAAAAACAGGCGAACCCCTTAAAATTGCTGCTGCAAGCGTACCAAGTTTTAAAGCGGGTAAAACGCTGAAAGAAGCAGTCAAATAACTGACTGAAAAACATGTACGAATTAAAGCACCTGTACAGAACACAATATAACTATTTTCGTACAGGTGTTTTGTAGAGCGTCCGAAACCGATTTTGAACAACAAAGAACATCTATCAGAAATTAAAAATCGTTAAATCTAATAAATTTTGAAAATCAAAATAGAAACCCCATCACAAACCCCTTTAAAACGCGTTTTAATCTATTATGAGCGTTTTTATCGATAAAATAGTTATTCAAACAGCTAAAATTTTATCGTCGCTCACAATGTGTTTTAGGAGATTTTTAGTTTTTAGGTTTCAGGAAAGAAAAGGCCAACCGCAAGTACAATAGCGACGGCAATAATTGCCAGTACCCCCATCATTTCCAGACTTAAAAAACCACCGTGAAGCGTTGACGTTTTTTTCATACTTTCCTCTTTGGTGTGTTGATTAAATGCCATTGAATTGTTTTTCATTGCTTACCCCATTTGATTGACCATGGTATTTAAATCGCGACTGCCTAATAACAGCAGCATATAAGCGAATACCAATAAAAAGCACAACGCGGTTAACCAAAGCGCTTTTTTCTTGACCTGTTTAATGGTGATAGCCAACCAACGGTCAGCATAACGCTCAAGGTTGTTTTCTGCCCCCGCACCTTCGGTTAATAGCATCATTTGATTGACGCAATCCCGTGAGGAAAAGTGGTAGCCGGTACTTTTTAAGACCATCCCCAGATGTTCGCCTTGCCGCATATAATGTCGCGTTTCATTAATACGCCTTTCCAGCCAAGGGATGGCGGTTTCGCCAAGCATATTGACCGCCTGCATGAACGGGATATTGACGCGCAGTAAGTCGGCGATATTCAGCAAAAAGTAAACGCCCTGCACGGCACGATACACTGACCACGGCGGCAGGTTGTCGGCAATTTTTCGATTGACCCAATGCCCCATTGACCAGACAATCAGGGCGGTGAGTGCCACTAGGCCAAACAGCAGTAACCACTCAAAGTTAACAATAAATTCAGAAAGGCCGGTTAACAGGCTTAAAGGTCCATCCCATTTTTCACGCGACACCAGTCTTGCCAGTTTGGGGATAAACTTTTCACAGAACATATGCATCATCAGCACCACGATGCCCAGGAGAAAACAGGGGTAGCCCAATGCGACGAACAGCGCGGAGACTATCGTTTTCTTGCCCTCCACAATTTGGCTGGCACGACGCAAGGCATCGGAGAGCTTGCCGGAAAGGATACCTGAGCCAATCAGGTTGGCTTCCTGAACCGGCATCCATTCGAGCAGTACCTTTTCAAAATCGCCTTGCCCCTCATCCAGCGCTGACAGGCAATCGGTCAACAGCACCGCATAGGGATGATGTTTACGGCCAAAATCGGTGACCACGTTACGCATATCGATAAAGACTTACTGCAACGATTTGTTGTTATCCAGCAAAAAGGCCAGCATGTCGTAGAAGGCGATGCGGTCTTTGGCGGAAAAGGTTTTCTGGTATATCCATCTCGCGGTGACGGCAAAAATGGCTGACGGTAATGAGCGAAACATGATATTTATCTCCCATGAAAATGGATAAATTAGGCCGTTATTTAATATTTAAGGGGTGAAATCATTTGGCGAACCAAACAATTTATTGATTGTCTATAAAGTTAGTTATCTTGCACATTAAAAGAGGTTTTTATGAATGTCAGTCAAATAATAAACCCATCATACTTTTATGAAAAAGATGATAAAGATTTAAGCTATTATGGAAATGCAAAGGTTGATAACACGCTAAAAACAGTGCTCGATGCAATCAGTTATCTTTCTACGCGTGTTAGAGATAGTTCTAACTTAACGCTAACACCTAAAAAAGCAGGTGAGATTCTTAATCTAATTAAAGAAAATAAAGTTGATTTTTTTGAGATCAAAAATAGAGTCAATACTCGTGAAGATTTGATCTTAGTAAAAAAAATAGCAATGCGACCAGATAAATATGAAGAGCTATTCTCTATAAATAATTAAATATCCTATTTTAGCCGTTATTTCAATTTCATATTGGCAGTAACGTATAACTGTCTTCATCAATCGGACAAATGAAGTACGCGGCCAGTGGGTCAACTTCTCCCGCATGGATGTAGTGCAGAAGGTGATGATTACGGGTAATACCGCCAAGCGTCCGATACCAGTAGGTTTTTTACAGCGACAACGGGATTTTTTGCCAGCGTTCGACAGGCGTTAATAAACGGCATCAATCGCGGTTAGTCATACCACGGCGAGCACAGCGCCGCCAAAGGCTTGACTGAGCGACAACTCTAAACGGCCATTGTTAAAAACGGCGTTCCAGTCCAGTCCTAACTGGTCTTTTTGCCGTTTTTCAACACTCAATACTTCAATATTGAGCACCACCCGCCGATCTAATGTCTGTGGTGGCGCTCCTCAACAAAGCGCTCAACCGTATCCAGCACCCGTGGCACATCAGTGACAGTCAGATTACCGGCAGACAGGAACATACGCCCCATCCCCGGTGTCAGCATCGATTTTACCGCCCCCTGTAAATCGGCATACAGGGATGATTTTATGGTGGTTGAGGTGGATTGTGGCGTGGTAGCATCACCACTCAGCGCATTGCCGCTCACCACTCTGGATTGGTAATCGGTCTGTGAATCCATGAAAATCACCGTAAATGACCGGGTTTCCAGCGCGTAGATAACTATCTGTCCCGATTCATAGCGCCACGACACACCAAGGCGACTGGCAATGGTGTCAAGCAGCCCGGACAGCGGGCCGTTCCAGTAAAGCCCGTTCAGATTCGCGCCGGTGTTAATCACAGCAGGCGCAGAGGATGATGCCATCCCGATGGCAGGAATCGCCTTTCATCTGCTGGGTCTGTCCGCCAGAGACGCCGCCCAATAGCGTTAATGCATCTGGCGTGACGGAAACGGGAATACGGCACACGCGGGTAATACGTTCAGAGACGTCATGCAGGCTGAGTGAACCTTGCCGGTTAAGGGTAATGGTACAAGGTGGTGTGGCTTTTTTTATCGTCGTCCGGTCAATTATCGGCGTGGTATTCACCCACTGCCGGGGTGATTCGCGTAATACTGGTGATGGCGAGGTTAATTTTTTCATCTGTCGCCTCACTGTTTTTCATGTTTTGATTAATGCGGTCAATACTGGTACAGCCAGACAATGCCAGCACCACCAGTAAAGGCGCAGCAGAAAAAATCGCTCGCATGGGATATCCTTTGATAAATGAAATGCGTTATTTACGAGAAGGAGGAATAAGATGACATCACATGTTGCGCTTTGCGCAATCGCGATCCCTCCATCGACTGAAATCGAGAGTTTCCTTGCTGGGGCACGATGAAGCGGAATTCTATTATTTCGTTGTGTAGAGATGTTAATGCGATTTTTGGGGTAACTAACAATGAGCGTTAAATGCAACATTCTAACCACATTCATTATGATATTTATGTTTTTATCAAAAAGTCATGCTCAAATCGCCATTGATGACTATAAAAATATTTTTATTCCTATGTATAATTTAAAGGGGGAATTAAAAATAACTATTCGTAGTTATTTTTCCAATAACGATATGAATTATTTGCTAGTTGATCCGGTAACGCTTGTCACTGAAACGGAGAAAGCGGTAAAGTTAAGCCACAGAAACCCCTTAAAAGATAATCAATCGGGTTACTTCACCACTAAAGAATTAGAGAACACCAACTATTTTAAAGCATTAAAAACTTACTCATCTCCTCCGTATCTTTTGCAGAATTATGGGTTGACGCATTCTGATCGTATTAATGGTATGTTTCTTAGTGTTGACTTATGCCCCTCAAAGAGGTTTTTTGAAAGAGATTTATTTAGGCGCTTGTTAGCAATTGCTGATGAACATAATAAAAAATTTCCTATCGCCATCGCCATAAGTGGTTTATGGATACTTAATCATCAGAAAGAATTTAACTGGTTAATTAAAAATGAAAAAATTTTAGATATAACTTGGGTGAATCATTCGTTTAGTCACCCATACTTTAAAGGCAAACCATTTAATGAAAACTTTTTGTTGTTTCCGGGAATAGACATGAAAAGCGAAGTATTAATGACTGAGAAACTTTTATTGCAACATAATCAGGTTCCTTCAATATTTTTTCGATTTCCTGGGTTAGTTTCAAATGAAATGACAGTGAAAGAATTGAATAAGCTAGGTTTAATCCCTGTCGGTAGTAATGCTTGGTTAGCGAAAGGGGAGCATCCTAAATCAGGAAGTATTGTTTTGATTCATGGCAATGGAAACGAGCCGTTAGGTATAAAGATAGCATTAAAATTAATTAACCCCAACATCAATTGGTTGCCATTGAATTACATCTTATCAGAGAATGAGCAATAAAAATATGAAACACAAAAACTTTCATCTCCTCGCCTAATTAATATAAACAATCGCACCATCTGGGATACGTGCCGGTAAGACAACCTGCATATCCCGCCCACTAAAGCAGTCCAGCCAATCAGTACTGTACGGATGAGGGCTTTTCTCACCACAATAAAACATGATGGTAAAAACGAGTGGTGTGACCAGCCTCTAAATGCTTTTGCATGGAAGCCATGCTGTAGCGCATGATTCTCCATGCCATGAGCTTGTTGATGATCAATGAGCAGATAGATATAATCTTGCCCCTTTTCTGTTTTGACAGAATACAAGATATCACTCTGGTAATTTTTCATTTCACTATCAACAAATGAGCCAGATTCCACTTTAAGGCTATCTAAGTCACACAGCGGCTTAATCTCGTCAGGAAGCCAGATGTCAAAGAAATCTTTAGCCGTCCCTTTTCCACTTAAAAACTGTTTAAAAACCGCGGTGGGGTGAATTTTTTATTCATTTAAGATTTAAGCGTACTTTCCAACATACCGATATGCTAATGGATAGTTTTCACTATTCTCTAAAATAAAATTATCTATTTCTTTGAGTAACTCTGATTTATCAATATTTTTTTTATCTACTTTTGCGTAAATATCACCATTTATTGGCCCTTTGTAATATTTATTAGATGAAGTTTCTGATGAATTAAATTGAATATTTTCATAAATAGGCTCATTTCTTTGATTATATGGTTCAGAATATATAGGTTCATTTCTTTGATTACGTGGTTCAGAATATATAGGTTCATTTCTTTGATTACGTGGTTCAGAATATATAGGTTCGTTATTCAATTCATAAGGATTGGCATAGATATTTAAATCATAGAATTCCTTTATCTCATTATTAAATTCTTTAGCAAGGTTTTCTTGTGTATTTATTTTTATTTCGTTAATTGATTTTAAAAAATCATTCATCCAATCGTCAGTTACTTCTATTTTTTCTTTGTTATTTATAATATTTTCAATAGAAAATTGAATTCGCTCGTAATATTTATTTAATGAAAAATGGTTTTTATCAATTGCGTCTGTTTTTTCTATAGAATAAATATCCCTTCCAGTATTACCATAGCGCAATTCAATTTTGTCCATAACATCTTTAATGGAAAAGGAAAAAGTATAAATGCCATCTTCGTTTGGAGTAATAGATGCCTGAAATCTATCCTGATAAACGGGATACGCCATTTCCTTAAGTTGGTAAAATGCAGTCACTTTTTTTAAAATGGATTCAGTATCAGGTTCATCATTGTCATGTGTTAACACATAAATTTTTTCCAGCGCTTCACTTGTATTAGTTCCACAAAACCAATCTTTAATTTTTTCCCATATGCCAACATGTGTGGCTTCATCTTTTGATGAAGCATTAATAGCGCGTTGGACGTCTTCATGGTTAAGCGTTCTATTGAATGAGAATAAAGAATTACCTTGAATAGAGAGTGGCATAATAGCTCCTTTTGGCCTCACATTTGTTTTTATTATTACAAACAAACAAAGTATAGTAAATACGCTATATAATTCATTAAATAATCCAGTTTTAGTTTAAAACGCGCCCCTACTTGCTCAAGGGCATATTTCAATAACTCGGACTAAACCGGGATTTCTTCCGTTATTCGAGCACCGCGCCCATCTCTTTCGCTTTTTTCTCAGCCTCCTATTTCACCGGCTGGAAATCGCCAAGCGTCGCCTGTGCCGTTTGCTAGCTTTGCCATCCATACTTCACTATCTTTTTTGTCTGGAATTAACCGATTTTTGGTCGCTTTAATTTTTTCACGGAGTTGTGTTTTTTCGTCCTCAGACAGCTCGGCGGACAATACTGTACAATGCTCAACAATTTCAGCAAGGCTTTTTTCGTCGGTAGCATCGTCGAGACCGATTAATGCAGCTTCCAATTTTTAGTTGATCTAAATTTGATCTGACCGCGGTAATTCTACTACTGCTTATTGCATTTTTCTTGAGTTTTTTGTGCGATCCCGAAATACATCCCTCAATGATAGTTTTTTTGGCGCATCAGGAGCTGTTTTGACGGTTTTTTCAGATGAGCTCTCGTATACCTCAAACATCGAAAATAGCTCAGAGGCGCAAGTAAGCCGTCTAGCTAGGCGGTGTATGACGGTTTTGAATGCCATTCTGTCGCACCACTTTACCCGCGGGCTTGGGTTGCATTTTGCGCTTTGTACCGTATCGCGTATTTTTTCCACGTCAGCGCGACTCATCACTTCAACAACCAATTCACCGCTATTGAGTTTTGCGAAGGCATAGACTTTCACCATTTCATCACCCTCAACAAACGCCGGACGGTGGGTTAAGTGTTCGCCGTTCTCGTCAATCAAATACTCAAACTCGTCTTGCGAATAGACAACCTTTGCAATGATATTGGCTACTTGACCGGATTGACGGGCGCGCTTGATAACGCCGTCCACCATCGGCATATAGACGGCTTTTTCACAAACTGATTGTTGGCTTTGGTACTGCGAACAACAAGAGCGGCTTCTCGTCCGTCTGGCATAAGCCCGTCTTTGGTTCTCAAATCCACTTCTGGCGCACAAAGGTATTGCATTTCAAAGCACTCAGGCTCTAAAATAGCCGAGTGAAGAGCAGTACCAATCAAGAGCGCCCCTTGCTTGCTCTCCCTGCTTGGGGCGTTTTTGTACCAGTCTAGCGCACCCAATCCTCCACGTTGCACCAACCTGATTTGCGTACTCGAATAGCCGTTTGCCGCATGATAAGTGCTATTTTCGAGGCGACGAACAATAAGGCTTTCTGTGGGTTTTAACGCATCAACACAGCCGTTTAACATCTCAAGCGTGATACCTTCACCGCCCATGATTTTTCCGTTAACAGGCGGAAAAGCAGAGAAGATAGAGTTGTCGTCAATGTTTGTGATGACCGAGTGCATTAACTCCTTTTCTTCTGTACAATTATTAACCACCCCTTCAAGTGCGACATTTGTCACACTTTTTTCCACTTCTCCCACGTTTTCCACAGACATAACGACAGATTCAGTGGATAACTCTGTTGATTGGGTTAACAACTCATTATTTTTCTAAAAATAAAAAATATTAATATATATTTTTTAATTTCTCTTAAATAGATATTTTTGCCTACTTCCTGCATTTTCACAGACAACAATTCACGCAGTTCGGTATATTGCTCAAAAAGCTCTGGCTCTTCCGCTGGTATGGCGAGCAATTCATCTGCATCTCGAATTTCGCCTTCGTCGTATTCTTCCTGAATCCCAAATATCGTCAGCAAAGCGCAAAACTGATCTATTTCCTGTTCTTCGGTAACAGCCGTCTGTTTTTCGGTATTAGCAAGATATTCATCAACGCGGATTTCTTCCAGACGAGGCGACTTGTAAAAACAGCAGTTTTCGTCTCAGATGCGATATAGACATACGAGGTTGTTTTGCCCTTCTCGTGATCAACGTTGGTGATAAGAGTTTGCCACAGTGACAACAGGTAAAACGAACATCAGGGCGACCCTGATAGGCGCGCCGAAATCCGGTGAGGGTATAGGTGTAT